>CAZWYY010000057.1:0-22873 GCA_964638895.1 uncultured Spirochaetaceae bacterium | reverse complement strand
CCTTTGAAGGTCTTCGGATCTACCGTTGCCGGTCCACAGGTGGTAAGTGAAAGAAGCAGGCCTACTACCAGAAGAGTAAAAATCGCCTTTTTCATAATACCTCCTTGAAATTATGTGGTATATTTTGGTCCGGCTTAAAACTTAAGCCGGACCAAACCACTTGATGCAGCGTAAAGTGTACAACAATTATAATTTTGTTGTAAAGTACAAAAACATCCGGCAAGGTATAAAATCCGGGATCAACTCAGTTCAAATTTAACGGATTAGGTATAAAATCAAAGATTAATTTACGACGGCGCGCGCGGCTGCTGACGGTTGCCACGCCAACCCTCCCCCGCTATCCTTGAACTCACCTTAAAAATAGTGTAAAATAAACTTCGCGTAAAAAAGCATGCAAGGACCACATGAAAAAACATTTAAAATAAAACCCCATTTTTTCTATCGTCTCTTGTTGTCAATCACCGCCATCATCGTGATCATAATCATTGTCACTTTTTTTGCCACAAACTACTATTTGGGAATACTGGAAAATAAGGTGGTGGAAAGCCAGCAGAAAACCTTAAATCTCATCACCCGCAATCTGATCAACTCAACGATTTGGCTTTCCCTCGACAATACTATACAAAGCATTATGTCATCCTACAGCTTCAAGCGCATGGACGCCTCACGTGACCCTGTCCGTGATTTCCCGCACGGACATCCCATGCTGGGCATGCAGGAATACAATTACCTATCCAAGGACATCCTTCACAGCGTATATTTTATAAACGTCAAACAGGGGATCGTGATAACGGATAAGGGGACGGAAAAAACCGATTCCTTCTTTAAAATTCATTTTCCCGATCTGCCTGAGTACAGGATACTCAACACGTATTTCCAGCGTTATCCCAAACCGGCCAAATTCTATCTGAACATCAATGATATATACCCCGAATACGTATACCCGAACTTCTTCGCCTATTCGGACACCTCGGATAATCTGATAATGATCAATTACTCCGAGAGATTTTATTATACCTTTCTTAACCAAAACAAACCCTCGCTCAACAGCGACCTTTTTATTATTCGTACCGACGGGATCGTATTGGCACACTCAAACCGTAATAAAATATATACCTCCATTACCTCGCCGCAGATCTTGGGACAGATCAAGGCCTGTAAACCTTTTTATACCGATTATTTCGGTGATGAGCGGCTTATCGTAAGCTCTGTGGGAGTTAAAGGCCAGGATTATTACGTTGCCACCATCCCGTACAAGGATATATATGATCAGCCCATTGCCATCCGAAACATCCTGATCATTATCGGTATTTCAATCATCGCGCTTTCCGTGACGGTTGCGTTTGTGTTAAGTAAAATCCTCTACAAACCAATTAACAAACTGTTTGCATTCTTCGGACCGTCGGCCATCAAAAATCTCAGTTCCTTAGACGATCTTACTTTTCTGCAAAACAATATTGAAAACCTTTTGGAAGACAGAAAGAAACTTGATATCGCGCTTCCCAGAATAACCGATCAGCACCTGGTAAAGCTAATAAGAGAAGATTTCGACTTTAAAGAAGACAGTATAAGCGGTATATTAAGCCAGGAAGGCATCTATTTCCCGGACAACCAATTCGTGGCGGCTGTGGTGGAATTATTCCTTACCAATGAATTCATTGAACGCTACGACCGGGAAGAACAGGTGCGCCTAATTAAAGAAACCTATCATTCACTTATCAACACATACGCCACGGCTCCGCACACCCATACCATTCAGGTAAGAAAGAACACCTTGTGCCTTGTTTTTAACATAAAAGACCAAACCATGCTCAAAGAGATCTTGAGCAACCTCAAAGAACTGGACGGGAAAAACGACCCGGTCCGGGGGATCTCCATACTCTGTGGCATCGGGAAGGTGCATAAGGGCATATTGGGATTAAAGCAATCCTTCAAAGAGGCCTCATCCGCCCTGCTGAGTCTTTCACTGTCCGGGCCTAAGAGGGTTGCTTTTTATACCACAAACAATACAAATGAAATCAAGTATCAATACGATACGGAAGATGAAAACAGGTTGGCAAACCTTATTCTTTCAGGACACAGGGACGAGGCCCTGGGGTTTCTCAATACCATTATCATCAGAAATCAAAAAAAGCGATTAAGCATCTCAGAAATGAAGGAGCTGTACCTAAAGCTGTATTTTACGGGGAGAATCATCTTAGCCAAGAAAAAACTGTCTCTGAATGACGGCTCGGTGCCGGAAAACGTAAACATAACCGAGGCATACAAGGAAATGAACGTAATAGATCTTTCCCAGTACGTATTCAATCTATTTATCAAAATCATCAACTCATACAACAACCATAAGCGGGGCAAACTCGATATTGAAACCGTTATGGATTATATTGATACCAACCTGTCCAGGGATTATTCACTGGAAATGATTGCAGATACCTTTAAGGTTTCCACGGGCCATCTCTCCTACCTGCTGAAAGAACACCTGGGTATGTCGTACCAGGAATACATCAATGACCTGCGTATAAAAAGGGCAAAAAAGATGCTCACAGGTACGCGTGATACCATTGATTTCATTTCAACCCAATGCGGATTTAACAGCAGGCATACCTTTATTCGCATGTTTAAAAAACTGGAAGGTATTACGCCCACCCAGTTCAGGGTGCTTTAGAAATGTATGTTCATAAACTCAAAGACGCTAATTTCAAGCTTACCGGTGCTAAAGCCTATACAGGGCCAAAACGGTTCCGGCTCAGGGGTTATCAGGTACATGAAGTATCTCACGCGGCTTGCTCCCATTGGGCGGTCCTACAATCCCCCTCATCTCCAGCTCTTCCACCAACCGCGCCGCGCGGTTATAGCCGATCTTGAGTTTACGCTGTAAATAGGAGGTTGAGGCCTTACCGGAAGCCAGAATTATATCGAGGGCCTTGTCCGCCAGGGGATCGGCCTCACCCTCGAATATTGCGCCTTCCTCGTCTTCATCGATAAAGATCTCATCGTCGATATACTCCGGTTCGCCAAACCCTTTCACATAAGCGATCAGCTCCTCCACCTCTTCCTCGGAGATGAACGCGCCCTGGATTCTGGTGGGAAACGGATACCAGGAAGAAACAAAGAGCATATCGCCCTGTCCCAGGAGTTTTTCCGCACCCACGGAATCTATTATAATCCGCGAATCGAACTTGCTGGCCACCATAAAGGCCACGCGCGAAGGGATATTGGCCTTGATCAAACCGGTGATCACATCTATGGACGGCCGCTGCGTGGCCAGGACCAGGTGTATACCCACGGCCCTGGACATGGCCGCCAGCCGGGCCAGAATGGATTCCATCTCCTTGCCCGAAGTGGCGATCAGGTCCGCAAACTCATCGATAATGATGACGATATATGGTAGCGGCGTAGTGGCGATATGCTTTTTTTTGACTTTTTTATTATAGGCGCGAATATCACGCACACACAGCGAGTCAAGCAATGCATAGCGTCTTTCCATTTCAGAGGTACAGTACTGCAGGGCCTGAAAGGCCCTTTTGGCCTCGGTTATCACCGGTGTCAACAGATGGGGAATATCGTTAAAATATTTCAACTCAACAATCTTTGGATCTATTAATAACAGCTTCACCTCTTCCGGGGAGCGCTTGCATAACACCGAACAGATGATGGAGTTCACGCACACCGATTTGCCCGAACCCGTTGCCCCGGCGATCAAAAGGTGGGGCATCTGGGCCAGGTCCACCACCTGGATGTTGCCGGTGATGTCCATTCCAAGGGCAAGCGGGATCTCGTATCTGCTTTCCTGAAACTCCCTGCTGGTGACGATCTGTTTCAGCGAAACCAGGGAGCGGTGCTTGTTGGGAATCTCAATGCCCACCGCCTGCTTGCCGGGTATGGGGGCCACTATCCGCACCCTGGATGCGGCCAGGCGCAGAGCGATGTTGTCCGCCAGGTTGACTATTTTAGAGAGCTTGACCCCGGGCGCCGGAAGAATTTCGAACATGGTAATCACCGGACCCTTCTGAATTCCCGTAACCTCGGCCTGTATCTTAAACTCCTCAAGGGTATTTTTCAGCACCTCCGCCATATTCCTTGTGGCCGCGTCGATCTCCCAGTATTTTTGGGCATCATACTCTCTTAATATTTCATTCAGGGGTATGGAATATGTACCGCCGCGTTTAACGGAGGGTTTTGATTTGTTATCTCCGGCCTGTGTGCCTACGGGGACAGCCGCCGGTACGTAAGCCGATTCCGGCGATGCCGCGGTTTCCGGCGCTTCAGGAGCATAGGTTAACACCGCGGTTTCCTCCCGCGGCCATGCGTCCGCCGCCGGTTCGTATGTTTCCTGCCAGGCCGGGACGGCCGGGTCTTCCGTTTCGAGGCCGGCCTCGGGAAGCTGCAGCAGAGGCAGCCGGCGGACCTCCCGCACGCCGGAAGTGTGCGTACGGAGTAATGAAGTCGATACGGGCAGGGCCTGGGGCACGGTATGCGGGTTCCCCCGGTATTCCCGTCGGCCGGCGGAGCCGCCGCGTTCTTCGTTCATATTCTGGGTAACCAGGGCAATGACGATTACTTGGATGATAAGGCAGAAAAATAAAAGCAAGCCGCCCCCCACCGTTCCCAGCGCCATCCTGATCTGCGCGGAAAGCAGCGAGTCCGGGAACTCCTGCCCGAACACGACCTTCACAAGAAGGCTTACGGTAATAAAAGGAAACAGCGCCAAAATCAGGGTCACCATGGCGCGCTTGTTAAACCGGCAGAGAAGGTAGGCGTTGGCCAGGAGATACAGGGGAATAAAAAACGCGGTCCATAAAAATCCGGCAAATAGAAAGCGCCCGGGCAGGGCGATCAACTCAAGCAAGGACTGGTCGTACCCATCTGGTCTGTCCATGGCCATGGCAATGGATACGGTAAGCAGCACCGCCGCCGATACGAGTAACACCACCGGAATTATAACAAGAATAATACGCCGTACGCCCACGTCCACCCCCTATCACCTTTATCGGAAAACCAGTGCAAATAATTAAAAGGGAAAGAACCGATATGACTCACGCATTATTCCTGGTTTATTTCATTGATGGAATAAAACACCAAGTTTACGGGTTTCTTCAGTTTACGCGTAAGCTCATTTTCCATCAGACTATGATCCGGTGTTACAGCCTCCCGGTGCAGCAATACCACCCGGATTTCCTCGGGTTGCCCGGGGATTACCTCAAACGAATAGACACTGTCCCGCGGATAATACTCGTGCAGGAGGCTGTAGATGGTATCCTTTTCCAGCGTATATTCAAGCGATGTAGCGGTGAAATACACCAGCGGAAGCGAGATGATCAACATAAATATAAGTGAGATGATAAAAGACCCGATGGCGCGCCGCGCCACTTTTACGAACTCGCGTTTATCGTCGCTTTGCGGATGCAGCCGCACCAGATAAAACACAATCAACGCGGCCATAGAAATACCCACCAGGTTGATGGCATAAAGCAGACCCGCTCCCATGGCCATATCCCAGCGCTGCAACCCGATCCCTATGCCTGCGGTACACAACGGCGGCATGAGGGCGACCGAGATGGCCACTCCGGGAATCGCCGAGGATACCCGCTTATTCACGAAGGCATACGCCCCTATGAAACCGCAGCTTAGGGCCACGATGATATCAAAAAAAGAGGGTTTGGTTCGGCTAAACATCTCCGGCGTGGGTACAATACCGGGAATGAAGAAGGACAGCACCCCGGTTACTACTACCACTACCAGCGTGCCCTTGATCAAGGTGGTAATCGACTCCCACAGGGTTTTGCCCGAGCCCCATAAAATACCGGCGGACAGGCCGAACACAGGCCCCATAAGCGGCGCCACGATCATGGCCCCGATAATGACTGCCGCGGAGTTCTGGTAAAGACCCATCGTGGCGATCAGACATGAAAGAAAAAGCAGCACGTAATATTCGATCTTATCCGTTGAACCGGCGACTACGGTTTCGTAGGCTTCGTACTTTTCAATCAACTCGCCCTTTTTTTCCTTATAATCCTTGTACTCGTCGATGATTCCCCCTACTCCCTTACCAAGCAGGGAAACCCCTTTGGTACCGAACGCCCGGCGCAGGTGGCTGAAAAACCTCCTCCGCTTTTCCCGTTCTTTTTCAGCGCTTATCTCCTGGGTGAGTTCCTTTTTCTCTTGTTTTTCCTTTTCCGGCATCTGTTTACTCCTTGGCCTAAAAGTAGTATAAAATAAAAAAAGCGTAAAGATATGAATCAGGACCAGGTGAAAAATCTGCTTTTGGGTTTGGACCCGAATGTGGAAGAGTTTTTCGTTATTTTCTCGGGTAAGAAAAGTAAAAAGGTAAACGGGCTGTACAAGCCCGCGTCCCGTGAAATCATCATCCATAATAAAAATATGCAGACCGATAACGCGTTGTTGTATACCGTCATTCACGAGTTTGCGCATCATATCCAGTTTACCAGGACACACTCCCCCATCAGCGCGCGCTGCCACACCGGCGCCTTCCGCGCTATCTTCCACTCCCTGCTTTTTACCGCGGAAAAACAGGGTATATATGATAATGGGTTTGACACCATCCCCGAGTTTAGGGAACTCACCCGAAGAATCAAGCGCGATTTCCTGGGCGCTCACGGCAGTCTGATCCGTGAACTGGGCGCGGTTCTGACCCATGCCATGGAGCTGTGCAACAGGCACGGGCTGAACTTCGAAGATTATACTAATAGAACGCTGAAAATGAAAAGCGGCAGCGCGCGTCTTTTTATCAGGCTCGCCGCCATGGACATCGATCCCGGCCTGGGCTATGAGAATATGAAAAGCCTTTCCGCCATCAGGGACCCCGCCTTACGCAAGCAGGCCGAGACCGCCCTCAAGGCCGACTTCAGCCCGGATATGGTTCATACCGGCTTTATAAAGAAAGATGAGGCCAAGGACCCGCTTACGGCCCTCACGGCCGAAAAAAAGCGCCTGGAAAAAACCATAGCCAGTCTGAACGGCAGGCTGGCCGCGGTAAAGCAAAGGCTGCAAGAGATTACGCAAAGAAATGCAATTAATTGAAGATATTATTGTGCCCCGCCTGCAGGCGGAGCAAACCGTATTCGTTTTCCCGTCTGAGGTGGCGGCCCGTGTAATACAGAGACAGGCCCTGGAGGCCGCCGCCCTTGATGTAAGCCCGAACAGCCGTTTTATTTCCTGGGACCAGTTCAAGGAACAGGTGATCGGAGCGCGCCCCGACGTGGTTCCGGTAAATAATCATATCCGCATCCTGTTCGCTGACAGTTTGTGCGCCGAAAATAAAGAACACGCTTATTTTAAAAGCCTGATTCGACCGGAGTTTGCCCAAAACTCGGGCGCCTACCTGAACTACCTGTGCGGCCTGCTGCCCGTACTGCACCGTTTTAAGGAACTGAAAACAAGTCTTGCCCGGATACCGGATAAAGGCAAGCTGCACGACCTTGAACTTTTGCTTGAACGATATAAGGGGTTTCTGAACGCCAATCGGCTGTACGAACCGGATTACGAACCGGCCGTCCCGCAGCCTGATCAGACAGTCTACCTGGTTTTTTTCCCGGAGGTGATCAGGGATTTTCCGGCCCTTGATACCCTCAGGCCGAACGGAAGACCGATCCCCTGTGTGCGGACCGTGGAGCTGGCCATGCCCGCCCCGCCCCAGTTGACGGTGTTTCCCAATACCCTCGCCGAGGTGAAGGCCGTACTTCTTAAAATCGGCCGGCTGCTGGACGGAGGCGAGCCGCCTTCAAACATCATGATTACCTTGGCCGCCCCGGATAGCATAGCATCGTATTTGAAAGAACAGGCCAGGCTGCTTGGGCTTCAGCTTGATTTTCACCAGGGCAAAGACCTCGGCTCTTACCCCGGCGTAAGCTTTCTTTCCCAACTGAGGCAGGTATACCGGTCCGGTTTTTCGATTACGGAAATCGCGGCGCTGGTGCATGACTGCGCGCTTCCCTGGAAAAACGCCGGCCCGGCCCGGGAGCTGGTGCGTTTCGGTACACGCTTTAACTGTCTGAAAAATTATGCGAACCGCGGAAAACAAATCGATGTATGGCGGTATAACTTCCGGCGCCTGACCCATAGCAAAGACTATTCCGCGGAGGAGCTCACAGAGATCTCGGATTTCTATTTTAAATTGAAAAAGCGGATCACCTCCATTAATACCGCGCGTGATTTTTCGGAACTGTACACACGGATGAAGAACTTTACCGATACATTTTTCAGTGCGTCTTTTTTTGCAAACGACGCCTCTGTATATTATGAGTTCGCGCTCAGACTGCTACAGGAGCTTATCGACGACAGCGCCAAGGTAAAACTTCCGGCCCCGGAATCCGCTTTTTCTCTCTGGCTGGCTGTCATTGCCAAAAAGAAATATGTCGAACAGAGTCCCCGGCGGGGCATAGCCGTATACCCATACCGTGTGTCCGCGGGCATTCAGCCCCCCTACCATTTTATCATCAACGCCTCGCAGGCCAATACACGTTATGTTATCATTGAGTTCCCCTTTTTACATGTTGATGAGGAGGCGGCCCTTGAGCGCCAGGACCTTGATCTGAGCGACGCGTTACTCTCGCTTTACCTGCGATCCGGCGAAAATGTCATGATAAGCTATTCCCGCAGGGACTTCTCAGACTCCCATCTTCCGCCCGGATTTTTCCTTTCCGAAGGCAGTATACGGGAATACCGGGATGAGGAACATCTTACGGACCGTGACCCTCTGCGTATGGAGCTTGAGTTGTGGAAGGGCGGTACGTCTAAGGTCAAGGTCAAGGCCGTAAAAAATACCGGATCAATAGGGGCCGCGGAAGTATCCGAAGCGGCGGGGGCCGGGGTCGTAAAAAAATCCGCAATCGCGGGCGGCCGCCACACAGTACCGGAGGGACTTTCTCCGCTGCAAAAGCAGGGGTTTTTCCGGGCCTGTAACACCGTGCTTTCACCCAAAACCGTAGATTACCTGGCCTCACCGGTGAATGACACCTCTCTTGCCGGCGTACTGCTGCAGAGACTGCCCCACGAAAAGGGAAAACTGCGGATATCTCCCACGGGACTTGGGATGTTCCTGGACTGCGCCTTCGAGTTCCTGCTTTCACAAGGCCTGGAGCTGACCCCTGAGAATTACGAACCGCAGCTGCTTGACCCGTTGTGGATAGGCAACATTATCCACCGCGTTTTTGAGCTGTTTTTTAAAGAGCTGAAAGACGGCGGCGGAAATTTTGAACAGGGGAAAAACCGAGAATATGCAGGTATAATAACCCGCAGCATTGCACTGCTGGACAGGTATTTTTATGCCGGTGAGCCGCTGCCGGCGGCACCGGTATGGGAATATGAAAAACAAAATCTATTGCAAAACTTCGATCGTTTTTTAGAGGTTGAGGCCCGGACCTTTCCGGATTTCCGGGTATACGCCCTGGAACAGAAGCTTGAGTGCGATTGGGACGCACCGCAGGCGGCTTTACGCGGCAAAATAGACAGAATCTCCGTGAAGGACGGAAACCATATCATCATAGACTATAAAAAAAAGGGTACGCCTTCCGCCGGAGATATTCCGGCTGATGACCACGGCCGTTCCGATTTTCAGATGCCTTTCTATTTCTACCTCATGGAAAAACAGAACCTGCACGTGTATGCGGCATCATACTACTCCTTTGAAAACGGCAAATACGTGCACGTACTAAACCCCGCGGAGTCCCGCGCCTTGTGTGGAATAGAGGAAATAGAGCGCGCCGTGGAAATAATGAAAGAGAAGATTACGCTTATGATCAACCGGCTCAGGGCCGGTGATTACAGCCTGCACGCGGATGAGGCGGCCGCGCGCTGCGACAACTGCGCGTTCCGTGGGGTATGCCGGGTAAAGTACGTAAGCGGATAGGGTTTAAAACTCATAGAAGGTGGACTGGCGGGCCAGTCCGGCAAAACCGTATTTTTTCACTTTTAACTCGAACTTTTCCCAGTTATCACCGTAATGGGTAAGGTACATCTTTCTTTTAAGGGCGGGTGAAAAGTTTTTTATTTCTTCCAGAGAAGCATGCACCCCGCCGGTGAAAAACTGGCAGTCGTGGAAGATGGCCTTAAAACCGAAGCTTTTTTCAAAATCATAAACCAGATCAGGATCAAAACGGGTATCACTTGTAAACATAATCGTATCGTCTATCACAATACCGCAGCTCCAGAAGGAGCTTTTCCAACTGTCCGAACTATCCGGAATATGTTTGGTGCGCATAAGCTTCAGGTTTATGTTTCCCACCTGTATCCCGAAGCACTCCCGTGGGTAGTTGTTCAGATAGACCGGCCTGATGATGTTAAAAAAATCATAAATGGAAAGGGTGTTGGTGGCGTTATCCTCGTTAAAGGCGATTCCCCCACGCAGGGACATATCCCATAAAATATGCTGATAGGCTTCGGTGATGATCAGATTTGGCTTTCTTTTGGTGACATACCGCCCGGTAAGCGCTATCTCTTCCATGCCCCCGATGTGGTCGGCATGGGAATGGGTTATCAGGATATTTTCAATTTGTGCCACACTCAAACCCAGGTTATACAGTGCCTGCGGCCCCTTGGTGCCCAGGTCTATGAGAACATGGTCCCCGCCCTTGATCAACAGCAGGTTGGTCTGATTCTGCCTTTTGGAGAACGCGCTGCCGACGCCGATAAAAAACAGGGTGAGTTTCCCCTTGTTGGTGAGTTCCAGTTTTGGATGCTTCAAGGGCCGTATCTTCATGTATATCCTTTACTTATCTCATCGTACCGATTATCTTGAAAATTGATACATTTTTGCGCCACAAAAGCGGCCCTCAATCAGCCGTGTCGGCCAGGAGTGACAGTAATTTCCGCGCAATCCCGTTGTTTAATGAAAGGTTATACTCCCGTACCAACCGTTGCGCGTGATACAGGTTCCCTTGGTAATACCGGTAAAACACAAATAAAAACAATATCCCGGCATCAAGATAATATCCGTCCAGGGCGGTATAAACGGTAAGTGCCCCGGCCGCGCCGTTTACCAGCAGGGCGTTAAGCGCCTGGCCCGCGTCGCCCGCGTAGGCCTGGCCTGCCCCCGGCAGGATTATGGACAGGAACAGGGCAATGTCCTTTGATCTATACGGCAGATGCCGGGCCGTGTCCAGGAGCTTGTATATCTTCGCCTTACGCTCCTCCGGCATGGTCTGTGAATCGTTTACATAACGGCCAATGCAGTCCGCGGCTTTGGGCCAATCGTATAAATAGATATACACAACACCCCGTAAAAAAAGAATGCGCTGCGTTGTGTTCCGGTCTGCCGAACGCTCAAGCAGCTCACTTAAAAGGGACAGCGCCCTTTTATATGATTTTTGAGCAATAAATATCTCAACAAGGCTGAAGGTATACTCACGCTTTTGTTCATCATCCGCGGCCGACTCTATGGCCTTACCCAGGCTGCGTTCCGCCTTCCGCCATTCTTCCAGTTCCGCGTAACAAAGCGCGATTTTGGAGTACACGGTATCCAGCCCCCCGGACCCCGGATTAAAAAAAATGTAACGCAGATATTCGGTAACAGCCTCCGCGTACATCCCGTGCGCGTAATAATAATCCGCCAGCCCCGTTTCCGGGCTTTCGGCCCCCAGCGTCGCGGTCGAAAACAGACAGGCCAAAACCAATAACAGAATATTAAGGAAAATCTTTGCCGACAATCTGCTTTACCCTCAGAATAATCCTGTCCTCCCGTTCCCTGTTATACATCAGGGCCGCGGTAACCGAGCCGTAAATATCTCCTAGGTAGAATATACCGCCCACACCCGTATAAATCCAGCCCCGCACCGATCCCATACCCTCATCGTAAAAACTGTAAACGGCCATACCCCCGAATATACCCACGGTAACCATGGAAATCAGGCCATCCATAAAGCGGCCCGCGTAAATCTTGCCGCTGCCGGGGATTACGGCGGAAAGTATTCCCGCAAACACAGGGCTTTTTTGCGGAGCCACACCGCCTTCCCGGGCCAATTGCTGAAACTCTACTGCAACCTGGTCGAGCTCCGTATCCGTCCGCTGTAAATATGCGGTACTTAAAGCAAGCGCTCTCCGCCACTCCTTTAAACAGAGTGTATCGGCGGTCTGCAGCAACAAAAGCAGCCCGTTTTGTGCTTCGTCCCCCTCGCCGGTAAGCACGGCGACCCCAAGTGAATCTTTATAGGACTCCAATGAAAAAAAACAATAAGCAAGCTGATAGTAGGTATCTTCCTTTAACGACCCGTCGGATATAAATGGAAGCAGACCGCTGAATGTTTTGACGGCCTTTCCGTAGTCTCCCGCGTATCTGTAACACAATCCTATTTTGTAGATGACGGCCGGATCGGAACGATTTTTGCTTAAAAATAAAAATCGCAGGTATTCGCCCACGGCCCTGGAAAACTCACCCTGTTCATACAGCCAATCGGCAAATGCCAATACCTCCTGTGCGTCCGTAATGTGCTGCTGCGGCCACGCCCCCAATGCGCATACGCATACAAATGTGATGCAAAACAAGAGATTTTTCGGCAAAAAAATACCCATATATTAAAAGAATATACTCCCAAATATGCGATAATTATATATAGTTTGTATTTTATATTCAATTCGGTGTTGCTAATTTTGGGAGGATAACTACAATGATTATATACCAAGGAGAACAGTTACATATGAGAACACGCACCGCGTTTTTTATTTTTCTCTTAAGCATCTGTTTGCTGCCGACCGTAAAACTTGCCGCACAGACCGAATCACGGGAACCCCTGGTTTTCGATCCGGGCCTGCGGATCTGGGGGGCCGACCTGGGTATCGGTTTTCGGGGTGTGCATATATTCCCGGACCTGGACACCATCTTCTGGCTCTACATAGGGGGAGGATACGAAAATATCGGATATTTTCTCACACCTGACGGCCGGGATTATGACGGAAGCCAGGCCGGTTATGACCCGGAGACCAGCCCTTACTACTGGCGGGTAAACGGGCGTTTTGATATCGGCCTTGCCCAGGGCATCACCTGGAACACCGGAATACAGGCAAACGGGCTGGAATGCTTTCTGTTTTACAGGCTTCGTTTGGATCTGCAGTTACACGATGAAAACACGGGCTCTCCGCAGCTTGTGTTCAAAAGCAATCAGGCGGATAAGAAGGGCCTGCTGCAAAATTCATTGTTCGCGGGACTTAACTGGAACGACATCCGCCTTAACAATCCCCACCGGATACTTTCGGGAAGCTACGCCGAGGCGTCCGTTGAATGGGGTCCGGAATTCTTTTTGAACGATGTGTACGGCACCGCCGATTTTCTGCGCTTGAACGCCACGGCCAGGGCGTTTGTACCGCTCTGGGACCTTGATCCCACCTCCATATTCAATATCCTCAGTATGTACCTGGGGATTAATGTTCGTATCGATTACGCCGCGGGGAACAATATTCCCCTTAATATTCTTAATACATTCGGCGGACGAGAGGCATTTCCCGCCCTGGGCCACGCCCTGCGCGGGTATGAGGAATACAGGTTCGCCGCGCCCTTTAAAGCGGTCTGCAACCTTGAGTTGCGCACCAACCTGCCCGCAGTGGGGCGGCCGGACATTGTTCCGGGTATCGTATTTTATTTTGATGCCGGATATTATAATCTGATTGACACGGACCAGGACGGCCTCCTGTTTTCAACCGGGGCCGGGCTGTATCTTTATGTGTTCGACTTTACCAGCTTCTGTATCTATACGCAATTCCCGCTCAGCCGCGAGCTGGTTACCGGGGGCAATTGGGTGCCCTTTGCCCTTGACCTGGGGTTCCAATTTTAAAACTAATTTCCGGCGTTTTTAGTTTTCGACTTTAATTTCCATTCCCAATATCTTTCCATTCTTGTCGAAATATATATGAGCGATTTTACTCTTTATACTTTTGACACTGACGCCTTTAGATTTTGATGTATATGCCCATACCCATGATTCCGACACGCCTTTTTTATCGGTTTTAAAATCCTCCAACGTTGTCGGATATATTGCCTTTCCTGATGGTTCACCTAGGGATTGCTTCACTTCCGCCTTAGTCGCCGCTTTCGTCTTTACTTCTCTTGCCGCTTCTTCATCAAAGATGGTCGCGTCTTCATCAAAACCACTGACATAGATATACGCATTTAAAACGCCGCCTTTGAATTCGAGAAATAATACTCGTGCCGCCGAGCTTGCCAGCGTTCCAAAACCATAGATATATCTCATAATTTCATATTCACCATCTGAATTTTCAATGGATTCTGTTTTATAAGGCTCACCGAAATTATTTACGGCATCATCCTGGGTGGTCGTACCGATTTGCAGTATACCAATATTCTTGTACTTGAACGATTTACCGACACTCGCACATCCAGCTAATAATAACATCGCCGACAGGATACCGAGTATGACCTTTGATTTCTTGTTCATATATTCCTCCTTAAAGTAAAAGTAATATAAACAATAATTGGTATAATTGCGGCTGTCAAATAATTTTTCCGATGCAATTTTAAGTGCTTCTGCGTCCGTAAATAGATATGTGCATCAAATAGATATTTGTGAACAATCTCTCGGCCTAAAAGGTCATGGAGAGGGTGAGCAGACCCCCGAACACATTGCCGTTATACGTGTACTCCATGTTTTCCGCGCCGATAAACCCCACCAGGTCGAAACTCATGGTGAAATTATACACAGGTGAATAGCTTACGCCGGTGAACACCTCACAGGAAAGGTCGCTGAAATTACCCAATGCTTTTATATTCAGGGTCATGTCGCTGACGATAAAACGCGTAAGGCTGAAAAAGAACGCGCCGTAAAACTGCCCGTAATTGTTTTGCATATAATAATCGGCCAGAAAAAGCGTAAGGTGCGCGGCATCAAGCTTGTCGAACATATTCTGATCATACCCCGTCTGGTTGTAATAGAACTCGCCCAGAAGCATGATCCGGTCCGGGACATCCAAAAAATCCAGGTAGGTGCGCGCGCCCACGCAGATGCGGGTGACAAGCTGGTCGGAAAACGTATACGTACTGCCGTCGGTCCGCAGGTACGTACCGTTGTCGCCGTAGGAGAGGCTGGCCTCGCCCCAGACATCGAAATCAAACAGGCTGGTCGAGATATCGAATCCGAACACCGGTACCTTGTTGTTTTTTCCCCAGGCCGAAAGCCCCATCTCCACATTGCCCACCAGGAACTCGGCCTTGCCGGCAAAGGCAAAGTCCGAAGGATTCTCCGCGGCCGTGGCGTCCACAAATCCATACAGGGTGAGGGCCGTGCCGAAGGGGACCTGCACCTTCAGGCCGTATATACCCTCCCTGCGCGCCTCCAGATCGGCGAAGTTCTTCTTGTCCCTGTTCAACAGGTCCGTGGGATTCCAGAAATACCCGCGCCCCCAGACCAGCACCTGTTTGCCCAGGCGGAAGTACACCGTGCCCGCGATGTTCATATCAAGGAAGAATTCTTTAAGAATCAAGGCCAGGTCGGTGTCTTCGCCCAGGATATAATCACCGGGATTAAAGGGGTCCAGACTCGTAAAATTATGCGCAACCTGCATACCCTGGGGCAGGTACCCCACACCCAGGTCGGCGAAGGCCTTAAACCCCTTACTCAGCCGCACATCCAGCAGCAGGTCGGCGCTTAACAGCGCGCTGTATATGTTGCTGTCGAAATCCGGGTGGGACGAAGTCAGGAAATCACGCGTAAAATCGTACCCGAACTGTCCCATAATTTCGCCGGTCAGAGTGACCGATTCCGTATCCAGGGCCTTGGTTACGTCATCGGACTCGACCTTTTCCTTGGGCACCACAATATCGGTCCCGTCGGAAAACGGGTCTTCATCCGTAATGGCCGGGCCGGCGGGCGGCTCCTGGGCGAACCCCGCCCAGGAACAAAAGAAAATCACAAAACCTATAATAATCAATGTTCGCATGCACTATCCCCGCTATTTACTCAGGTTTTCCAGATACGGTTTGGTGAACACCGTATTGTCGATTTTTTTAAGCGAAATGCCCGAAAGCTCCACTACCGACATGTTTCCCACCTCAAAGCGATCGATGAACTTCTGCCATAGCGGAATATACCTGCCCTGGATGACCGTATACTGGGTGTAATACGCGGTTTCCATAAGCGTTCCCGAAAGCGAGTAGGAATCGCTTTTCAGCACCAGGAAATTGTCCCGCGTAACCCAGATCACCTGTTTGGGATATTTGACGTCACTCACCTTGGCCGTCACCTCCACGCGGTACACGGGGATGTTGGCCTGGCCCAGGGTTTCCTCCACGATGATCTCCTTGCCGCCCGTGTCCTTGGCCACCTTGTAAAGCTCGGAGTACTTGCGGCTTTCCATGTCGCCCATGCTGGCGTTGGAGTCGCCGATTTTTTCATCGCGACCCACGTGCTGGAAGGTACGCGTGTTGCGGCGGTACATGTACATGTTGTCTCCGTCGCTTAAGTAACCGTTACCCTTTTCGGAATCGGGCGCGGTCATGACGATCAGAAAAGCGTCGTCCTTGTCCCTGCGGTAGAACACGCATTCCAGCACGCGCACGCCCTGGTCGGTTCTCTGCTGCGTAATCTTGACCTTGGCCGTAATATCCGTATTCATGGACTGCTGGCGGTCGACAGCCGAAAGAATTTCATTTCCTGTGGGCAGGGCCCAGAGTGCGCTGCCGAATATAAAGCTGAAAACCAGCGTGACGGCGATTCTTTTATATATGCTTTTCATAATTCTTCTCCTTCCTTATTCGTAGTGACGAAGCGCGTCTGCGGCGGACATGCGTGACGCCCTGCGTGACGGGAAAAAGGCCACACAGAAACAGATAGCGCTTATTACGTAAAAACTCAAGAAAATCAGGCTGATCCTGGGCACAAAGTGCAGGCGACCGTCTATAAACAGAATGCTTAACGGATTGTCCGAGAGATCAAACCTGATCAGGTGCAGAAGCTGCATCAGGCCGAAGGCCGCAAGCAGGCCCACGGCGCAGGAGATGACCGCCAAGAGCAGGATCTCACCCACAAACGAGTTGATAAGGTCATTTCGCTGCATGCCGATGGCGCGGTTGGTGCCGATCTCCCTTGTGCGCTCGCGGATGGTCATGCGCAGGGTGTTGACGATCCCGATCAGGATGACGATAAACAGGATCAGAATGGCGGCCATGGCGATAAAATTAAGCACGTACTGAAGGTTGATAATCATGCTGGCGGTTTCGTACATGGTGGCCACGTCCACCACCGCGCCCTTCCAGTCTCCCTTGCGTACCTCCTGCATCTTTTTCATACTGGAATCCGTGTCCGGCGTGCGTTCCAGCAGCTTGTACTGCGGCACCAGGGCCGGGGCCAGGGGATCGTTCTGATCAAATACCGGCTCCTCCAGGGGCAGGTCCTTGAAATAGTGCTTATAGAACACCTCCTCGTTGACAAAGGCCGCGCCCTGTGTTTCCGCTGCCGGCTGAAACAAACCAACAACCTTGAGGGTGTCGCTCCGCGCCTGGTTCTCAAACCTGGTATGGTAGGTGAAGCCGATGGTGTCTCCGGGCTTCACGCGCAGATCGGCGGCGGTCTTCTCGCTTAACAACACACCGTCTTCGATATCCTTGAAGGACGCGATATCGCCGGCGGTCAGCTTTAACCGCGACTCATAGAGGGTCTTCGCCTCGGCATCCGTTTTCAACGCGAACAGATTGGCCTGCGCCGCAGGGCCGCCGCCCGCAGTGGTATTGCTGCCCGCGCCGCTGTTGTTACCAGCGGCCGGTTCACCCGCCTGCCCGTTTTGCCGCCCGGCGGTCAGTACGGCGGTAATGCCCGCCGTGCCCGGTTTTAAAATATCATGCAGCTTGTTGGCCTTTTCAATGACCACGGCCGGGTTTTCCAGGTTTTTCATATTGATGATCAGTCCCGTGGCCTCCTGTTTCCGCATGCCCAGCAGCCCGCGCAGCTTGTCCTGGCGCATAAAGGCGGCCATGGCCATAAACGCGTTATCCGCCTTGGCGATCACCCGCACCGTCAGCTGGGCGCTCTGCACCTGGCCGGAAACCGTATTCAGGCGAACCCGGACAACATCCCCTACATGCACATCCAGCTTGTCCGCGGCCTGTTTGTACAGGGCCAGCGCGTCCTCAGCGGGATTAAGAAACACGTCCTTGGGATCTCCCTCAACAACCTTCAATTGATTGGCGAAATTTTCATATTCGTTTTCAAGATCCAGGCCCACCAGGGTGAGGCTGGTGCTTTTACCGTTTCCCAGGCAGCGGGCGAAGGCGTTGACCTCGCCGTACATCTCGCCGATGCCGGGGATCACCTCGCGTGCCGCCTTCTCAAAACGGTCAAGGTCCCTGATCACCTGTCTCATCTGGCTGGTGTTTTCCGTCATCTCCACCCTGATATGGCCGAAGGCATACGTCATAATCTTATTGAACAGGATATCCGTGATGCCGCTGGTGTAGGCGAAGACCACAATCAGGATACACATGCTCAGGGCGATACAGATTCCCAACGGAATATTGCGCTTCCGCTGCCGTACCAGGTTTCTCAAACTGATTTTCGTGATAATTCCCATTATTCACACCTCGCTTTAATTTCTATTGATGGCGTCCAGCGGCTTGATCCGTGTAACCACAATGATCGGGTAGATCATGGCAAAACTGGCCAGGATCGCCAACTGTAATATTCCGCCCAGGGTTCCGGCAATACCCAGTACCGGCTTGAATGAGTCGCCGCCGAAGAGAATATGCAGCATCTCGTTCGCGCCCGCGCGGATGTCGGCCAGGCGCAGGAAAAGCACGCCGATACTGCCGGCGATAATGCCCAGGGCGCTGAACACAGCGGAGAGCAGAAACGTCTCCAGAATAAACATATGGCTGACAAAATACCCCTTAAGCGCGCCGATGGCCCGCATCATGCCCAGCTCCTCGGTTCGTTCCAAAGCCGCCATGCTCAGGGTATTGGAAATAATGATGGCGGCCACAAAAAAGAGCAGCCAGACGAAAATGGATACCGCGCCCTGCATGGCGCCCGCCATCTGGGCCACCTGCCCCGAGGCGGTCTTCCAATCGATGATCCGGGCGTCCGCGCCGCCTGCGGCCAGGGCCTCTTCCAGGTTTTTTTTGCCCTGGTCAAAGGGAACATCCTTTTTAAAGCGCACCGAGATAAAATTATAAGCCCCTTCATCCAGGTTTACGCGCCCGGATTTTTTTTCGGTCTGGGCCTGGAGGGATTTCACGTCGTAACCGGCTTTATCGGTTACCGTGTCGGTAAAGATATCCGCGCTGCCGAAGATCTCGTCGTCGCTCATCATGTCAAGGCTGGTTTTCTCCTCTTTGGTCAGCTTCACCGCCGTGTCCGCGGCCGTGAAATAGCCGAAGCACTCGCGGAACGACTCTATGTCCATGATACTCACTTCATTCAGAACCCCGTTCAAAACCGCGAAGTGGATAATGCCTTTGATGGGCAGGCGGATATCGGTATTCAGCGTGCCTTCCCCCCACCCGATGAACACCAGGTCATGCTCGGTATGCAGGGTTCCGGCCTGAAACTCCCTGCGCGCGTCATCAGTAAGGGTTTCCGAATTTACCTCGAACCCTTCGGGCACAATCCAATGCCCGGTGAACTTATAGATCTGTTCCCTGGTGTATTCGGTGATGAGGATGCCGCGCTCGCCGTCTTTCAAGGCCCTGCCTTCGGTGATCTCCACATTGTTATGGTACATGCGCTGGTAATCCCCCAGGTTGGTGCCGATGGCGTACACCCCGAAGAAAGTGTCCTCCAACCCCAGCAGTACCGCGATGCCCCGCGTTAACGGAAGATAATCATCGATATAATCCTGCTTTTTCAGGATTTTTTCCAGGTCGATGTAGTTGTTCATCACCTTGATGGAATCACCCATCATGGAAAACAACACCGCGTCCTTTTTTTCCTCCTTGGACACCAAAATCACATCACCCGAGAAGCGCTGCACAAAATTCTCTTCAAAGCCCTTCTGCGCGCCGATAACCGAGGCGTTTCCCACGGTCATGATCAGCGCGCCCAGGAAGATGATGGTGCCGATGACAAGGCTCTTGCCCTTGTGACGTAAAATATTTCTCCATGCAATCTTAAGAATAAGCATTGTGTTTCTCCTTAATTGACGATTCTGCCGTCCCTGATCTTCACTATCGAATGCGCGTACTTCAGTATTTCAGGGTCATGGGTGGAAAAAATAAATGTGGTCTTCTCTATCCTGTTCAGCTCCTGCATAAGAAGCAGGATCTTCTCTCCGGTGTCCGAGTCCAGGTTTGCCGTGGGCTCGTCGGCCAGGACGATATCGGGATTGGTAACCAGGGCGCGGGCAATGGCCACGCGCTGGCGCTGTCCGCCGGACAACTCATACGGGCGGTGGCTGATATACTCGGAAAGCCCCACCTCCTCGATCAGTTTTTCGGCACGCTCCTTTATCTGCTTCTTGGTATACTTCCCGTTCTTCATCAACTGCAGGGGGAACTCCACGTTTTCCCTTACATTCAACACGGGAATCAGGTTGAATGTCTGAAAAATAAAGCCGATTGAATGCAGGCGCAGCAGGGTAAGCGTGTAATCGGACATGGTAGTGACCTCCCGTCCGTGTATTTTTACGTTACCCGTGGAAGCGTGATCAATGCAGCCTATGATATTCAGCAGCGTGGTCTTTCCGCTGCCCGAAGGGCCCACAATTGAAATAAAATCACCCTCTTTTACCGTGAGATCAACACCGCGTAATGCATTAACAATGGTTGAACCCAAGGGATAATCCTTCTTAACCTGGCTAAGCTCGATGACATTCATGATATTCTCCTCATGTAAAATGATTGATATGTTTGAGTAAAAAGTACATATATTTAATTATTAAGTCAATTATTTTAATTAAAAAATAAGTATTTTATACTTTTTTTAATAATTACGTTATTTTATTTATAAATAATCGAACCACCGCCGGCCGCCGCTTTGTGCAGTGGCATGGGCGGCGGTATAAGCCGCTGCCGCGGGCCGCCTCAGGTATAAGCGGAAGCTTTGGTTGCTGCTTAAACGGCTCCCTCAGCGGCGGCTTTGCAGGCGGCCTAGTTAAAGGCCAAATTCGCGAAGAAAAACGGCATCATGCTGGTTTCCGCGATCTCCGGCGTGAGTACATGACCGGTATCCAGCGTCTGAAATTCATGATCAACCCCCATGCTGCTTAGTACGTCCTCCAGATAGGCGAGCCCCTTTGTTATCCAGGGATATTCGGTCCTGCCCTCGGACACAAGGGCAAGCGCGGTAAGTCTTTTTTCACCCGCCAGATAACCGCGGATCTTTTGCTCCCAGTCCCCGGCTCCTTTCCGCCATTGCGCGATAACCTGCTTATCTGCTTCCGAGCCGTCAAAGTGCGGGTAACTTCCATCCCCCGAATAGGCGGCGGAATAGGCCGTGAGGATAATACCCTCCTCAAGTCGCTGCCAATCGACAACCGCGTCTTTGATCAGTGTGTCGTTAAAAACCGCCGGATCAAGCGCATACACGCAGGAAAACACCTCCGGATGCGCCAGGCCGATGTTCAGCGCCCCCATGCCGCCCATGGAATGGCCGGCCAGGCCGCGTGCCCTGCTTTGAGCCAGGGTGCGGTAACGGGCGTCGATCAGGGGCACCAGCTCCCGTACGATAAAATCCTCCCAGCGGCCGGTATTTTGAGAATTGACATAAAAACTGCCGTGATACGTATTAAAACCGGAGATGGCCACAAAGATCACATCCTTATGCGCCGCATCCCGTGCGTCAAATACGCCCGATGAAAACATCCTGATCGCGCCTGCCGGTGTATTAAATCCATGCAGGTAGTAGATTACCGGGTACCTCTCATTAGACTCGTGGTATGAGGAGGGCAGGCAGACATACACAGCCTGGTAAGGAGTCTCGCCAACCGTGTTGTCCTCAATAGCCGGCGAATATACGGTAAGCAGCTCCATATTATCAGACTGGTGTGAAACCTCGATTACTTCGGCCGGTTTCCCGCAGGCCGTTATAAGCAGCGTAACAGCAAACAAAAACCATAGTTTTTTTTGAAACATAAAATCCTCCAGGAGGTTACCATACTTAAAAATTGCGCAGGTGTATTGTAAAAAAACGACAGGTTATCGCACGGTGAACTGTGAGGGCGGGGAGCCGTAGAGCTTTTTGAAATCATTGATAAAATGGGCCTGATCATAATACCCAAAATCCAGGGCCGTATGCACAAGCGGGCGGCCTTTGTGCAGTTTCAGGTCATGCAGCACGCTGTTCCAGCGGATGATGCGCAGGTAGGTTTTGGGCGTGACCCCCATCATCCTCATAAAACCGCGCTCCAATGTACGCGCGGACACATTCAGGTCTTCAAGCACCTCATCCAGGGAACATAAGCCCCGGGAAGTTTTAATAAGGTCCACGGCCCGGGAAAGGCCGCCGACCGAACGGGGGGCGCCGCTGAACAGCAGATATAACCGGCGGTCGATGGCGGAGAGCTTTTGTTCCGGGGTGATCTCATCACAGCAGGCCTTGAGCCGCAGGGCCAGTTTTGTATCGATCTCTTCCAGGGGGATAAACATGTCCGTAAAAACTTCCATATCGGTTTTGAGCAGCGCATGCAGGTAGCAGGATTTAACCAGCGCCACGATTATAAAATCATCCTTTTGATAGGTCACGGACGATGTCCGTGTGGCTTCTCCGCCTATAAAGATGTATGGGTATACGCTGTCCGCACAGGAATCCGACTCAGTATCATCCCTGAAGTAAAAAACAATATTTGAATAACCCTGGGGGAATACCTTGGTTGTGATTCCCGGTATGGCCGCGCATTTATACACCCAATAGGAGTTGATGATTCCGGGGTTAAGGAGTGAAGGGTAATCTTTTCCCGATTCCATAAGGTGAATTTTAATAAAAAT
>CAZWYY010000056.1:0-23183 GCA_964638895.1 uncultured Spirochaetaceae bacterium | reverse complement strand
ATGTATTCTGCTTCTACTATATCATATGTCTCCGGAATACTGCCCGGTGGGGGCGACCATGATATAATTACATTTCCGCTAAAATAGTTGTTGCATTTAACAGCGCTATCGACTGCCAAGTCATCTACTTTTATATCAGGTCCATTACAATCATTGACTATAAATACAGGGGAGATTACTATAAAGCCGATTATCCATAATAGCATTATGCCGAATTTTTTTTCACCTTTGCCCATATGCGCGTCTCCCCTGTAGAATCTTCTCAGCTCAAAATATATGATAAATTACTTTTTTATATATTTATTTATAAATACAGAAAAACGATGCCGGTCCGGCAACAACAATATTACGATTACTGCTTTACCAACTCTCCCTGCGCATTGATATAATCATGATCATCAGTGGTATCATATTTAAAATGCATGGTGGTCCCCTCAATCCGGAAAGCGGCATAGTCCAAATCGCTGCCCGGCGGGTCTATCGGTTGCCAGTCGGCCCCGTCATACTCCTCCGTGAGGGTTATCTCATTCCACACGTCGGTTGTTTTAGTGGATTCCGTAAACTCCCCATGCGTACCCTTGTTAGAGTTGAACAACAGGTAATTAGTATCCGGAAAATACAAGTTAATACTGCTGCTTGTTTCTGTGAGAATTACCTCGACATCACAGGTAATCCCGCTGACATCGATGTCCTCGCCCTTCCATGTGCCCACATAATTCGGGCCGTGCGATCCTTCGCCGGCCAGATTACAGCCTAAAAGCAAAAAAATAATAAAAACGGGTAATAACAAAAGTTTTTTCATCTAAACCTCCTTTAGGTATATGTTTGTTTTTTAAATGGTATGCACTTCGGCGTAAATAGAGGTCTACCGAATATTGACAGTCCGCTTTTTACGCCGGTTAAGAACACGAAAGTTTATAATTTCTTTTTGATAAAGTCAATTAAAAAAATTATCATATTTATCACTAAACTTTTTAGAAATGTCACCTTTACAGATGTTTAGGCTGATTTTTTTCTATGAAAAGCGGTAAAAATGAACCTTAAAAGACTCATTATTTCGCCTTTTGAAATTAAGTCAATCTTGTCAAATAAAAAACATGAGGCTATACTATAAAAACAGTTATAATTAATATGAACATCAGGCAACTACTGTCAGACAACAAGATTGCAATTATTTCCCTGTTATTATTCATCTCGTCACTGATATTGTTCTTACTGAACAATACGCACGAACAACTCTGGTATGACGAGACCCTTGTATTACATTTCTCGAATATGGACTGGGGTTCGATGATTCATGAAACAGCTTTCAATGGGGCGGAAGACCATCCTCCGTTGTTCCATATTATCATCAAGACTCTGCGCGTAATATTCGATAATTCTTTATTTGTTCTAAGGGGATTTTCCGCTTTATGCGGCGGTATTCTCATTGTACTGACGTTTTTATTCACAAAAAAAATATTCAATACAAAAATAGCGTTTTTTTCAGCGGCATTATTAATGACAAATCCGATTATAATCTCGTATGCTCAGGAACTGAGAATGTATATGCTGGTAAGCCTGCTGGTCTTTATCAATTTATCATGCTTTTATTTGGCGCTTAATAAGAAAAAAAGAAAATACTGGATAATCTATACAATAACCGCTGCGCTGGGTCTATATACCCACTATTATTTCGCATTTACCTTTATTATTACCTTTATTTATCTCTGTGTCTTTTTTATTATTAATAGATATTCGATTAAGGACAACAAACGGATTATACTGTTTTATATTTCTAGCACTATTATTCCACTCTGCCTTTTTATCCCCTGGCTCCCCGCCTTTTTAAAACAACGCGCGGAAATGACCGCCGCAAATTGGATGGAAAAAATCAGCGTGAATTCAATCTATAAACTGATAGGTTATTTTTATTCATCGAAATTCTCAACGGATATTAATCCTTTTATTCCGTCTCTCTATTTTTCCATATTTTCTCTTATATTTTTTCTTTACGGATTTTTTTTCAGCATCAGGAATAAACAAAGTTTAATCAAGACTGTCTTTTTTGTTATCGCGTTTGTTGCGCCTATAATTATCAGCTTTGTGTACTCGATATTTATATCATCCATTATTAAATACCGATATTTCATTATGTATTTTCCTTTTTTTATAATCATATCCGCATATGGTTTGTGCAATGTCCCATTCAAATATGTGCCGGTTTTTTTACTAATAATCTTACTTGTTTTTACCGCGCCGAACGCCTATTTCATCTATACTGAAAATTTCAACGGCAACATGCGTGATGTCTCATCGTCCTTGAAACAACGATTAAAAAAGGACGAAGCAATAATAACCTATCATTTTACCGTTTTCTTTCCATTATGTTACTATCTGGATTACTATGACAAATTATATTTATATTATTATAGAGATGAAGATTTTCCGGGTTGTTACGGAACCAACCTGCGAAAAGAGACAAATATAGTCGGAGATAAAATATGGGAAATATTGGACAAACAATCATCTGTTTGGATTGTCGAAAACGAACACGATCATAAAATAACAAAACTGATTTTAAAAAAAGATAAAGACTATATTATCGATCCTGCCAAACGAATTGAGATATTTGCCCCTAAATATAGTTGGCAAAAAGTGCAACTTATACATTTAATCAAAACTAAACAATAACCGTTCACTCATTCAATCCATATTCGATCAATCATTTTTTTCATGAATCCCAGACATCAATAACCATTTTTTCTGTTTTTATTGACCCGTATTTTTTATGCGGTGCCCCTATAATTATAATATCTGCCGTATTTAAAACATCATCCAAGATGAAAAAAGACGGATCACTGATATACTCGTCCGTACACATAACTCTTTTTGCTTCAATCTCTAAAATATCTTTCAACTTATATGCCAATGAGTTCCTTGGATCATCGCTCTCACTTTTATACGCCATGCCCAGTATCCCGATAACCTTGTTTTTTAAGCTTGTTTCTTTTTTTAGTTTTTTAACTATAAACGCCGGCAGGCCTTCATTTATATCCACAGCGGCGTCGCCTAATAAAAATCCATTTTTCGTAAAAGCACTGAGTTTCTTTGTATCTTTCAATAAACAAGGGCCTGCCGTAAAACCGGCCCCGGGAAACCCCTTCATCCGCGGGTATTCATATGTCATTGCCTTATAGATATTATAGAAATTTGCGTTATTCTCCTCGGCTATCATATAAAAGCGGTTCGCAACGGCAAATTGTAAATATCGCCATGTATTGGTAAATACTTTCGCCAGTTCCGCCTCAAACGGTTTCAATACGATTATATTTTTGGTAATGCTTTTAAACAGCAAGGTAACCGCTTCAACAGTTTTATGATTAAAGCCGGATACAATCTGTGGAAGCGAGAATAACTCTTTTATTGCCGCGCCTTCCGCTATTCGTTCCGGGCAATAGGAAACATGAATTATTTTTTTTGTGATATCTTTTAAATAAAAATGAACTTTTTCAGTTGTGCCGGGGGAAACCGTGCTTCTAAGAATTAATATCTGGCCATCTTTTAAATAAGATAATATTTTTTGTACCAGCTTACTAAACATCTTGTAATCAGAATCCATATTTTCATTTGAAGGTGTGTGGATGGTAAACATTATAAATTTTGAAAGAGAAATCACATTAGGCGTATCGAACGCGAATAAATATCTGTTAATACTTTTTTTTAATAATTCATTTGCGCCTTTTTCTTTAAAAGGCATAATGCCGGCATTTATTTTTTTAATAACCGGTTTATCGATATCATATATCGCCGTATATAACCCTTTGCCGGCAAAGGCCAAAGCCAATGGCAGCCCTACTCGCCCGCAACCGCCGATTACGCAAATGTCATATTTATTCATATTCAATATAGTCCCGGAATCAAACTAATTATTATTGATATAAATAATGAAGTCAAGCATCAAATAGAATTCCCATTCGACAGACGGCTTCTTTTTTTATTTTTTACAATCGCGTACAGATACCAGCGAAGATAATAAGGAATCGATTTCATCAAATTGAATTTTGTTTTTCCTTTTTTTCTGTATTTCCATATCGTCGGCACCTCTCCTATTTTAAAACCATGCGTCTGTGATCTCACCAGTATCTCCAAACCGATATCAAATCCGTGACGGCTGCTAATTTGTATATTGTTTAAAATATTTTTTCTGTAAAGTCTGAAATTATTTGTTGCGTCATGAGTGGATATTCCTTTTATAAAGAATAAAGTCAATCCTGCCGCTTTTGAGAGAATCTTTTTGAATACCGGCCCGCCTATCAATCGGCCCCCTCTCATATAACGGGAGGCACACACGATGTCATATCCCATATCGGCCATCTCCAACATAGCGGGTACTGAACCATAATCATCCGAAAGATCGGCCATAGTAACTATACTATATCGGCTTTTCACCTCCCCGAATCCGGTTTTAACGGCGTTCGCCGCTCCTTGACCGAATTTATTTTTTATCAGGCGTATAGGGAAATTGTAATTGCCCTTAATTCTTTTTATAACGGGAATTGTGGGATCATCATCAAAATCATATATGACATATATGATTTTCCTTATTTTATCCGGAATATTTTTTTTAATAGCATTGAAAGTATCTTCTATATTCTCTTCTTCATTAAAAACAGGAATAATAATACTCAACATGGTTAAATGTTGCCGATCCGCGCCTGTTCCTCAATCCAGGGAACAACCTCATCCAATATCGCGTCAAGGTCTGTCTTTGCTTCAAAGCCCAATAATCTCGCGGCTTTTTTTGTATCCGGTATTCTTTTCTTTACGTCGTACATATATGGTTCATCACAAATATATTTAAAGGGCGAATGTGGATTTATTCTTTGCCATATTTTTTTCGCCACATCCAGTATTTTCATGGAATTCCTGCCGGATAAATTGAAGTCCTGGTTTCTTGCCTTTTCATTTTCTAAAGACAGTCTGATGCCGCCGGCAATATCCCCACCATAGGTAAAATGACGAACCTGTTTTCCATTTCCCAAAATATGTAAAGGATTTTGACCTTTTATCACTTTTTGAATAAGATCGGGTATAACATGGCTTAATGCAAGTTCGATATTACCGGACATTATTTTTTTATCGGCTTTTGCCCTGTATTCGCCGGTTCCGACACAATTAAACGGTCTTAATATAGTGTAGGGCAACTTATACTGTTCCCATGCACCTTTGGCAAAATATTCCGCTGCCAATTTTTGAAAGCCATATGTAGATTTCGGGGGCGGGCATTTTATCTGTTCCCCTTCTTTGGTCGGAAATTTTCTTGTATTCTCAAATACCATTGAAGATGAAATAATCGTGATTTTTCTTAATTTATGTTTTTTATGGGCCCAGATCGCCGCGTCGAATGCCGCAGCGGTAATGCGCTCATTTTCCGCGATTAAATCGTATGCAAACTCATGAAAATAACATATCCCCCCTATCATGGCCGCAGCCGCAATAAAATGCGTACAATCTTTTAATGCTTCCCTCATTATTGAGAGATCCTTAGCATCCCCCTCTATAAATTCATAATGAGGATGTTCATCATAGCTTTTGACTAATTTACCGTATTTGGAATTATTATCGATTCCAATGACATGAAAATCATTCTTTAAAAGTTCTGCGATCAAATAACCGGCAATAAAGCCTTTTGCACCTGTAATAAAAATTTTCATACACTATCTTATGATATTTTTTTTATTGAAGCAATAAAATTGACTCGAATCAAACATTAATAATGCAGTTATCCTCATTATTCAATCAATCTCCCGTATCTCAAGCTCCCTTTTTCCATGGTAGACACGCACCCTACCGTTCAGGTCTTCGGTAAGCAGGACCGTGCGTTTGGTGGAGCCGGGAGGCCCAAGCGTGAGGCCGTTTGACCGCTTCGGGGCCTCTTGTGTTGCCTCGTATCCGGGTGGCCGGAGTGTGAGGCGGTTTCCCTGCTTTGGTTTCACCTGGGCAGACCCGGCACGCCGCACCGGCCCTACGTCGGTATCCCCTGCCGGCCCCTTTCTTGCCCCTTTCCCGGTCTCTTCACCGATTATACGAAATCTTCTATTATTATATTTTACAATTCCCTGTGCCGAAACTTCGGTTTCAAACTCGTAACTGAATATTTTGTCCGGTTCATCACCAGGTTGCAGGCGCACATGATAATCCGGGGCGTCCGCGGGCAAGGTAATTCGCGTGTAATCCAAACCGGCGGCCTCGGGTTCCCTCAGTAATATATTTACCTGATCCACGGATATCATCCCGCCGGCGCGTATTTTCTCTTTCACCCCGGAGACAAATTTCTCAAGAACACAACCCACACGCTCCGTAATCAGGGAACACGACATGGGAAGCGTTTCGATACCCAGCTTCTCCAGCGCCCGGCCCAGGGCTTTTCTGGCCCTCAACAGGTCGGGGCAGGTACCCTTCTGATCACCATGGGTTTGAAAGGAGAGGTAATGCCGATCACAGGCGATACTCATGGGAATGCCGTATGTTATGACCCATCCGGCGAGAACCTGCATGGCGGCCGACTCCGCCGAATGTTCCACCACTCGGCACATACAGATGCGGGTGCCCTCGTCAACCGCAAACAGCATCCGGTACGTGGGTTTATTCCGGAACAGGGAAAAGTTGCGGCATACAAGCAGCAGCATCTCGCCGAAATGCTCTTTTGCCGTCCGGACGCGGGGCATACGCTTTCCGTTTTGCCAAAGCCCCTCCGCAATCAGCCAGCGGCGCATCGTTTCCCTGCTCAAATCATAGCCCATGGCGGCGAAGTGTTCGGCGGCCCGGCTGGGTCCAAGGTCCGAAAAGTGCTTTTGGTAATAATCAATGATATGCCTGTGTATGGGTTCGGCGATACTTCTGTTCGACGGCCTGCCGTAGAGGCCGTGTACCAGGCCCGCCTCACCCGCCTGTAAAAACCGGTGGTAAAGCCTTCTGAGCTGTCGATAACTTAACCCCGCCCGTGGGGCCGCTTGTTTAAGCGAAAGACCGTTTTTCTTAACAAGTTCTAGAATTTGTAAGAGTTCTTTTCTTTTATTATTCATTCCTGCACTATTAATACGCAGGAAAATGAATTTTCACTTTTACATTGGCGAATTTTTTTTAATTTTTTGCGTTAAGTTCCTGTATTTGCAGCTCTTTGTTTTTGTAATAGATATGAACGGACCCGTCCAGCCATTCCGTCAGTTTAACTTCCATATCAGGCGGTTGGATAAGCGGCTCGTTCTGTTCTGAAATAAAAAACATCCTGCCGTCATGCTCCACCATCCGCTCCTTGGATACGGGCCGCCTGTATTCATAACAGAATATTGTGTTCAGATCCATATTGGGTTTAAGCTTAATATGATAATCTTTGCCTCTATAGCTACGAGCAAAGGTGGCATTATTGAATTTCTTATCCATTTTCTTCTGCAGCCGCGCCTTAATGGTTTGGATGGAACCCGAGCCCGTTTCCTTTAATTCAGCCTGCACAAAATCCCGGTATATCTCATAACACCAGCGCAGGTGTTTCTCCAACTCGCCCGAATTAGCCTGTTGGATTTCAATCTTCAACCTCTTACAGGCACGGGCGAACGCGGACCTGCTTGCGTTTGTTTTAAGCGGTCCGTAGGGTTTTAGACCGTTTGTCTTTTTTTTGGCGCCCTGCAGATCGCATAACACATTGCGGGGAATACCGTAGCGCTCGATCCACCTTCGTAATATCCGCATGATATGTGTTTCATCATCATCCCCGACATGGCACAGGCGTATCTTGGTAAGATCGTCGATGATAAGCAGCAGGGAAAGTGTATTTTCCGGCCGGTCCGCCGGCCGATAACTGCAGCTTACCAGGTGCAGCTTCTGCCCGAAATATATTTTTTTTCCTCTACCCGCTGTTCGCTTTCTGTGTTTGCCTTTACCGGTAATCTTCCATAATTTCTCTTCCAAAAGCCAGCGGCGAAAGGTTTCCCGATTTATGTTATAGCCCATGCAGCGCAGACCCTTCATGGCCAGCGAGGGTCCAAAATCCGCGAAGTACTCACGATAGTATTTCAGGATAAGCGCGCGAAAATCGCCGTCCAATCTGCGGTTCGACGCCCGGCCCACCAGTCCGTGGATGAGGCTTGCCTCTCCCTTAAGCCTATAGGCTTTGTATATTCTTCTGGCCTGGCGGTAGCTGACGCCCATGGCCAGGGCCGCATCCTTTAAATTAAGTTTTTTCTGCTCGATTTGTTTTATAGCGCGGAGTCTTTGCTTCTGTTTTGTATCCATAATATTATTTAAAAAATACTGAATACGGTTGAAAAATGCAACACATATTTTTTTGCCCCGGCGAGTCTCATTCCCAGCCTGAGCCGACATAGGAGTACAGCTATGCCCGGGAAACGGCCTGCCTGCCGGTCTTGCGGGCCGCACGGGCGGCCGCCAGGCAGAAGCTTTCGAAACGCGCTTCCAGTAACTGCGGATACGGGTTGCCGTCCGACTCGATCGAAAGATAGGGGATTCGCTCACAGTCCGCAAAACCGTCCAGGCGGAGTTCCTCGCCCAAGCCTTGGAACACACGCTTCTTACCCGCCACATCGGCCTGTGGTATGGTAACCGCGTCACCGAAGCGGCATTGCATACAGCCGAAGGGTCCCACGTTTACAATCCCCGAATACCTGGTAAGGGAATCACGCATGGTAAGCCCGGAGATCAGGCAGGGCTCACCATCCAATTCATGGGGGATAAGATGTTCGGAATAACGGATCATGTCCTCCACATCCAGAAGCTCCATATTGTAAAGGCCTGAAGAGGAAAGTATCTGCTTGATCTTTCTTTCGGTGTGCCGTTGGGTTATGCCGGAGATGAACAGCGCCAGGCGGTCGAACAGGGTGTGTTCGGGATTGACTATACCTTTTTTCATTTTAAAGTTCACATAGTACATTACCTCGGCCAGGGAGGCGATAGAAACCGCGAAACCCTTTTCCGCAAGCCTATGCGCGATATTCAGATTTGAAAAATGATCGCGCCGCACAAAAAACTCCCCGGTTACCGCCACCCGCGCGGTCTTGTCAAGCGGTTGTCTCAAAGGTATGGCTTTAAGACGCCGTGCGGTGCCGGTGAGCAGGCGATAAAGCCCCTTTTTTAGCTTTCCCTCAAGGATCGCGCAGATCTTGTTGGCCTCCTCCCTTAAAACCTTCACAGCCTGCTGCGGATCGACAGCCAGGGCGCGCAGGCTGCATTCGATATCCTCCACAACATCGGCGATAACGATCCCCCGCCAGGCCCTGAACAGGGTAACCGGACCCACCCCGGCAAAATTATTATCCATGCTCAGATCAAGAAGCGCTACGTCCTTTAACCCGTTCTCTTTAATATATTGTGACATGAAAATATGGTACTGCCCCAGGCGGCAGTGGCCGGCGGATTTCGGAATGAACAGCATGAGTTTCTCGTCCGACTGCTCCGGCGGACGATAGGCAAGGTATTTGAGCAGAGACCCAAGGCACACGATAAGCGGCAGGCATTCCTTGCCCGTGGTGGCGCTTCGCCCCAACCGCATGACTTCGGTGTCGGCCATGGGCAGGGCGTGGGCGTTTATGCCCATGCTTCTGAATACCGCGGCCAGCATCCTGTTGCCGAAATAACCCGCCGCGGGAATAATCAGTTTGACCGCCGGATCGGTGAGTTTGCGGCGCCTTCCCGCGGAATCCATATAATATACACCATGGTTTTCAAAGCGTACCATGGCCGGTATTTGCGCAGCAGGAAGGCCAAGCGGCCGCGGCCCGATGGTGCGGTAATTATGCACAATATCCAGAAAGGCGTCGATGCGTGTATTAATGCCCGCGTCCGCGGTATGCGCGTCAAGCTCAAGCGTGAGGCTCGGCTTGTGTTCCATGATCCGCCTGAAGTACGGCACCAGGAACGAGTCCGGAGCACAAAGGAAATTGGTAATAAACACACCGAAAAGGCGGGCGTGCCTTTTCACAATGCCCGCCGCCTTCAAGATACGCTGGCCCGTTTCCCAATGCATATAACCCGCATAGTCGGTGGAAAGGGGCTCGTCCTCGTAGGCCAGCATATCAAACGGGATGATCAGGTAACCCCTGCTGGTAAATTTCTTGGGAATGCCCTTGTTGGCCTCAGCGGCATACGCGTTATAGGGCCTGCCGAACAGCACGATCGCGGTCCTATTGCCATCCTGCTCAAGTTTCTGCAATACTTTTCTCCCCATGGTCCGGCACTCGGCCTCGAAATCCAGTTGCGCGCGCAGGGCCAGGTCAAACGCCTTTTTCGCTTTGTCCCGGTTGAATCCCAGCCCAAGGGCCGTTGAAATGAACTGCGGCTCGGCCTCCCTGTAACCCTTGCGTAAATTCAAATACGGCGCCAGAATCTTCTGCGCAATCCTGTGCCGGCTGAAGGCCTGGCGCAAGACAAAGGCCTCACCCCTGCTGAACCCGCAGGTAGCACAAAAATCCGCCTTGTTCGTTCCCCCGGGCACGAATATCTCTTTTACAAAGGGAATAAAAACATAATCTATGCGCTTCTTGATCAGGTTTTCAAAAAACCCCACCGAAAGCTCGGCCGGGTAACACATGGAGGCAACCATGCGCCCGGCGGCTTCCTCCTCCACCCTGTCGGGCAGAACGACCCGGCAACCCAATGCGGAAAAGAAATTGTAATACAGCGGGAAAAGCGTAAGGGTAAAAAACGAGGTGTTGAGTCCGATGCGCAGAGCGTTCGGCTTTACCGCCCGCACCGGAGCGTATTTTTCGAACATCAGCCTGTTTCTTACCTGCACGTAATCGAGCTCGTTGTCGTTCACCTCATGTTTGAAACGCAGGTTGTAGTAGCGGTTACACAGCCCGCCGAAGGGAAAAACCTTCTCACCGATGCGTACGCGGTTTATACGGCATTTCAGATCACAGCGCTCCTTGCCTCCCGTGCACACAAAAGATTTCTCATGCGTGATCTCGCGCTTTACGATATCATTCAGTTCAAAGCACGTTTCCTTAAGGAGCCCCAACTCAAGGCGTTTCTCCAATTCCAGGGCCACGCCGAACGCGCCCATCAGGCCGGGTTCCGGCGGCACCACTATGGGTTTCTGCAGGATCCCCGCCATGGCCAGGGGCACGGCCTTGTTGTAACACACGCCGCCCTGCATGAAGATCTTTTTGCCCACGGGCCTATTGCCCTTGACCCTGTTGTTGTAATTAAAGCAGATCGAATACACCAGCCCGGCCAGGATATCCTCCTGGCTGATGCCCTCGTGCGTGGCGTTTTTAATGTCCGAAGAGATAAAAGCCGCACACTGATCGTTGAAGTTCGGGGGAGAACCGGCCTTGAGCGCCGCCCCGGCAATATCCGTCATCTTCACCCCCAGCGACTCATACGCCGCCTCCTCCAGAAAGGACCCGGTACCCGCGGAACAGGCCTGGTTCATGGCGTAATCCGCGGCCACGGAATTGGTAATATAGGTGTATTTGGCGTCCTGTCCGCCGATCTCGAAGATCGTATCCACCTGCGGATCAAAATACACGGCCGCGGCCGCGTGGGCGATTATTTCGTTGATGATACCCTCGGTCAGCGTATAAAGCCCCACGATCTGGCGCCCCGAACCCGTGACCCCCAGGCCGATAACGTCTATGGCCGTTCCGTCCAGCTCCTTTAAAAGCGTATTGAAACACGCGCGGGAGGCCTCTATGGGGTTGCCATTGGTACGCAGGTAGACCGAGGCCAGCAGGGCATGATCTTTTAGACGCATGACCACCGCCTTGGTGGTGGTTGAGCCCACATCCAGGCCCACGATGCAGCGTTCCCCGGCCGCGGCCTGCCCGTACTCAAGGGTTTTAAAGGTAACCAGCGATCTGAACTCTTTAAGAGGCGGCAAAAATGAAAAACTTGATTTTTCAGTGTGGAAAACCTGCCTTGGGAGGGGCTTGCCCTGTTTCAGAGCCACCAGGGCCGCGCCCAAAGCCTCAAAATACGGGGCCTCTTTGGGAATTTCCAGGTGTTGTATCTCTTTTTTAAGATATCCGGTTACCGCTTTGTTCAGGGCCGTTCCGCCGATAAGCAGTACGCGCTTATGCGGCACCCTGCCCAGTATCTCCATTATTTTTTGGGCGATCATTTCGCACAGGCCCGCGGTTACATTGGGAATGGACTCACCTTTGTTCAGCGCGTGCGTACAGTCCGATTTACAGAATACGGAGCAGCGCCCGCTTACCGCGTAGGGTCTGCCCTGCAGGGCCAGGTCCGCGGCCTTCTCCACATCCAGGTTCATGCGCCTGATCTGCTGCAAAAAGAACTCGCCGGTTCCGGAAGCGCATTTGTTGCCCGTGGAAATGTCGCTGATCTTGTGCTCATGGTTCAGGGCATAGACCATAAATGTTTCGCCGCCCGCTGACACAAGCGCGTCATACGCCGCATTCCCATTGTCGTTTATGTATTCCAGTGCGTGCTCGGTGGCTTCCGGTTCCGTAATACTGGGCAGGCGCATGAAATTCCGAAACTTACGTCCCGTCACCAGCACGGGTGTATCACCGTTTATGCAAAGCTCACCGACGATCTGTTTGAAAACCGCCTTTGGATTACCCTCATGCGCCCGGCGTACCACCTGTTCCACCGTTACCTTGGATGTTCCGTTTGTGGATTTGATTTTAACGGCGCTGATCGTGGATGCGCCCAAACATATCCCGAATGCCGAATTACTTTTTTCTATATCCTTCATACATACCCCGCAATTTTTATAGACTTTTTTAAATATACTATAGCTGTCGCCCCAAGCATACCCAAAAAACCGGTTTAGTGCAAGTAAACCGCGATGAACCCCCGGCGGAGGCCAAAGCATACGTATTTAATATATAAAATTATTTGAAAAAGGCTTATTAAAATATATCACTATTTTTTCTTGATGACCGGCTATTTTTTATTTACACTTTAAAAAGCAGTGGTAAAGGAGTTGTAACATGCAAAAAAACATCGGCGAGGAGATTAAGGTAAGGGGTGAGGAGCTGCTGAAAAAGGTGAAAGAAATCGTACACCAGGGTAATATCCGCAAGATCATCATTAAAAACGCGGAGGGCAGGGTAATGCTTGAGATCCCGCTGACCATAGGCGTGGTGGGGGCGGCCCTGGCGCCCGTACTGGCCGCGGTGGGGGCCCTGGCCGCCCTGACCATGGATTTCAAGATTGAGATCATAAAAAGGGAAGCCGGTAAGCAGGAACCCGAGCAGGAGCAAAAACCGGAGGACACGGACCAATCCCCCGATACATAGACCACCGGACACGGGGAAATGGTTATGAAATCTCATATTCGGCATACAGCCGTTCACCGCCCCGAGTCAACGTCTTATCGGCCTGGGCCTCTGGTGCTGCTGTTGTGCTGCCTTTTGTTAACGCAGTGCGGACAGGCGGACAGGGAAACCGGGGTGTTTGAAACAGCGCAAAAATACCTGTATGCCCCCTATGAACGCCTTTTGGCCTACGACGCGGCGGCCTGCGCCTTCCGTTGGCGGGACAACACTCTGACGGTGGACGCCTATCCCGGCCTGCTGCTGCGGGTACGCACAAACAACTACCGCCTGCAGGGTATGACCGGGGCCAGAATGGTGTATGCGTATGATAGCATGCCCTACCTGATCCTGGAAACCGCCTCGAACAAGGTCGTTCTGTCGTTTGCGGCCCGTTGATTTTTATTCCCCGATTTTTCTTGCGCGGCAATTGCCCAATATGCCGATTCAGGGTATGATTGAGCCCATATCTATAACCAAAGGCAGCGTATATATGAAAACCCCGAAACAGAACAATACCGGGAATAAAAAAAAGTTTTTTACGCCCGAAAGCTACGCCCGCGAACAACTACGCCATATGCACTCGACGCGCGGACCGCTGCTCATCGCCGGATTATCCTCAGGGGAGTACCTGGCGCAGGGGGTGGTGGATCAATACCAAAAACGCCTTAAAGAGCTGGGCAGCAGCGACGACATTCTATATTTAAGCGGCATAGACAGGCGCTTCAAAGATTCCGAGGCCTGCGTGCGCCTGGAACATCACGTCAACGGCTACGACGTGTTCCTGTTTCAGGCCCTGTTCAATCCCAACCTGCCCGGCTGCATCGATGAAAATTACATGTCCTTCCTGATCGCGGCGCGGGCCTTCAGGGAGCACGGCGCCAAACATATAACCGGTATCCTCCCCTACCTGGCCTATTCCCGGCAGGACAAGCCCACGGCCTTCAGGCGCGAGCCCGTAACCGCCAAACTGATGGCCGATCTCAGTATTACAGCCGGGCTGGACCAGCTTATCTCCTGGGCGCCCCACTGCGGTCAGATCCGGGGTTTTTACGGCAGCATGCACGTGGATTTCCTGGATCCGCTGACCCTGTTCATGGAGGAGTTTTCGGCCTTCAAAAACAGGGACGACGTGATCGTCGTGGCCCCCGACGTGGGCGCCTCCAAATTCGCCACGCACTTCGGGCGGGCCATGAATCTCAACAGCGCCATCGCCTCCAAGTACAGGCCGGAACCGGAAAAGGTGGTTATCTCCGAGATAATCGGCGACTTCAGGAACAAAAAAGCCGCCATTATCCTGGACGACATGATCAGCAACGCAGGCACGGTCTACGCCCTGTGCAAAAAGCTTATCGGGGAGCGGCTTGTAGAGGAAGTTCACATCGGCGTATCGCATAATCTCTGCGTGGGCGACGGGCTAGCGCGCTTGCAAGACCTGTACGACAACTACGCCTTAAAGCGGGTAATCGTTACCAACAGCATTCCCCAGACCCCGGAGTTTAAGTCGTTACCGTTTATAAAGGTGCTGTGCCTTTCGGATAGCCTGAGTAAAGCCATCAACCGCGTGCATTACAACAAATCCGTAAGCGAGGTGTTTTATACTCCCCAGGCGGAGTAGAGGAAGATACGTATGACCGATGATTCCAGATTGATCATTTTAGACAATGAGGTGGAGGCACGATTGCTTGAGTCCGTTCTTACGGAAAGAGGCATCCCCCACCTGATCCGAAGCTACAAGGATCTGGCCTATGACGGCATCTACCAGTTTCAGCAGGGCTGGGGGCATGTGGAAGCGCCGCCCGAATACATGGCACAGGTCAGACAGATCTACAACGACCTGTGCAAAAAAAAGTAGGGAGCACCTGTAGGTCCACGATTAAGACCACTAATTAAAGGATTCGCATGATAAGAAGTATTTGCGTGTTCTGCGCTTCCAGTGACAATATTCCGCGTGCGTATTTTACACCCGCAGCCGGGTTGGGCAGGCTTTTGGCGCAAAATAATATCACACTTGTCTACGGCGGGGGCAAGGCTGGACTGATGGGCGCCCTGGCTCGGGCGGTTCACGCGGGCGGGGGCAGGGTTACCGGTGTCATACCCGCCTTGTTCCGAGAACGGGGCTGGTGCAATGAGGATGCAAACAAAATCATTCAGACGCACACCATGCAGGAACGCAAACAGCTGATGGAACAGGAGGCCCAGGCCTTTATCGCCCTGCCCGGGGGAACCGGCACCCTGGATGAGATCCTGGAGATCCTCACCGCCAGGCAGCTGGGGTTTCACGACAAGCCCCTGGTGCTGATAAACACCCGCGGCTTCTTTAACCCGCTTCTCAGGTTTTTTCGGCGCCTTTACCGGCAGGGGTTCATGCCCGAACGGGCGGACCGCTCCCTCAGCCTGGCCGGGGATGAGCGGGACGCCCTGGAGCGGATCATTCACGGCTGAGCGTGGAGACCGCTGCCTAGCGTATGTCACCCGCGTCCGCCGCATGTGATGGGGGCCGGGAACGGCGCGCGCGTCTGCTGCCGGGGCGGTGCGTGGAACCGCCTATCCCCTTTTTTTCTTATACGCGGGGATCTCGATCATGGGCGGGCGTTCCTCCTCGTCGATTTCAAACAACAGCTCCTCAAACGCATCGTCACGGGCCTGAAACTGCCGCAGGATATTCGTCATTTCAGGCATTTTTTCAATTATGCCCACCCTGGCCAGGCGCGAGATAAAGGTCTGCAGGATACGGAAGGCCATCTTCCCCAGTGAACGGGTGTCCTGATTTCTGTGCACCCGTTTATCAAGATCAGTCTGCGCAAAGGCAGGGAGTCCATAGAGGGTGAACACGTCGATAAGATGCGATGTTTCCACGCCGTAGCCGATGGGAAAGGGAATGCGCTCCAGCACCTCCCTGCGCACCGCGTATTCGCCGGAGAGCGGCTGGATAATGGCCGTAAGCTCCGGAAAAAAAAGTGAAAACAACGGCCGGATCAGGATTTCCGTCACCCTGCCGCCTCCCGAAGGGCGTATGCCCTGGGAAAAGGCCAGTGGGCGGTCGTAAAAGGCCTTGGCGTATTTGATCCGGGGATTCAGGATCAGTGGGGCAACCAGTCCGTACACAAACCGCGGATGGATGTTTTTTATGTCCGCGTCGATGTACACGATGATATCCCCCTTTAACTGGTAGATCGCCTTCCATAAATTCTCACCCTTGCCCCTTTTTTCTCCCAGCTCCGGCAGAATCTCCTTGGACAGGTAGACATCCGCGCCGAATGAGGCCGCGACCTCCATGGTCCTGTCTTCGGAGCCGGAGTCTATGACCGCGATCTCATCCAAAAGCGGGTGGCGGTTCATGAGCTCGGATTTCAGAATGATGATCTCCTTGCCAATGGTGGCCTCTTCGTTCAGGGTGGGGATACAGAGCGAGACCACGAGTTTCTGTCTCTGTTTCTCCTTGACCAGCGTACCGATGTCCGCAAAGTTTGAGTGGTGAAAGGTATTGGTTTTAAGCCATTCGTTAATGTTCATCCGCCAACCCCCTGTCGATGAGCAGGAGCAGGCCCAACAGCTGGGAGATTCCGATGCTGATGGGCTCGATTTTTATGGTTTCGTTTTCCTCGTTCAAATGTTCGCCGTTGGTGATGCCCACGGTGAGGGCCGGTATTTTTTTATCGATAAACGCGGACAACTCGGAGGTACTGGGTGAGATCCGGGGCTTGATATTCAGGGCGGTCAGCACGGACCGCGCCTGCCTGGCCAGGATGTGGTTAAAGGGGATGCCGCCGGGTCTGCGCTCCGCTATGCGCTCCAGCGTGATCTCCGCCCCGGTGTGCGAGGCGACCGTAGCCACGATATCCTCAATTTCCAGGGCGATGTTTTTTACCATGCCCTCGGCCTCGCTTCTTACCTCGAACCGCAGTGAGGCGTTGGTGGCGATCGTATTAAAGGACGCCCCGCCGTGAATAGAGCCCAGCACCACGGTGGTGCGCGGTTTCCTGGGCAGGGGTATTTCCAGGATCTTGTTTATCACCTCGTTCAGGGTAACAATGGCTCCCACGGCCCCGAAACGCGTCCAGTCATATGTTTCCGGCACCTGGCAGGTGATCTCTCCGCGCAGCATACCCAACGACGTATAGCTGAGCCTGCCCAGCTCCACCCCTTCAATACAGAGTCCGGCCGCTATGGGGTCCTTGAAATTATCCAGAAAAAAACGCAGGCCCTCAATGTTTCCGCGGCCCAGGCTTCTGGCCGAGCCCATGAAGATGATGTTTTTATAGACGGGGATCTTCAGGGCCTCAAGGATCGTAGGCAGTGCGGCCAGCACCGCGCAGCCCAGTGAATTGTCGCCTACGGCCGGACCCGTCACTTGGTCCATCCGGATCGAGATGGTATGGTCAACCGTAGAGGGGAACACGGTGTCCGCATGGGCCACCACCAGGATGTTTTTATCGCCCTTTTCACCCTCAAGCACACCCAGGGCATTGCCGGATTCGTCCGAGGAAGTGCTGAGCAGGCCGCTTTCGGCAAAACGGTTCTTCAGGAACTCTATACGCTGTTCCTCCTCAAAGGTGGGCGCCGGGATTTCGCCTATCATAATAAGATTGGCCAGAAGAATTTCATTCAGTTCCAAAAGCTGATTATGGAAACGAGGCAGTGCGTCTAATATTTCATCCAACGTATCAAACATAGTACCGATATTATATGAGGCTATTATAATATAATAGCCGTTTTCTGTTCAATGAGAAAATCCCTCTATTGTCCGGGATGGCGGAATTTTCTACGGCAGCCTATTCACGCTGCATGGGCTTTGGTATATTTAAGACAGGCATGACCGGGGAGGCATGCGGCGGGAAACCATGGGGACGGAAAACAAATCACATCTACGATATTCTTTTATAAAAATCTTAAGCGGCACCGATCTTTCCAAGCGGCGCCTGCCCTACATGGTAATGGAAAGCACAAACCCGGGCCCCGTACTCTGGCTGACGGGTTGTATGCACGGGGACGAGATCGGGGGAACCGTGGTCATCCATGAGATATTCAGGCGCCTGCGTAAAAAGCTTCTCAGGGGCATGGTGCACGCCTTTCCGCTGATGAATCCCATGGGCTTCGAGACAGTTTCCAGGACTATCGTCCTGAGCAAAGAGGACCTGAACAGGTCATTTCCGGGCAACGGCAGAGGCACACTGGCCGAGCGTATCGCGGAGATCATTTTCAGCACTATTATGCAAACCAACCCGGCCTTGGTGCTGGACCTGCACAATGACTGGAACAAATCCATTCCCTATGCGCTTCTGGACCCGTTTTCCGCCGTGGGTACGGACGGCCTTCTGGAAACCCTGAAAGGCTTTGCGGCCGCCACGGGTCTGCTGTTGGTGGAGGATGCCGAGGAGATCCGCAAATCGCTGTCCTACACCCTGCTGCAGGAAAAGGTTCCCGCGCTTACCCTGGAGCTGGGGGAGTCCCTGACCATCAACGAAAAAAACATAGAGAACGGAGTGAACGCGATCTGGAACATTCTGATGTATCTACGGATGGTCCCGGAACAAGGGGAGTATTTCCGGTACCAGGCCCCCGACCTTGCCAGAAATAAAATTCTGCGTTATTCTTTACATCCCTTAAGCGCAACCAGCGGGATTATTCATTTTTTAAAAAAACCCGGGCAGATTGTGTTTAAAGGCCAGAAGATCGCGCGTATTCAGAACGCCTTCGGAAAAATCACCGAGGTCATCACCGCAGCCGAGGACGGGGTGGTTCTGGGGCATTCGGATTACGCCGTTACTTTTCCCGGTTCACCGGTGATGGCCTTCGGCTGTTTTTAATGATCTGTCCGGGTGCGGCCGACGGCGCGAAGACGGGAAAGTGAGGAAAACAAGCATGAAACAGCACCAGCGGACCAAACACGGTTGCCGCCATTTTCTTTTGCTTTGCCTGCTCGTGTGTCTGGTTTCGTCCGCGGCCTGGTCGTGCGCTTCCATTCCCTTCCGCTATCTTTCGCCAAAGGAAGCACCGGCCCTGCCCGATCAGGCCGCACCCTTTCCGCAAACGAATTTTATGGTGTTCTCCGATCCGCATTTTTATATCCCGCAAAAGGGCGTACCATTGCCGGACCCTGCACACAGGGGCGCCCTGGGAAAGATGCTGGCCGATTCTGCTGAAATCGGCCGGGCGGCGGTGGAGCTGATCGGAAACCGAAAACCGGCCTTTGTGCTTGTTCCCGGGGACCTGACGGAGGACGCCCGTATTACGGAGCATACGTTCTGTATCGAACTGCTGCGACGGCTTGAGCAAAGCGGAATAAAGGTGTTCGTAATCCCGGGAAACCACGACATCCGTAAAGCCGCGGGCAAGACCGCGGCGCAGGTGAAACCGGAGGATTTTGTGACCACCCCCGAACAGTTTGTCGCTTTGTACCGGGAGTTCGGCTACGGGGACGCCCTGTACCGGGATGAAAACTCATTGAGTTATGTCGCCGAGCCCGCAGGCGGGCTCTGGCTGCTGGCCCTGGATGCCACGGTCTATGCGGACGAGGATCACATTGATACGGCCAAGGGGTACGTCTACGACCGCTTTCCCCTGGCCACGCTTTTCTGGATAGAGGATATGCTTACCAGGGCGGCCGAACAGGGAAAGGCGGTGATTGTCATGCAGCATTACGCGGTACTTGAACATTTCAAGCTGCAGAAGCAGGCGTTCCCCGCATATGTACTGGAGAATTACACGGAAATTGCGGCCATGTACGCGCATTACCGGCTGCACTTTGTATTCAGCGGCCATTTCCACGCCCAGGACATAACCCTGAAGCGGTATCCTGGGAAGCGGTTTTTATATGATATAGAGACCGGCTCGCTTATCACCTATCCCTGCGCATTGCGGGAGGTGCGCATTACTGACCGGAGGCGGGCGCGGATTACCACGGATTATATCACGGCCACACGTTCGCATCCCAGGGACTTTCGCGAGTACGCCAGGAGGTTCTTTCTGGAATCAATGCGGGGTTATCTTGCCTCGTTGCTTACCAGGTATGAATTCACCGGGGAAGAACAGGAGCTGCTGATACCCCAGCTCAGCGCGGGCCTGCTGGCCCACAGCATGGGCGACGAACACCCGCCCGACGTCATTCTTGATCTTAAGGGCATAGGGTTCTGGCATAAAAGTATGATCGGATTTCGCCGGAAACAGTTCGAGTCGGTCTGGCGCGATCTGGCGCCGCCCGATAACAACGTGGTCATCGATCCGGAAAACGGCGACTGGTCCGCGCCGTCTACTCCTTGAAGACGTCCATCATCTGGGTAAAGACATTAGGATAGAGTTCTTGCAACAACTGGTTCATTTTCTCCGGGGTAAACTGCTCCCCTTTGTCGCCGGTTTCAGGCGGCAGCCATGGCGCCCGGTCCACCGCCTCCTTGAAGTTGGTTTCGGTGATGAACCCTTTTATCGGCGTTATGTCCGTATAATCAGCCAGTGGCCCCAGGATAATATAGCCGTCACAGAGGTCCTTCAACCGCAGGTTTTCGACCGGATCAAGATAAAAATCCGTGGTCAGTATGTTCAACCAATAAGATTTTTTCAGGAGTATGTCGCCAAAGGTGCCGGTGGTCAGGGATACGGCCCGCTCTGCGTTACCGGAGGGAAGCTGTTTCAACACCACATCGAACAGCCCCTCGGCCGGGTAGTCAGGAAAGGGATTCCCACCCCTGAGTACCCACCACGGCGTATGTAGGAAGACCGAAACACAACGGTCACCTATCTCCTGGTGGAGCCGGTAAGCCGTTGATCCCTTATAGTCAAAGCCAAGCTCCTGATAGCGCTTGACCATGGCCCGGCTGATATATCGAATAATACAGTTTTCCTGGGGCAGAAAAAACAGCGCCTTGGCCTTGCTCCGGACAACCTGCTTATCGATTATCTCCAGCATGAAATCATCGACGAGCCGGTCGCCGAATATTTTTTTGTAAATACCGGGATCCTCAGTGTCTTGTTTCTCCTTGATTTCACGCATGTACTCAAAGTGCATCTCGGGACTGAGGCCTAGAATACGCATGGGCCGGGTGCGGGCGGGACGCTTCTTATTCACGTTCCAGACCGCGCGGAACAGGTCCACATACTCCTGTGCCCCTCCGATTACAGCGCGGTCAAAAAGCAGTTTGGGAACGGCCTTCTCGTCAAAATCCCGGGCCGTTACAATCTTATCGATCGTTTCCTGGTCCCGGGCCAAAACATTTATAATGCCTACGGCCGTAACCCCCTGCTTGTATAACAGGGGCACCAGGCGGATCACCAGTTCAACCTGTCGCTTGGGCTGCAGGGCCTCAAAGAACCACATGTTTCCCAGGAACACCACATCATGCTCGGCGAACAGGCCGTTTATATAATCAACCGGATCCGAACCGTTTTTGTTCAGATCATCAAGGTATGGCTTAAGTTGCTCATCGGTCATGGAGGGCAGTACGGGCTTGCCCGCTTCGCATCCCTTTACGAGGCCGGTCACGACGATATAGGTGACGAACACCCCCACCAGGAGGAGTACAAAGACCATCATGTTCATAGGTTTTTTCTGTTGCATAGGACGCTCATTTTAGCGTATGGCCGCTGATTTATCAAGTAGATTGTATAAGGAAATATAGATTAAAATACGATATCCTGGGGCCTGATGATATCCGTTTCCGCGTAGATCAGCGCTCTCTCGATCACGTTTTGCAGTTCACGTATGTTGCCCGGCCAGGAATACTCCACCAGTTTTTTGCAGGCTTCTTCCGAAAGCTGTTTTTTTTGCCCGGTTTTCCGCCTGATAAAATGCAGGCATAAAAGGGGTATGTCGTCCCTGCGTTCCTTCAAATCCGGGACATTAATGGGCAGTACGCTGATCCGGTAATAAAGATCCTCACGAAAATTGTTGTCCGCAATCATGGATTTGATATCCCTGTTGGTGGCGGTAATGACCCGAACGTTTATGGGGATGGCGGTATTTCCGCCCACGCGTATAAGTTGTTTTTCTTCCAGGATACGCAGCAGTTTCACCTGGGCCTCGGGCGGCATCTCGGCGATCTCATCAAGGAAGATGCTTCCGTTATTGGCCATCTCAAAACTACCCGGCCGGGAGCGCGCGTCCGTAAATGCCCCTTTTTCCGAGCCGAACAGCTCGGTCTCAAACAGGTTGTGCGGGATGGCTCCGCAGTTAAGGGCGATAAAGGGGGAGTCGCTGCGCGAAGAGCAGTTGTGAACGGCCCTGGCCACAAGCTCCTTGCCGGAGCCGCTTTTGCCGCTGATAAGCACCGGGGCCTGCGAAAGGGAAAATTTAAGGATGAGGTTTTTTACGGTTTTAATACCCTTTGACTCGCCTATAATGGGCTGGAGCGCCTTGTGGGCGTCACTCCGGTCACGTGGTTTCATGTACTTTTTATTGGCTACCGCCTGCCGGATCGTGCCCTCCAGCTCCTTGATATCGTAGGGCTTGAGGATATAATCATACGCGCCGAACTGTACGGCCTTTACCACCAGGCTGATATCGGCCAGGGCGGTAAGCATGATCACGGGCGGCCGCATGCCCTCCGAAACGATCCGTTCAAGCACCTTGATCCCGTTCATATCCGGCAGGTCAACGTCAAGCAGGATGACATCCGGTTCCTCCTCCCCGGCCTTTTTAATGCCCTGGGCCCCGTTGAGTGCGGACATCACCCTGTAATCGGACGGAAGCACCATCTTCAGGGTTTTGTGTGCATAGGCATCATCATCGATGAATAATATTTCTATCATGGCAAGTGTATACTTTATTATATACGCCTGATTAATTCAAGCTTGTTTCCGCCACAAACACGCCTCTCCGGCCTGCTTGAGGTACTTACCGCAAGATGTAATCGCTTATCCCAGTTTAAGGAGTTTATAGGCAAACAACAGAAAATTAAAATAAATATA
>CAZWYY010000055.1:0-24011 GCA_964638895.1 uncultured Spirochaetaceae bacterium | reverse complement strand
CGCATTAGAATTATTTTTCTCTTCACTGTTCGGCGGATTAATTCCCTGGAAAAAGCATTGTATTGAGGAACTGGAAGGCTTGAAAAGAGTTATTGCATAAATAAAATACTTGACAGGGACGGAAATAGTTATTATTATTTGCTAATAGCAACTATTGCTACTAGCATACAATGCAAAAGAGACTGGTGGATAACATCATAACGCTAAAAAACCTCTGCCGTATCGAGGATACCATAGGAGAGGAGTTCCGGCTTACCCCCAGGGAGGTACACCTGATGTGTGCCCTGCCCATTGAAGACAGTCTGTGCACCGGCAAGATTGCCGAGCTGGCCGGGCTCTCTCCGTCGAGAACAAGCAGGCTGGTTTTCGGCCTTATGAAAAAAGGATACCTTGATTATTCACATGACCAAAAAGACCGGCGGTTTCTGCAGATCAGGCTTTCCCCCAAAGGAAATACCTGCAGGCAGCGGCTGGAAGCCGAGAAAAACAATTGTGAGCAAAAACTGATCTCTTATTTATCTCAAGAGCAGGCCGACAAGGTGAAAGAGAGCATCAAGCTCCTCCTTGCGGTTTTTCAGGAGGAAATGAAATGACGTCCGAAACCAATAAAGCCATAGACACGCGTTACGGGGCCCTGGCCGGGGAAAGCTGCTGCCTTTCCTGCGGGGGGGCGGTACGGTTTGCGGGAGTACAGCCCGGAGAAATCTGTGTGGACCTGGGCAGCGGCAGGGGCCGTGACGTCCTGCGCATGGCCGAAATGGCGGGCCCCAGGGGATACGCCTACGGCATAGATATTTCGGGCGGAATGCTGGCCCGCGCGCGTCAGGAAGCCGTGAAAACCGGAATTACAAACGCGGCTTTCCTGGAGGCGCCCTTGGAAGCACTTCCCCTTGAAGACGGCAGTGTGGACCTGGTGATTTCCAACTGCACCATCAACCACGCTGAAGACAAGCGGAAAGTCTGGCGGGAGGTATTTCGGATATTAAAGCCCTGGGGAAGGTTTATCGTGAGCGATATCTACGCGCTCCGGGCCGTGCCCGCCGAGTATGCTTCAGACCCGCAGGCCGTTGCCGAGTGCTGGGCCGGGGCTGTCACAAAACAGGAGTACATGAACACCATCCGCGACGCCGGGTTTACGGCCGTGAAAATTCTTGAAGAAAGCATACCCTACCAAAAGGGTAAAATCCATACCGTAAGTTTTACGGTTGCCGGACGCAGGCCGCTGTGCTGCTGCGGTACCTGAACGCAGCGTATAAGCTCCGGCCGCGGGGCCGCTGAGTATACCAGTCGGCCGCTTGTATGTAATTTTTTTCATCCGTTGGCCGCAGGGAGCTGTAGTATCAGACGGCCGCCTTACCCGGGTACTGCGCATACAAGACGGCCGCACAAACAAACCAGCGAGGGAGGACATATGAAATCTTTGGTAAAAAAGAAAAAGGGCGAGAAAAAAGCCGCGCAATGCTGCGCAAAAATATCGGCCATTCATGCCGGTTGTCATGACTGAACGAGGTGCGCCGGCGGGCGGCGGGAATGATCCCGCCGCTCCGGCGTCCGAAGGCTTCACATGGAACTGTCAAAGCATACCATCTGCTCCAGGCTGAAAGACTTGGACAAGTATTTTCTGATCAATATCCTCACGGGTTCTGCGGATATCATTTCAGCCGCTGACATGCGCGCGGTTCGGGCGGGCACCTACCGGAACACCACCGAGCTTGAGGCCAAGGGGTACGTGATGGACCCTTCCACGGAGGAGTCCCTGGTGCGCAGGGCGTATCTTGATTTTCTGGACAATCGCGACGCCGATGAGTTGCAGCTTTTTTTCGTGCCGTGGTATGCGTGTAATTTCAACTGTTCCTATTGTTACCAGCGGGCGTACAACCATTCGGGAAACCTGCCTGGACCCGAAATAATCGACGCTTTTTTTGCCTATATAGAAATGGAATTTAAAGGAAGAAACAAATATATCACCCTTTTCGGCGGAGAGCCGTTATTGCCGGGCCCGGCGTACAGGGAGGTTATCGAGTATTTCTTAAACCGGGCGGCCGGGGCAAAGATACCGCTGGCCGTGGTCACAAACGGGTATTATCTTGAGGAGTACCTTCCCCTGCTTACCCGCGCGTCCATTCGCGAGATACAGGTCACCCTGGACGGCCCGAAGGAGGTCCATGACAGGCGCCGCGGTCCCGCGTCCGGAACGGGCAGCTTCCGGCGGATCACGGCCGGAATCGATGCCGCGTTTGCGCGTGGAATTCCGATCAACCTGCGCGTTGTGCTGGACCGGGAAAACATGAAATCACTGGGGGATCTGGCGCGTTTCGCCAAGGCCAAGGGCTGGAGCGGCAACCCCCTTTTTAAGACCCAGCTGGGACGGAACTATGAGCTTCATACCTGCGCGGCGCGGGAAAACAAGCTCTATGACCGGCTTTCGTTATACGAAGATATTTACGCTGAAATACGGCGCCGCCCGGAAATTTTGGAGTTTCATAAGCCCGCTTTTTCCATATCACGATTTTTGTTCGAAAACGGCGAGCTGCCGCAGCCGCTTTTCGATTCGTGTCCCGGGACCAAAACCGAATGGGCATTTGATTTTACCGGGAGTATATACGCGTGTACGGCCACGGTGGGTAAAAAGGGAGAGGAGCTGGGCAGTTTTTCCCCCGTGATATCCCACAACACACAAAAGATAGAAGAATGGCGGGAACGCGATATCATGGGCATGGAGCAATGTAGGACCTGCGCCCTGAGTCTTGCCTGCGGGGGCGGATGCGGGGCCATGGCCAAAAACCGCTGCGGCATTGTGGGCGCCCCCGACTGCAGGCCCGTAAGGGAGCTGCTTGAGTTGGGCATCTCATTTTATACGAAAGGAAGTACATAATGACCGCCAAGATCAAGGAAATAACGACACAGGAATTTGATGATATTGTCCTGAGGGGGGACAATGTAGTAGTGGATTTTTATTCCACCGAGTGCCCTCCATGTGAGGCCTTGGCCTCAAAGTACGATGCATTAAGCCAGATTTACGGCGATGACGTCACCTTTGTGAAGATATTTCGCCAGGGGAACAGGGAACTGGCGCAGAAACTGGGGGTCACCTCCTCTCCGACCATTCTGTTCTATAAAAAAGGCAGAATACTGGAAAAGCGCTTCAGCGGCGCGGTAAAACGCAAAGACGTAAACCGGGTCCTGGACAGCCTGCTGCCCATGGAAAAACAGGGAGAGCTGCAACTGCGCATCCAACCACGCACAACCGAATGCGATGTGGCCGTTCTGGGCGGCGGCCCCGCCGGCCTTACCGCCGGTATCTACCTGGCCCAGGCCCAGGCCAGGGTAATGGTCATTGATCCCGCCCTTCCCGGCGGGTATATCAGCACCACCCACATGGTTTCCAACTACCCGGGATTCCCCAAGGCGCAGAACGGGTATATGCTGGCGCACTATTTTCACCGCCAGGCCCAGGAGGCGGGGGTGGAGTTCCGCAGCGCCGTTGATGTGGAAGCGGTGGACCTTGAAAACAAGACCATGGTAATCGACGGCGTGGAAACCATCAAGGCTAAAAGGTTGATTATCGCCACGGGCTCCTCACCCAGGCCGTTGGGCCTCAAAGGCGAACAGGAGTACAGGGGAAACGGCATCTCCTACTGCTCCACCTGTGACGCGAAATATTACAAGGACAGGCATGTTATAGTAATCGGGGGTGGCAACTCCGCAGTGGAGGAAGCGTTGTATATCGCCAGATTCGCCTCAAAAATAACGATTATTCACCAGTTCGCGGAGTTCCAGGCCAACAAGACCGCGATTGCCCGACTTAAAAAACTGGGATCGGTCGAATATTACCTGGAACATGAACCGCGCGAGTTCATCCGCCACGGCCACATGGACATGGAGGTGGTGGCCGAGGACCTGGCAAACGGGGTGCGCAAGTCCCTGCGGGCCGCCGGGGTATTTGTGTTTGTGGGGTTTATTCCGAACCTCGGCTTTGTAAAGAACAGCTTTAAAAAAGACCAGGCGGGGTATCTGTTGACCGGAGAGGATATGCAGACATCAGTCCCCGGGATATTCGCGGCCGGGGACATACGATCCAAACAGTACCGCCAGATAACCACCGCCGTGGCCGACGGCACCATCGCGGCGCTCTCCATTATACGTGAGTTGGGATAGGCACGGCCGACGGGGGCGGATCAAGTTATGACCGGCCCATGATGTTTGCAGACCGGCGGCGTTAGCCAAAGATTAATGCCGGCCACAATCGCCCCATGGCGGCTTGGGCCGGCTTTATGCTATGTCTTTATATCCGTTTTTCCCGTCTTGGGTTTCGTCTCCCTATTCTGCAGCCAATCGATAAAAAATGAAAATCCCAGGGCCCCCACGATAACCACGACAAAAATAATAATCAAAATAATAGTATTCATGTTTTTCACCTCTTTTAAACCTTAATATTGAATATCATTGCCGGCCCATAAACAGGCAGACTTTTATAGCGGGCCCTTGTTCAGGGTATCTGTTCACGAGGCAGGAATATTATTTTTTTTTCTAAGAAATAAAGATAATAATAAAAAAGGCCGGAAAAACAGAAACGAATCACCGACGACTTATTTATATAATTCGATAGAAGCAGGAAGACCATGAACCAGATAATGTGCTTAAAAAAGCATATATCGGGTTGTATTTTATGGGTAAGCGTATATTCCAAACTAACCGGAAGATCCAGGGGAAGGTACACGGTGTGGTCGCCGGTTCTGGTCGGCTCTTGTAGGTCGAATTTGGGAATAAACTCAATGAAAAACAGCACAACCCAGGCACTAATAAAGAATACCCTAAAAACAGCCTTGCCGTTTTTCATATGTTTTTTCCGATTCAAATTTATTATGCCCGGAAGGAGATTGTCAACAGGAAAAGGCGTAAAGCGGCGGTTCTCAATTTACCTCCGGGCGATTAGGTTTCTCAGGAGTATTCCCTGCCGGGGGCCGGAGCAAACAGTTATACCCGGCAACTGACGGCGTGCTCCGGCAGCCTCACCTCGCGACTATTTATTACTGTCCGACATAAAATGTGCGGAATTCTCGTTCACCACAAACGCATTGGAAATGCGGAAGGGTATATTGGGATCCACTCCCATATCCTTTAATTTGAAGGTCAATCTGATTTTTTCCGGCATGGCCTTGCATGTATCCCTCTGTTTGCGGATAACCGTCAGCACCTGATCTTTGTATTCAAAGCAAAAATCAGCCTTGGTGGTACAGCCGGAGCTTGCCACTTCAATAGTGATCTCACCCTTATCCAAATCCGTTGTAATCCCAAGCAGTACCTCCGGCTGTGCGGCCGCGGCATGAACAATACTGTACAATACCATACAGAGTATAAGCACTACGAATTTCGTTGTATTCATTCTTTACCCCTTTTAATATTTCTCATCAGACCTGTATAATAAAGCTATAAAATCAGCCTCTTCTTGTTTTTCTATAATGTAGCTGCGGTATGTTGTTTCATATTCCTTTCCTCTCATGTCAACATGCATTGTCAAACCCATATCATCGATTTTCCACCAACCCCCATATTCGCATGATCGACTATTAAAAGCTCGATAATTACGATGTTCCTTTTTTTATTATACTCACACCATATAAAATAACAATTACTTTAATTGATCATTTTAAATGCGTATAACAGCAGTTCCTCGGTCTCTTCCCAGCCCATACAGCCATCGGTAACGGACTGACCATAGACAAGGTCATTCAAATCATCGGGGATCTGCTGTGAATCGGATTTCAGATTGCTTTCCAGCATAAATCCCACCAACGACGTTCTGCCGCGTTTTCTCTGATCAAGGAGGGAACGCAGCACCCGTTCCTGCCGCGTATACTGTTTTCCGGAGTTCGCGTGACTGCAATCTATTATAATGGCAGGCGGTATATTAAGTTTCGCAATCAGGGCCTCGGTGTTTTCAACGTTTTCCTCATAATAGTTCGGTCCCGACCTGCCGCCCCGCAGAATAATATGCGTGACACTGTTCCCCTCCGTCTTACATATCGATGTTTTCCCGTTCTGGTCGATACCGATAAAATGATGCGGATGGCGCGCCGATTCCATGGCGTTCACAGCAAGCTCTACATTACCGCTTGTCCCGTTCTTGAATCCGACCGGCATGGACAGCCCGCTTGCCATCTCCCTATGGGTCTGGCTTTCGGTGGTCCTTGCCCCGATGGAGGCCCAGCTTATCAGGTCGGCGATATACTGGGGCACGATGGGATCAAGCATCTCGGAGGCGCACGGCACTCCCATGGCCGTTATCTCAAGCAAAAGCTTACGGGCCAGCCGCAGTCCCTTGTTAATATCATATGTTCCGTTCAGATGGGGATCGGTGATCAATCCTTTCCAGCCGATGGTTGTGCGCGGTTTTTCAAAATACGTCCTCATTACAATATATAACTTTTGCTGTATCCGGTTTTGTAAGACTTTCAGTTTGGCCGCGTACTCAAGGGCGGCGCGCGGATCATGGATCGAACATGGTCCCACTATGGCCAGAAGCCTTTTATCTTTTTTTTGCAAAACAGCGGTGATCTCTTGCCTGCTTCGCACCACGGTCTTGTTGCTTGGTTCGGTCATGGGAAATTTCTTTTTTAATTCAAAAGGAGATATAATGGGCTTTATTTCGGTGATATGCAGATCACCTGTTTTTTTCATGCGGTTTTCCTTTTATGATTGCTTTATCTTTTTCAATGCCGCTTCGGCGGCCTTGATCAGAGGGTACGCTGTCGGAGGTCCCGTAAGAAGCGGATGGGTGCCGATCTGGGTGGTAAGGAGTGAGTTCACCGTCATCCTATTCTGTATGGCCAGGCCGGCGACATTTATCAGCTCCCCGATACTAAAACCGCCGGAAATACCGGCGCCCAGAATTACGCCGGAATCTTTTGACACTATCAGCTTCACCGTTTGCGCATGCATGCCGGGAAGTTTCCCCGGATGTTTATCCATCCCCTTAAAAGCGGCCGTAACCGTATAAAAACCTTCTTTGACCGCGATCTTCTCCGTAATTCCCGCCACTGCAAAACACCTTTCTCCGATTACCGTGGAAAATATGGAGATTGTGCCATTGAATGTTTTTACGGTTGACAGCCGATAGAGATTCAATCCCACTGTGCGTGCTTCCGCGCAGGCGGTAGACGCCAGCATGGGAGTGATTATTTTTCGCGTAATAAAATCCCTGTTCTCGGCGCAGTCACCGACCGCGAATATATCCTGCTTATCCGTGCGCATATATTCATCTACCTTGATAAACCCCTTGGAGTTTAATACTATTCCCGATTCAGCGGCCAACTCGGTATTCGGCTTATACCCTATGCAAAGAAAAACCGCATCCGCGGGCAGGGTTTCTCCATTCTGCAAAATAACGCCGGCCGCCTTTGAGTCTCCCGTTATTTCTTTAACGGCGATGCCTGTTTTTACCGTGACGCCGCGCCCGGCGAGGGTTTGTTCAACCTCAACCGACATATCGTCATCGAAGACGGCAGCCAATAAGTGAGGTAATACCTCTATAATGGTTACATCTTTCCCCTTTTTATGTAATTCATCGGACAGTTCAACTCCGATAAAACCGCCGCCGATAATCACGATTTTCTGAGCGGTCTGCATTTTTTCCAAAATGGTATCTATGTAGACTTTATTTTTGGGAACAGTAAATACATTTTCAAGGTCAATTCCTGTTATCTGATCGGGTATTTTGGGACTGGAACCGGTGGCCATAACCAGCTTCTCAAAACCGATCTCTTCATCGCCGGCCGTTTTACATATCTTCTTTTTATAATCTATGGAGACCACCTCTCCGATCATAATTTGTACGCCTGAATTCTTAAGCGGATCATCAGATATTATATTCTGATTACTGTTCTCCAATGAACCAAATACGTACGGAATTCCACATGGTACAAGCACCTCGTCTTCTCTGCGAATAATAAGGAACTCTTTGTCCGGATACTGGTTTTTTCCGGTGATAGCGGTAACAACTCCTGAAGCGCTCCCGCCGATTATTAATACGTCGGTCTTTTTCATTATCATTTCTCCTCTATAAGATGTTTATTGGTATTAGATTAAAAATCTACGAAGCCATAAAGTTATATCCTGAATTGAATTATACTTTCTACAATCCCATCCAGAATCCGTCCGGTTTCCGTATCCTTATTAAAATGGATAAAGGGCTTTCCGGCGTCGCTGTATGTCACTATTTCCGGCTCAATGGGAACCCGGCCCAGAAAGGGGACCCGCAGGTCATCCGCCGCGCGTTTGCCTCCGTCCACACCGAAAAGGTCGGTTTTCTGCCCGCAGTGGGGACAAACGAACCCGCTCATGTTTTCAATGATACCGACAACCGGTACATTGAGCTGCCTGGCGAACAACACCGTCTTCCGGGAATCAAGCACGGCCACGTCCTGCGGCGTGGTGACGATCACGGCCCCGGTGATGTCCGAAATAAGCTGGCAGGTGCTTAACGGTTCGTCCCCCGTTCCGGGCGGCGAATCGATAATCAGGTAATCCAGATTGCCCCAGTCAACATCGCTTAAAAACTGCTTGATGGTGGCCATTTTCAACGGCCCCCTCCAGATTATGGGGCTGTCCTGATCCCGAACAAGCAGGGCTATGCTCATTGCCTTCAGGTTGGGCAAAACGGGGAAAGGCTCAATACCGGACTCACCACCGTAAAGCTTCTCCCCCTCAATCCCAAGCATCTTGGCGATATTGGGCCCGTGCAGGTCCACGTCCATAATTCCGACCTCGAGGTTCTTCATGGCCAGGGCATACGCCAGGTTGACCGCGACGGTCGTCTTTCCCACGCCGCCCTTGCCGCTTAACACGACTATTTTATGCTTGATACGGCTTAAATTTTCTTTTAACCGTTTTTCCTGTTCGGCTTGTTCCTGTTTGCTGCGTTCCATGCAAGGCCCCTTTCATGCTTTTTTAGTATTGCAGGAGGTAATCCGCCACCGCCTTGTGCAATGTGCTTACCGTTAAAATCGCGCAATGAATATGGTCCGCCGGCAGATCGCCTACGCAATCGATAACATGCTGAGGTGAAACAGCCAGCATTTCACTTATACTTTTCCCCCCGGCAAGTTCAGCGATGGCTGACCCGCAGGCCATGGTCGCCTCACACCCATCAGTGAAAAAGGTGGCCTCCTCAATCATCCCGTCTTTAACCGTCAGATACACTTCCATGGTATCGCCGCACAGCCCCTTAATCCACGCGGCGGCAGTGGGATCATTCATTCTCCGCATGGACGGCGGCTTTTTTGTCTCCATAATTATCTCCCGGGAATAATAAAAATGAAAACCATTTTCACTGTTGACAATATAGTGGTAAAAAAATACATTGTCAATAAATGAATACCGGCGAAATACGGAAACGCCGCGGCGGGACAAACCGGGCATTTTTATGAAAGAATGTAAATGGTATCCGTGCTGCCCCATGAAATATTACTATGAAAAAGGGAAACTGAATAAAAAATGGATTGACGGGTACTGTCAGGGCCATTGGGAACACTGCGTCAGGTATTGGAAAGAAGAAAGAGGCGAACCTCATCCCGATGCTATGCTTCCAGACGGTACGATAGATAAGAATTTGAAATGATTGGATCGTAAAGGAATTAAAAGGCAAGCAATGATAATAAAGCAGCAAGCAAAGCGCGCGACCAACCCACCCGGCGCCCTATGGGCGCGCCGCACATACCACCGGCAAACGGGCTGTGATGTATCGCTATATCTCAATTTTTATCTATTCAGGCTGTCGATTTAATAATAACCATTTTCAACACTTGACACTATAGGGGTAAAAAAATATATTGTCAGCGTTGATAGTGATAACCATTATCATAATGTTTTAAGCGCGGGGGGGATTAATATGACAAAAGCATGGATCAAAGCAATCAGTTATGCTGTTCCGAAAAAACGAGTATCAAATGATGATTTAGCAAAAACGATTGACACTTCTGACGAATGGATTACTTCTCATACGGGAATAAAATTCAGACATATTGCGGATGATAAAACGTCCGCCTCCGATCTCGCGTTGCAGCCCTGTTTGGATGTGATTGAACAAGCGCACATTGACCCGAAAGAAATAGATTTGATAATCGTAGCCACAATCACCCCCGACTATGCCGGATTCCCTTCAACGGCGTGTATTTTACAGGATAAATTAGGCGCGGTAAACGCGGGAGCAATGGATATTGCCGCCGCCTGCACGGGTTATATTTATTCTCTGGAAACAGCCAAAGCTTTTATAAAAACCGGCTCGGCGAAGAATATTCTTTTAGTGAGCTCCGAAGTCCTGACAAAGATTACGAATTGGTCCGACAGGAACACCTGTGTTTTATTCGGAGACGGAGCCGGTGCTTCACTGGTAAGTCTGAACGAGGAAAACACAACCAGCGATATCATATATTCAATATTAGGCGCCGAAGGTGACGGAGCGCCCTATTTAATAAAAGAGACCGGTGGTTCAAGACATCCGATCCATCCGGATACGGTTATTACGGAAGATTGTTATATTAAAATGGACGGTCAAAAGGTATATCATTTTGCGGTAAGGGTCTTATGCAAAACAATCACACAACTACTTGAAAGATCCGGTCTTACTATAAATGATATCGCCTATATAGTCCCTCACCAGGCGAATATCAGGATTATCGAAGCCGCCGCAAAACGCCTGAAAATTCCGATCGAAAAATTCTATGTTAACATTCAGGAATACGCCAATACTTCGGGCGCCACAATACCCATAGCTTTAGGGGAAATGGTACAAAAGGGAATATTACATCGTGGTGATTATATCATAACCGTCGGATTCGGCGGGGGCTTAACCTACGGCGGAAATCTTATCTGTTGGTAATAAAGATTCTTATTATGAGAATTTACTTACCGAAGATGTTACCCCTCATTTTCCTGTTAACGGCCCATACGTTCACTTTCGCCCATCCCCATGTGTTTATTGATAATTCCTTCACCTTCGTTTTCGACGACAAGGGACTTTCCGGCATAAGAATGAGATGGGTATTGGATGAAATGTTCAGCGCCTCAATTATAATGGACTATGATCGGAACAACAACAAGATCTTTGAAGAAAATGAAATAAAGGCCGTGGGGCGCGGGGCTTTTTACAACCTCAAACACTATAATTACTTTATGCATATCACCGTCGATAATAAGAATGTAAGAATCAACAGCGTTACCGGGTTTAAGGCGGAAATAACGGCCGGGAGGGTTGTCTATTACTTTTTCATTCCCTTAAACATCGATGCCGGCCTAATGGACAAAATAGTAGGGGTGGGTTGTTATGATAATACCTATTTTTGCGATATCACCTACGTTAAGGACACTCCCGTGAAACTGGAAAACGCTTCCGCTTATACATGCTCATGGGACATTGTCGATGATAAAAAAAACGCCTATTGGGGCGGATACATTATTCCAAAAATAATCGTATTACAATTCAAGGGAGAAAAATGAATAAGCTTGCGCTCTGCATGCTGTTCTTCATTACATTCGGGAGCGGCGTTTTTGCTCAGGATAATCCGTTCTACGCAAAAGACGCGCCCGCCGAAAATAAACAGGTTTCCACCGCGCCCACACCCGGATTTCTGCAAGCGGTGTTAAATGGAATCAATAATCTACAGAGAGAGTTAAACAAACTTCTAAGTACATTTTCAAGAAAAATAACACAGGAGCATGATCTCGGCTTATTTTTCCTGTTATTGGGCCTGACATTGGTGTACGGATTGGTCCATGCCATAGGGCCGGGGCACGGGAAGACAATAGTGGTTTCCTATACGTTATCCAATCCCATGGAGGTAAAACAGGGCATATGGCTTGGGATATTTATTTCCGTAATACATACGCTGTCCGCGGTGCTGTTGGTTTCCCTGCTTTACTTCTTTTTGGAAAGCACCTATTCACACTATGCGCAGGAACCAAAAAGGATTATTTCGCTTGTCAGTTACGGACTGATCGCCGCGATGGGCATGTTTCTGCTCATTATGACCATAGTAAGGGATGTTTTGCGAAAAAAGAAAATCGGTGATAATCCGAAACACGAATCCCTGTCAAAAGACCATAAAATCAAAAACCTGATTATCCCCGCGTTTATTGTCGGGCTTGTTCCCTGTGAAGGGGCGATCCTGATCCTGGTTTTTTCCATTTCCATCAGCGCGTACTGGCTCGGAATACTGCTCACCGCGGCCATGTCGATCGGTATGGCGCTGACCATCTCAATGACCGGAATAATAACCCTTTATTCAAAAAAGGGAGCGCTGAAACTACTCTCATCCAGGGTGGGCGCGGTGAACATCATCAGTATCGTTATCAAGGTTATCGGTGCGGCCGCCATATTATGCTTCGGTTTGCTTTTATTTTTATCCAGGCTGTAATAAAAACGGATTAATTGATATACTTCCATCTAATCTATTGACAATTCCTGAAGAATCACTTATATTGATAATGAAAACCATTTTCAATATAGAGAACTGCTATGGGATACCATCATAACTGGGGACAAAAATTAGCCGGACATGGGTACAGGTTGACGGCGGCCAGGGAGGCCATTCTGGATATACTGACCAATACTACGGAGCATCTGAGCGCCGAGGATATCTTTATGATTGTTCACGCACGTAACCCCGTCATCGGTTTGACCACCATTTACCGGACGCTTGACCTGCTGGAGCAGACCGATATCATTCAGAAATTCGATTTCGGTCACGGCCGGGCCAAGTACGAGCTGTCCGAGGCGAACAGCGCTAAGAAACATCATCATCATTTGATCTGTAAAAAATGCAAAAAGATCATCGACTATACCGAGTTCGCCGAAGAGGAACGCGAATACATACAAAAGGCCGAAAAAGGGCTGGAAGCCAAGTATCATTTTACCATCGACGGGCACCTGATCCATTTTTACGGAACCTGCCCCACATGTAGAACAGGTTGATTTTTTTAAGGATATTTTGAAAATGGTTTTCAATTTCACTATGAGGAGGTTATACTATGCCGAGAGGTGACAGAACAGGTCCCGCGGGTGCGGGATCGAAAACAGGAAGGGCCGCGGGGTATTGCGCGGGCTATTCGGTTCCCGGGTATCTGAACCCGCTTCCGGGCCAAGGCTACGGCCGGTTCGGCCGGGGCCGGGGCCGTGGATTTTTCGGACCAGGCCGTGGTATGGGCCGCGGCCGGGGGTTCGCATATGGGTATTACGCAACCGGTCTTCCCGGGTGGGCGCGCTATGGTGAATACGCGCCGGAGGATTTTGTTCCGACGGCCATAACGCCGGCCCGCGAAAGCGAGCTGCTTAAAAACCAGGCCAGGTATTTACAGGATGATTTGAACGCCGTTAACAAACGAATTGAGGAGCTTGAAACACATACGGCCGCACAAGAAAAACAGGCAAAGGAGACCTGAGGCATGAAGGTAGCTATTTCAACGGAAGGCGTGAATGTCTCCGCCCATTTCGGACGTTGCCCAAGCTTCACCTTGGCGGACATACATGACGGCAGGATTGTCACACAGGAAAAAATTGACAATCCCGGGCATCACCCCGGTTATCTGCCCGTATTCCTGCACGAAAAGGGAGCGGAATACATCATCGCCGGAGGCATGGGCGCCAGGGCGCAGATGTTGTTCAATGAACACAATATTAAAACCGTGATGGGTGTTTCCGGGAAGGTCGATGATGTTCTGGACCAAATTTGTAAAGGGACCCTAAAGGGTGGCGAGTCTTTATGCAAACCGGGGGCCGGCAAGGGATACGGCCTGGATAAATCAGAATGCGACCATGATGATCACGAGCATTAATATTCAGGGAGGTAAAGAATGAAAATCTGTATAACGGCAAAGGGAGATACGCTGGAATCGCAGGTCGACCCGAGGTTCGGCCGGTGCGCGCATTTTATTATCGTCGATCCGGAAACCCTTGATTTTGAATGCATTGCCAATACCGCCGCGGGTTCCGGGGGTGGGGCCGGAATCCAGGCCGGACAGCTTGTCAGTGAAAAGGGCGTCAAGGCGGTGCTGACCGGAAACGTAGGCCCCAATGCCTTCCAGACCTTAAAGGCGGCCGGTATAGATATCATTACCGGGGCAGGCGGCACGGTGGCGGACGCTATTGCCAGGTACATAAAGGGTGAGTTAACTCCAAGCAAAGCGGCTACCGTGGATTCACACTTCGGGGCCAAAGGTTAAAAGAAGCCTTAGCCCCCTCTCTATTGTCTGGGCGGCGGATTAACGTTACAGTGTGGTTATGGATATAAAAATCATCGCCAACGGCTTTACAAAAAGGGATTACCGGCAAAAAAAGTGGGGACTTTCGCTTTTAATCGACGGTGACCTCCTGTTTGACACTTTTTGCAGCGCCCCGGCCCTGGAAAATCGGTTTTCCAGGTACGGGATTGAAGTCGGAGCACTGAAATACATCGTCATCTCCCATGAGCATTGGGATCATACGGGCGGGTTGCGGTGGATTCTTGAGCAGAACAAACATATCACCGTGTATGTATGCGCCGGCACCGGCGCTAATTTCAGGCAAAACATACGGGACTCCGGCGCCGCACTTGTCGAGGTGACAAAGCCATTAGAAATAAAGCCCAATCTTTATACCACCGGGCAGATCGAGGGCAGCTATAACGGTTCTGCCATTTTCGAGCAGGCATTGATACTGAAACAGGATAGTAAACTGGCGGTTGTCACCGGCTGCTCCCACCCCGGCGTTCTGAAAATATTGAGTCTCGTGGAGTCCGAGCACAAGGGGGATATTGATCTGTTGTTGGGCGGTTTTCATCTTATGGATAAACCGCCCGCGGAGATCGAGCAGATAACAACCGTGTTTGACCGGGTTTACGGCATCAAACATATAGTCCCTCTGCACTGCACGGGACTTAGGGCGGTGCGCTTCTTTAAAAAAGCCATACCACACAGGTTGCTTTCCGTATCCTGCGGAGATTCTCTCGAGTTTGACCCTCGGGCTTCCACCTGGAAACCGAAAAAAACGGAAAAAGGACAAAGAGCATAGGGAGCGCGGCACAGGAGGTCATATGGGGAAATACGAACAGATCACCGAAGCCATGAAAGTATTCGGTTTAAACGAGCATGAAACCATGGCTGAAATCAAGAGAAAAATAAACACCCTGATCAAACAATGGCATCCCGACACGGCGCGAAAACACGACAAGGGGAACAATGAGAAATCGATTACCGTTATCAAGGCCAGGGAAGTACTCATGAACTACCTGGATAACTATAAAATCTCGTTTGAAAAGGCCGAGATTGAAAAATATCTTTCCCCACAGGAGCGGTGGGCACGCCGGTTCGGAAACGACCATATCTGGGGAAGCGGCACATAACGGGGAAAGGGATTTTATGCGCGTAAACATCGCGATCTCAAGCGGAAAAGGCGGCACGGGTAAGACCTTTGTCTCCACCAATATCGCCCGTGTTCTTGAAAAAAGCGGGGAACCGGTTCGTTACCTTGACTGTGACGTGGAAGAGCCGAACGGCCACCTGTTCCTTACACCCGAAAAACAAAAGCGGGAGGAGGTCACACTGCTCTCCCCGGTGGGCGTGGATGAAGCCAGATGCACCGCGTGTGGAAAATGCGTACGGGCATGCAGCTACAACGCCCTGGCCCTGATCAAGGACAAGGTGTTGTACTTTAAAAACCTCTGCCACATCTGCGGCGCCTGCGCGCTTGTCTGCCCGGAGCAGGCCATACTGGAAAAGCAAAGAAAAATTGGCGAGCTTGTGCGCGGGAGAAGCGGCGCCGTCGATATGTATTACGCCGCGCTTGAAACCGGTGAGGGCGGCATGGTCCCGCGTCTGATTAGAGAGGTCAAAGCCCATTCCGGTCCCGGAATCAATATACTTGATTCGCCGCCCGGAACATCCTGCCCCGTGGTTGAGACGGTGAAGGACACCGACCTGTGCGTGCTGGTGACCGATCCCACACCCTTCGGCCTTAATGACGTAAAACTGGCCGTTGATATGTGCAGGGAGTTGGGAAAAGAGCCCGTGCTCATCGTGAACCGGGCTGAATATAAAAATTCGGAATTAAAGGATTACTGCGGACGGGAAGAACTGGAGATTATCGGGGAGATACCGGATGAGCGCAGGATCGCGGAGTGTTACTCCGCGGGAGGCTTGGCCGTGGACAGGTTCCCGGAATACTTCACTCTTTTCAGAGAGTTGGCGAATCGGATACTGGAACGCGCGCAACAAAAAACGGCGGCCCGTAAAGGGGCCGCCCGTGAAAAGACCACACACGGTGGGCTCGAAGCGCGCAAAAGGCCGGCGCACATGTCGTCCGGCAGCACCTTGTCGGGTGCCGCCGTGGGCTCGGCAGTAACCGCAGGCAACACCGGGACGGCCGCTGCCGGTCCGGCCGGTATAGTGAATGCGACCGCTTCCGGCGCCGCCGCCGCGGCGAGCGGCGCTCCCAATGCGGCGGGGGAATCCGCGGCCGGCCGCGACAAAGCGAAAGAACTGGTGATAATCAGCGGCAAGGGGGGCACGGGCAAAACATCGTTGGTGGCGGCCTTCTGCGCCCTGGAAAAGAGCCTGGCCATCGCCGACTGCGATGTGGACGCCGCCGACCTGCACCTGGTGCTTTCCCCGGAACGCACGGCCGGGGGCCTGTTTTCAGGGGGAAGGATCGCGGTAATAGATGCGGACAAGTGCGCGGGCTGCGGCGCGTGCGCCGCGTACTGCAGGTTCAGCGCGCTTAAAAAAACAAGGCTCCGCGGTATGACGGTCTATCGGGCGGACGAGCTGTCCTGTGAGGGCTGCGGGGTCTGCGCCCTGGTGTGCGGCTATAAGGCGGTAAGCTTTAAAACGGCCGTCAGCGGGGAATGGTACCAGGCGGAAACACGCTTCGGCCCCATGAGCCACGCCAAACTGGGCATCGCCGCGGAAAACTCCGGCAAACTGGTGGCGCTTATCCGGGATAAAAAAAACCGGGAGACGGCCGCGCGCAATCTCACCCTATCGATTATCGACGGCTCGCCGGGTACGGGCTGCCCTGTCATCGCCTCGGTTACCGGAACGGATTACGCGCTGGTGGTGACCGAACCCACGGTCTCGGGCATACATGATCTGAACAGGGTGCTGGATGTGATCAATTATTTCGGCATCCGCTCGGGCATCATCGTCAACAAATACGATCTGAATCCGGGCAAGGCGGAAGAGATCCGAAGCATCGCCGACCGCCGCGGTTCGGATTTCCTGGGCCGGATATCTTATTCAACCGCGTTTACCATGGCGCAGTTGGCGGGTGTTTCGGTGATCGAATACGAGGATTCTGACCTGACCAAAAATATAACCCGGATCTGGGAAAAGGTAAAAAAATGCTTGGTTCAGCAAGCTGAATCTTAAAACGCCCGCCCGCAGAAACATGATTCCACAATGGTAACGTCCGCCCCTTAAACACGAAAAAGGGATTTGCGCCGCGTACACGCTACTCCACGGCTGAAACGCCCGCGCCGTGAACGCGGTAAAACGGTCTTGCGCCGCAGGCCAGGCACAGGGTTTTCCCGTTTGCGCGCATGGTCCGGGTCTGCATCACCCCCTCCCCGCATTGATCGCATTTTACGGTGTCGAATATGGGCGCGCGCGCGGGCAGATTCGGTTTCGGGTGGCTCAAGGTAAATACCTGGTCAAAGGGGAATTCCACGACGCGAAAGCTCGCCTTGCGGGACAGAACGGTGAAATCACGTGTGTCCTGTTCACCGCCCTGCCTGTTTTTTATCACCTTTTCAAACAGGGGCCCGAAGTCCGGCAGCTCTTTATGCAGTATCTCCCAGAACTCCGCTTTCACCGCAATCCTGACGCTTTTTCCGCCGCGTACGGCGAAGGTGGCCGCGGTTTTGCCCAGGTCATCAAATACCAGGGCGTTATTGCCGAACGTACAGCCCGTAACAACCTGGAGCCCGTCCGCGAAACAGTTGTTGGTCTCCACGATGACCAATGTATTTTCCCTGATCCCGTCGAAGCTCCAATCCTCGATCTCTTTCATGCCCCGTACGGCCGCGTATACGCCCAGCGCCAGGCCGGGGCAGAAATGGCCATGAAGCTCGCCGGCCTTCATAAGGCATTGGACAAGATCGCCCTGTTTTACCAGCCTGTTCATGAGGTTATTGGGTTCGGCAAGCTCCCGCTCGCTGTTGATTTTTTCAACCTCGGCGTAATCGAACACCGGCGTAAAGGGCTTGAGGTCAAACACCGGCGTACCGTCCACCGCGTCCAGCCCGCGCACGTGCAGGACATTCTTTTCCAGTTTCATCAACCGTACCGTGGAAAGTCCCAGGGCCGAGGGCCTGCGCGGGCTTCTGGAGGCGAAGACGCCCTTGGTTTCCCCGCTGTACACGGGACCCCGGAGAGAATAGTCCCCGGCAAGGTGAAAACCGAAGATAACCTGAATGTATGCGGATTCATCCAGGCGATACAGCCCTTCCGCGTATGCGGGCAGGACCTCTATCCTGCTTTCATGTTTTCTCATTTCAAACGGGTCCTGCGGTTCGGTAAACCCGCTTCTCACCGTTCCTATCTGCGTCAACATGATCATCTCTCATAGCCCTCCGTTTAAAACCGGAATGATAACCGGGTACCCCGCGGCGTCATGGATTGATATGGGAACCCCATAGACCTCCCGGATAATGTTTTCCGTAATCCCGCTCTTGTCACACACGGCGTACACCTCATTGTCCTTGAGGAAAATAAACCTGTCCGCGAAATGAACGGCCATATTCAGATCGTGAACACTCATAATGACCGAGACATCATGCGAACCTGTAATCTCCCTGATGAGCGCCAGGATCTCCACCTGGTTTTTCAGGTCCAGGCTGCTGGTGGGCTCATCGAGCAGCAGAAGACCGGGCTCCTGCACCAGGGCCCGGGCCAGGCAGACCTTCTGCAGCTCACCGCCGGAAAGCTCATCGGTATAGCGCAGGCTTAAGGAATCAAGCTTAAGCCTTCCCAGAACCGAGTCCACGATCTTTGTGTCCTTTTCCGTTACCCGGTAGCCCATATGGGGCCGTCGTCCCAGCAACACCGCGTCGAAAACGGTGAGTCGCGCGCTTTCATTGCGCTGGGCCACGTACCCGATCTTTCGCGCGATCTCCCTGGCCCCCAACCCGGCCAGGCTCTCCCCGCCCACAAGGATCGTTCCCCCCCGTATCTTTAACAGCCCGTTGATGCATTTGAGCAGCGTGGTTTTTCCCACGCCGTTAGGGCCCATCAGGGCCACGATTTCATTACTCTTCAATACAAAAGAAATATCATTAAGCACCTTTCGTGAGGCATACGTGAAGCTGACGTTATTCACCTGTAAAATCATCTTTTTCGTCCCCTGATGATAAGATACACAAACACCGGTACCCCCAGGAAGGCGGTAAAGATGGCCACGGGGAACATATGCTCCTTGATGACAAGCTGCGCCACCGTATCGGCGGCAAGCAGGATTATCCCGCCGGCCAGGCAGGAGCCAGGCAGCAGAAAACGGTGGTCGTCCCCGATCACCCTTCTCACCATATGGGGGCAGACCAGCCCGATAAAGCCGATGATGCCCACAAACGCGATAATCACGGCCGTGACCAGCGAGGCGGCCGCCATGCCCGAAAGCCTTACCAGGCCCACGGGAACGCCCAGGCTTTGGGCGGTTTCGTCTCCGGCATCAAGCGCGTTGTAATTCCAGCGCTGGCTGATAAAAAACGCAAGCGCGAGTATGACAATAATGAAAATGCCCGCAAGCTCGTTCCAGTCGGTCCTGCCCACGTCACCGAAGGTCCAGTACACCATGGCGCCGAGCTGAACATCGTCCGCGAAAAACTGCAGGAACATGATCCCCGCGGAAAACAGGGAGGCCATGGCCACGCCCGTGAGCACCATCACCTCCGGTGAACAACGCTTAAGCCCGGTAATGCCGATCAAAATACCGGTTGCCGCCAGGCATGCGCCGAACGCGAACATGGTGGTAAGATACGGGTTTGTAAAGGCAATCCCGTTCCCGCCGGCGGAGCGCACCACACCGCCGCCCAGGGTCAGGATCGACAGGGCCGCGCCGAAGGCCGCGGCCTGGGAAATGCCCAGGGTAAAGGGCGAACCCAGCGGGTTCCGCAGCACGGACTGCATGACCGCGCCGCTCGCGGCCAGCCCCATGCCCGCGCAGACCGCCGTCAGAATTCTGGGCAGGCGCACGTCAAAAATAATGCTGATCCGGCCTTGATCCGCGCTCAGACCCAGCAGAACCCTCACCACCTCCCGCAGGGGTATGCCGACCGGTCCCAGGCACAGGCTTAAGAAGAAGACTATCACCAGCAATACAAAACCGCCGGCCAAAAAAATGATCTTTCCGCCGATATAACCGCGGTAGTCTAGGGGTAATCTTGATCGAACCAAACGCACGAATTACAACCTGACCCGGGTAAAAAGCATGTGGGCGAAGATATGATTCAGCTCCGCAAACAGGGGTTTGCCCGTCAAAAACTGATAAATTTCATCGGCTTTTTGGACCGGATCGATATCCGCAAAGGCCTCCGGATACAGGACCTTGCCGATGTAATAGGAATTTGCCAGGGTGGAGCCGTAGTTCTGGGCGTACCAGTTGTAGGGGATGACCGCGTATATGTTTCCCGTTTTTACGGCCCGCAGGTTCTTGTAGGCCGGATCGTGCTTCAGCTCATAGACGGCGTTGGCCTGGGGGTCGGACTGCATGGTGGCAAGATCGATAAATATAATCTCCGGGTCCCAGTCGATTATTTTTTCCTTGGAAACATTGACGTATGCCGGGCCCTTTTCCCCCAGGCCGGCGTTCGGCGTTCCGGTGAAAACAAACGGGGGATACGCGGGCTCGGTCGACTGCAGGCCGTGGGGGCCCTTGAAGGCGATTCCGCCGATATAACAGGTTTTCCGCTCATGGACGGTTATGTCCTTTGTCCGGCGGGAAAGGTCGGCCAGGCAGGAGTCAATAAAAGCGATTACCGCTTCCGCCCGCTTTTGTTTGTCCATTATCTTCGCCATGAGCCTGAGTGAGGCGTAAAAATCCGCGCGCCCCTCCAGCAGATCGCCGTAATTCAGGGTGACCACGGGGATCCCGGTCTTTTCCTGCAGCTGGGCGGCGTCCTGCCCCATTTCAGGATAGGTTTTGAAAATAAGTTCCGGAGACGGCGAAAGCCCCAAAATGAGCTCCGGATTATCACGACCCATAAACTCGCCGAACACCGGAAGGTTCTTAAGCCGTGGGTTGGCCAGCGCGTAGGGCCTGGCGTCCAAACTGTTGACGCGTGTTTCCAGGCTGTCCACCCCGGCCAGCATGTCCGCGCCCTGCAGGTATACCGCGTACCGCAAGCACCCGGGTCCTGAACAGATGATGCGCCCCGGCGCCCCCGGCACCGAAACGGTTCTGCCCAGCGCGTCGGTGACCGTTTTACCTGCACCCAGCGGGGCCGGGTCCTGCGCCCGTGGCCCGCAGGCAGCCAGCAAGAAAAAAAATGCCCCGATAAGCAGCGGGGTGTAACAAAACGTGTTGCGCATGACAGCTCCTCAATGATAGTACGAATAAGTAAATCGTGTTACCGAAGATTAAAATATTTCCGCCGGGTTGTCAAGGAAAAAAAGGGCTTAGTAATAATACATGGTAAGCGGTTCTTCCATCTGTTCCTGATCCAGCACTATATAGTTGGAGTCAAAAGTCGGCTCTCCCGCCAATCCGCTGTCGGCATTGGAAACAGCCATACCCTCGGCGGGCGGGGCGTTTTCCCTGAGGTCCAGTACGCCGTTGCTGTTCTCGTCATGGTATACAAAAATCTCATACTTGCCTTTGGGCAGGCCGGTAAAGGTAAACTCAGCCTTCTGGTCCGCAATGCCTGTTCTTCTGGAATACAGCAGCTTTCCGTAAATCGTATAAAGGGCTTCCATGTCCTTTCCTGCGGGCTGTCCGCTTAATATATAGAGTTTGTTGCCATCGTCGAGCGTATAAAAACGCAGCACAAAACTTTTATCCTTGTCCGTAAGCGCATTGTTTTCCGTAAACAACTTGTCAAAAACCCGCTGCTCAATCTGTTTAGGCAGCCTGCCCTGCCAAAAGTATTTTATCGACAGTTCATACAACTCCCGGGTATAGAAGGAGATCTCAGCCTTGCCCTGGTTGTTTCTGAATCCGCTCACCGTTATTTTCAGTTCCTTGATGTCCCCTTTAAATAGGACCGATTCATCAAGCTTATCATTCGGATCAGCGGAAAATTCGGTGATCTCCAAATGCAGGAACGAATTGTCTTGGGAAAAACGCCGTGCAAGCGAGGCTTTATACAGCTTGCCGTATTGTTCAACAGTCTGTTCCGGAATGGGAGGCAACTGGGGAAAGTTGTTTACGATCCTGTTCACCAGCCACACACGTGATTTTCCTCTGGTAAAATTGCCGAAATAGTGTCCGGCCGTGCCGTTCGGGGCGAATGCGTCATAGTTGCCGAAGCCAGCAAAGCCCTGCTTAAGAAAAAGGTAATGCGTATGCTCCGGATAATAATATGAGAAAATACCGAACTGGTGTTCGTCGCTGTGCAGGAACACATCATCCGGCCCGACCTTATCCTGAAGATAGGCCCGCACCTCATCAATGGGGCCGTTACGCCGCACCGTTTTGATATCGATTATCTGGGGAATAAAAATAAGCAGTATCAGAGCCGCCGCGACAATCTTTAAAACATCCCGTTTCAGCAGGAGAATGCCGTACACCCAGATGATGACATACAGCCCGATAATACTGGTAAGGTAACGCGGCACCAAAATCGGTCTTATCAATAAAGAAAGCATAAAAGCCCCCGCAAACGTACATAAAGCGACGATGCCGCTTAAAAAAACAAGTTTTCCCGTTGTTTTACGCTGTCTGAAAGCATTGATGACGGCCATTACCGCCAGGGCGCCGGCAAACAGGCAGGCCATATTGATGAAAATTTGATTTGCCGCGGAACCGAACTCGTGCTGAAAAGGAATAAACAGCGAGCCCCACAGTATCCAGGGAGAGGTGGGCGCCGAAATCCAGTATTCTTTGGCCACCGCGGAAGCCTGACCGATGACTACCAATACCCATGGAAAGAATAAAACCACAATAGAAGCAGCTGTTATGAAAAACTGTACCAACTTTTTTCTATCATTGAGTAAAAGCCATACCAGAACGGCCGCATACACTAGAAAACATTCCAGCATAAGATATATATGGGTGTACAACCCCAGTACGGTTACAACACCCAAAATAATCCAGTCCCTGCGCTTATTTCCGGTAACAGCCAGATAGGCGTACAGCGCGCAGGCCGTGGTAAAAAAAGCGGCCCATGTGTACATTCTGGCATTAAGGGCCTGTGAGACAAAAGCCGGGGTAATCAAGACGATGGACGTAAACAACACACCGGCTCTTTTTCCCAATATCCCTTTTACGGGGCCCAAGCCCAGGGCGGCGAGAGCCGCCACGCCGAGCAGGGAGGCGGTTCTCAGAGAAAAAGCGCTGTTCCCCAGAATAAGGGTGATTATCTTTGTAAGCAAAAAATAAAGGGGGGGATGGTTGTCTCCCGCCGAGATTCTTACAATATCAACAAACGATTGACGCGCCAGGCAGCCGGTAAAGGTTTCATCGTACCAAAGGGTATTATTGTTTATGCCGATGAATAAAAGCGCCGTGCCTGCGATAAAGACAGACAGATGGATGATATGGTATTTATTTTCCTTGATTACCTGAAGCAGATTCATAGCCACCCTCCTTGCCTCATATTTTTGCTAATTATTTAGCATTTGTCAAGCGTAAAATACTGATTCTTTTAAAAAAGATTAACATGTATGGCTGCCTGCCGCAGTAAGTATTTTATAGCCTGACGCGAGCCTCCTTACATCGGACACAAAAAACAGCATCCATCTTTTTTATAAAAATGTGCGGTATTGACCGTTTAGTTTGATTAGTGGACAGAAGCGTGTACCCAAGGGAGGGCTCATACGTAAGCATATTG
>CAZWYY010000054.1:0-26388 GCA_964638895.1 uncultured Spirochaetaceae bacterium | reverse complement strand
TACGAGACATTCTGGGGAATGGGCGAATCTGCCGACAGTACAGAAGGCGATTCAGCAGTTTCTTAACGATAAGGACGTCCAACCAGACTTCACGGCTATTGGCTTTGGTAATCTGCACGATTATGTTACGAACCAAATAGTTCACCAATTCATATACAGGATTTTACGTCTGACCCGGAGATGGCCACCATCGAGTTCAACGATAGAGACTTCGTTTTGCGAGTTTGAAGATTATCTCCTTAGCAACACTGTCGATTGTGAGGTAATGGTACCGTTGCAAAATTTTAAGTGCGAGAGTAAGAGGTTAGTTCTTGAGCAAGATATTGAAATACGTGAACTCCGATCCGGCTCATAAAGACGAGTTCCGCACCATAGATTTAAGCAGGATTCTCTTTACGGGAAACAAGCAGGAGGCCCAGAGTCTGCGCACTGATATTATCAACGGCAAGGTCAGCTACGAAGAAAAAGCGGATAAGGTGAAAAAAACGGATGAGTACGCCGAGGACGTGGTGGAAAAATACACATATTATTACTACGAACTTGAGGATATCGTAAAAGAGCACGCGGATGAGGTTCTACAATTGAAGACAAGCGAGCTCAGCCGGCCCATTCAGATTGATGAAAAGGGAAATGAGTGGATCATCTACCGCTGTGAAAAAGAAATGAGTCAGCCCGATTTCTCCACACCCAAAATGCTGGAGGCGGTAAAGGCGTATCTGAAGTTCAAAGAGATGGGCGTAATTCAAAATTACTTTGAAAATAAAGCCAAAGAACTCAAAACCTCCGGTAACCGGATAGGTTTCACGGCGGCCTGCGGCGTAATGGGGCTTTCACCTTATACCACGGATTCGTTCTCCTTAAACTACGAGGCCTTAAGTTTTATCAACTCTAAAATTTCCGAACGGGAAGATATTAAAAAACTGGTTGAACCCGCATTGGAAAATCAGGATTTTTTCCTGAAGGCATTCTCTCTTAAACATAACCAGATCTCCGACCCCATCCTGCTGGAAAAGAGCATCATCGTGCTTCACCTTATCCAGGCAAGGGAACTGAGTCCCGAGGAGTACGACAAGCTGAAAGCCAATTATGAAAATGAAAAGGGCTATATTGCGTCCAACGATCTGCACACCTTGCTTGTAAAAGACAGTAAACTGGATAACCGGTTGCAGGAGGGTCTTGCGGCGTATAAAAAGCTTATGGAATCCTTACCCAGATAAATGAAACAGGAAGAACCGGAACTTGTTACCACCGGGAGCTCGTTTACCGTAAAATATAAAGGCAAATTCCTCTATTCCAGTAAAAATCCGATAGGTAACGTGTTAAGGCTGGTTTCCAACCTTACAATCAGGGACAGAACACTTATCTTTGTACCCGGAGCGGGGCTGGGCTACGGATTAAAGGAGCTGCTGGAAAAGCTTCCCCCGGATTGTTATATCCTGTGCGTGGAAGCCGATCAAAAGCTGATGGACCTTTTCTTGCGCGCGGGCACGCTTCCCCGACTTACGGATAAAAGGCTGGTTCTTATGAGAACCGCCGCCCCGGACGCGCTTTTAAAAAGCCTGACCGATATCGGTGTGCACAATTTCCGCAGGGTGCAGATGGTTGTGCTGTGCGCGGCATATAAGCTTTGGACACCGCTTTATAACTCCATGCGGGATCTACTGGAAAACCGCATCAAAACCTACTGGCAAAATAAAATCACCACGATTTTTATGGGAAGGTTGATGGTAAAAAATTACTTTTCCAACCTGCCCCGGATGGTCCGCGCGCGAGATATCAGCCGTCTTAAAACCGATCTTCCCGTGGTGGTGGCGGGCGCCGGCCCTTCGCTTGACCGCGCCGTGGAGACCATCAAAAAGCTTCGCCCGCGCGTTTGTATTCTTGCCGCGGATACGGCCTTAAACAACCTGCTTGGTCACGGGATAACTCCCGATTATATCCTGAGTCTGGAAGCCCAGTTTATTAATATGGAAGATTTTATTCCCAACAGCCGTTTTGACATACCGCTTTTATGCGATCTCAGTGTCACCCCCCAGCTTTTGCGTCGTTTTGAAAACATCTATTTTTTTGCTTCAGAGTTTCACGAGCTTAAGCTTTTTACACACCTAAAGGAGTTCGGCCTCTTGCCCTCCACTATTCCGCCTCTGGGTTCCGTGGGTATCGCGGCCGTGTACTGCGCTCTTACCATAACGAGCGGTCCGGTTGTTTTGGCGGGACTCGATTTCGGCTACCCCGGCAACAAAACCCACGCAAAGCATACGTATTTTCATAATATCATTCTTACGCGCGGCTCACGCTTGAGAACCGGGGAACAGATTAATTTTCAGGCCATTGCCGGCCGGCCCCTGCTTACGGTTAATGCCGGAAACGGGAAACCGCTGTTGACCGACCTGGTGTTATTCTCTTATGCGGAAAACCTGAGGCAACTGGCGGCCCTGCATCCACGACGAATGTTTGTGATCAGCCCGGAGGGTGTGGACTGCGGCGTAAAAAGGTATACCGCCGAATCCGCAATATCCGACGTAGTTCCGGTTATGTCAGCGGCAGTCTCCGCATGGCGAGAGGAGGATCTTTTCTGTACACCTAATAGAATTCTGGAGTTCCTGCGGGCACAGGAGGTATTATTGACAAACGCGCTGGGTGTGGTGGACAACTTGTTGAAACATGCCGCGGAAGACCGGGGGGAGCTTACCCCGGAGGAGTTTGAGGCACTACAGGCGGTTGATTACACCTATTTCCATCTTGCGCACAAAACCACCCTGCCCTGCTATACCAAAAGCCTGCTTCATCACGTAAAGGCCTTCTGTTATTATTACCGCGCCAAGATCGCGCAGATTATAAAGACTTGCGGCTGAAAGCGCCTACTCCTCCGAGGTCTTAAGCACCGAAAGGAACGCGCTTTGGGGCAGCTCAACGTTCCCCACCATCTTCATGCGCTTTTTGCCCTCTTTCTGTTTCTCCAGCAGTTTCCGCTTCCTGCTTATATCGCCGCCGTAACACTTGGCGGTGACGTCTTTTCTTAAGGCCGAAATTGTTTCCCGGGCTATGATGGTGCTGCCCACGGCGCCCTGAATTGGAATCTTGAACAGGTGACGCGGAATCTCATCCCGCAGCTTTTTACAGATTCGGCGGGCGCGCGCATAAGAGCCTTCTTTGAACACAAGCTGGGATAGCGCGTCCACTGGCTTGCCGTTTATCAGGATGTCCAGCTTGACCAGTTCCGTCGGCCGGTAGCCAATCAGTTCATAATCAAACGAGGCGTATCCGCGGCTGGATGATTTCAGCTTATCGTAGAAATCGAACAGAACCTCGGCCAGCGGGAGCTCGTAAAACACCTCTACGCGTTTCTCGTCCAGGTAGGTAAGACTCTGCTGAATGCCCCGTTTTTCCAGGCAGATGGTGATGATATTGCCGAGGTATTCGGAAGGGGTGATAATCGCGGCGCGGATAAAAGGCTCCTCGGTATTCTCAATCAGGGCCGGATCGGGGAACTCCAGGGGGTTGTCGATGTTTTTAAGCTCACCATTCTTCAGGTGGATTTTATAACGGACCGACGGCGCGGTAAACACAATAGAAAGCCCGTATTCGCGCTCAATTCTCTCCTGGATGATCTCCAGGTGCAGGAGTCCCAGGAACCCGCAGCGGAACCCAAAGCCCAGGGCGGCGGACGAATCCTTTTCATAGACCAGCGAGGCGTCGTTTAACCTCAATTTTTCCATGGCCGCCGCCAGCTCCTCATAATCGTTTGAGTCAACCGGATAAATCGAAGAAAAAACCACGGGTTTCACCTCACGGTACCCCTTGACCGCCTCTTTGCAGGGCGTCTGATCCAGGGTGACGGTATCCCCCACCCTGGTATCCCGTATGGTTTTTATACCCGCCACAAAATAGCCCACCTCACCGGCATGCAGCCCCTGGGTTTTTTCCAGGTTAAGCTTGAAGATCCCTGTTTCCTCGACTTTGTATACGGCGTCATTTGACCAAAACCGTATTTCATCATTCTTTTTAAGCACGCCGGAAAACACCCGGATATGGACAACAACCCCCCGGTAAGAATCATAATGGGAGTCGAAAATCAGGGCCTTTAATGGTTCATCATCCGAGCCCGCCGGCGCGGGAATGCGTAACACCATGCCCTCCAGGAGCTTATCCACGCCCGCACCTGTTTTGGCCGAGATGCAGAAGGCCGAAGTTGCGTCCAGCCCCAGGTCATGATCAATCTGTTTCTTTACGTTTTCTATATCCGCCCCCGGTAGGTCGATCTTGTTTATCACCGGGATGATCTCCAGGTTATGTTCCAAGGCAAGATACATGTTTGACAGGGTCTGCGCCTCCACCCCCTGGGTGGCGTCAATAATAAGCAGTGCGCCTTCACAGGCTGAAATGGCGCGCGAAACCTCATAAGAAAAATCCACGTGCCCCGGGGTATCCACCAGGTTCAACAGGTAGTCCTCGCCTGAAGCGGACCGGAAGGGCAGGGAGATGGCTTGCGATTTGATGGTGATACCGCGCTCACGCTCGATGTCCATGGTGTCAAGGATCTGGTCATGGAAGTCCCTGTCCGCAATAATGTGCGCACGCTGGATAAAGCGGTCGGCCAGGGTGGATTTCCCATGGTCGATATGAGCGATAATACAAAAATTCCTGATATGATGCTTGTTCATATTCCCGGATGCCTACTATAAAGAATTATTCATAATTCTGCAACAAATTTGATTTAAATTCCGGAAGTTCATATACTTTTATTACCATCTGATCATGGATACGGACAAGCAAAAGAAAATACTAATTGCGGACGATGAGGAGGAAATTGCCGGGCTTCTGGCGGAACTCATGCGGAGATCCGGCTACCTTCCGCTCTGCGCCGGAAACGGGGTGGAGGCCTTGAGATTATATAAACTCACACACCCCGACCTGGTTATTACCGATATAAAAATGCCTTTAATGGACGGCATCCACCTGCTTAAGGTTCTTAAACAGGTGGACAAAAACGTGCTGATCATCCTTATCTCCAGTTACGGAAATGAAGAATATCTGCTTGAGGCCCTACGCGCCGGCGCCGTGAACTATTTTAAAAAACCATTCAAAATCGAAGAAATCCGCCAAACCGTACGCACTATTTTGGAATATAAAAGCCAGGTCGATACATCCGGTCTTCCCTTTCATAATGTAGTAAAAGAAAAAAAAGAGTACACCATAGAGACCGAAAAAACCAACCTCGTATCCCTCATCAACCAGATATCGGTTAATTTCAAGAATTTTTTTTCCGAACGCGAGGTTATTAACCTACGGCTGGGAATAGAAGAAATGATCTCCAATGCCATCGAGCACGGCAATCTAGCCATCGGGTTCGACGAGAAATCAGGTGCCCTGAAAGCCGGTAATTACGGAAACCTGTTACAGCGGAAGCTTGGAAATCCCAAAAACAGCCGCAAAAAAATATTTATCACCACTCATCTCAGCAAAAAGGGGGTTTTAATAACGGTGAGGGACCAAGGAAGCGGGTTTGATTGGAAAACACTGCCCTCACTTAACGTCCATGATCTTCAGCATTACAATGGCCGCGGTATCCTGCTTACAAAGATTTTTTTTGATGATGTGATTTACCACGATCCCGGAAACTGTGTCACCTTGATCAAGCATATTTAGCCCACGTCAAGAATTTCACGTATCTTCTTCTCCAGGGTTACAATAGAGAACGGCTTCTGCAAAAAATAAGTGCCTTTTTTAAAACCGTCTTTTGATATATACTCATTATCGAAATATCCGGAAATAAAAAGGATCTTGAGATCCGGACGCATTTCCATGAGTCTCTCCGACAGTTTGATGCCGGAGAGATGCGGCATTACAATATCGGTAATCAAAAGCTGGATCGGCTCTTTATACTGTTCGCAGATAAGCAGGGCCTCTCCGGGATTGCTGGCCTCAAGCACGTTGTACCCGTATTTCCCCAATACCTTATATACCATCTCCCTGAAGATGTCCTCATCCTCCACCAGAAGAATGGATTCCGTACCCTTTACCATGGGCCGCCACTCCGCCGTCTCTTCTTCCGACGCAACTTCTTCCTCAACCCGCGGCAGGTAGATGGAAAAGGTGGTGCCTGTTCCCGGCTCGCTTTCCACAAAAATAAAGCCGTTGCTCTGCTTTATTATGCCGTATGCGGTTGAAAGCCCCAGACCCGTTCCTTTGCCCGGCGCTTTGGTGGTAAAAAAAGGCTCAAATATTTTTTCTCTTAATTCCATATCCATGCCGTGGCCCGTATCCGTAACCCGCAGCATCACATACTGCCCGCTTTTCAACCCCAGGAACCTGTCTTTGGTAAGCTCGGTGACGGTGATGTTGGTGCTTTCAATAGAGAGTTTCCCGCCGTCGCGCATTGCGTCGCGCGCGTTTAAGGCAAGGTTGATAAGCACCTGCTCAATCTGTACGGGATCGATTTTGACCTGCCAGAGTATCTCATCCAGGATGGTAAAAAGCCTTATGTTTTCAGGCAGCAGGCGTTTGAGCATCCGTTCCAGGTCTAATATGAGTGTATTCAGATTTATTATCTTGGGCTGCAGCACCTGTCTCCTGGAAAACGCCAGTAGCTGCTTGGTAAGCACCGCAGCTTTTTTCCCGGCTTTTAAGATGGAGTTGATGTCGTTGCGCATGGGGTCCTCGTCTCCCATGCCTTCCAGAATCAGGTCCGCGTATCCTATTATCGCACCCAGCAGATTATTAAAATCATGGGCAATACCCCCGGCCAGACGGCCGATGCCCTCCATTTTATTGGCCTGGATCAGCTGGGCCTCGATCTTCTTTTGCTCCGTATTATCGATTATATATCCCTTAAAACGTTTCAGCTCACCCTTGGTTGAAAATTCAGCCACAATATTGGCGGTAATATACAAAGGCTGCAGATCCTTGTTCACGAATTTGGTGTTAAACTGCTTCAACCTTCTTTCTTTTTTTAACCGGTCAAGCAGCCCGTTTTTTTCCGCCAACGGCGGGTAATACCGGGCCAGGTTTTTCCTCTCCACATCCTTTATGGAATCATATCCCAGCATGGATGCGAAGGCCTGATTGCAGACGATTATGGTTCCCGTGGCCGTGGCAATAAAATCTCCGGTAAGATCATCCTCAAAAAACTGCCGGTAACGCTCCTCACTGCGGCGCAGCGCCTGCTTGGCAAGCTCGTGGGCGGTTACATCATGATACACGTACACCCAACCGATATTGTTTTCCTTACTGCTGATAATAGGGGCCACACTCGATTTGACAAAACGCCTTTCTCCGTTTTCCCCTATAAGCTGATGAATGCCCAGATTTCTATACTTCAATGTGTCGTCCGCTTCCGCATCAACGATGGTAACCACCTCGGCCAGTTTTCTCCCCAGGGCTTTTTGCCTGGTGATACCGGTGAACACCACGGCCTTGGGATTAAAAAACTGGATATTGTCCTCTATGTCCGTGACAACCACCGCGTCATCGATACTCTGTAACGTGGTATAGAGAAGCTGCTCCCTCTCCTTAACAACGTTCTGCAACATGTGCCGGTAAAGGGCTATCTCAATATTGATATGCAGTTCACGCTCTTCGAAGGGCTTGAGAATGTAGCCGAACGGTTCGGTAATCTTGGCGCGTTTAAGGGTTGTATTTTCGGCATAGGCGGTGATATATACGATAGGTACGGCAAAACTTTTAAGGATCTCCTTTGCCGCTTCCACGCCGTCCATTTTTCCGCTGAGTTTGATATCCATAAGTACAAGATCGGGCCGCGTTTCCAGTACCATCTCTACCGCCTCTTCACCCGAAGAGGCGATACCCGGCACCTCGTACCCCAGCTTTTCCAGCCGTTTTTTCATATCAAGGGAAACTATATTTTCATCTTCAACAATAAATATCTTTTTCTTTTCCATATAATTCCGTCAGAACGACATCAACCTATATAAAAGGCTATGCACGTTTTTGGTTAATGTCAATAGAGGATTCTTAAAAACAACATCTGTGCAATTAAAAAACGGCCTTCTTTTCATGATGCAAAAAGAAGGCCCACTTTTTTTTATGGGCGGCGCTGGACTCGAACCAGTGACCCCCAGCGTGTCGAGCTGGTGCTCTAACCAACTGAGCTAGCCGCCCATATATTGAAACATTACGTGGTAGTATTTTAAAAAATCAAAGATTTGTCAATAACAAATAACCATATTCCTGTTTTTCCGGCCGCAGCCGGACCGCCGCTACTTGAGGGTCATCATTACGCGTTCCAGGACCTTTTTACGGTCAAGTGGTTTAACAATGTAGTTTTTTGCCCCCAAAAGCAGCGATTTCTTCACCAGGTCCTGCTTACCCAGCGCGCTTATCATTATGATATTGGCGTTTTTATCGAATTCAATTATCTTTTCCAAAGCAGCCACGCCGTCCATCACGGGCATGGTGATATCCATGGTAACGAGGTCGATTTTGGGATACAACTCTTTATATTTCTCAAGCCCCTCTTCTCCGTTTGAGGCGGTGGCCGCCACTTCAAAACCCTCAGAGGTAAGGATCTGACCGATCTGCTTTGTTACGAACATTGAGTCATCCACAATAAGAACCCGAAAGGCTTTGCCGTCTTCTTTTAACCCTTCCGGTTTACGTTGATTTATATTTGGAAAATCCATCTTTGTTTTCATTTTGGCTCCTCCTATTTCTTTTCTCTTATGGCCACATTTATTTCTATCTTGCCTAATGTTGTTTGAATGGGTACGATCAATGCCTCGATAGCCACATCCGTAACCTGCATGTTGCTGCCCGTGAATATAGCCGGCGGGGTAAGATCAAACTGGAAGCCTATTTCATGCAGTTTGGTCACGGCCTGGGCCGTGATCATATTGGCCAACTCGGTAATCGTTGCCTTGGCAAGCTCATCGTTCTTTTCGATCTTTTCACCATTCATTGCGGATGCCACAGATAAGGCGGTTTTTTCGGCCATATCGAACAAGACCCTGCCCTCTACGTCTCCGGCCAGTCCCACAATCGCGGTAACCCCCAGTACGGGCATAGAGCTTGATTTCAGGTACAGCTCCCCTCGTTTTACATCGGTCTTCAGCACCTCGGTAAGAATATTAAACGCAGCTTCTACAAAAGGGTTTATATACTCGACTCTCATGACTCTGTTTCCTCTCCTTCCTGTGTATCAATATTTAATTTAATCTAATTCATTTCGATATGCAATAAGGTTTCCCGACCTTACTTCTGAGAGTCCGGGACGCAGTATATTCTCATTCGTGCCCACAATCAACAGCCCCCCGGTTGTGAGTTTTTCCCTGAACTGGGCAATTAGTTTTTCCTGTATCGCCGGGTTGTAAAAAGACAGCACATCCCGCGCAATGATGATATCCAACTCCGGCAAAGGCGTCCCGTGCAGGATATCATGGTATTCAAACAGAACCAGGTCCTTCACTGCCTTTACAAACTGGTACCCCGCTTCAATCTTTTGTATATATTTGGCGTCGATAAAATACCGGGGCACGCCCTGCGTGGGAATTACCAGATTGGGGGCCGCTGAGATATTTAAGAGTTCGTGATCACTGGCCCACACCTTAATCCTCACGTCGGGGAAATTTTGTCTTAAAATACAGGCGATGGAATACGAATCGTAACCTTTCCCGCAGTTGGGACACCACACATTCAGAGAACCTATTTTGGGCGCGGATAGCAGTCCCTCAACCTGCTTTTTATAATCTTCCCCCCAAAGCATATTACTGTAAACGGAATAAAAATCCTCTAAAAAACCGTCCGCGTCCTGGGCACTCTCAAGCTGGACCGCCTTACCCCGGTTCCCACGGATTTTTCTCCAGGAAGGCAAACGCTCTCTGGCCCAGGTCCGGTTAATGTCCGAGACGTAAAAATTTTTGAACGTGGCAAGCGTCTCGACAATAAAATTGAACTCCAGTTCATCACCAGAAATCCTGGATTTTTTTTCGGGCGTCCCGGTGGAACCGGGGGCCTGCTCTGCCACGGGCCCGGCCTGGAGCACCTCTTTCTCCTCCTCCTCGCCAAAGACCCTTTCCACATCCAAAATCACATAAAGCTTTTTATTTACCTCAACAACACCGCTTATATATTTCATATTAATATCCGCAAACAGCGGATGCCGCGGTTGGATACTCGAAGAATCTATCCCCACCACATTATCCACGGAATCAACTATCATGCCGATAACGCTCTCGTTTAAGCGCAGGATGAGAATATCCACATCCTCCTTTTTTTGGTCTTCCGAGAATTTAAGATGAAACATCTTACGCAGATTTATAATACTGATAATCTCTCCCCGTAAATTATATACGCCCTCTACGTACGGGGGCGTATTGGGTACAAGCGTAAAGTCTCCTGCCTTGGAGATTTCTTTTACTTTCATAATATCGATACCGTAATCCCTGCCCGCCAGGGAAAAAGTGACCATCTTGAAATCTATCCGGGCCTTCTTTTCACGTTCCTGCTCCCCTTGGTCTACGGCTTCTTTTACTTCATTCTCCACAGTATCCATACCTCTGTTATCCTCAGGATGTTATGGTCTCACGTTTTTTTCTTTCTTCAATTTCCATTTTCAAGCCCAGGTTTAACAACTCGTTTACATCAAGAATCAGTGAAACCTTGCCGTCTCCTAAAATCGTGGCCCCGGCGATTCCCGGCGACTTTGTAAAGCGGTCTTTAAGCGGTTTGATCACCACGTCCTCCTCACCGATAAGTAGATCCACGAACAGACCGACCTTTTTTTCGCCACTGCCCACAATCACGACGTAATGATATTCCCGGTCTTCGTCAGCGCTGATATTAAATATTTTATGTAAACGTATAAGAGAGATAACATCTTCGCGCAGGTTAAACACCTCATAATTATCTATGCGCTTTATATCCTGCTCTGTTATGCGCAGGGTTTCAAATACGGATGTGATGGGAACCGCATAAATTTCTTTTCCCACCCGCACCAGCAGTCCTTGCACAATGGCCAGGGTTAAGGGGATGCGAATGGTGAACCTGGTCCCCTGGTTATTGCCCGACCAAATGGAGACGTCCCCGTTCATTTTTTCAATCTGCTTTTTCACCACGTCCAGCCCCACTCCCCTGCCCGAAACGTTGGTCACCTTTTTGGCTGTGGAAAATCCGGGTTTAAAAATCAAGTTGAAAGCCTCAATTTCCGAGAGGCTCTTGTCGGGATGAATTAATCCGCTGTCAATGGCCTTCTTGCGAATGGCGCCGACATCAATGCCCTTACCGTCATCTTCAACCTCAATAATGACCAGGTTACCCTCATTACGCGCGCGCAGTACGATGGTGCCGTCTCTTTCTTTTCCCGTTTTTTCCCGTTGGTCCGGGTCTTCAATCCCATGATCAATTGAGTTGCGCACACAATGGATTAATGGGTCCAACAGGTCCTCGATGATCGATTTGTCCAGTTCTGTTGACTCACCCTCGATAATCAAATTGACACTCTTGTTTAATGATTTGGACAGGTCACGTACTAGGCGCGGAAAACGGGAAAAAATGTGTGAGATGGGGACCATACGAATCTGCATGACGCCTTCCTGAAGTGCTGAAGTTATTCTGCCCAGGCTTTGTGAGCTCCCGCGGAATTTATTCAACGTATCCTTATATGAGGCGTCAAACGCCGCATACAGGGAAAACAAATCGCCGAACTGGCCTATGATATTCTTTTTTACGGTCTTTATAGAGACGCCGTTCCCAATCTCTTCCATAACCGTGGGCAGCATTTCAAACAGTTCCCGTATACGCTCCTGGAACTGGGCATGGGTATTCTGGAACTCCTGGTAGTGAGCGCCGAACTGTGAATTTATCTGGTTGATGGTTGATTTCATTATCACTATTTCACTGACCAGGTTTAAAAGCGTATCGATCCGTTTGCTGTCCACGCGCAGCACGGAGCTGATAAACTTATGCGGTGATTTTTTCAGATCCTTCTCTTCTTCGGTCTCCTCCCGAGCCTCCTCCTGTTCTCGGATCTTCTTGTTTACGGCGGCCCGCCCCTCTGCAATCACCTCACCGTCATCCGTCACCGTATGCACCTCCACTCCTGTGGTGACATCATTGATATTGCATAGGGTTTTCAGCAACGCGGCGTTTTCTTTGGTGGCCAGGTAGTAGGCAATAACCGGATAAAAATTATCCGCGTAGATCTGTTCAAACTCAGGTTCTGTTTTCAAGATCTTGCCCACACGTTTTAAGACCGCGAATACCTGAATCCCACCCACTGTATTCATGGTATTCAACTCATTAAACTCTACCGTTACCTTGCAGATATGTTCACCGGGCGCAAGGTTCTCACGAAACTCCAGGAGTTCGTACTCCGTAAGCTCAGGGGATTGTGTTCTTGCCCGGGTTATGGGCGCGGCGGCGGTTTTCCCCCGGCCCGCAGCTTCCTGTCCCGCGCTCAGGGCGCTTTTAAGGGTTGAAATCAGAGGTTCCATATCCTCGTCGAACACCTGGCCGTTGGCCCGCTTATCAAGCATTTCCTTGAGCATGTCTACCGAGGCCAGCAAGCTGTCGATGACCTTTTCCGTGATTCTTTTTCTGGAGCTGCGCAGGCTGTCAAGAACATCTTCGATTGCGTGGGTAAACTCCGAGATTTCGGACATCTGAACCGTGGCCGCCCCGCCCTTTAACGTGTGCGCCGCCCTGAAAAGCTCATCGATCGCGTCCTTATTCTTCGGATCGTTTTCCAGTGCAAGAAGATTTTGTTCAAGGGACTCTATCTGACTTTGGGCTTCGGCAAAGAAATCCTTCAGCAGTTCCTCATTCTTGGGGTCAAAATAATCACTCATCCTATTTTTATTTTTATATAAGAACGCCTCTAAGTCAAGCTAAAATATAGTTTATTGTCTTTTTATGTTATTGACACTCCGGCCAATACCTGTGCATTATTGAGTAACCCGGTATGATATCCCTTGTTATAGAAAGTTCTGCCGATATAAGAAACTCCCTGTGTTACATTTTACTATCTCTGGGAATCAAAGGCATACCGTGCGCCACCCGGGAACAGGCGATCGGCGCGGCGGGGGCAGCCGCAGAAAAGATATTTTGCGCCATTGTGGACATCGACAACAAAGCGCTGGGAGGTGTTGAACTGATACAGGAGTTGAAGCGGATCCCCGCGACAATCGACACCAAAATAATAGTACACACCGTTCAATCCAACAGGGAAGCGGTACTGAAAATGCTTAAACTGGGAATTATCGGTTATTTACTTAAGCCCTACCATGAGAGTGAAACCCCCGCCAAACTAAGTAAAATCCTGCAGAGAATCGAGGGGCAGGAAAAACGCCAGCACATCCGAATCACACCCGATCCGCAGGATTTATTACGGGTTCATTTCCATGTTCCGGAATATCAGCATCTTGTATCCGGGAAAATAATAAATCTCAGTATGGGCGGACTGGCCCTGGAACTTTATTCTCCGGTAGAGCCTCCGGCACTTGATAAAGATACCCATATATCGAGCATTCACTTTACACTGTTGGGCCGGGAACTTACACCCTCCGGTACCGTGATGGTGAGGGACAACAAGTACCTTGCCGTTAACTTCAGTGCCATAAATCAGAAGGACAGTATTATGCTGGCAAAGTATATTTATAAAAAAATGCAGGTATAGCAGCAATTCTCAATTTTGAACAATGCAATAGCATTAGAAATAGATAATGCTATAGAGGCATTAAAATATAATCGTTCAAAATTGAAAATTGCCGGTATATGCATGCTTTACAGACAATTTTAAAATTTAAAATTGCTGCAGGTATAGGATGTCCGGTTGTTTTTTCGGCCCGAACGGGATACAATATAAAAAAGGAGTCTGTTACTTATGAGACCGAAAAGCCTGTTCGTTTTTAGCGCGGCACTGGTTATGTTTATGCTCTTCCAGGTAAAGATAGACGCCCTGGATGTAGGACTCTTGTTCAGGTTTGAAAACCTGGCCTTCCAGCACGACCGTGAGGAATCGGACCACAGCTTTGACGGTCTCACCTTTCCGTGGGGGATTTCGGTTTTTGCCTCACATGAGATGGGGGATAATTTTTCCATTACCGCGGGATTCTACCAGGACTCCATCCTGCGCAATATCTCCTCAACCATGGTTACCTACCGATATAGCTTTATCAGCATCGGTTTGGGACCCTATTTCGGGTTTCTCAACTCAGAGGGTCCGCTTATCAGATCCGGACTCAATGCCTCCCTGCGAATCGATTTTCCGGGAATCATATTTGCGGAGATCAGAACCGGCAGCACAATCGGCGGCCTGGTCAAAGAAGGCGATTACTCCCAGGAGGAGACATCCCTCCTGGGCGGCTTTCAGGTAATGAACGCCATCTGCACTATAGGATTGTTGTCCAAAACCTTCACCATAATCCAGGGATCATCCCAGGTTGTGGACAGCCTTGACAAATATTACTTCAGTACCGATCTTTTTCAGAAAAACGTACCGTTTCGAATTCTTTTGACCTTTGCCTACCAGACGATTTCCAAATCCTTTGTTACGTCCACCACAACCGATACGCATACCTTAAGCTCTCTTATTATTGGGAGTGAGCTTGAGGTGGAACTGGCGCGTTTTTTGAACCTGCTTGTCATGATTGACAGCAGCATTTACACCTTCGGCCGGGACGATCTGCTGGGCGTGGAACCGGGCAGCGGCCTGGCGGGGTTTCTCTTCAGCGCCCAGATCGGCGTTAAACTGAAGATAGACCAGTTAATGCAAAAACCCGAACTGGTCGAATAAAAAACCGCCCGCAATACCTGCGGGCGGCCCGTAATGTATGATAATCTGTTTTGTTTAATTCTATTGATTGTTGGCGCCGGCGCCGGCCTCTTCTTTATACATTTTCTTTTGCTCAAGGTAGCGTAAAATATGCAAGTTGCCCAGACGCCTGATTTCGGCTTTTCTTCTTGCGTCCTCACGCTGCTGCATTATGCCCCATACCTGCTCGTCATTGATGTCCAGCTCGGAATCCTGCCAGGCAAGATCGTATTTTACCTTAACATCCTTTACATAGGTTACAAAATCACCGCCCATGTGTGAGGCGTCGCGATACACTATTATTCCGATAAACTTGATAAAGGGCTCGTTTTGCGGATAAAGCGGGTAAACCTTCAGCTCCCTGTTGCGCACATCGCTGATGTAATTGGGATTTTCCCATTTCAGCCTTCGCCATCCCGTAAAGTTTAAATATCCCATAAAAATCGTGCGTTCTTCGCCGTTCTGGTCTTTAAAAACCAACCCTATGCCATGCGGAAAGTTTCTGCCGCTTACCACCATATCTATCTCTTTTATGGTCCCGACGTTTTTAAGGATGCCCTTGTTGTCGAATTTATCGCCCTTGCCTTTATTTTCATCACCCTCCTTGTCCATATAGGCGGGAATCTCAAAAGGGGGTTTGATGATGGCGTACGAATTGAACGCCGGTTGGGGAAAATGGATCCGTGCGGCGAGAACAGTTTTACTTTTCATGTCTTCACCTTCAAAATCGGCCGCCGTCGCAATGGTTTGGGCTTCCTTGGCATAGGAATAAATTATGTTCTCCTGATATTGTGAAGATGAGGCCAGATCAACCTCCCAGTTGCCGATGGCCAGGGATGTTTTCAGTAGATCCAGTTCTTTCTCGGGAACTTCGGCCCCGGCCTGGCTTCTGTAATCAACCATGGTGGCCTGATTTTCCGTGGGTTGGGTTTCGCCTTCTTTTGTCACGTCCGCTTTCAAATCATTAAAGTCTATAAGCACCTGAGGCTCTGTGAGCTGCGCCATAGCCTGTGTGGCAATCAATACAAATAGGATACCGAGCACAAAACATATCTTTTTCATCTTTTGCTCCTTTTAAAAAAGTCTATCTTGGTTTAAAATTATAATCACCCATAAATATTTGTCAACGACTTTATTTTTTTTTTAAAAATCGCGAAAAATCCGCGTTTATTCAATAATATCGGCAGAAAATCCAATACCGTTCACAAAATTTTCATTGGATTTCAACTCCGCGCAGTATTCGAGCAGGGGATTATGTCTCAGCCGGGAAACCTCCGGGCCGAGCTTTGTCAGATCGGTGATAATAAAATCCTTCAGGTATGCGTAAAAATGCCGCCTGTTCATCTCCGAGTAATCCGATACCGGGCGGCCTTCGACAAAAACAAATACCTTCTTTACGCCGGGGAAATTATACAGAATGCTGTCCGCAAACGCCTGCAGCATCTGGCGCGGAGAGATCAATACAAGTTTGTCTATATTAAATATCCCAGCGGAAAAATTTACATATAATATGTCGTCGTGCAACATGGCAGATATAACCTTTGTACCCACGGGTATTACGGGCAGGTTCCCGTATTTATAGGGGCCGGAGACGATCTCATTTACCAAAAGGAGTACATTGGCGTTTTCACTCCCCATGTCGGGAAGAAATCGCTCCTCTCCTATGACCTTGGTTGATTTGACATGAGGGAAAAACAGCACCCGTCTTACCCAGTTCTCGGAAAAGGCAAACAAAAATACCGATGCCAGGAATATAACGACTAATAATCCCGCGAATATAAAAGACACAAATTTAGAATAAATTTTCACTTCCTACTCCGTAAACGCCTTTGACTTTTCAAACTTTTCGATGAATGAGCAGACGCCATTATATATTGCCTTGGACAGTTTCTTCAAGTGGTTTTCGTCCGATAATTCCAGGGCCTCTTCCTTATTGGACACGAACCCGATCTCGATTAAAATTGAGGGCATCTTGGCCTTACGTACCACGAACCAGCGGCCCTCTTTCAGCCCCCTGTTTTCACTGGTCTTCCCGATGGTGACATTAAGGGAGTCCAGAATATCTTTGGCCAGGATCACGCTTTCCCAGGTATATTCCTCTTCTTTCATGCTGTTTAAAATAGGCAGAATGTCTTCATGCTCTTCGGTGTAGGCGGCGGGCTCCAACAACTCACGCCTGTGGGTGGGGGTGAGGTACCATACCTCAAATCCCCTGGCCTGCCTGTTGGCCGATGAGTTGGCATGAACCGAGATGTAAATTATGGCCTCATTGGATTTGGTGGGTATGCTGTTGGCAATCTCGGGTCGCTGTTCCAAAGAGATAAACGTGTCGCTGTCGCGGGTCATTTTAATGATCTTGTTCGGGTACTTCTGGGTGAGCATGGTGTATAAAAGACGGGATATATCCAGCACCACGTCCTTTTCCGCCACGATTATTCTCTTGCCCCCCACCGTATATGAGTACGAGGCGCCGGGATCCTTACCGCCGTGCCCCGGGTCGATCACAATGGCCGCCACCCTGTAATACGGGGAGGTATCGGGCTTATTAAAGAAATCCCTGATTACGGCCGCGGTCTGCTCCGGGATCAGCACCACGCCGTCCCTGCGGATTATGCCTGCGGTGTTGACCTTTTTCATGTAGTTTAACAGGATCCATGGAGCGCCGATTTTAAACACCACCCTGTCCGTATTTTTTATCAATACGCCCGTATCCAGCATATAGTCCCATTCCATGGTTACCTTAGTTTCCTTAAGCAAGGCCGAAAGCTCTATATAATCGGCCTGCAGCCCATATAAACAGCACAACAGGAAGATCACCGCCAGGCTAATGCCTTTTTTCATCGATTGTTTCCTTTCCACGCACGGAAGCCCCGTGTGCGTGTGTTTCCGCGAACAGGGTATCGATTACATATACCCCACCCTGCACACCCCCTTTGCAGAAGGCGTCCCAGAACCGGCTTCCCAGTATAACCATATTATCGGATACTTGGGAGGTAAGATGTATACCCGTGTATCGTATCACCTGGGCCAGGGCATCACCGAGGGGCAGGCCGTGCCAGTCACGTGAGCGTTCCCTTTCCGGATGCGGCAGGTTTAAAATGGCCGTGTTGTCCGGACGTGGCTTGACGGCCCCTTTCCAGACGGGACACATGGCGCGTAGTGCGGCCAGGTTGTCCCTATCCGCAAGCCGGAAACACCGCACGCCGGGCCGGTCCGTGCCGAAAAGAAATTTTTCGGTCTCCGGGTTTCCCGGCTCAAGGCGCAGGAATATGCATTGTACCGCTCGTTCGGCTGCGGCCACAGCGGAAGCACGGTCCCGTGCTTTGGAGACGGCATTGCCGCACTTTTCCACATTATTCGTGGGAAAACAGACTTTGTTTCCCGGCCCGACCCTGAAAAACAGATCGGCTACGTCTTGAGTGCGCCGCGCCTCACATTCTCCGTAAATCCGCCCCACCACCCCGGGAATGGAAATAAAGGCCCGCTCGGCCGAAACATGACGGAACAGTGGTTCAAGCCCGCCCGGATCCAGGCCCACGGCGATCCTCAGGGCGGCTTTTGTTACCTCGACCCCGTATGCGTAGGGGAAGGTCCAGCCGGACATGTACCCTCCCGAAAGGCGCGCGGCTATCTCCCCCACAACCGGGCCGGTTGGGGCCAGCTTGATATCACCCTTGGCGGCACCATCGGTGATACCCAGGGCCCTTATTCCCCGACAAAACACCTCAGTGACGGCTGCCTCGATGCGCTGATCGTAGGCTGTGGGCATAGTGTGTCCCATTTCCACAAAATACGGCGGAAAACAGATAATCCTGTCCGCCACGCCGCACACGGTTATCTTCCCCCTGTAGATAATGGCATCCAGGCTGAACTCCGGGCCCGGAATATACTCCTCAACGATCACCTTATGCGTCCGTGAGTAGCCGAATCCCAGTTCCGCCGCCCGCTCAAGCTGTCCGGGCGATTCAACCATTACCACGCCCCTGGCGCCCATATTGTCGACCGGTTTTACCACCAGGGGAAAATCCATTGTATAGAGAATCTCCCGTACCTGCCCCGGGTCGTCAATGCAACAATACGCGGGGCCGGGTATGTTGTGCGCCCTAAATATCCGCCGCATTCTGGCTTTGTCCGTTGCGTCAAGCGCGGTTTCATACGGTATGCCCGGTAACCCCAGCCGCTCGGCCACCCAGGCCACGGTGGCCGAAAAATCCGTGCCCGCCGTGAACACGCCGTCCACCGTGAACCGTTTTCCGTACGCAGCAATCGCCTGTTCTATCTCTTCCTTATGCTTGAGATCGATATGCTCAAAATAATCCGCGTACCTCCTGCCCGGCGCGTTCTCGTCCCTGTCCACCAGGATGACCCGCCATGTTAGTTCCCTGGCGATACGCAGAGCGGGTATCTGCATGATTCCTCCGCCCAGAATGGCGACTGTCTTGTTGTCCGCTCCACTCATACCACATCACCTATTTTTACTGCGTAAACCTCAAAGGTATCGCCCAGTCTTAAAAGCTTACTCAACAGAGTAAACATCATACCCCGTATCTTTCCCACGCCGCCGGCGGAACCTTTCGGCCTGAAAAAACGCTCGGCATGATGCCCGGTAATCCTTATTTTTTTTACCGTGAATCCGTACGCGGCCAGCTGTTTTCTGACGCGCGCCGGACTCCACACCGTGTAGTGATCGGCCGGGCTGGCCTGCAAAAAAAGGCGCAGGTTCTTTTTTGCCGAGATCCCTGCGGCGGAGGGGGTGGAAAAGGCCAGCACCCCGCCCGGCCTCAGCAGCAAACTGATGTTTTTCAGCGCTTTTTGCGGTTTTTGAAAATGTTCGATGACATACCACAGGCTTACCGCGTCAAAGGCGTGTTTATATTTTCTTATAAATCCCGGGGAGGGATTCTGAAAATCCATGCGGGTGCAGGGCATGCCCAGCTTGTTTTTAACGTGGCGTACCGCGGCGGCGCTGATATCCGCGCCCTGAGCCCGCATACCCTGCATTGCGGCCGCCTTGAGGAACGGGCCGTATGCGCAGCCTATATCCAGAAGCCGCATATTTTCACTGTTTCCCAGAAGACTCATAATAACCGCAAGGCGGCCTTCCCCGTTTTTCCGGATTGAGTCAAAATCCTCAAGATACGTTCTGCCGTACCGCCGCCGGTAGTGGGAAAAAAAGTATTCCCTGTCATACTCCGGCCCGCCCGTCCGGAAATGAAGGGCATGGATCATGCCGCAGCGCGAACAGCGAAAAAAGCTTTTATCCGCAAAACGGGCCAGGGAACGCACCGGTCTGCGATTACACAACGGACACGCATACGGACCGGTAAGCGAACCGGAAAACAGGTATTCCGGTAACGAGCGGGAGGTGACCCTTCCGGAAGACTCAGGCAGGGTCACAAGCCGCCTGAACAGTTCTTTGTTTTGCAGGAGCCGGCGCAAGCGCCTTATACGGGGTTTCCCCACCCCGATCTGGGGGAAACCTGCCTCCAGGGTAAGGGCATTGTGGTATGCGGTGGGATTAAAGACGATAAACGGCATGCCGCAGGCCAGGGCTTCGTAGCAGGTAAGCCCGAAGTGGGTAATAAGCAGGTCATGCTCCTTAAACAGCGGCGTCAGATCACCGACCCCGGCGTACACCCTGACTCCCCTGTGCCAATGCGTATGTTCGAACAGCGGCCCCTCTACCACGGATATGTCTGATGCCGAAAAAATTCCATGTTTAAGAAGCGCGCCCAGCAGCACTTGTGTCAGGCCCCGACGGTCCTCCCCCCCGAAACTAAGAAGGACGCGCCGGAAAGGATATGTAAACTTCTTGCCCCACGCGGCGGTTTTATAGGATCGAAAGGGGAACACCCTGTTGGCGGCGCATCTTAACCGCGGTCCGGGCAGGGTGTCTATGAGAAAAGGGAAACGGTCCCTGAACCTCCCGCCCTCATCCAGCCCGATCACCGGGGCCACGGTGGTGAAATCTAAAAGCAGCCGGAGAGGGCTCTCCCGGTTGTCTATGATTATTAGTTTGAATCGGGAATCCGCGGGCAGGCTTTCAATAACATACCTGCTCTCCGCCGCACTTAACAAGATGCCCCGCTGATCATACCTTGCGGCAAGCAGTAAACACGCCCGTCCTCGGGCCAGTGTTGCCAACGCCGCGCAGCGTTTGATATGCCCGGTCCCCGCCCCCTCGGCTACTGCCGGGACAAAGAGGATTCTCCCGTCTGTGTGTATTGTTCCGCGGCCGGCCATAACTCCCTGTGTGTGGTAAGCCATGCTACAAGTTCTACCGTTTCTATGGGCTTATGTCTATAGAGTGCGGTAAAAATGGCCTCCAAAATTTTAAAATCCTTGACGGTGTCAAGGGTCACCCGTGCCTGGGGAAGACGGCAAGCGGCCGGGCACGGGGGTTCATACACCTTATATATCTGTTGGTTCCTCAGGATATGGGTTGTGATGTGCTCATGTTCATAGACATCGCCGGATTCGGCGCGGGACCTGTTAAGCGCCCCTGTTTCCACAACCTCCACTCCCGTGCCCAGGGGCGCGCCCCTAAACCTGCTTAAATCCGCCCTTTTTTGTTCATGGTACTCCAGGTTGAGCCTTGTGAGCTCGGCCGATACCAGCGGGTTGTCTCCCGTGGCCCTTACCACCCGGCTTACGCCGAAGCGCTCGGCGGCCAGGCAGTAGCGTTTTAACACGTCCAGCGAAGGCCCGGCGAACAGCTTGAAATTCCATTTGTGTGCGTACCTCTCAAGATCCGCCGCACTCTCCTCGTCCGTGAGCAGGGCGTGCACATCGGCCCGCACCAGGCCCAGGGCGCTCATGGCATGCTCAATAACCGTCAGGCCCTTAAGCTTCAGCAGGGCCTTTCCGGGCAGGCGCTCTGATCTCAGCCGCGCCTGGAGGAATATTCCCGTCACTACTCCGGTGTTTCCCATAGTTCGATTAGACTCTTTGCGTCCCTTCTGAATCGGTATTTATTGAGTGCCACCCATTTTTTCATATAGAGAAACTCTTTAAGCGAAGCGATAACTCCCGTATCTGATTTAATGAAATACGTAAAGAAACGCCTGAAGGGCAGCACCCCACGGTCGCTTCTGAAGTCCACACAGAGATTTTTCAGGTAAAACAGCTTGTAACTCTCATCCGCGGTGTTTTCCTCAAAAGGCACCTCGTATTTATAATGAAAAAGCAGGGCGGTATTGCAGATGATGCTTTGGCCCCACAGGAAAACCCTGAACCCGAAATCCACCTTTTGCCAGAAAGGGGTTTTGATGGCGCCGTCATAGCCGCCGCACAGCCGGTATTTTTCCTTGTCATAGATACCGCAGAAATCGAAGGCGAACAAACTTCTCATACCGTCACGCAGCGGGTTCCAGGGTACGATCTTCAGTTTGTTGCTTACATACCCCGGCGTTTGGATGGCGGGAATCGTATCTCCCTTTTTATTTTTAAACACGGGCACCGTACACAGCACCTCCGGTTTTTCCAGCTTTTCCAGGAGGCGGGAGGCGAGGGAGCTTTGAGATATTTTCATGTCGTTCCAGACCACAAAGACAAGTTTGGCCATGGCCTCCTCAATACCCAGGTTGACCTTCTCGCCCGGCGTGCACTTTTCGCGCAGAAGCAAAAACCGCACATGGGGGTACTTCCTGGAGAGATTTTCCACGTCATAAGCCACATCCGGTCCCTCCACAAATATTACCTCAAGGGATTCCTTGTACGGAAGATCGGTAAAAACATCATGCTGGAACAGCCGGCCCCCACGGTTCAGGATCACTATCGAAACCGGAAAAAGATACTTGCTTACACGGGGTTTCGGGGCGCCGCCCATTACCGTATAGGAAATTTGCGGACGTTTAAAAATTGTAGGTATAGTACTCATCGCATTCTTTACAAATCGCGGGATAGTCTTCACGCAGGTGGCGTAGGTAAAACTCGTTTCCGCGGTCCCAAATGGAAGCCGGATCCTGCTTCAACAGGTTGCCGATCACGGAGCCCCTGCCCACATCCTCCCGGCACACGGGTACGGTTCCGTCTAGCAGAACACACATGTCGCGCTTCAGGTGCCAGCAGGCAAAACGCTTGAGCGGGGACAGGTCGGTAACCTTGTACTGAGGCAGATACCCGCAGAAATAATCGTATTTTTGGATAATGATGTTTTCGGTGGAGAGTTTCCATTGCTTGTAGAATTTCTCAAGCTCATCCTCATTCTGCTGCATGCGTACCGCCTGGATGTATACCTTACCGGGAAACAGCTCCAGCAGCGTTTTGGCCGCGGCCACGGCCTTTTCAAACCCCTGCCCGCGCAGCGCGCCGTACAACTCAGGGCTCAGGGCGTCGAGCGAGACGATCCAGCGGCAGCGCTCACGTACATTCCCGCTTAAAGAGCGCAGGGCGGCCGTGTCCCAACCCAGACCCGCGGTTTCAATGACCAGTTCGAATGAGGGTATGGCGCATATCATTTCCAGTATTTCATAAGCGCGGCTGTGAAGAGAGTGTTCTCCCCACAGCGAAATCCCAATTACCGCGTCCTCACAGAAATCCTTGATTTTCTGCAGCATAAGCTCCAGATCGGCCACAGGCAGCTCATCTTTTTTGCCCAATATATCCGGATGGAATTTGGGATACGGGCAGTATGAACACACCTGGGCGCATCCTTCCACCGTTTGCAGCAGAAAATACGAGGGCACGGTACGTAGGATCTCCGCGTTCTCCTGCAGGTTCTTCAGTATGTCCATTTCCGTGAACGCCCCCTCTTCCGCCAAACGCTTAAGGAGGAGAAAGTTCCGTTTGCGATCTGCGTATAACTCGGCGCGCAGGATACGCAGATCAACGGGAGATATTTCGGTTTCCAGATCGAATGAATTGATGTCTTTTTTTATCAGCTCGAACAGGCTGTCCCTGCGGGGTGTTTCCTTCCCGGCATCACCCAGAAGATCAAGCAGGGGACCGATTATATACGGTTTCAGAATCTCCGGGGTAAGCCCGAAGGGGTAGCCGTCGGCAAAGGTGTAATCCGCAAAATAGGTTACATGGTTTTTATACATACGCGCGGTAATCTCCGTATTTAATAGTGCACAATCCGCATAAAAATAAAAAACGGTATCAAACCCTGCGGCTTTTTCCTTAATCTCCCGCAGCATGTCTCCGATGGTCCATTGCTTTTTTACAGTGTAATCGTATCCGCTTAACTCCTTACAGGGCGAGGAAAGCAGAAACAGGGTATGCCCGGTTTCAGGCAGTCCAGTAATAAAGTCTTTGACAAGATCAAGCGAATTCTTTTGCCCGTAAATTTTTTCAAACACATACGGGGAAAGATTAATTCCATTCACAATCGCGATATTTTTCATCTATAAATGATTCATTTCTCCGGAATCAACTCCAGAATCAGTTCGACCTCACCCCTTGAAAGCTTGGTAGCCCTGGCGATCTCCTGTACCGACCAGCCCTGGTGAGCAAGTTTCACCACCGTCTGTCGCTTGTCCGCCCCCGGCGCCCCGCGTTCTTTTTTTACCTGCGCCGTCTCTTCCTTGATAAGGCTTTCCAGCAGGCGCAGCTGCTCCTGGGCCTGGGTATTTACCTGCTCAAGCCTTGTCTCGGCCCTGGCCAGCCATTCTCTGGCAATGTTTAGCTTGTCCATGCGGGCTTCCAGCTCCAGAATCAGATTGTCTATACCGGCCATTTTTTCCACAACAAGATCTGTTTTTTCCTTGTTATCGGCGATCACACTCATCTCTTCTTTCAACTCCTTGATAAGCACCGGAATACCCCTCATCTCCTTCTGTAATTCGCTTAAGGATTTATCCAGAGAGGTAAGCTTCTGAAAATTATTATCCACTCCCTGGGTAGTGCTGTCCAGCACCTTCTTTTTTTGTTCCAGCCGTCCGTAGCGCGTATCCACGTCTTTTTCCAGCTCTTCCAGGGTCCTCATCTTCAGCTCCAGCTCCTGCACAGCGTCATAGTTGGTGGTTATATTCACAATCTTGGCGTCAATCTCATGGGAAATAGAAATCAGCCGCTTAAAATCAGTCTCCATGCTGTTTATGCGTTTCTTTTCGGTGACAAAGTCCCTGACCTTGGCGGACACGTCGTCAATAAGCTTCTTGGTGGTCACAAACTCCTTATTGATGGCTTCCATATCCTTTTTATAGGCCGCAATTTTCACCAGCTCCTTCTTCATGGCGCTGATATCGTTCTCAAGCCCGATTTTAAGCGTATCCGCCCGTTCGAATATCTTGGTCTGGGCGGCAAAATTCTTCTGCTGTTTTTCAATCTCATTCAGCCCCTGACCCAGAATCGCCGCTTTTTCCACGAGCTTTGCTATTTCTTCCTTCAGGACCACCCTTTCTTTTCCTGTGGACTCAATCAGGTCACGCTTCTGTTCCTCAAAGTTCTTTTCCAGCGTATTGAACGTGGTTCCGAACAATTCTTCCAATTCATGATGACGCTCTTCAAAATTCTGCTTCAGGCTGTTAAACATGTCCTCGAAACGTATCTGTGAATTGTCATGGCGGTTCGTAAATTCCTGCTCCAGCGTGTTAAACGTGGTTTCAAACAAGCCGGCCAGCTCGCTGTGGCCCTCATCAAAATTCTTCTTCAGGGTGCCGAAGGTTGTCTCAAGCATCTCCTCTATGGTTCGCTGCCGCTCATCGAAATTCTTCTTTAAGGTGTTGATTGTAGATGACGAGCTTTCGGTCAATCCCGAGAGTTTGCGGGTTACATCGAGTTCCGAGTCTTTGTATTTACGCAGGATCTCCTCGTGCCACTGCTCGGCCTCCTCCCTGGCCCCGATAAAGTAGGAGGATAGCTGCAGTTTTGCCTGCTTAAAATCCTCTTCCAGTTGCTCGATATTCCGGTGAACATCGGACTTCCCGTTATCAAGGGCCTTGAACATTGAGTCGAGATACTCATTGATCTCCGCCTGCGTGGCCTCCAGCTTGCTTTCAATGGCGGCACGCAGCTCGGTTTCCTTTTGCTCCAGCATCTCCCCGGCCATACTCTCTATGCTTTCACTGCTCTCCAGCCTGATCCGCTCAACCTGCTGGCTTATCTCCCGCCGGAACTCCTCAAACTTGTCGCGCAGCGCATCCGCCCGTTCCCTGAAATCACTGAAGAAACCGTCCTCAAGCACCTCCAGCTTCTCCGATACGTTCTCGTACGCCTTGGCTTTCAGCTCCTTTACCCCGGATTCGATATTTTCTATCTCCGCCTTTATCTGCTCAAGCTCTTCCGAGGCTTTGCTCTTTTCCGCATTGCGCTCGTCCGACAGCAGCCGGTTGAAATCCGTAAAATCGGCCTTGATCTTGGCCGTAATCCCTCCCATGTACTCACGCAGCGACTTCTCCATCGACTCGATATCCACGTTGCAGTTCTCAAGCTTCTGAAACTTATACGCAACCTCCTCTTCGTAGGTCCCCAGTCTCTCTTCAACACTCTTGCTGAACTCATCCATCTCCGCAGATACGGTCTCCTGCCTGGCCTTGGCCAGTTTGAAATCTTCTTCCAGCTGTTCCATATTCTGCCGCGTCTCCGCTTTCCCCTGCTCCACGGCCTTTAACATGGAATCAATATACTCATTGATCTCCGCCTGCGTGGCCTCCAGCTTGCTTTCAATGGCGGCACGC
>CAZWYY010000053.1:842-27300 GCA_964638895.1 uncultured Spirochaetaceae bacterium | reverse complement strand
CCCTTTTTAAGGCGATGTCTGCCTTGTGCAGCAGGTTTTTTTCCTCATTCTGCACGATTCCCATGGACAGGCTGATATTAATATAGATGTTTTTGAATTTGATGGTGGTGCTGGAGAGCACGTTTTGAATATTCGTTTTCAGCATAAAGGGGGTGATGGTTTTGTCGCTTGAGAGAATCACAAACTCATCCCCGGAAAGTTTGTAAAGCTGCATACTCGGCGCGCAGATTGTTTTTAGTTTGGTGGCCACGGTTTTCAGCACGAAGTTGCCCGCCTCCATGCCGTAGGCCATATTGATAGAGGAAAATCCGTCGATGTTCAGCAAGGCCAGTAGCTTACCGCCCGGCGCCTCCAGGTCTATCTCCAGTTTCTTGCGGTTAAAAAGTCCGGTAAAGCGGTCGGTGATGGACTGCTGTTTCAGCATGCGGTAGAGCAGCAGGTTGTTTAAAGAGATCGAAGCCTGTGCGCAGAAAATTTCGGCTATGCCGATGTCTTTTTTAGTAAGTGAGACGTGCCTGCCCATCACATCCGTATAGATCACCCCCAGTAACGAATACTGGGAGATGATGGGTACGCAGACGATGGATATAAGCGAGTCGTCGTTTTCGGGGCATTTCCGGTTTTTAACAAGCACGCTTTTCTTGTTTTTCAGTACGTCCTGGATGACCGAGAGCGAATACCGGAAATACGGCTTCTTTAACTCTTCCTTGTCCGCCTTGATGAAGGTTTTAGGCACAAGCTTCTTATTGTTCTTAAGAAACAATATTCCCCGTTCAAAGCTTAAAGCGCGGATCAGGTTGGCCAAGGTTTTGCGTAAAAGGTTTTCTTCCTGGATGATGGTGTTCAGGTATTTGGTAAGCTCCAGGATATTGTTGAGTACCGAGTTCTTGTTCATCAGCTCGATGGAGGAGAGTTTGACCAGGCTCTGGTGGGCCAGGATTATCTCGTCCCTTTCCTTAAGCTCCTGTTCGCTCAGTTTCTGCAGGGTTTCATACGCCTTTATGGTCTGGTCGGCGTACTCCCGCTCCTTATCCACCAGAAGCATTTCATTGGAGTGGGCGATGGTCAGTTTTTCCAGGTAGTCTATGTAGTCATTGCGTTCCTTGAGGATGTGTTCCAGTTCCGATATTCGTGATTTCAGGTTTTCGATTTCTTTTTTACTCATTTATCCCGTTTATATTGTAGTTGATTTCGGTATAAAGTAAAAGTCAAATCTTTGCCTGTTTAAAATAAAACTTGCCGCTCATCCGTTTTTTTTTTACACTTAATCATAAGCATTGTCAATGAGTACTTACACAACCATACGTATACAGATCGAGGGCGTTGTCCAGGGTGTGGGCTTTCGACCCTTTGTGTATAACCTGGCCGCACGGCACGGCATAGGCGGGCATGTATATAACGATTCCAGCGGGGTTGAAATTTTGGCCCAAGGCGATGAGGCCGCTATTCGGGAGTTTGTTGACTCCCTGCGGAAGGAAAAGCCCCCCCAGGCCGTAATCGATGAGCTGCGTGTGTATACGCTGGCGCCCGGGAGGCGCCTGCGTTCCTTTACCATCAAAAAAAGCCGTGCGCTGGCGGCAAAGAATACACGGATAGCGCCCGATCTCTGCCTGTGTCCGGACTGCCTGCGGGAGCTCTTTGATCCGCAGAACCGGCGTTATTTTTACCCATTTATCAACTGCACCAACTGCGGACCACGTTATACGATCGTGCGGGACGTGCCGTATGACAGAAAATATACCACCATGCACGGTTTTACCATGTGTGAGCGTTGTAAAGCCGAGTACGAGGATCCGCATAACAGGCGGTTTCACGCTCAGCCCAATGCCTGCTATACGTGCGGACCGGTGCTTGAGCTTTGTACCGCCGGGGGGAAGCCCCTGCTTTGCGGATCGGATGCGGGGCAGAGCCGCGGGCTTATCCGCCGCAGCGCGGAGCTTCTGGAACAGGGCGCACTCATGGCTGTAAAGGGCATCGGCGGCTTCCACCTGGCCTGCGACGCCCGCAGCGCGGAAAGTGTAAGGCGGCTGCGGTCACTTAAAATACGGGAGGCGCGCCCGTTCGCCCTGATGGCAAAGGACCCCAGCCAGGCCCGGACACTCGCCCTCATCAACCCTGAGGAGGAGCGGCGGCTTTCGGCCGCGGACCGGCCGATCGTGCTGCTGCCCAAGAATCCGGATCATCCGCTGGCCGGGGAGGTAAGCCCGCGTAACGCCTTTTTCGGCGTCATGCTTCCGTACGCCCCGCTACACTACCTGCTTTTTGCGTACATCGATTTTCCGCTGGTTATGACCAGCGGCAACCTGAGCGACGAACCCATCGCCCATACCAATGATGATGCCTTCGCGCGCTTGGGAAAGCTTTGTGATTATTTTCTGACGGGCAACCGTGATATCCACATCCGCTGCGACGACTCGGTGACAAGGATGTGGAGGGGGGCCGAGTACCCCCTGCGCCGGTCGCGGGGTACGGCCCCCAACCCTGTGCTGCTGGGCAAACCCTTTGCCGTGCCTCTTTTGGCCGTGGGTGCGGAGCAGAAGAACACCATCTGCCTGGCCAAGAACAACAAGGCTTTCTTAAGCCATCATATCGGTGATCTGAAAAACGCGGAGACCTATCTGTCCTTCTCCCAGGCCGTCAGGCATTTGATGAACATTCTGGATGTGCGGCCCCAGGCCGTGGCGTATGACCTGCATCCCCAGTACCTGAGTACCCGGACCGTGCTTGATCCTCACGGGGATTTGGAATTTCTTGGCGGTCTGCCGCGCTTCGGCATACAGCACCACCATGCCCATATCGCCGCGTGTATGGCCGAGCACGATCTTCGCGGCCCGGTGCTTGGGGTGGCCCTGGACGGTACGGGTTACGGCACCGACGGCACAATCTGGGGCGGCGAGGTGCTGATCGCGGATCTGGCCCAGGCGTGCCGGGCCGCCCGCCTGCTTCCCTTCGGCCTGCCCGGGGCGGACAAGGCGATCTTGCAACCCTGGCGTACGGGCCTGTCGCTCCTGTATAGTGTGTATGGTGAGGAGGCGGCCGCATACGCGCCCCGATTGTGGCCCGGCCTGGCGCGGGAAAAATTAACCGTGGTGTTGTTTCAGCTTGGCCGGAAACGCGGCTATACCCTTACCTCAAGCTGCGGCAGGCTGTTCGACGCGGTTTCGGCCCTGGCGGGGGTGTGCACCGAAGCGTGCTACGAGGGGGAGCCGGCGGTGGAGTTGGAACAGGCGATTGAAAATGATTCGCCTACCGGATATACTTTTAATATCGTGCGTACCGGACAGGTGTTTGACCTCGACTGGCGCGCCCTGGTTACACGCGTAACGGAAGACCGTTTGCGCGGCGCCGCTTTGGGGGTAATTGCCTGCCGTTTCCACAATGGGCTGGTAGGAGCACTGCGGGATGTCTGCCTTGCTTTATCCGGGGAAACGACCATAAAACAGGTTGTATTAAGCGGGGGCTGTTTCATGAACATGTTTCTGCTTTCCCGGCTTACGGCGGAGCTTGAGGGGCGGGGATTGACGGTGTATACACATAACCGCGTGCCCTGCAATGACGGAGGCATCGCCCTGGGCCAGGCGGTAATTGCCGATACGCGCTTAAAGGAGAAATAAATGTGTTTAGCCATACCGATGAGAATCATCACCAGGCAGGGGGACAAGGCGCAGGTTGAGGCGGGTGGAATGCGTTACGAGGTAAACGTCAGCCTGCTGCCGGAGGTAGGTCCCGATGACTACGTGCTGGTGCATGCAGGATTCGCCATTCAAAAACTGGACAGGAAGGAGGCCGATGAAACCCTGGCCCTGTTCCGGGAGTTGAACGAGCAGTAATGATAAAATACCTTGACGAGTTCAGGACAGGCAAGGCCGCCGACCATTACCTGGAACAGATAAAGCGCAACATGCCGCCTTATCCGGTTACGGTCATGGAGATCTGCGGGGGCCATACTCTTACCATCATGAAATACGGTATCAGGACGCTTTTACCCCCGGAGCTTCGCCTGCTTTCCGGGCCGGGATGCCCCGTATGTGTCACCCCCCAGATCTATATCGATACGGCCCTTGAGCTTGCGGTGCGCCCCGATGTAATCATCACCAGTTTCGGCGACATGCTGCGCGTCCCCGGTTCCTCTTCCTCGCTTGCCGGGGAAAAATCAAAAGGCGCGGACATCAGGGTCTGCCTCTCCAGCATGGACGCCTTGGAGTTGGCCCGAAACAATCCGGGTAAGGAGGTCGTATTCCTGGGAATCGGTTTTGAGACCACCGCGCCCACAGTGGCCTGGGCCGTCCGGGCCGCGGCACAGGAGGGCCGGACCAATTTTTCCGTACTATGCGCCTTAAAGACCATTCCCCACGCTATGCAGGCCCTGCTTTCCGGCGGTGAGCTTGATATTCAGGGGTTCATCTGCCCGGGCCATGTTTCCGCCATTACCGGCACGGGCATCTACCGTCCGCTGGCCGAGGATTTCAAGGTGCCCTGTGTGGTTTCCGGGTTTGAACCCACGGACATGCTGTGCACCCTGGCCATGATCGTGACCCAGCTAAAAGCGGGGGAGGCCCGGGTTGAGAACCAGTATACGCGCTCCGTCAGGGAGCAGGGTAACCCAAAGGCCCTCGGGCTCTTGGACGAGGTATTTACGGAGACCGATGCCGAATGGAGGGGGCTGGGCGTGATTCCACGAAGCGGCCTTTCGATTCGTGAGGCTTATGCCGGCTTTGACGCGGCCCGGAAATTCGCCCCTATTACGCCGCCTGCAAAGGAAAACCCGGCCTGTATCTGCGGCGCGGTCATGCGCGGGGTGAAACAACCCACGGACTGTACGCTGTTCGGCCGGGTTTGTACTCCGCACAATCCGGTGGGCGCCTGCATGGTGAGTGCCGAGGGAAGCTGCGGAATTTATTATAAATATAACCGAAAACCACCTGCAAAGCTTTCGCTCACGCTTCCAATGGGTGGTTTTCGGGGGAGCACCCCAATGGGGTGACAGGGAGGAGAAAAAGCCACCACCTAATTCTATAAAGGCAGAGCCTCCCTAAAAAAACTAAAGGTGGTGGCTTTTTCGAGGTAGAAAATGAATACGATACGGTATAAAATGTTCACACATTTTTATAAGAGATATTATACTTATAGATGTAAAAAACATGAATAACCTGATTTATTACGATGACCGCGGCTATACACGTCTGAAAATCCTTTTTTCCCCAGAGTTCTCAGGGGCTTTTTTTTATAAGATACTGGAACTAATCGAGTTCCCGTTATCTGAAAAAGAGGACGTGCTTTTTCGTTTTGCCATCACCGAACTGGTGACCAATGCCATCAGGGCCAGCAAGGAAAACAACGTGGACATGAGCGTGCGCATAGAGTTTTCCATTTTTAACGATTTTTTACGCGTGGTGGTGCAGGATCACGGTCGTGGGTTCGACACCTGTTTGTTGCCCTTTAAAATCGACGAAGACATTAAAGACCGCAATGTTTTCTCCGGAAAATTCCTGAAATACCGCGAGAAGCACGGCCACAAACGGTTCGGCATGGGGTTGCTTTCGGCCAAGATGGTGATGGACGAGCTTTGCTTGAATTTCTTCGACCATAACGGAGAAGGGGCCGTGTGGAAGGGAAACGACAGCGTTCTGGGCACGATCATCCGCGCCAGTAAGCGCATAGACCTGGAAAAGTCCTCCGCGCGCCGGAATGTGGAACGGTTGCGTAAAAGCGAGCGCTACAGTCTTTTTGTGAAGATCAGGGTGAACGACAATAAAGACGCCTACCTGGTGGATCTTTCACTGGACGGTGCCAAGCTGCTCATGTTTTTTAACGAGGATATCAAGGAGAATGACGAGATTACCTTAGGCCTCAAGGATCTGGACGGAAAGCAGACCCTGCCGATTATCCGGGCCAATGTGAAATGGATTGCCGAGATGCATGCCATATACCAGATTGGTGTAAAGTATATTATAGACAACGATTTCCCCTTAAAGGATTTGATGAACTACATTGCGCAGCGCAGCAGAAATCCTTCCAAATTACAGGAAATGGTGTATATCGAAGGGAGTTGAGATAACCGCGTGACTGACGAGATTATAACTCTGGCCCACGGCAACGGGGGGGTACTTACCCACAAACTCATTGACGAGGTGTTTGCCTCCGCCTTTGCCGATCCCGTACTCGATCTCAGGGGAGACGCCGCGGAGGTGGAGCTGCCGCATAAGAAGGCACTGTTTACTACGGATTCGTTCGTGATCAGTCCCCTGTTTTTCCCGGGCGGCGACATCGGGAAGCTGGCGGTGGCCGGCACCGTGAACGACCTGTGCGTGGCGGGTGCGGTGCCGGAATATTTGAGCGCCGCTTTTATTATCGAGGAGGGGCTTCCGGTACGGGAACTGGAGAAGATCGCGATATCAATGCGGGATACGGCCGCGGCCGCGGGTGTACGGATAGTGGCCGGGGATACCAAGGTGGTTGAAAAGGGTTCGGCCGATAAATTGTTCATTACCACCACCGGCATGGGCAGTCCCCTGTACCCGGAGGCCCAATTGGGTCCGGGCGGGATCAAACCCGGGGATTGCGTGCTTATAAACGGAACCATCGGGGATCACGCGGTTGCCGTACTGGGCGCGCGGGGTGAGTACCCGCTTACCCTGAGTACGAAAAGCGATTGCGCCTGCTTGAACGGGCTTACCGGGCTGCTGCTTCGGGCCGTGCCTCCGGGAAGCATACGGGTTATGCGCGACCCGACACGCGGCGGACTGGCCACCACACTGAACGAGTTTGTCCGGGGATGCGGGTACGGCATGGAGATCGACGAAACGCGGATTCCCTTAAAACAGGAGGTTCAGGCGGTCTGTGAGCTTACGGGGTTCGATCCCCTGTACCTGGCCAATGAAGGCAAGCTGGTGCTTGTCTGCGTGGAACAGGTAGCGGACAAACTTCTGGACATAATGCGTTCGCATAAGCTGGGCGGCGAGGCCCGTCGTATCGGCAGGGTAACCGGCGCCGCCCTACCCAGGCTTGTCATGCGCACGGCCGTGGGCGGCACGCGCATCGTGGACATGCTGGCGGGAGACATGCTTCCCCGAATCTGCTGAAAAAAAGGAGTAGGATATCATGTACGTATTGAAGAAAAAATGGTCCGGACCCGGGGCCAGGTCCGCCTTATTGGCCTGTTTGGCGGTACTTCTGCTGCTGGCGGCCGCGGCCTGTGACATAGATTATCAGGCACGCTTTCCGCTGCCGAAGACCATTGAGGTGGGCGGGCTGACCAGGATCGGGCCGGGTTCATTTTACCTGCCCGCCGGATTCACCCCCGAGAAGAAGTACCCGTTGATCGTGCTGCTGCACGGGTTGGGTCAGACGGGCGAGAGTTTTCTGTACGGCAACTCTTTCCGTGAGCAGGCGGACAAACACGGCTACATTCTGTGCGCGGCCAGATCGGGTAAGAGCTTCTGGAACGAGGACATCACCTCTCCTGATGTAGAAAACATCAGAAACCTGATTATGACCATGCGCGCGCATTTCCCGGTAAGGGAAGACAAGATATGCGTCTTCGGTTTTTCCGCGGGCTCGCATTTTACCCATACCATGTTGCTGTTCAACAGAATACCCTGGAGCACACGGAGGCTGTTTACGGCCTTTATCGCCGGCTCCGGCGGTTCGGGCTTTTTAATGGACCAGTACCGGGAGCATCATACCTTCCCGCCGGACCTGAGGATCCCAGGCTATATCTTCTGGGGCCGGAGGGAGGTCCCGCATCCGGGGGAGGAGATGGCGGATTTTTTACGAGGGCAGGACTGGGATATTACCACATATGAACATGACGGCCACCATTCGCTGGACGGCCGACTCGCCTCCCTGGCCTTCGACTGGCTGGATAAGAAAATCCCTTAGTATACGCCGCAGCCGGCGCCGCCGAACACAATCGGCGCCGTCAAACACGATAAGCGTCCGGAAAGGCCTGAAAATACATACGCATCATAATCGCCCGGCCTAAATGCGTTGCGGGATCTGAAACGCCGCGCGGGCAGCGTCATACCCTTTAGCCATGGAAGCCCTTTTTGCCGCCCGGCTTAAGAAGGTCATATAATTGAAGCGGGGAGAGACGATGATATCCGCGTTGTCCTTAAGCGACGCGGTAAAGGCATTGGTAATGCCAATCAGCATGGCCTTGATGGCCACGGTATAGAGGTTTGATGTGCGGAAGCTGGGGTTTTTCCACGACTGCATTAGGTCTACGGCGATTATAAAATCCGCGCCCATGCTGCGCGCCGCCCGGATGGGCACGCACTCGCTGAGGAAGCCGTCAACGTATGTGTGGCGCTTGTAACGCATGGGCTCGAAGGCTACGGGTACACAGGATGAGGCCATTATCGCTGGGATAAGCGGGCCGGAGTTGAAGTAGACGCCCGTCCCATTGTCAAAGTCCGTGGCCACGGCCGTGAAGGGAAGGCGCAGCTCTTCGAACGAATCGGCCCCTAGGTGACGCCTTAATATCGCTTCCAGGCCGCGGTGCTGAAAAAATCCCTTAAACCTGAGGAAATTGGGTCTTATAATGGAAAACCAGTTTATTTTTCGCGTTATCAGCTCCAGTTCCGTCGCGGATCTGCCTGCCGCGTACAGGGCCCCCACGAGTGCGCCCACGCTGGTGCCGGCCACACAGTGAACGCGGATGTCCTGTTCCTCAAGAAAGCGGATAACACCGATGTGCGCCAGTCCCATGGCCCCGCCCGCGCCTAGGGCCAGTCCCACCTTTTTTGTTTTCATGTTTTGTATAAGTGAAGGATCGATTCCGGTAGCGGACTGTTCCGTCATTTTCACTATATAAAGCTTAGCAGTGTAAAATAAGTCTGTCAACAAAGCTATAGTTTCTCAAGAGAAATTAATAGATATTATTCTCCTCCGATGCTATACTAAATATGGAATGAATACGTTACGCGGATGTTTTTTCCCGGCCCTTATTCTCATTGTTATGGTTGTCCTGTCCGTACGGCTTGGGGTCCGGACAATAAGCCATATCCCGGCCGGCGTGGACGAAACCCGTAAAGCGCCGGTGGTCGGGTAATCTATGATACTGGCGTGCGATGTGGGTACAACCACGGTAAAGGTTGGGGTCATCGATGTCCGGGGCGGGCTTGTCTCCCTGGCGCGTGAGCGTATCCCCGCGGCCGGGATCGGCGGATTTACGGTCCGCCCCTGGATCCATGCCTTGAAAAAGGCCCTGGGCAGGCTTGGCAATCACGGTCCCGGCGCGCTACGGGCCGTAGCTGTAAGCGGAAACGGACCCAGCCTGGTGCCGTTGAACAAGAACGGGAGGCCCCTGGCGCCCGTGCTGTTATGGCATGAGGCAGGTGGGGTGTGGTCGGCAGGCGGGCCGGAGTCGGCAGGCAAAGTCGGGTCGGCAGGCGGCATGGGGGCATGGGAATCTGCCCCGGCCGGTCTGCGTTCCTACTTCCTTCCGTATGTGATACGCCTGGCGCGAACCGGACCGCTGCTGTATGAGCGCACACATACTTTTCTCCCCTGCCCAGAATACATCTGTTACCTGTTTACCGGCCGGATGGTGACCACGCTTCCCCATACAGATTACAGTGACTACTTCTGGTCGCCGGAGGAAATCGGGCGTTGCGCCCTGGAACAGGATAAATTCCCGCCCTTTATCCATTTTACCACTCCCGTGGGCGCGGTTACGCCCGTGGGCGCGGAGGAGTTCGGACTGCCGCAGGGCATCCCGGTGTTTTCCGGTGGTCCGGACTTTCTGATGGCGCTTCTGGGAACCGGGGTCGTGATTCCGGGCCGGACCCTGGATCGCGCGGGCTCCTCGGAAGGCATCAATCACTGTGTGAAGCATAGTGTCGACCATCCCGCCCTGCGCACACTGCCCGGCCTGCTGAAGCATACCTTCAATATTTCCGGTGTTGTTCCCCGTTCCGGAAGCCTGCTGGAACAGGCCGCGCGAGAGCTTTTCCCGCGCGGGTCTTTGTTCGAGAAGGCCCTGGAACAGGCGCTGCGGGAGCGGCCCGGCGCCGACGGCCTGCTTTTTGTTCCCGGATTCGATCCCGGGCGGGAAGGGCAGGCTGGGTCTGTATGCCTGAAGAGCGGAAAAACGGTTTTGGGCTGTTTTTTTAACGCGAGGCATGAACACACACCCCGGGCACGACTGCGTGCGGTGGCGGAAGGCATATGCCTGCGGCTGCGGTCGATTCTTAGCGTCATGAAAACCTGCGGCCTGCACATTTCCAGTCTGTACGCCTCCGGCGGGCAGGTTTTGAATCCGGGTCTTAACCAGCTCAAGGCCGACACTCTCGGGGTGGATATCGCGGTTCCGGAGGTACCCGACGCGGAGCTTATTGGGAATGCCTGTGTGGCCTTTTCCGCCCTGGGCGAGTACGCGGCCCCGGAAAAGGCGGCGCAGAGAATGGTACGGCTATCCGAAGAATTCTCCCCGCGCATGGGAACGCGTGGGTTATACGCCGACCTGTATGCCCGGTTTGAAGGCCTGGCCGCGGAAGGGGACGGCGGGTGAAAGGAACGGATGGCGGCGCGTATATTCTGACTGCCATAACTCAGACGCTGATTGAAACACGAATTTCACAGATTCAAAAAACACAAAGATTACGCAGATTTTTCTTTTTTATTTTAATCTGTGTAATCGTTTATAAATCTGCGAAATCTACGGTTGTAATTTTTATCAATCTGGAATCTGTGTTTATTGAATTGCGGTAATAACTCCGGGCCGCTTGTATCAACCGCCCGTTTGCTGCATAATGACAACTCAATCAAATACAAAAGAAGGCGGGGACGGTACATGGGGTTTCTGTTAATTGATCCGCTGTGCGGAATGGCGGGCGACATGTTTTGCTCGGCCCTCCTGGACCTTGGCGCTGAAGAGGAGAAGATGCTCGGTATTATGCGGCGGGCGGCGATGTTTCTGGGAGGAGGAGAAATTCGGGTGCGCAGCCTGGAGCGCTACGGCAGACGGGGAATGATGCTTTCCTGTGAATACCCGGCGCGGGCCGAGGCCGTGGACAGCGATTTACTGAAACAGGGGCTGCGTCGCGTATGCTCGGAATCCGGCATACGCGGCGGCTACAGGAAGTTCGCGGAGCGCGCTTTCATGATTCTGGAAAAGGCGGAACAGGCGGCGCACGCAAAGCTTGATAAACATGCCGCAGGACACGGCGCCCCGCATAGGCATGTCCACCTGCACGAGGCGCAGGATATCCTGGTGGATATCGCGGGCAGCGCCTGGGGCCTGCAGCGGCTGGATGTCGACCTTGACCGTGTCAGCGCCTTTAGTCCCGTTATGGTGGGCGGCGGTGAGGTACGGTTTTCGCACGGTAGTTTCCCGGCACCGGCTCCCGCGGCGGCGGAGATTATCGCTTTATACGGCTTCCCGACCGCGCCCGGCCCGCATCAGACGGAGCTGTTCACGCCTACGGGCGCCGCGCTGCTGGCCGCGCTTAACCCCGAGTTCAGTGAGCGGGGGAGTGCCGCGGCCGGACCGCCGGGTCGTTCCGGGTCGGGGGCCGTAAGTCAAGTCTTCAGGCCGGCCACATCAGAACCTGAAACGCCCGCCCGTAAGCCGGGTGTTTCAGGTTTCGACATTCCAGCAACCGCCCGCGTGGGAGTGGGATTCGGCACCAAGATTCTGCCCCACAACCCGGGTGAGCCGGCCAACGCCCTGTATCTTTATTTCTGGACAAACGCACGTGATTGAAGACACGCTCCTGTTTCTGGATTTCGACGGCGTCATCTGCGATTCCGTGAACGAGACGATCGCCAGCTCATGGCTGGCTTATCACAAATACGTGAAAAAGCGGATGCCGGTCTTTGTGGCCCGCGATCATAAAGAACGCTTTATGCGCCTACGGCCCTATATCCGCACAGGCCAGGATTATATGCTTATTCAGGATATCATGGCCGATAACCTCACGGTAAGCGGCCAGGAGATGTTTGATAAGCTGTTAAAGAAGGCAGGGAAGAGGAAGATGGAACTGTATAAAACCGTGTTTTACCGGGCCAGGAACGAGATTATGACGGAGCGGAAGCGGTTGTGGCTGGAATTGAACCCTCTTTATCCGCATATGTATGAGGTTGTGAAACAGGGCGGTTCCTGCAAGCAGATCTATATCCTTTCGGCGAAAAAAACCGTGTATATTCTTGAAATCCTGAAACACCACGTCCTGGATTTTCCGGCTCAAAGGATTATCCACGCGGGAGAGGGGTCAAAAACAGACATAATCGGACGCGTGCTCGACCGGGAAAAAGCATACATGGCCTATTTTATCGACGACCAAATCAGCCACCTTTCCGCCAACAAGGACTCGCGGATCAAACCACTTATCGCCTCATGGGGATATGTGGACAGCCGCTGGCTGGTACAGAAGCATGTAGAAAGCATAGACCCCGCGGGATTGCGGCGCCTGATCCGGCGGATGGTAAAAACCGCTACAGTCTAGTTGTTTTCCCTGGGCGGGGAATGGACGGTCCGCAGTTTCTTAAAATCGATATTGTATTTTTTTACACGCAGGCCCATAATGCGCTCGGTGAGCCCCAAAGCGGCGGCCGCCTTGGCCATATTCCCCCTGCTTGATTTCAGGGCATCGAAAATCAGCTCACGCTCCATATTTTCAAGGGTCTCGGTCAGGCTGCCTTTCAGCGCGGTATGAGTGGCCTCTGCGGTCTGTAGAGTGGGCGGCAGATGATGGCCGTGGATCACCCCGTCCGTGCTTAAAAGCACGGCGCGCTCGATACAGTTTTCCAGCTCGCGTACATTCCCCGGCCAGTGGTAACTCATGAACATGTCTATGGCGGGAGTGGAGATGCGCTTGATACTCTTGTGGGTTTTTTTATTGTACTTTTCAATAAAGTGATCACAGAGCAGCAGAATATCGGATTTGCGGTCACGCAGGGGCGGAATATGGATGGGAAATACGTTCAGCCGGTAATAGAGGTCCTGCCTGAACCGCTCCTTTTGCACCATGTCCTCCAGATCACGATGGGTGGCGGCCAAAACACGTACATTGGCCTTGATGGTCCGGTTGCCGCCCACGCGCTCGAACTCTTTTTCCTGGAGAACGCGCAGCAGTTTGATCTGAATCGAAGGTGAAAGATCACCGATTTCATCGAAAAACAGGGTTCCGCCTTCGGCCAGTTCAAACCGTCCCTGGCGTTGATTCATGGCCCCGGTAAAGGCGCCCTTCTCATGCCCGAACAGCTCGCTTTCGATAACGGACTCAGGTAAGGCCGCGCAGTTGACCTTTATAAACGGCATCTTCGCGCGCAGGCTGTTATAATGGATGGCATGGGCCACCAGCTCCTTACCTGTACCGCTTTCACCCTGGATCAACACCAATGTTTCACTCTTGGCCACCTGGGCGATAAGATCATATACCTCCCTGATCTTGTTAGAGTTACCGATGATATTGGAGGGTTTGAAGCGGTCCGAAAGCTCCTCCTGCAGGCGCTTGTTTTCCTCAAGCAGGCGTTTGCGTTCCACCTGCGCCTCGAGCCTGACGCGTACGGCCTGTGAGATCATTGAGCTGATGATGGTCAGCAGGCGTACGTCTTCATCCAGCGAAACCGACAGGTCGAACAGCCGGTCAGCGCTCAGGGTGCCGACGGTCTCCGTACCGATTTTTATGGGTACGCAGATAAACGAGACGTCGGCTTTGTCCGGCCCGCGCCGCACTCCGGTGCGGTCCAGGAAAAACGGGCTTTCCGCTATCTTTGGAATCACCACGGGCTTCCCGGTTTCCACAACCTTTCCCGTAATACCTTCGCCTATCTTGTATTTACCGCGCGCCTGTTCGGAGTCCGAAAGGCCGTAAGCCTCCTCGATGAGAATATCCCCCGAATCGCGGTTTAAAAGCGAGATTGTTCCCCGGTGCATTCCCATGTATTCGGCCATAAGTTTTAAAATAGGACCCATGATCTCCTTCAGGTCCAGGCTGCGGGCTATGGCCTGGCTTAGCTCAAACAAGAGGGAAAGCTCCTTGATTTTACGTTCCGATTGAGCGGAAGTTTGTTCCTTGGTCATATGCACCGATTATACAATATTACCCTTACCATGCTAAGGGGGTTTTGCACAGTTTATGGGTTTTTATTCCAGGTACCGGGCGGCGGGAGGCTGTGCCGCCTTCGGTCGCGGTGCCGCCGTAATACCGGAAAATAAAACACGTGTCTATCCCGCAACCAGCCTTGACAAAATGAAAATATTCCAGATATACTTGGCGCACGCATAACGTCTGCCTCTGTAGCTCAGTCGGTAGAGCACCTCCATGGTAAGGAGGGGGTCATCGGTTCAAATCCGATCGGAGGCTTTTTCAGCCCAAAGGGGACGCCCTGAAGCGCCGGTTTTTTCACGGCGTTTGTAACCCAATGGCGTAGATGATTGGTTATTATATAGTATATTTTAGTTAAAGAAATTTAAAATTGTCTGAAATTGTATACAAGGTTAGGAAATTCTCATATAATATGCCTGAATTTAGGATTTTTTAGGGGAAAAAAGGCGTAAAATGAGAATTGCCGTATTGACATCGTATGGTTTTTCTTATTATATTTGTCACTCTGATTAGAGTGGGGAGGAGAACTGCGCAATGGCCAAATCCAAGACAAAAGCGGTTGAGCTCGTAGCATTGCAATGTACGGAATGCAAACGTAGAAACTATACAACAAAAAAGAATAAAAGAAATACACAGGGCAAACTGGAGTTCAATAAGTACTGTAGGTTCGACAGGAAGCACACTCTTCATCGCGAAACTAAAATTAAATAGGGTTCCGATAGGCCAGTAGCTCCAATTGGCTAGAGCGCCGGTCTCCAAAACCGGATGTTGCAGGTTCGAATCCTGCCTGGCCTGTATTGCATTTGGGAGATATACATGCAAAAGATTATTAAGTTTTTCAAAGACAGTTACGCTGAATTAAAGAAGGTTACATGGCCGAGCAGGGACGAGGTGATGGCCTCCACGAGGGTAGTGATTATTGCCATACTTGCCGTCGCGTTCGCGCTCGGGTTGGTTGATATCCTCCTCTTAAACGGAATTACGTTTCTTTTCAGGGTTCTATAGTATGGCAAAAGGCTGGTATGTGGTTCATGTCTACTCGGGGCATGAGAACAAGGTTGAAAAACAGATTAAAAAAGTAATCGAATCAAAAGAACTGAATGAGTTCGTCTTTGACGTAAAGATTCCGTCTGAAGAGATCGCGGAAATAAAGGACGGGAAAAAAAAGCTCACCACCAAGAAATTTCTGCCGGGGTATATCCTGATAGAGATGGATCTGGCGGGGAATCGCTGGAAAGAGGTCTGTTCTTATATCAGGCGCATCCAGGGGGTTACGGGTTTTGTGGGTTACTCGGCGAACCAGAAGCCGCAGCCCATTTCGCAGGAGGAAGCGCGGGCTATTTTGCAGAAGGCCGGGGAGATCAAGGCGGACAAGGCATTGAATCCCAAGCAGGCGTTTTCCATGGGCGAGAGTGTGCGTATAATCGACGGTCCTTTTGATACGTTTACCGGAACAATAGAAGAGATCAATACTGAAAAAGGAAAATTAAGGGTGATGGTCGGTATTTTCGGCCGTTCAACCCCGGTTGAGGTCGATTTTTTTCAAGTAGAAAAAATATAGGCCTTATTATGGGAGCTCTCGGTAGAGGGCGTATGCACCAGATTAAGGAGATGCTATGGCAAAAAAGAAGATAGCGACAATCATCAAGCTTCAGGTACCAGCGCGTAAGGCGACGCCTGCGCCGCCTGTTGGTCCGGCGCTTGGGCCGCATGGGGTAAGCGCGCCCCAGTTTGTACAACAGTTTAACGACCGTACAAAGAACATGGAAGAGGGAATTCTTATCCCGGTGGTTATTACCGTGTATGCGGATAAGAGTTTTTCTTTCATCACCAAAACCCCGCCGGCCGCGGTGCTTATTAAAAAGGCCTGTGGGATTGAAAAGGGTTCCTCCGAGCCCAACAAGGAAAAAGTGGCCACCTTAAGCAGGGTCAAACTCAAGGAGATCGCGGAAAAGAAGATGCAGGATCTGAATGCCAACGATATTGAGGCGGCCATGAAAATCATCGCGGGCACGGCCCGCAGTATGGGCGTCCAGGTGGAGGGGGGCCAGTCATGAAGCGCAGCAAGAAATACAGGACGGCGGTAGCCGCATACAACAAACAGGAACAGTATCCGCTGGAAAAGGCCGTAGAGCTGGTAAAAGAAATGTCTTTCGTCAAGTTCGATGAAACCGTAGAGGTGGCCCTGAAACTGAACATCAAAGAGAAACATGCAATCCGGGATACGCTTGTGCTTCCCCATAGCTTCGGCAAGGAAAAACGCATCTTGGTTTTCGCCAAGGGAGACAAGGCCGAGGAGGCGAAGAAAAACGGTGCGGCCTATGTGGGCGACGCCGATCTGATCGAAAAGATCAAAGGGGGCTGGCTGGATTTCGATGTGGCCATCGCCACCCCGGACATGATGAAGGACGTAGGCAAGCTGGGCCAGATTTTGGGAAGACGCGGGCTGATGCCCAACCCCAAGACACAGACCGTCACCGTAGACGTAAAGGGCGCGATCCAGGAGTTGAAAAAGGGAAGGGTAGAGTTCCGTGCGGACAAAACGGGTGTGGTTCACCTGGCCGTGGGCAAGGTGTCCATGGAGGCGGAAAAACTCAAGGAAAACGTAAAAATCCTGTTGGAGACAATCGAAAGAAAGAGACCCACCGATATTAAGGGTGAGTTTATCAGGTCTATCGCCTTAAGTTCCACTATGGGCCCGGGTGTGAAAATATCCGCCAAGGATGTGGGGTAAAACCCGGAAACACGGAAGGAGAGTTGTATTATGGGTGAAAAAACACAAAAAATAAATCAGCAAAAGCAGGACCGGGTAAGCGAGATAAGAAATATTATTTCCGGCGCTAGGGACATAATCTTTACGGATTACAGGGGGCTTTCCGTAAGCCAGCTGACGGAGTTGCGTGGGAAACTGCAACAGGAAGAGTCTTCGTTTAAGGTGATCAAGAACAACTATTCCAAAATAGCGTTTCAGGAGTTGGGCCTGCCCGTAGACGCTGGGTTCTTAATCGGTCCTACGGCCCTTACCCTGATAAACGGCGACACGGGCCCGGTGGCCAAGATACTTCTGGGGTTTACCAAAGAGCTGCCCCTGGCCATCAAGGGCGGCCTTATTGAGGGGAGGGTGTTTTCCCAGGATGAGATTACGGCGCTCTCGGCCCTGCCGGGCAGAAATGAGCTTTACGCCATGCTCTTGGGTAGTATGAACGCGCCGGCTACGAATGTGGTGATGGTCTTACAGGCCATGGCCGGAAAACTTGTACGGACCTTACAGGCCGTGGCTGATAAAAAGAAAAGCGCATAATCAAGCATTAGTCTTCTATATTGTTGGGATGCTACTGCTTGTAAAAAAATAAAAGAGAAGGAGAAGATAATATGCCAACAATTACCAAAGATCAAATACTGGATGCCATATCCAATATGACACTTTTGGAGGTTTCCGAACTCGTAAAGGCAATGGAAGAAAAGTTCGGGGTAAGCGCGGCGGCCCCGGTGGCCGTAGCGGCCATGCCCGCGGCGGGCGGTGCAGCGGCGGAGGCCGAGGAAAAGAGTGAGTTTGACGTCATTCTGAAAGGCTTCGACGCCAGTAAGAAGATCGCGGTGATCAAGGAAGTACGGGCGCTTACCGGCCTGGGCTTAAAAGAGGCCAAGGAGCTGGTGGAAGCCGGCGGCAAGGCCGTAAAAGAGGGCGTTTCCAAAGCGGACGCCCAGAAGATGAAAGAGCAGCTTGAGGCTGCCGGCGGTGTTGTTGAAGTACAATAAACACGGCATAGATGTTACACAGGAATAAAGACTCAATTCACCACCGGGATAGGTATGCCGGTGGTGAATTATCATTAGGGGGAAACAATGCCAGGCACTCCTGAGAAAACAATAAATAGAATATATATCGGAACCGAGTTTGAAGATGTGATGGAAATCCCTCACCTTATCGATATTCAGCTTTCTTCATTTGAACGATTCCTGCAGCGTGAGACACTGCAAAAGGGCAAAAAGCTTGCCCTGCAGGGGCTTGAAGAGGTATTCCAGAATACGTTCCCCTTAGAAAGTCCAAACGGGGACATGATTCTGGAATACTGCGGGTATACCCTGGACGAAGGGGCCGTGCAGTTTGACGAGTATGAGTGCAAACAAAAGGGCCTTTCCTATTCGATTCCCATCAAGGCCAAGATAAACCTTATTTTCCTGCAGACCGGGGAGATCAGGCAAAAGGAAATATATATGGGCGACGTGCCGCTTATGACTGAACGCGGTACGTTTATCATCAACGGCGCGGAACGGGTGGTGGTCAGCCAGATCCACCGCTCCCCGGGGGTGATTTTCTCGCACGAGAAGGGCGTGTACTCGTCGCGCATCATCCCCTACAGGGGATCATGGCTGGAGTTCGAGATCGATCAGAAGCGCGAGCTGGTGTATACGAAGATAGACCGCAAAAAGCGGATTCTGGCCACGATATTCTTAAGGGCGTTGGGCTTTGACACGCGGGAGAAGATTATCGAGCTTTTTTACAAGACCAAACCCATCAAGCTTTCCGAATCCAGGGAGGACAAGGAAAGCGTGGTGGGCAGTGTGTTCGCCAAGGCCATCTATATCAAAGAAGACGACAAACAGAAAAAACTCTACCGGGCGGGGGACAAACTGCATCCGCATGACGTGGAGGAACTGCTGCACTCCGGCATAAACAAGATCGACGTCATCAACTTCGAGCATCCGGAATCGATCCATACCGAGATTATTCTTAACTGCTTTGAGCGCGAGGAGATGAAATTCGCCAAAGACTCCCCCGAACTGGATGAGCCGTCCCGGGAAGAGGCGATCTCGCGGCTTTACGCCTCCATCTTCCCTGGTGAACCGCTTACCATCGAAAGCGCGGAAAAAGATCTGCAGTCCATGTTTTTTTCCGCACGGCGGTATGACCTGGGCAAGGTGGGGCGCTACAAACTGAACAAGATATTCGATTACAAGAACCCCACAGATGAAACCACCCTGGCTCGGGAGGACATCATCAATACCATGATCCACCTGATCAAGGTGTATATCGGCGAGGCCAACGTGGACGATATAGACCACCTGGGCAACCGCCGTATTCGTTCGGTGGGCGAGCTTCTGGCCAACCAGCTCAAGATTGCCTTCAGTAGGATGGAGCGCATCGCCAAGGAGCGCATGTCCTTAAAAGAGGTTGATACCATCAAACCGCAGGAGCTTATTTCCATCAAGCCGATTGTGGCGGGGATCAAGGAGTTCTTTGGGTCCAGCCAACTATCGCAGTTTATGGACCAGGTAAACCCGCTTTCGGAGCTGACCCATAAGCGGCGCCTGAACGCCCTGGGTCCGGGCGGCCTTTCCCGCGAACGTGCGGGATTCGAGGTGCGGGACGTCCATTATACCCATTACGGCAGGATGTGCCCGATTGAGACGCCCGAAGGTCCCAATATCGGCCTGATCGTGTCCCTGGCCAACTACACGCGCGTCAACGAGTACGGGTTCCTGGAAACGCCGTACCGGAAGGTGACAAACGGCAAGGCCACGCACGACATAGAATACCTTTCGGCCATGGATGAGGAGCGGTATTTCATCGCCCAGGCCAACGCCGTGATCGACAAGGACGGACGCTTTACGGAGAAGATGATCTCCGTACGTAAGGGCGGCGATTATATTACCCGCAGTCCCAAGGACATTCAGTATATGGACGTGTCGCCAAAACAGGTCATTTCTGTTTCGGCTTCGCTTATCCCCTTTTTGGAGCACGATGACGCCAACAGGGCGCTGATGGGTTCAAACATGCAGCGGCAGGCGGTGCCCCTGCTTAACCCCGAACCGCCGCGAGTGGGCACGGGCATGGAGGCCAAAACCGCATACGATTCGGGTGTGGTGGTCACGGCCAGAAACCCCGGAACCATAAGTTATGTGACGGCCACCGAAATCCGGATAAAACGCGACAAGGACGGAGAGACCGACGTGTACAGGCTGCTGAAATACGAGCGCACAAACCAGGACACCTGTTTCAACCAAAAGCCCATTGTAAATATGGGGCAAAAGGTGAAAAAGGGTGAGATCATCGCCGACGGACCGGCCACCTCATCCGGGGAACTGGCCTTGGGCAGAAACGTGCTAGTGGCCTTTATGCCATGGAACGGGTACAACTATGAAGACGCTATCCTTATTTCGGAGCGGGTGGTGAAGGCCGATATCTTCACTTCCATCCATATAAAGGAGTTTTCCGTCGAGGTACGTGAGACAAAGCTCGGACCGGAAAAAATAACCGCCGATATTCCCAATACCTCGGAACGGGCCGCGGATCAGCTTGACGAGGAGGGTATTATCTGCCTGGGCGCCAAGGTCAAGTCCGGCTCCATTCTGGTGGGCAAGGTTACCCCCAAAAGCGAGACCGACTCCACGCCCGAGTTCAAGCTCTTAAACTCCATCTTCGGTGAGAAGGCCAAGGAGGTGAGGGATACCTCATTGCGTATTCCCCATGGAATCGAGGGAACGGTCATTGATATCAAGCGCCTGAAGCGTTCGGACGGCAATGACCTGAACCCCGGGGTTGACGAGGTAGTGAAGGTGCTTATCGCCACCAAGAAAAAACTGCAGGAGGGCGACAAGATGGCGGGAAGGCACGGGAACAAGGGCGTTATCGCCTGTGTGCTGCCCGAAGAGGATATGCCCTTTATGGCCGACGGTTCGCCGGTGGACGTGGTGCTCAATCCCCTGGGCGTGCCCTCTCGTATGAACGTGGGACAGATATTGGAAACCGAACTGGGCTGGGCCGGCGTTGTCCTGGATGAATGGTACGCCACGCCCGTTTTCCAGTCCGCTTCCAACAAGATGATCGAGGACAAGTTCAGGGAGGCCAAGCTTCCCGTTAACTCGAAGATAACGCTCTATGACGGGCTTTCAGGCGAGCGGTTCAATAATGATGTAACCGTCGGCTACCTGTATATGCTGAAGCTACACCACCTGGTTGACGATAAGATGCACGCCAGGTCTACCGGGCCGTATTCACTGGTGACCCAGCAGCCGTTGGGCGGCAAGGCCCAGTTCGGCGGACAGAGGCTGGGTGAGATGGAAGTCTGGGCGCTGGAGGCATACGGTGCGGCCAACACCCTGCAGGAACTCCTTACCATAAAGTCGGATGACATGGTGGGAAGGGCGAAGATTTACGAGAGCATTGTCAAGGGCGAGGTAACCACCTCGGCCGGAATACCCGAGGCCTTTAATGTCATGGTGCAGGAGTTGCGCGGACTGGCCCTCGATATTTCCATCTTTGATTCCAAGAACAAGCAGATCGCCCTCACCGAGAGGGATGAGGAGCTGATCAACAGGCAGGGAAGCCGATTTTAGGGAGGAAGAAATATTATGAGAGATTTTCAGGATTTTGACAGTATCAGAATAAAACTGGCTTCACCGGAACAGATCAGAGCCTGGTCGTACGGAGAGGTAAAAAAACCTGAAACCATTAACTATAGAACATTACGTCCGGAGAAGGACGGACTTTTCTGCGAACGCATCTTCGGCACCACCAAGGAATGGGAGTGCTACTGCGGCAAGTTTAAGTCCATCCGGTACAAGGGCGTAATCTGCGATCGTTGCGGGGTCGAGGTGACGCACTTCAAGGTGCGCCGGGAGCGCATGGGCCATATTGAGCTGGCCTCGCCCGTTTCTCACATCTGGTACTACCGCTCGGTCCCCTCACGCATGGGGCTGCTTTTGGACCTTTCCATCACCGCCCTGCGCTCCATTCTTTATTATGAGAAATATATAGTTATTGATCCGGGTGATACCGACCTCAAAAAAATGGAGCTTTTGACCGAAGAGGAGTATCACGAGGCCCAGGAGCGCTACGGTCTTTCCTTTACCGCCGGTATCGGCGCCGAGGCCATAAAAACACTGCTGGAAGGCATCGACCTGGACGCGCTCTCCGCGGAACTGCGCCTGAAGATGATCGAAAAGGGCGTAAAGTCGGACAAGCGCCTGCTGCGCCGCATAGAGATCGTGGAAAACTTCAGGGACTCGAGCAACAAGCCGGAGTGGATGATCCTTGAGGTCATCCCGGTCATCCCGCCGGAACTGCGGCCCATGGTCCAGCTGGAAGGCGGCAGGTTCGCCACCTCGGATCTGAACGATCTGTACCGCCGCGTAATCAACCGCAACAACAGGCTGAAACGCCTGCAGGCCTTAAACGCCCCGGACATCATCATCCGCAACGAGAAACGCATGCTGCAGGAGGCGGTTGACGCCCTGTTCGACAACTCCAAGAAAAAACGGGTGGTCAAGGGCGCGTCCAACCGGCCGCTCAAGTCACTGTCCGATATGCTTAAAGGTAAGCAGGGGCGGTTCCGCCAGAACCTGCTTGGCAAGCGCGTGGACTACTCGGGAAGATCGGTCATCGTGGTCGGTCCCGAGCTGAAGCTGCACCAGTGCGGACTGCCCACCAAGATGGCGCTGGAGCTGTATAAGCCGTTTATCATGAAGCGCCTGGTGGAAAAGGACGTGGTATACAACGTGAAAAAGGCTAAAACCCTGGTGGAACAGGAAGCGCCGGAGGTATGGGCCGTACTGGACGAGGTTGTGCAGGAGCATCCGGTGATGTTGAACAGGGCGCCCACACTGCACCGTCTGGGTATCCAGGCCTTTGAGCCGGTGCTGGTTGAGGGCAAGGCCATTAAGCTGCATCCTTTGGTCTGTCATGCCTTTAACGCGGACTTTGACGGCGACCAGATGGCGGTGCATGTGCCCCTGACGCAGGCCGCACAGATCGAGTGCTGGACCCTGCTGCTTTCATCCAAGAATCTGCTGAACCCGGCTAACGGCAGCCCGATCGTTATTCCGACTCAGGATATGGTTTTGGGGATAAACTACCTGACCAAGGAGAAACCGGGCGCCCAGGGAGAGGGCAAGTATTTCAGTATCATTTCAGAGGTGTTTATGGCCGTGGAGGCCGGCTCCATTGATTACCAGGCGCTGATCAAAATCAAGATGGACGGCAAGGTGGTCGAAACCACCGCGGGCAGGGTGCTTTTCAACGATGAGCTGCCAAAGGAGATACAGTATATCAATCATGCGCTGGACGAAAAGGAGTTGCGCAACCTGATCGCGGAATGTTACGAGGTCCATGGACCCGATATCACGGTGATTATGCTTGACACCATCAAGGAACTGGGATTCAAATACGCCACCAAATTCGGCGCCACCATCGGCATGGACGATATTATCATCCCCGAAGCCAAGAAGGACATGATCAATAAAGCCAACACCCAGGTGGTGGAAATTCAGAGCCAGTACCTCCAGGGGCATATCACCCACGAAGAACGGTATAACAGGGTTATCGAGGTGTGGAGCGCCACCAACGAGCTTATTACCAATGAGCTGATGAAGGAGCTGAAAGCCGATAGGGACGGGTTTAACCCCGTGTATATGATGGCCAACTCGGGCGCCAGGGGAAGCAGAAGCCAGATCAGGCAACTCGGCGGGATGAGGGGCCTGATGGCCAAGCCTTCCGGCGATATTATCGAGCTTCCCATCCGCTCCAACTTCAAGGAAGGCCTCTCTGTTATAGAGTTTTTCATCTCCACCAACGGCGCGCGCAAGGGACTGGCGGATACGGCCTTAAAGACCGCCGACGCCGGGTATCTGACCAGAAGGTTGGTGGATATCGCGCAGGATGTGGTGATCAACGAAGAGGACTGCGGCACCATCAACGGCCTTGAGATGAGATCGATCAAGGACGGCGAAGAGATAGTCGAGTCACTCAAAGACAGGATTGTGGGCCGGTTCACCATAGAGCGGGTCAAGCACCCGATTACCAATGAGGTAATCATCGACGTAAACCAGGAGATCAATGACGAGATCGCCGCATACATAGAAGAGGCCGGGGTGGAGAGCGTGCGCATCCGTACGGTCCTCACCTGTGAATCCAAGCACGGGGTATGTGTTAAGTGTTACGGCAGAAACCTGGCCAAGAATAAGACCGTGGAAATCGGCGAAGCGGTCGGCATCATCGCCGCCCAGTCCATTGGGCAGCCGGGAACACAGCTTACCATGAGAACCTTCCATATCGGCGGCGCGGCCACCAAGATCAGTGAGGAGAATAGGATATACCTGCATTATCCCGTATACATCAAAGGGATCAAGGGAAACGTCGTGGAGCTGGACAACGGCAACAAACTCTTTACCAGGAAGGGGTTAATCAAGGTCTGCAGGATACTGGAGAGCTTTGATATTCAGGAGGGCGACAAGCTTCTGGTCAAGGACGGGACCAGCCTGCTCAGCCACGAGCCCATTCCTATAATCGATCGTAACAAGACAAAGATAACCACCAAAGAGGTCGGGTACGTACAGTATAAAGACAACCAGGTGCTGATCATCGCGCAGGAACAGAAGGTGGACGTACGCAACGGCGCGGAGCTTCTGATGAAAATAGGGGACATCGTTAAAACGGATGAAACCATCGCCTTTTTCGATCCTTTCAGCGAGCCCATCATCGCCGAGTTCGGCGGAAGCGTCAAATTCGAGGATATTATCCTGGGCACCACCCTTAAAGAAGAGATCAATGAGGATACGGGTAAAATCGAGAAAAAGATCATGGAGTTTACCCTGGAAACCCTGCAGCCGCGCCTGGTAATCCTGGACAAGGACGGCGCGGAACTGGCCAAATATTACCTGCCCGGCGGCGCGTATATGAACGTGGAAGACGGCGAGACCATCAAGCCCGGCAGGGTGCTGGCCAAACTGCTGAAGGAAAGCGTGAAAACACGCGATATCACCGGCGGTCTGCCCAGGGTCGGGGAGTTGTTTGAGGCCCGTAAACCCAAAAACGCTTCCGTGCTGGCCAAGATAAGCGGTACCGTCGGGTTCAAGGGGATTGTAAAGGGCAAACGGATCATCATGATCACGGATCCCTTCGGCAAAGAGTTCAAGCACCAGATCCCCATGGGCAAGCACCTGTTGGTCAGGGACGGCGATGAGGTTGAGGCGGGTGAAATGCTGTGCGACGGCAATATCGATCCGCACGACGTCCTGCATATTCTGGGAGAGAACGCCCTACAGAGCTACCTGATGAATGAGATCCAGGAGGTATACCGCCTCCAGGGCGTGAATATAAACGACAAACATATCGGCATCATCATCCGCCAGATGATGAGAAAGGTTGAAATCATCCAGGTCGGCGATACGAACTTTATCTACGGCCAGCAGATTGAGCGTTACCGGTTCCATGAAGAAAACCAGAAGGTGATCAGGGAGGGCGGACAGCCTGCGGTTGCCCGGCCGCTGCTTTTGGGCATCACCCGGGCTTCGCTGAACATAGACTCCTTTATCTCGGCGGCCTCGTTCCAGGAGACGACACGGGTGCTTACCAACGCCTCGATCGCCGGATCAATCGATTTTCTGCACGGCTTAAAGGAAAACGTGATCATCGGGCACCTCATCCCGGCGGGAACCGGTATGCGCAAATACCGGGAGGTGAAAATAATCGATACCACGGCAAGCGTAGCGGACGAAACATTCACTGAGACTCTGGAGGAGAAAGAGGAACAGGAAATCGAGGCCGTGACCTGATGAAAAGATTCTATTTCGCGGTATGTATTCTGACCTGTTTAGTCATGTTTTTGGGATGCCAGGCGGCCGGTCAGCGGGTGTTACGCAAACTGATCGGTCATGAGGAGGCCATGCTTACCATTATAATGGATAATAAGGCTGATCCCAAAGCCGCAAAGGCCAAGCTGGACGCGTACCGCAACGAACATAAAGCGGAATACGCCGGGCTCATCAGGGAACTGGAGGCTATTCCGCCTGAACAGTTAAACTCCGCGCAGTATGAGCAAGAACTGCGTGAATTTACCGAGAAAACATACGAGCTTGTACAGCGGGCAGCGGAGATCGGCGTAAACTCTTCTTTTAAATGACGATTTAAACGGTGATTACAGCTTGACATTTCCGCGAAGCTTTACTATAGTACCATCCAGGGATGGGTGCCGGGCATATCCGGGGTACGGGACATTGATTATCCTGTGCAAAAGAGTGGAAGAACAGGCTGCACGACTTCAAATCAACCCTTTTTATAAAAAAGAGAAGAAAGAGGGTTGACTTTTTTTATACCAATTGATAGATTCGTTCTTCACGAGCAAAAAATGAGTTGAAAAGGTGTGTAGGAGAATATGCCGACGATAAACCAGTTGATCCGCAAAGGGCGGAAAAAGACAGTTAAGAAAACCAAGGCCCCGGCACTGCAATCTTGTCCGCAGAAACGGGGGGTCTGTACGCGGGTTATGACCTTTACCCCGAAAAAACCGAACTCCGCGCTGCGCAAAGTGGCGCGTGTCAGGCTGGTAAACGGAATCGAGGTAACCGCCTATATTCCGGGTATCGGACATAATCTTCAGGAACACTCGATAGTTCTGGTAAGG
>CAZWYY010000053.1:0-832 GCA_964638895.1 uncultured Spirochaetaceae bacterium | reverse complement strand
TGTTGATCAGGGGGGGGAGGGTGAAGGACCTTCCCGGCGAACGGTATCATATTGTGCGCGGGGCCAAGGATACGCTGGGTGTGGAAGATCGTAAAAAGGCCAGGTCTAAATACGGCACCAAGAAGCCGAAGGTCTGACCCCACAGACATCCATTATTACGGTAGGAGAGAATATGCCCAGACGAAGGGATATTAAAAAGCGAGTTATTATAAAAGATCCTATTTACGGCAGCGAGGTAATCACCGAGTTTATATCTCGGATGATGCATCGCGGTAAACGGAATAACAGCGCCCAGATTATCTACGGCGCCATGGAATTGTTGAAGGAGAAGACAAAAAAAGATCCTTTGGAAACCTTTTTAAAGGCTGTTAATAACGTAAAGCCTTTGGTCGAGGTAAAATCGCGCAGGGTCGGCGGTTCCACCTACCAGGTGCCGGTTGAGATCAAGCCCGAACGCCAAGAAGCCCTGGCCATGCGCTGGATAATCGGCTATGCGCGGGATCGCAAGGGAAAAAGTATGAGTCAGCGTTTGTGCGAAGAGCTTCTGGACGCCTCAAACAACCAGGGCGCGTCCATAAAGAAGAAAGAAGACACGCATAAAATGGCTGAGGCCAACAAGGCGTTTGCGCATTATAGATGGTAAGCGGTATGTGTTATCGTCTTTAATACAGGAAAATACTATATATAAATAAATGAGTACGTAAAAAGCGGAATTGTTCGCTTTTTTTGAATTAATTATAACTTTTCCGGCGAAGAGTTATAAAAGGAGGAAGTAATGGCAAAAGAAAAATTTGAGAGGACCAAACCACATATTAATGTAGGCACCATTGGT
>CAZWYY010000052.1:0-28925 GCA_964638895.1 uncultured Spirochaetaceae bacterium | reverse complement strand
CATCATGTAACAAGAACAGGACCCCGGCCTCATCTAGCTCTTCCTCGACCAGGAGTCCGTCGGTATCCTTGTCACCCTTGCCGCGGGCATCAACAGCCGCGTCAGACGATCCTCCGGCCGTCAGCCCGAGCTGATACCACCTCCCGCCCAGGACAAAACCCGCCCCGGCAGCCTGTTTGATCGCGAGGTCAAATCATGATTTCACTCACCCACGCTTTCGGCTTCTCCCGCGAACCATTCGCCCAGAATATTCCGGTCAAGGACCTTTTTCAACTCCCCGGCCTCTCACCATTCCTGGATCGTTTCGATTACGCCGTGGCCCACTGCCTGTCCACCGTCATTACCGGTGAGGGCGGCGCCGGCAAGAGCACTTCCCTGCGCGCCGCGGCGGCGCGGCTGCATCCGGCGCAATACAGCGTCCTGCCGCTCGTCGCCACCACCGGTTCGCTCATGGAGTTTCTCAAGCAGGTGTGCCTGGCTCTCGGCGATCCGCCTTCGTCCAATTCCCCGGCGAAGACGCTCGCCCTGGTTCGATCCATGCTCTCGGACATCACGGCCAAAAAACGGGTGCCGGTCCTGCTCGTGGATGAGGCGCATCTTCTCAGGCTTGCTGTCTTCGCTCAGTTCCATACCTTCGCCCAGGCGAATTTCGATTCCCAAACACTGGTCTCCGTTCTTCTTTCAGGGCAAACCTCAGTCATCGACAAGTTGCTCTACCACACCTCAAAACCGTTTGCCTCCCGCATTGTGGGGCGCAGCCACATGGAATCCCTGCAACGGGATCATATGGCTCAGTATATCTCTCATCACCCAGTAATCGCCGGCGGCTCTGATACACTGTTTTCCGATGAAGCCGTCACCGCGATCCATCAAAGCTCCGGCGGTCTTCTGCGTAGGGCCGACTTTCTCTCGCGCGGCGCCTTGCTCGCCGCCGCTCAGGAGTCTTGCCCGGTGGTCAGCGCCGAGCATGTTCGCTTGGCCTTGACCGAAATCCTTTAACCGCGGTTCGGGCCCTCTCTCATGATGGCCCGTTCTCTTTTGCATTGTCAGCAGATTTTGCGAGACAGTTGAGCGTGCAAATAAATGTCAGTTTAATGTGCGTCGTGACACCAACTTTCTTCTTTGAATGATCTCTTTTTACTGGCGGGTATTAATGTAGAAATGCAGGCGCATGATTTCTTAACCGTCAAAGTACTTTTTCTTGTCGACTTTAACCTTACTCCGGACACACCTGATACCGTCCCCTTAACTGAACCGTCCAACTGGGATTGGAGAATAAAAATCGGTTTTGATGTAGCGTATGTATTTTAGAATGTAAGAATAAAATTTTATTTTTATTTGTAAAAATAAATCCAGACACACTATAATATGTATAATGAAATTAATATATATTTTTCTTCTGTCTTTATTATTAATGCCATGTGTCATCAGATCCGATGCTATGAGCTTTTTGCTAAAGGCAGGCCGGAAGAAATACTCAAGGCCCAGGAACTGAACCTTTCGGACCTGACAAAGGAAGCGGCCGAATCAATCATCAAACACGCTCATCCGGACGCGATCATGGCGTAAGGGAGGATATCAATGGCAAATAAAAAAACGGCATTCGTGCTTTCCGGCGGGGGCTTAAGAGGTTGTTTTCAGGTCGGCGCGCTGCAGTATCTTATGCAGGTGAAAAAGATCATACCCGACATCGTCTGCGGCATCTCGACAGGCTCCCTGCAGGCGCTGGGGGTGGCGCAAGGGACCGACCTGGAAAAATTTTGGACCGAAAATATCAGGAAAAAATCCGATGTCTACTCCTCTATGCTTAACATAGGAACGGGGCTTTTACTTTTCGGGATCTATGCCGTGCTTTTTGCCTTGTGCGCAGGCATTCTGTATCTGGTTATCCCCACGTGTATTTCCTGCATTATCGCCGCGCCGGCCTCGGTTTTGCTTTTCGTTCTCATTTTTATTTTGGTTATTTTTCCGAACATCAAAAGCATCAACAGGTTTTCAGGTCTTAAAAAAATCCTAGATAAATATTTTAATAAAGACGCTCTAAAAAAGTCCGGGGTTGACCTTTATGTGGGAACGGTTGATCTGATATCATCGGTACTTACCTATCATCCGAAAGACCGGATTTCCGTAGATGATATTCTGGCCTCATGTACCATCCCGGTTTTTTTCCCGCCCGTAAAACAAAAGGAACTTCGCTCCGTGGACGGCGGCGTCAGGGACATCGCTCCGATGCGGATTGCCGTAAAAAAGGGAGCCACGGATATCTACCTGATTATCTGCGATTTATTGAAACCGTACCCGACTTTATCCGAGCCCAAAAATCTATTGGACGTATTAAACCGCACCCTCGCGATAATGTCACATGAAATTGTCATAAATGATATCGAAGCGGCTGTAAAGAAAAATGAACTGGCGGACAAAAGCAGGTACAGAAAAATTAATTTATATGTCATAGACCCTGATATGGAATTTGTTGAAATGTTTGAAGACATTCTGGGCGTTAACCCGGCGCATATTGCCAGAGGCATTGCCATCGGCAAAAAACAGGCGGAAGCCGCACTGAAACAGGGTCCGATGACAAAAAGAAGAATAGAAGACATATTAAAAATGATCTCACCCACCGGTGAATAATGGTTTACGGGCCGCAACACCATAACAAAAATCAAACAGAGAAAAGTCAATAATCCGGGAAAAATACGAATTTTTTCATGTAAAAAACAGCGGCAAATTCCTTACAAAAAGGAAGTGCCGCCATGGAAACACATATAAACAAGGCCCTGCCCCGCTGCCCGGTTGAATACGCGGACTGCCCCTAATGGGTGCGCATATACCTGGGCGGCGTGCGCGTAGCGGACAGCAAAAAGGTGAGAATATAGCCGGGCGTTGAACGGCGTTTCCGACCGGCAATGTTTGTTTATCCGTTACGAATATAATAATGACATTTTCAGCCTCCCTCCATTTACCGTCCGCGCCGATTGGCGCGGTCGACATATTATTTCCATAGTGTAAATTATAACAGCATGACCGGGGACGGCGGGGTCCCGCCCGCGCGGCCCCAAAATATAGAGACGTGGTATATCTGGCCGGAATCGCCTACTACGATATCGCGGGAAACGCGGGTGACGGAGTATCACTCTTTCAATTATGGGAAGGCTGGAGGCCCGCTGAGACGCTGGAGATTCCTATTACCATCCGCAACTCCACCCCCACACTGTACGCCGGTTACCTCATGATTACGACAACCGGTTATATATGCGTGATAAACCATACTGCGGGCGCCGGAATAAAACAGGTGGCTTTGGACGGTGTTTCCTTTTTGGTGCAGTAGAAAAATTTGTAGTGTTCGGAAAGAAAAGGCTTCCTGAAGCCGGGTACACGCCTGTTGTTCTTACCGGCGACCTTATTGTAATTGCCCGCACTCTATGACCAGATTCGCGTAAAGATCCGATTCGGGATCAGTTTGCGTTATAATTAAACAGACCAGATTATCCTTTTCATATCCACCGGCGACTTCCGAAATATTATACTCACTCGCGGTGAATCCTTTGGATGTTAAATAGTCGGCAACCATTTTCGCTTTCTCGTTCAACAGGGAATAATCCCCGTTAAGCCTTATGCGCGCCGAGATTTTAAAACCTAACACCCGTGTATCAACGGCGTTGGCCCCTGCCTTTGTTGTTACCCATGTAAAATCCGCCCTATCAGGACCTGAAAATCCCATTTTAAAATCTTGCTTTACCTGCATTAATAAGGCGTTATCCGGATGAGTTTCCGCCTCACCCATGGTTTTACAGGAAAAAAAACCTAAAAAAACAAAAACAGTCAAAATTGCGTAAACCCACTTTTTCATTTCATACCTCCGGATGATGTATCTTATTTTTAACTATACAGACTCAGGCAAAATTGTCAATGGATGTCAACCGCATAGGGTTGCGTTTTGCCGATGCGGACATCACGGCGGTAATACAATAAAAAATCCGGGCCACTTGACAGTTTGAGTGTAAATTCCCTAGAATAGCACGTTCAAAATACACATAAACGCCATATTATGCGGAGGATGTTTTGTATAAGCCGGTAGATCCGAAAGTTAATTTCGCCCGAATGGAAGAGCAGATCCTGGAGTTTTGGAAAAAAAATAATATTTTTGAAAAATCCGTGTCCCGGCGGGAAGCTTGCCCGGAATACGTGTTCTACGACGGACCTCCTTTTGCCACGGGGCTGCCCCACTACGGCCATTTTGTGGCCAGCACCATCAAGGACATTATCCCCCGCTTCAAGGCCATGACGGGGATGAAGGTGGAACGGCGCTTCGGCTGGGACTGCCACGGCCTGCCCGTGGAATACGAGATGGAGAAGGAGCTTGATATCTCGGGTAAAAGGCAGATAGAGGAATACGGCGTGGCCAGGTTCAACGAGGCCTGCCGCTCCATCGTGCTGCGCTACACCAGGGAGTGGCGCACGGTAATCACCCGCATCGGCCGCTGGGTGGACTTTGATCACGATTACAAAACCATGGACCCTGACTACATGGAGTCCATCTGGTGGGTGGTAAAGGAGTTGTGGAAACGCGGCCTGCTCTATGAAGGCTACTACATCCTGCCCTACTGCCCGCGCTGCTCCACGGCGCTTTCCAATTTCGAACTCAACCTGGGCGGGTATAAAGACGTGCAGGATCCGGCCATCACCGTGCGCTTCAAGCTCAAGGACCGGCCCGACACCTATATAATAGCCTGGACCACCACCCCGTGGACCCTGCCCTCAAACCTGGCCCTGGCCGTGGGCAAGGACATCGATTATGTGAAGGTGCGCGACAACGGCGTATTCTATATTCTGGCCAAAGACCGCCTTGCCGCCTATTACAAAAATCCCGCCGACTATACAACTGTGGAAGAGTTCAAGGGAGAAAAGCTCGCCGGTCTTGCCTACGAGCCGCTGTTCCCCTATTTCAGTGAGCTGGCCGCAAAGGGCGCGTTCAGGGTGTTCACAGGCGGGTTCGTCAGCACCGAAGATGGAAGCGGCATTGTGCATATCGCCCCGGGCTTCGGCGAGGATGACTACAACACGCTGAAAAACACTGAAATCCCCACCGTATGCCCCGTTGACGCCGAGGGTCAGTTTACCGAGGAGGTAAATGATTACGCGGGCGTCTTCGTAAAAGACGCGGACAAACGGATCATCAAGGACTTAAAGGAGCGGCGGCAGATTGTCAAACACGAGACCTATACCCACAGCTACCCGCACTGCTGGCGCTGTAAATCGCCCCTGATCTACCGGGCCATCTCCTCGTGGTTTGTGAATATCGGGGAGGTCAAGGAGAAAATGCTGGCGGCCAACCGGGAAATCTATTGGATGCCCGGACACCTGAAGGACGGCCGCTTCGGCAAGTGGCTGGAGGGCGCCCGTGACTGGGCCATCTCGCGCAACCGCTACTGGGGGAACCCGCTTCCCATCTGGAAATGCGATTCCTGCGCGGAGATGGTCTGCCTGGGCTCGCGCGCCGAGCTTGAGGAGAAGACCGGGAAAAAGGTGGAGGACCTACACAAGCACTTTATCGACGAGCTCACCTTTGCCTGTACGAAGTGCGGCGGCACCATGAAGCGTATCCCCGAGGTGCTGGACTGCTGGTTCGAATCCGGGGCCATGCCTTACGCGCAAAACCACTACCCCTTTGAACACAAGGAGCACTTTGAACAGCATTTCCCCGCTGACTTTATCGCCGAAGGCCTGGACCAGACTCGCGGCTGGTTCTACACCCTGACCGTGCTGGCGGCCGCTCTTTTTGACAAGCCCGCATTTTCCAATGTGATTGTCAACGGCCTGGTATTGGCTGCGGACGGAAAAAAAATGTCCAAATCCGAGCGCAACTACACCGATCCCATGGAGGAAATCCATAATTTTGGGGCCGACGCCTTGAGGCTGTATTTGACGCATTCTGCGGTGGTAAAGGCCGAGGACCTGCGTTTTTCCGACGACGGGGTCAAAGAGGTGCTGAAAACCGTCATCATCCCCCTGTGGAACAGTTACAGTTTTTTTGTGACCTACGCCAACATAGACGGGGTCATGCCGGAGCGGTCGCCCGACAACCCGGAAAACCCGCTTGACAGATGGATCCTTTCGGAAACCGAGCGTCTGGTGGCCGAGGTCACGGCGCAGCTTGAGCAGTACGACCTACAAAAGGCCATAGACCCCATTGCCGAGTTTATCGATCTGCTGAACAACTGGTATATCCGGCGCTCCCGCAGGCGGTTCTGGCGTTCGGAAAACGACCTTGACAAACGGCAGGCCTACCAGACCCTGTATACCGTGCTGCTCAAGCTGGTTCTGACGGCCGCGCCGTTCATCCCCTTTACCAGCGAGGAGATCTACTGCAACCTGAAGTCGGCTGATATGCCCGAATCGGTCCATCTCTGCGACTACCCGCGGGAGCAAAGCTCCCTGCGCAACCCGGAGCTGGACCGCAAGATGGGTCTGGCCCGCCGGGCCGTCACCATGGGCCGCGCCCTGCGCTCTCTCCACAACCTGAAGATCAGGCAGCCTCTGAGGGCGCTGCACCTGGTAACCAAAGATACCGCGGAGGCGGCCATACTTGAGGAGATGCAGGATATCATAAAAGAAGAGTTGAACGTGAAACAGGTGGTGCTGAAAGAAAACGAGGAAGACCTCGTGGAATACGTCATCAAACCCAACTACCGCACACTCGGCAAAACCCTGGGCAAAGATATGAAAACCGCGGCCGGACGTATAGAAAAACTTCCCGCCAAGGAAAAAAGCGTGCTGGTGGAAGGCAGGATTCTTTCTCTGGACCTTGGCACGCGTACTGTCGAGCTTACGCCGGAGGATGTGGTCATTCAGCGCAACGAGAAACAGAACCTGAAGGTGATGAACCAGGGCAGCCTTACCGTGGCCCTTGACCCGCAGCTTGACCGGGAGCTTATCCGTGAGGGAATGGTGCGAGACCTGGTACGCGGCATACAGAACCGGCGCAAGGAGATCGGGCTTGAGGTAACCGACAGGATTCACCTGGCCCTTTACGGCAGCGCGGCGCTGCACGCGGCCGTAGAGAAGTTCCGGGAATACCTGACGTCCGAGACCCTGGCCGTATCCTGGACATGGGAGAAAAACCGGTCCGCGCGGGAGATCGAATGCGGAGACGAGACCTGCCTTGTGTCCATAGAGAAAGCGGCGTCATAGGAGGCCATATGAAAACCACCGCTGGGGCGGCCGTGTATATCGGCTGCGCGTGTCTGCTCTGCATCCTGTTCTGCGCGTGTCCCACAATTCCGGCGGACAAGACCTCCGGCGACTGGCTCGGCATCCTGCCGCGCGACGCCAATTTCTATCTGTACATCAACCACACGCAGGCGAACCCGTTGCTGAAAGCCATTCTGAAAAAATCCGGGCAGGATACACCGGCGATCGAGGCTGTTTTGGATAATACCCTTAAATCATACCTGAGTGTGCGCTTAACACCGCAAGGCGGCTCCGAGGTTTCGTTTGTGCTGCTGGGGGGGTATCTGCGCGGGTATATCCGGGGAGTACTGAAAAACAGCAAGGACTGGATACAGGTCAGCGATTCAGTGAGTTACTTTCAAAATGTAAACGGGAACACGCAGGTGGCCCTGCCCGAACCGTACATGCTGCTGGTTTCCACGGGCGACATCAAAAATATGCTTACCCACCAGAAAGAGCAATCGATCTTCCCCCTGCAGAAACAGATCGATCTGGACATGAACAAAAACGACCTGCTGCTTTTCTTTCCCGTGGGCCTGGAAAACCATATGGCGGACAAACTCAGGATCAACTGGCGTAAAATCAGCGTGCAGGGCATTTGGCTGACCGCACAGGCCAGGAACGGCGGGTATATATTTTCCGGTGTCTTTCTGATCGCCAACCAAACCGGGGCCAGACTGTTTTCCACGATTTTCAAACTCACGCTCGCGGCCCTGCTGCGCGATATTGATGTGGAAAGCGCGGGCAGGCGCTTGAAGGACGTGCAGGTACTGGTCCTGGACAACCGGGTCAAAATAACCGATCTGTTTTTCAGCAACGACGAACTCGTCAACATGGTGGCTTCCCTCATCAGTAACAAAAGCGGGGAAAAATGAGAATCGCCGTCGTGGATTACAACGCCGGGAACCTCCGGAGCGTGGAGACCGCCCTTAAACACCTGGGCGCGGATTTCTTTGTTTCAAACCGGCCCGAAGGGATTCTTGCGGCGGACAAACTGATCTTTCCGGGTGTGGGTGAGGCCAAGGCCGCCATGGGCGTGCTGAACACGAGTGGGCTGGACCGGGCTATTGATGATTTTTATCAAAGCGGCAGGCCCGTACTGGGTATCTGTCTGGGAAGCCATATTGTATTATCCGACTCCGAGGAAAGCAACACCCAATGCCTGGGCTTGGTGCCCGGAACCGCGCGCCGCTTCCCGCAGGTGAGAGGCTTCAAGGTTCCGCATATGGGGTGGAACCAGGTGATGCATGACGGCACCCACCGGCTGTTCAAAGGGATACCTTCGGGCAGCTCGTTTTATTTCGTGCACTCCTATTACCCGGAACCTCGGGAAAGCGGGACATGCATTGCCCGCACCGGGTATATGATCGAATTCTGCTCGGGGTTATGCCTGGAAAACCTGGCCGCCTTCCAGTTTCACCCTGAAAAATCGGGCGCCTGCGGTCTTAAGCTTTTAGAAAACTTCATCCACGAGGGGTAGAAGGCATGCTGGAAAAAAGGATCATCGTCTGCCTGGATGTGCGCGACGGGCGCACCACCAAGGGCATAAAGTTCAAGGAGAATATCGACGTGGGCGACCCGGTCCGGATGGCGTCTTTTTACTACAGCCAGGGCGTGGACGAACTGGTGTTTTACGACATCACCGCGTCCTCGGAAAAGCGCAGCATCATGATCGACGTGGTGGCCGCCGTGGCCGAGCAGATATTCATTCCCTTTTCGGTGGGGGGAGGAATCGGCTCGGTTTCCGAAATGCGCCGCGTGCTTCTGGCCGGCGCGGAAAAGGTAAGCGTCAACTCCCAGGCGGTCAGGAACCCGGCCATCATCGAGGAGGGCGCCTCTCTCTTCGGCAGGCAGTGCATCGTGCTGGGCATGGACGCGCTCAAGGACCCCTCGTTTCCCTCGCACTACCGGGTGGTCATTGACGGGGGCAGAACCCCCACCGATCTGGACGCCCTGGAATGGGCCCGCCGCGCCGAGCGGCTGGGGGCCGGGGAAATCGTGCTCAATTCCATTGACGCGGACGGCACCCAAAACGGGTATGAGCTTACGGTTACGGGGCTTATCTCCCGGAGCGTGGGTATCCCGGTGGTGGCCTCGGGCGGGGCCGGAACCATGCGACATATCCTTGACGTATTCACTAAGGCGAACGCGGATGCCGCGCTTATCGCTTCAATGGTGCATTTCGGCACATATACGCTGCCGCAGATCAAGGCCTATCTGCACGAAAATAACATACCGGTGCGTATGGACTATTAATTTCCGCCTTGCCGGTTTTTGCTTGAAATTCTTAGGCGAATAAGCTAAACTCATTCCAGGATTTTGTAATGGAACTGCTTACCGCGGATATAAAAAAGATACAACGGTCAATTCAAAGCTCCGTACCCCTGTCCATAAAACTGTTCTCAATTCCGCATGAAACCGAGATGTACATAGAGAAACTCCTGGAAGTCTTCCTGGTTGAGCTGGAACACGAAGCCCTTAGAGACAGAATTTCCTACTGTCTGCGTGAAATCGCGCTGAACGCACAGAAGGCCAACATCAAACGCATCTATTTCCTGGAGCGGGACCTCGATATCAACAATAAAAAAGACTACAACGAGGGCATGAAGCATTTTAAAGACGACACCTCGACCAATATCGAGTATTACCTCAAGCAGTTGAAGCAGCACAGTTACTACGTCAAAATCATGTTCCACACCAAGGGAAATAAATTCTATATCAGCGTGCGCAATAATGTGGAGATAACCAAACCGGAGCAGATACGCGTGTTCGACCGTATCGCGCGCGCGCGCGCCTTTAACTCAGTGGAAGAAGCCCCCTCGACCTTGGTGGATGATATCGAGGGCGCAGGGCTCGGCATCATCATCATCATCCTCATGCTGAAGCGCATCGGCCTTGACGAGGACTCTTTCGATCTGGATTTTATCGACGGCGAGACCGCGGCCACCATCACCATCCCCTTCTCCGAAGTTCACATGGAAAAAATCGAAAGCCTGGTCAAGGAGATCACCAGGGAGGTGGACCAGCTTCCGCAGTTTCCCGAAAACATCGTTCATTTACAGAAGCTTATCTCCGATCCCAACACCGAGATCTCCGATATCGCGCGGCAGATCAGCACCGACCCCTCGCTTACCGCGGACCTGCTGAAGCTGGTCAACTCCGCCCAGTTCATGCTGCCAAAGAGAGTGGACAATATTGTGGAGGCCGTAAAACTGGTGGGGCTGCGCACCCTGAAGAACCTGCTGTACTCATACGGCACCCAGAAAATATTCTTCAAGAGATTCTCGGAGATCAAGTGGCTGTGGGATCATTCCTACCGTACCGCCTTTTACGCCTACACCCTGGCCAAGAATTTCAAGCGCAAAAAAGACATTCTGGACGACGCGTACGTAGGCGGCATTCTCCACGACCTGGGCCAGATTATATTCGCCTCCATTCATCCGCAGCTGCTGGACAAAATAAAGACCTTCTGCAAGGCCAAGAACATCGCGTCCCATATGCTGGAAAACCTTTCCAGCGGCATGAACCATGCCGAGGTGGGGGCGCTGATCGCCGAAAAGTGGAATTTTCCCCAACAGCTTGTGCAGGCCATCCGTTTTCATCACGAACCGAACCGGGCTGACAATGAGTTTCAGGATATTGTGAATACCGTGTACCTGGCAAACTGCTTTGCCAACGTGCAGGAAGAAAAGCTGAATTATGAACAGATCGACCGCCCGGTCTTAAACGACTTCGGCATAACGGATGAGGAACACTTCAAATCGATCCTTGCCCGGCTTTCCAAAGCCTTTGACGAAAATATAGTCAAGTATTAAATTTCCATAGAAAAGCCGTGTCGTGAAATGATACAACGGCTTGCCTTTTTTTATGGTATATATTATATTTTGTATATATTAAGGAGGCAATACATGAGCATCACAATCTATACAACACCTTCATGCGGTTTCTGTAACCTGGCCAAAGCGTATTTTCGTGAGCGCAGGCTTCCCTTTACCGAGTATGACGTTTCCAGGGACTATAACAAGGCCCAGGAAATGGTCAATAAATCCGGACAGATGGGTGTGCCTGTTATAGATATCAACGGGAAAATTATTGTGGGTTTTGACAAAAACCGGATCGACAGCGCGCTTAATTAATGAGAACAAGCCCGGGGCTTAAATAGCCTTCTTACCGGCCTGCTTTAAAAGCTGGGTTCTTTCAAATTCGGTTTCGTGGTGTAATTTCTCCAGGCGCTTCATAATATCATTCATCACATGCTGTTTGGAATTTTCGGTGAGTTTGGACTCCTTATGCGAGCGGCTGCGAAAATCCCGGCAGTTATAAACCTCACTCACCGTAAAAATCACCACGTCCCTGGTAACGCAATCCTCTTCCATGTTATTTGTAGGAGAGACGCGCAGGGTATTGCCGTTGATGGCCACCATTACCATATAATTAAATGTCTTTAAATAGGCGTAAACCTCTTTTAATCCTTTACCGGTTGAGGCGTCCCAGGGTCGGTAACGTGTACCCGTGGGGAATACCAGAATAATCCTGCCGTTATGCTTTAAACGCGTGATTGCATGCAGGGCGGCGCGGTTGATTTTCATGCGTTTTATCTGTTCTTCCAGGAGCTTTTTAGCGTCTTTTATATTCTGCATGGCGCTTGACGGGTAGATGACAACCCTGGAATACGCCTCGGTAAAGGCACGTGCCAGGTCGCTTTCCTCGTTAAGCTTCATGCCCGCGATGGAAACAATCGCCTTGCTGATTTTTTCACCGATCTCCCCGTTTTGCTCCAAGAGCTCATAAAGGTTGGGGATATCAAAGTTGCTTAGATGCTGCATCAACATAAGGCAGGACTTGCCATCAGCGGCGAGTGTATAGAGTTTGGCCAGGTTTTCAAAACCGATGATCTTGCTTCCGGGCAGAAGCAGTTGGTTGACAATGCCTTTAATCAGCGGCTTGTTCGTCTCCAGACCCTCCTGAAACACGTTTTTCTCGGAAATCACCTTGTCCGCCGACGAGTTACGTATCAGTTTGGACCCTATTTCTTTGTACGCGTCTTTAATTGGGATCATCATATGCAACGGCTATTCTAATTTGTTTTTTAATCAAGTGTCAAGAGGTAAGTATCTCGCTCCGGAAATTTGAAATTTGCTGATTCTACCCCTGCTCCTGCAGGACGGTGGCCTCGGCTGCGCCGGGTTCCTCGGCAGCGGCCTCGTTCACCTTGACATCGGCGGCCTTTTTACTTAGTTCCTCCATCAACTGCCGGTTCTTCTCGGATACCACCTGCAGCATATCAAGGGCCTTTTGAATTTCGTAGCTGCCGGAAAGCTGTTCGTGCGCGGCCTGGAGAATCTCCTGCGCCTCGTTGTCCACGCGCTTTATTATTTCCAGCACCTTGACGCTGCCTTCGGCCTCTTTACCCGTACCCGTCTTAATCTGGCTTGAGAGTTCCACCAGGTGGGTAATGGAGGTGAGGATCTCCTGCGCTCCGGCCCGCTGTTCGCTCATGGCATTGGCGATCTCCACGATGATCTTCACGGTTTTATCAATATCCTCCAGGATCTGCCCGAAGGCCTTGCCCGTCTCCTCAGAAAGCTTGGCTCCGTGTTCGATCTTTTCCAGGGTTTCCTGCACGTTCTTTTTAATATTCTTGGCTTCCTGCCCGGAGTCCGAGGCCAGTTTCCTGATTTCCTCGGCCACTACAGCGAAGCCTTTGCCCGCCTCCCCGGCGTGGGCCGCCTCAATCGCCGCGTTCATGGAAAGCAGGTTAGTGGTGGCGGCCAGGCGCGTTATCCCGCCTATGCCTTCGGCAATTTTCTTGGATGTCTCCGAGATGTCCTGCATTGACTGCATCATGGTCTTGATATGTGTTTCGCCCTGACTGGCAATCTGCTCCAGGGTCTGCCCGATTTCCTTGGCCTTCTCCGCGCTCTTGCTTACGGAGTTTATGGAGCTTACCATCTCTTCGATGCTGGCCGAACTCTGGGCCACGGCGCTGGACTGGTTCTCTATATTTTGTTTGATTTTTTCCGTGGTATCATTCATACTATTGACCTCCCTGACCGCCTCCTCAATAGCCTGCTTCTGGCGCTCAAGGCTTTTGTTCACGCTTTCAATTGTGGCGATCATCTCGCGCGACGCCACCCCGGTCTGGGTAACCGCGGATACAAGGTCTTCATTCGTGCCTTCCGCTTTTTTTAAGACCCCCTTGATCCCCGCAAATATTTCGTCCATTTCGGTCACCACGCCATTCAGTACCGACCCTATCTCACCCAGTTCCTCATCCGCGGAAAACGCGGAACGTACCGTAAAATCCTTTTCCTTTATGTGATTTGCAATATTTAAAATACCGGTCAGCGGCCTGCCTAACTTTCGCAGCGTGAGCACCACCCCGATGCACAGGGCAACCAGGGCGATTCCGCACAGGGTAAAAACAAGCCGTGCCGTATCAAGCTCGGCAGCCCCGGTCCCTGTGGTAAAGATGCCGATCAAACCAATGATAAATGTGCATGCGATGAATACACCGCAAATACTGAAAAATACAACCGCGTATCGTTGAAATCTTGTGCGTTTTTTATCCATAGTGTACCTCGTTATTATGCTTATCTAAACTCTATAATGTTTCTTGGTAATTGTCAAAAAAATTTCATTTTTTTTCTTCATGCATGCCCCCATTCGGCCGAAAGACCCAAAATAAAAACCGCCGTGGTTGCCAAGAACGGCGTTTTAGATTATTAATCGTAACCATGAACACACTACCTACCTGGGAACTGGCGCGCATTTACCCAGCATTAGACAGCGCGGCCTTAAAAAAAGATTACGGGCTTTTTAACACAAACCTGGCCCGGCTTACGGAGATGACCAATAAAACGCCGCACGGAAGGCGCCATGCCGCATCCTGGATAAAAAAATATATCGGGCGCTATAACACCTGCTATGATCTCCTGGCCCATATGTATGCGTTCGCTTATATGCGGTACTCGGTGGATACGGATGATTATGGGGCCATAAACCTGATGAACGAGCTTGACCGCGCTAAAATTCCGCTGATCAGCTCCATGGTGGCCTTCCGTAATATCCTGGCCGCGGTTCACGGAGGCCCGGGGTCACTCAAGGCCGGCAGGTCGCCCTGGCATGGATTTTTCCGGCGCGAGCCCGGGCTGCGGGAGTATGAGTTCTTTTTGAATGAACAGCTTACGCTGCAAAAGCACCAGATGAGCCGTGAACAGGAAGAGCTGGCGGCTGATCTGTCCCGCTCCGGCGCGGACCTGTGGAGCAGGCTGCAGGAGGCGGTTTCATCCCAAACCTCCGTAACGTGGGATGAAAAAAGCGGAGAGAAAAAAACCCTGACAGAGCTGCGCGCCCTGGCGCACAACCCGGACCGGGCACTGCGGCACAAGGCATTTAAGCTTGAGCTTTCGACCTGGGAGAGTGTGCGCGTGCCGTTGGCGTATGCGCTTAACGGGGTAAAGGGATTTTCGGTAAGCCTGAACAGGCGCAGGAACTATGCCGACACCCCCCAGTGCTCCCTGGCACAGGCCAGGATAAATCGCCGCGTTCTGGATTCGCTGATCGGCGTCATGGAAACATCCCTGCCTGATTTCAGAAGATACCTGAGACTCAAGGCAAAACTCCTGGGCGTTAAAAGACTGGCCTTTTTTGACCTGTTCGCCCCGCTTTCGAGCCACAGGCACACCTGGAGTTTCAAGCGGGCCGGCCGGTTCATCATCGATTGTTTTTCCGGCTTCTCCCCGGAGCTGGGGGAGTTCGCACGCCGGGCCCTGGCGGAGAATTGGATAGACGCCAGGCCCCGGCCGGGTAAGGTGGGCGGGGCGTACTGTATTTCCTTGCCCGTAAGCGGTGAATCGCGGGTGCTCTCCAACTATGACGGCTCTTTTTCCGCGGTTACCACCCTGGCCCATGAGTTGGGCCACGCCTATCATCACCATCTTCTGCGGAAGGACACGGCCATCCACCGGGACTATCCCATGACCCTGGCCGAAACCGCCTCGATTTTTTCCGAAAACATTATCATCAACAATGCCGTAAAAACCCTTCCCAAGGAGGAGAAAATAAACCTGCTGGAACAGTTTTTGGCGGACAGCACGCAGGTTATCGTGGATATTCTTTCGCGCTATTATTTTGAGTCCGAACTGCTGCGCCTGCGTGAGCAAAAGGAGCTTTCGGCCGACGAATTAAATGGGCTGATGTTTGATGCCCAGCGAAAAACCTACGGCAGCGCCCTTGACCCCAAGCTTCTCCATCCCTATATGTGGGCGGTAAAAGGCCACTACTATCGCGCGGAATTGGCCTTCTACAATTATCCCTACGCGTTCGGGCTGCTTTTCGGACTGGGACTGCACGCGCTGTACACGGAGCAGGGCGCGGGTTTCCCCGCCGTATACGCCTCGCTGCTTAAGAATACCGGCAGAATGAACTGTATGGAGCTTACCAATCAGGTGGGATTCGATATCGAATCCCCCGCATTCTGGCGGAAAGGAATTGCGGTTATCAAAGAAAGAATCGATGAGTTCGAAAAACTGGCCGGCGCTGAAAAAGGCTAGTCCTCTAGGATGATTATTTCCACGCGGCGGTTTTTGGCCATGCCCTCTTCGGTATCATTGCCGGCCACGGGTTCGGTGCCGCCCCTGCCCTCGTATAAAAAGCGTTCAGCCGGGATTCCCCGGCTCACCAGGTAATCCACAATGGCCTTGGCCCGCTCCACGGAAAGCGTGTACTGTGATTCCACGGTTCCAAAGCGCGCCGTATGCCCCACAATAAGGAAACTTCTGTCTTTGATCTTTTTTAAGGTACGGGCCAGGGCGTCCAGACGCTCGCGCTCCTCGGGCAGCACCACGGCCTGATCCGCCACAAAATGAATCTTGTTGACCGTAAGCGCAACACCGTCGTCCCTCTCCTCAACCGTGACATCGGGGATGTTGGAATCCTTTAATTCTTCCACCAGGTCCCGTTTTATTTTGGAGCGGTCCATTATTTCAACCATATCGAACCAGGTCAGGATAAATCCCTTGTACAACTCCACGTTGTCGTTAGCGTAGGTATAGGTTTCCTCGACCAGGTCGCGCATAAACAGGGGCTCGCCCGCTTTACCGTTTACATAAATAGTTACCATGTGTTTGCCGCTGATCTCCCTGATGCGTTCATCCCCGTATACATCGTCACCAGCCTTATAGCGCATGGCGTACTGCGCCTGCACCACGTCACATTCGGCCCCGTTGTAAGTGCCCTTGCCCAGATATTCATATTCGCAAAAAAAGCGCACACGCGTAAAAACCCCGTCGTGCAGGGGCTCAACGATACGCGTGCCGTAGGCGCGCCATTTGTCCCCTTTTTTCACCGGCTTGTGCGGAAACACCGGGAATCCGCGTAAAAGGGGGTAGGCCTGGTTCTCGGATATTATATACTCGCCGTCTTTTTTAATCGTAAACTTGGAATCGATGGTTTTATCAATCTTGCGGGCCACATTACGGGCCTCCCGCTTTAACTCTTCCAGTACATAAAACTTCCCCTGGCACACCCGGCCCCGGCCGGCCTCATCGCCTACAACCTCCATTACGCCGCGCACCTCACGGTAGATATGCCCCTGGTACTTGCCGTTTACGCGTTTACTGAGATCATGCCGTTCCATGAGTTTGAACTTGTCTCCGGGAGTAAACTGCAGTTCAAGGATTTCCTGGGCGCACAGCACCGCGCCTACCACACACCAGATCAGCGCGACGCCGAGGAAAAAGGCTTTTTTTGTGAACACGGATCTTCCTCTATTGTAATTGTAACACAACAGTCGTGCGAAAACTATGGCGTACCATAAAAGAATCCTGGGTGCTGTAGGCCAGAATCAGGGGCAACTCCGTCTGACCCGGCTTGATAAGGGTATCCGCGCGCAGGGCGACCTCAAGGGTGGTGGCATTGTTCTCTTCCTTCATCGCCAGATTAAGAATCCCCGACGCGGCCATATTATCGTCATGATGGGAGTGGCCAGCCCCCAACTGTTCCTTCAACTGCGGCCGGCCGTCCTTGACATACCCGATAATTATGTGCGCGTTATCCATTACCGTGGAGCCCGTGCCGATCGCCACCCAGCCCGTTACACCGGCCTTGAAGGCCAGGGTAACCGTATCATTATTGCGCGCAGCGTAAAGTGTCGAATTGGTAAAATCCTGCGTAAAACTATATTCATCCGCGGCCACACTCCCGTCGATCACGGGTGTTTTGTCCGTTACCGTAAGCCGGTCTGAGGGTTGGGCGCCGTCCCCGCAGGAAAACGGCAGCAGTAAGGCCGCAGCGCTTAAAAAAAGTAACAAAACCGCTGATCGCATGTTTGTTTCTCCTTACGAAAATAATATATACTAATTATAATCATTTAACATATGGGAGAGCAATAGGTAATCAAGTCCAGACACGCATTTTGTATTGGGTGACTGTTTCAATCCTGGTGGGATAAATTTCTTCGAAAATATCATCCGGTTTGAACCACATTTTAACCTCTTTTTCGGCGTTTTCTTCCGAATCCGAGCAGTGGATTACATTCTCCATAATTCCTTTTTTGTTGATTCTACCATAGGCGCCGCGGATAGTGATGGGATCGGCCTCCAGGGGGTTGGTGGCACCGGCGATCTTGCGCACCTTGCCGATGGCGTCAAGCCCCTCATAGATCATGACCAGCACGCGCTCATAATCAGGCCCGTAGGTTTTCCCGGAAAAATAATCGTACAGGTCGTTAAAAAATGGTTTGTCCTTCATGTGCGCATAGTGTTCCTCGGCCAGTTCGCGCGAGACCTTTACAATCTTGGCCGCCACAATCCGCAGGCGCGCCTCGGAAAGCCGGGTCAAAATATTACCCGTAAGCGATTTCACCAGGGCATCGGGTTTGAGGATGATAAGTGTATACTGATTTTTATTTTCGCCATTCATAGTGCTTGTACTGTATATAATTAGTCAAAGAAAATCAAGGCAGGATCATAATTTAATATCCATGGAGTTTTCCACGGATATTTTTAAGAATTCAATAATGTCCGTCTCTTTTATATTAATTGAACTTAAACGCGCCAAACGTACGGCGTTCAGGATACCCAGAAAAAATACGGTTAAGGCGGTTTCAATAAACCTCTTGTTGAATCCGCGGGCGGGGGGCTTCTTTTTGGAAACCGACCTGATAAGCTCAAACATCATCATACTTAAGACCTCGATCTTTTCCTCGATTTTGGTAAAGGCGATCGCCTCCGACAAAAGAATATTGATCAGATCCACATCCTTGAGAATTTCCGGGAGAAAATTCTCAATAATGGCCTTGAGTTTCGACTGATCACTTTGTTGAGATGAAACCGTTGCCAACAGGCGGCTGTAGAGGTCCTGCCATCCCTCTTCCACAATGACCCTCATTATCTCGTCTTTACTGGGGAAATAGGTATAAATACTGCCCACCGGAAGCCCGGTTTCCCTTACAATATCCGAAATGGACGTGTTAAAAAAACCTTTCCGCGAGAAAAGCACCTTCGAGGATTCCATGATGAGTGTGCGTTTGTTTTCATCTTTTAACCGTGCCATGTTCCCTCTTTTTCAATCGGAATATTTCCTGCTTATTTTGGAAAATCTATCCTGCTGCTTTAGAAATATCTCCACGATCCTGGGATCAAAATGCTTTCCGGAATCTTTTTGAATTATATCTCTGGTTGTTTCCGCTGTATAGGCCTTTTTGTAGATTCTTTCGGTCATCAGGGCGTCATAGACATCGGCCAGGGCCACAATCCGCGCCTCCAGGGGTATCTGTTCACCCTTTAACCCCTTGAGATACCCGCTGCCGTCCCATTTTTCATGATGGTACAGCGCGATGTTCTTGGCCATGGTATCGATCTCCGGTGAATCCAATATTTTAAAACCGATCACAACATGTTCCTTCATCTGAGTGTATTCATAATCCTCGTAAATACCCCTCTTTTTTAATATATGATCGGGTATGCCGACCTTCCCGATATCATGCAGCGGAGAGTATATTTTAATCTTATTGATAAAATCCAGTTCACACCCGTAGTATTCGGCCAGAATAACCGAGTATTCGCTTACCCTCTTGATATGATTGCCCGTATCAAAATCATTATATATATTGGCGTTCTCCAGGGCGGTTATCAGGGCGACCGTCAGGTTGTTTATTTTTTTGGTTTTCTCATCAACAAGGTGAAGCAGGTGCAGTTCATTGCTCTGTAATAATGTATTTTTTACCGCGAGCTCATCCAGCACGCGCTTCAGTTTGATATGGGTATTTACCCTGGCCAGGAGCTCCGCCCGATTAAACGGTTTGGTTATATAATCCACCCCGCCGGCCTCAAGCGCGTTGACAATATTATCCGTGTCTTCCAATCCCGTAACGAAAATAATGGGAATATCCCGGCGCAGGTTATGTTCGCTTAAATACCGTGCTGTTTCGATGCCGCTCATCACGGGCATCATGATATCCAAGAGAATGAGGTCGGGCAGACCATCTTGGTGGTGTTCAAAAAGTTCAATGACGTCCTTCCCACTTTTCGCCATCATGATCTCATAGTCATTGTTTTTCTGCAGAATGGATGCCAGAAGTTTGCGGTTTTCGGCAACGTCATCAACGATTAATATTTTTACGCCCATAGTTCAACAAACCCTCTATTCTTTCACCTAGTTTTTCCAAGCCGTCCTCATCAAAATCCACGGCGATCCGTTCCACCTCGGCCCGAATTTTCTGAATCGTTTCCTCAGCCGCGGGGCCTTTCAGCATGCCGGCCAGCTCCAGCAGTGCGTTCTGATCAAATATTTTTTTATTACGCATAATTACCCGGGACGTTTCCTCCAACAGTTCCCTGGTTTTGGCGGTTAAAGAAATCTCTTTTGTGTGTAGTCCGGACTGCTTCTTGTTCATCACGTCATGGATGGCTTTGATAAACTTGTCTTTATTAATGGGTTTTGAAATATATGCATTACAGCCCGCCCTGATATACCTCAGGGCATCGCCCTTCATGGCATACGCGGTAATCGCGATCACATTCAGATGTTTCAGGTCATCATGCCGACGGATGCGCTTTATCACCTCAAGGCCGTCCATCACGGGCATCTGCATATCCAGCAACAGTAAGTCATACGGCGTATTATTTCCGATCCCCTGTTCCAGCAGATCAAGCACAACCTTTCCGTTGCCCGCAAAAGTATATTCCACGCCAAGCCCGCTTAAAAGTACGCCGATCAGTTTCTGGTTCAGTTCGTTATCCTCGGCAATCAGCACCCTGAAATTTTTTTTATGCACCCTGTTTGTCACATGGGATAGCCTCTTTATTTTTTTGAAATAATACGCGGGTATCTTTTCCACGATTTCCTTTACGGTAGCCAGCAGCCGGAGTACTTTTTTTATATTCACTTCACGGCTGTTCACCTCTTTATTGATCTTCGCAAAAATGTCGTATATCTCGCTGACCCCCAGGTTGCCGTATACGCCTTTCAGGTCATGGCTGAGTTTTTTTACCTTTTGCAGACGATTATTCTTGACGGCCTGCTCCACTTCCGCTATGCGCTCGGGAAGCCTGGTAAGGCCCTCCAGAATCAAATCCTTGATTTGCGGATCACCGCCCGACTGTTTGAGCCAGAACTGTACCATTCTGTCATCCCGGAACTTATCTTTTAATTCTGTAACCGAATCTCCCTCGCTTTTAGGCAGAGGCAGTTCCACGGTAAAGGTGGTACCCACAGCCAACCGGCTGGTAAACCCGATGCCGCCCCCCATTTTCTCGGTAAGGCCTTTGGATATGGCCAGTCCCAGGCCGGTACCGAAATATTCGCGCGTGGGGGAGTTGTCCACTTGGGTAAAGGGCGAAAAGATCAGATGCTGCTTATCTTTGGCGATCCCGATCCCCGTATCATGTACATTGATCAGCAGATTGTTTTTCGGCGTGTAGTCGCAGGTGATACGTACCTCCCCGTGGGCCGTAAACTTGAAGGCATTGCTTACCAGGTTTAAAATGATCTGGTTTACCCGCCGTTCATCACCGAACACGTAATCCGGAACCCGAGGGGTTATTTCTACAATAAAAGAAATATTCTTCTCGCTGGCCTTGATGATAAAGAGTTTTTTAATGTCATTCAGCAGGTCTTTCACCGAAAAGCTGGTTTTCTCAAACTCGACCTTACCGGCCTCCATTTTGGAAAAATCCAGAATGTCATTTATAATCTCCAGCAGGTTGTCTCCGGCCTTCATAATTATCTTTAATTTTTCTTTTTTCCCCGGATCCTTTTCCTGCTCCAACAGCAGCTCCGTAAAACCGATGATCGAATTCATGGGGGTTCTGATCTCGTGACTCATATTGGCCAGAAATTCGCTTTTTGTCTTATTGGCCGTTTCCGCCGCCTGCATGGCCGCGATCTGCAGCTCTTCGGCCTCCTTCTGCTGTTTAAACAGCAGTGCGGCCTTTAACGAACTGCAGATATAGCCGCGTAATGTTTCATACAGGGTTTCCACATCGGAGCCCTGTTCAAACAAAATATACCCGAACTGTTCATCACGAAAGAACAGGGGCATCAGAATCAGGGTGAAGCGTTTGTTCACAGGCAGGTATTCAACGGGCAACAGTTGGGCCGTGGGAAATATTTTTTCACCGCTTTTCAGAGTAAAACTTCTATGCTTGTTAAAGGCCAGAAGCAGTTGTGATTTCTCGGGGATATCCCAGATAAACTTGGAAAGTTTTTTCACCTTTCCTTTGTAAAATGAAAGAAAACACATATTGATGCCAAGATAGGGCAGCTGTTCCTCAATAGCGTCAAGCAACTGGTTGAGCTCAAAAGCGGTGGTCAGGATACTGCCGGTTTCCCGCAGGGTCCAGACTATATGCTTTTCGTTCAGGGTCTCAAACGGATCAGGCCGCAGGAGAAACTCATGCAATAAGATTTCCAATTTCTTATACAGGAGCTCAAGAAACAGGGCGGCATCACTGTCCGTCAGCGCCAGCAGGATGTTGGTGTAGATAGCCTTAAGTATGCCCTGCCAGAACAATTCATCCTTTGCTACCCCGGATTTTGACAGGGGCAGCCTGGTGATGGTATAATACAGGGATGTGTCGTTCGAGTCAGCCTTTTTCAGGCAGCCGATCAGGATGTCCAGTACCTTTTCCACCCAGGAAAACACATCCTGTTTGTCTATACCCTTGGCCTTAAGTTCCCGGGTGATATTACGCAAAATCGTCTGTTTATCTATTGAAAGGGGCGCAAACGAGTGTTCCTGATTCGCCGCCGGTTCTCTTAACGTGCCTTCAATATAAAGCATGGAAGGGGAAAAACAACCGCAGGACTGCCGGATTACCGCCCTGGACGGCAGGTACAGGATATCCGGCACTTCTTCCCCCTTGATCTGGGCCAACACGATATCCAGGGCTTTTTTCGCCTGATCATACAGGGGTTGGGTAACAGAGGTCAACGGAGGATTAAAATTTTTGGCCAGCTTTATATCATCAAAGCCCACCAGGGCGATATCCTGGGGGACCCGGATGCCCTTCTGCTGAAAATAGCGCAGGGCGCCCAGGGCCATATCGTCATTGGCCGAGACAATGGCGTCGCAGGCGATTTTTCGTTCTTCAAACAGGATCCTCATGGCTTCCGTGCCCTTGTCGTAAACGAAATTTCCGGGCACAACCAGCCGCGGATCAAACGAGATGTGATGCTCCTCCAAAACCCGTTTATATGTCTCAAACCGAATATCCGCATCCTGGTGGCCTTCCGGTCCCCTGATATGGGCCAACCGCATGTAGCCATGTTTGTCAATGAGGTGGTCCAGTACTTCCTTGAGCCCGAATTTATTGTCCAGCAGAATACTGGGAATGCCCTTTACCACCTGGCCCATGGATACCATGGGCAGCCGCCTGAAATGCCGGCAGAACGTCGTAAGCTCATCCATGGAAATAAAGTTCCCCAGGGTTCCAGTAAGAATAATCAGCCCGTCCAGGTTATGCTCATTCGCCAGGTTAAAGATGATGTGGTGCTGATAGTCATACCCGTATGGGGAGCCGAGTGCCTTGCCCGGAATGAATATAAGATTCACATCCAGGTCAATAGCGAGGTCCGCAACATTCTTCCAGATATTGGCCTGGTAGTCCTCATCGAGCATTCCTATAAACATTCCAACCGTGGGCCGTTGCTTTTCCATGGTTCGCCGTGTACTCTTTCGATCTCCGTTCACTCTATAAGTATAAGCTTTATCGCCTGATTTTAAAAATATTTTTAGGTTGTTTTTATATGCCCCAGTATTACTCATTTACACGCGCGGCCCATATACGCTATAGTGCAGTATTATGACCGCGCCACTCATTTTATACGGAAATACCATAGCTTCCGAGATGCAGGAAGAACTCAAGGCCAGGGTAAGCTCCCTGATCTCTAAAACCGGGAAAAAACCCATACTGGCCACAATTCTAGTGGGCAACGACCCGGCCTCGGTAACATATGTGCGAATGAAGGGCAACGCCTGCGCGCGCGTGGGGATGGATTCACTAAAGATTGAACTGCCCGCCGACTCTGCCACACAGGACGTGGTTAAAAAAATCCGGGAGTTAAATGCCGCGGAAAACGTACACGGCATTCTCCTGCAGCACCCGGTACCGTCACAGGTGGATGAACAACTTTGTTTCAATACCATCTCTCTTGAAAAAGACGTGGACGGGGTCAATGCGGCCGGCTTTGGCAGAATGGCCATGGGCCAAAAGGCGTTCGTAAGCGCCACGCCGCTTGGCATTCTCACCATCTTAAAGTACTATAAGATTCCCCTTCAGGGAAAAGAGGCGGTTGTGGTGGGGAGAAGCCCCATCTTGGGCAAACCCGTGGCCATGCTGCTGTTGAATGAAAACGCCACGGTCACCATCTGCCATTCAAAAACGCAGAACCTTTCTGAGGTGGTAAGGCGGGCGGACATAGTTGTGGGTGCGGTGGGAAAACCCAGGTTTATTAGGGCGGACTGGATTAAAAAAGGCGCGGTGGTTATTGACGCGGGTTACAATCCCGGAAATGTCGGCGATACCGATCTGGAGAACATCAAACACGTGGCCTCGGCCTATACACCCGTACCGTATGGAGTGGGACCCATGACCATCATTTCATTAATCCGCCAGACCGTTGAGTCCGCGGAAAGACATTTCAATCTGTAATATTAAGGAAAACAGAATATGCGCAGCGCACACGCCGTATTTTTAGCCGTAATCACACTGTTTCTTGTCATGAACTGCGAATCCCAAAGCCGGGCCGTAACGGACAACTCTATCTTCTTATGTGATGAGACCCATGTCATTCATTACGCGAATGTTGATGGTCCTGCGGAAGAACCGCGCTTTGCCTCAACAAACTCCCTGCAGAAACTGCCGGACCAGGAACGGCTGGAGGTAATTGATATCATCCCCCTTAACACGCGCCTGCTCTTGGTCCTGACCCGGCGTCACGGTATCTATAAAATCGTCAACCTGGGCGCAGAGAACGAATATAACCTGAGAATAGACTCAGGCCTGCCGCCGGAGGTTGTCTACCCCTTTGACCATCCGGATGAAACCAAGCCGGTGATTAGTCATTCCATATCTCCCGACAATACTCGCATCGCGCTTTTATTCTCCAATGGCCTCTACCTTTCCTTGAACGGGGGCTACAGCTTCGGGAAGGCCGGACTCCGGGACATGAAGGAAGTGAACGAGCCGCTGTGCGTGGCCTGGCACCCGTATAATAAAAATCTTATCCTCATCGGCACATCCTTTAACGGCATCTATTACTCCGCGGACATGGGGGACTCCGTCACCAACCTGACCACCGGACTTCCCGGCGAGCCTGTTCGCCGGCCGTTCCTGCTTGAAGAGGTACGTTCCCTCTGTTTCGGCGCGGACCAGGATACCTTTTTTGCGGGTTTGGGAAACGGCGGGGGCGTCTGGAAGGGCAGTATCACCGGGGAACGGGTCTGGAAACTGGACGATTCCCTGCTGTACACATATCCGGACGGAGACTTCTATATGGCGGAAAATCTGAACTACCTGAAAGGCAATCTCATCCTTTTCACCAATCGCCCGGATAACCGCAGGATTTTTACCTTTCAGGCGGCGGGTTACCCGGAAAACCTGCCGTCATCATTAAGCGAATACATTCTGCATTCCGAACAACTCGTGTCCGTGACCCTTGACGGCCGGCACGCGGCCTTTGCGCCGCACTACCGTCCGGCACGCGAGGTTACCCCCGATCCCCGGGCCCTGCATAAGCACGCCCTGTATATCAGCTATACCTTCACCCAGCGCCGGAACTATAAAAGACTTATAAACCTGCTTTCCTTGTTGAAATTGAACGCGGTCGTGATCAACCTGAAGGACGATTACGGTTCGGTTCGTGTTCCGACGGACGACCCTGTCTTAAACAGCGTACCGGAGGTGGTGGACCCGTACCTGGACGTGGTGGACACTATAAAAAGATTGAAACGGGACGGTATTTACGTCATAGGGAGAATGGTAACCTTCAAGGACGAGCACCTGTACAAGTACCAAAATTACAAATACGCCATCAAAGATACGGCGACGCATGTGTTTTTAAAAGGACCCGAGATGTGGGTCGACCCTTACAGTGAGTTTGTCTGGGACTATAATATCCGGGCCGCCAGGGCGGTAGAGGAGGCCGGTGTGGATGAGATACAGTTTGATTATATCCGGTTTCCGGACATCCGCAACAGGAAGGACACCAGAAAATACGATTTTCAAAAACCAAACCAAATCATGCGCGAGGCGTTGGTAAGCTTCTTAAAAAAAGCCAGGGAGAACCTGTCCGTTCCCATTTCGATCGACCTGTTCGGGTATAACGCGATCTCCAAAATGGGAAACTGGATCGGCCAGGACATAACAGAGCTTTCCCGCTATGTTGACGTGGTAAGCCCCATGTTCTACCCCTCGCATTACGGCGGCGGCTATGCCGCGGACTACGGTGATAAACGTATCTATTACATCATCTATCTGAGCTGCAAGCGGACCAAGGAGTTGATCGGCGGGGCCCACCTGCGCCCCTACATCCAGGCCTTCTACTATAAAGAAAACACCGACAATTACGGTATCGACTACATCGGCTGGGAAATGGACGGATTAAAGCAGGCGGGGCTCGAGGATTTCATTTTCTGGAACAATCTGCACGAGTATGAAACCCTTATCCGCGGCGTGCAAAAATACCTGGGAACCCCGGACAGTCCGCTTACGGCGGAGATCTTGGCCGATCTCCCGCGTAAACTGCCTTTTTCCTCGGTTCTGGAAAAAGAGGCCGACAGGAGTTCACACAATAATTAAGAGCGGACGGACCGGCCAGCCATACCGCCGGCCGCTCTTTATGGGCCGGAACCTTATTAAATTTTTTTTACTCCTTGCTTTTTGCGGATAATCCCCTATAATTATAAAAAAAGATATGTAACAAGAAAGGAGAGAAATGATGAAAAAACTCATGTTTATCATCATCGCATTACTATTCACCTTCGGTCTGGTAATGTGTAAAACAGGCGGACAGGTGAAGGATGCGGACGTAATGGCCAAGGAGGCTGCCTGTGACGAAGCGTATCAGAAGTGTAAGGATGAGGCCAAGGGCGACAAGGCCGCCCTGCTTCTCTGCGATCAGGCGAGACAGGAATGCATTGACAAGGCCAATGAAAAATAATTCAACTGTATAATCATTTAAAACAGGGGCTGAAAAACAGCCCCTGTTTTATTTAATCCAAGAAATGGAATAAAATCATTGGAAATAATGCACCATGTGATTATATTTAGATGTTAACCGTACAGCAAACCGCCGTTCCAAAAAGGGATTCCAGTGAACAGGCAGAAAAAGCCGGAATCACAGCTCCGCAAGGTTTCTGAAAGCAACAGCACCCGAATCAGAGAATTGATGCAAAAACTCCAAGCTTCCGAAGAGAAGTGCAGGGGGCTGCAAAAAGCCCTGGAAAAATCAAAGGAAAACGAACTAAGTTTCAAACTCATCGGCCGTGAAGCGGCGGATGGCGTGGTGGTGGCCACCACCAATGAAGTGTTGTATGTGAATAAGAGAATCTCCCGCATGCTCGGTTACACAGAAGAGGAGCTGCTAAAAGCAACTTCGTTTAAGGATTTTGTAAGACCCGAGGACCTGGAGGAGATGGAGACCAGGTTAAAAAAACGCGTGGCCGGGGAGAAACAAAACTCAATCTACCGCGTTACCCTAACAGGCAAGCTCGGCCGCCCTATGCCGGTTGAAATTTCCGCCTCCCCCGTTCACTGGCGGGGGGTTCCCGCGGCCCTGGTCATTATACGCGATATCACCGCGCGGGTAAAAATAGAAGAAGAACTGAAATTCCGTTACCGGCTTGAAAAGTTTATTGTAAGCATGTCCACGGATTTCATCAAACTTTCGGTGGACAATATTGATATCGGCATCATCAGCGCACTTCGCTCAATCTGTGAATTCGCTTCCGTAGACAGGGCGTACATCTTCCGTTTTTCGGCGGGTGCAACCCTGATGAGCAATACCTATGAATGGTGCGCGGAAGGGGTTGATTCCAGGATAAAGAAGCTTAAGGAAATCCCCACTTCGTCCTTTCCCTGGCTGACAAATCTGTTATTGGCCGGGAAAATCTGCTATTGTCCCAAGGTTTCGGAACTTCCCGCCCGGGCCGCCCTTGAAAAAAGGAAGTTTGCCGGAGAGGGGATTAAATCCCTGCTCTGCGTACCACTGATTTACGGCAAGCGGATAAAGGGGTTTCTGGGATTTGATTCGCTTCACAGGGTGGAAATGTGGACAGCCGATATTATAATATTTCTGCAACTGGCTGCGGAAAGCGTCGCCAATGCCTTGGAGCGCAAGGAAACGGAGAAAGAAATAAGGGAAAATCAGGAAAAATTCCAAAAGGTTTTTTATACCAGCCGTGATCCGCTGGCCATCAGCAACGTGGATGACGGCGTATTCAAAGAGGTAAATGAGGCATTTCTGGAGCTCCTGGGCTTTAAAAGAGAAGAAGTAATCGGTAAGAGTTCCAAAAGCCTTGGCATATGGGTAAATTTAGAGGACAGGAACGCCGTATTGGGGGTGATGCGCCAGCAGGGATATTGCAAGGACTGCGAGGTTCAGATGCGGAAAAAGAGTGCTGAAATCATCTACGGGTTGTTTTCAGCATCGATTATCGACTTACCCGCCGGTCCGCTTCTGTTCACCATGTTCAAGGATATCACCGAGCGTAAGCACGCCGAACAGGCTTTGAAGGAGAATGAAAAAAAATATCGTATGCTTTTTAACAGCGCCGGTGACGCCATCTTCCAGGTACGCCTGGCCGACGACAAGATCATCGACGCCAACCCGCGCTGCACGGAGCTCTTGGGATTCTCCCATGCCGAGTTGATGTCGCTGACACTCTGGGACCTGCATCCCCCGGAAGAAAGGATGAGGGCCGAGACCCTGAAGGAGCGGGTACGTGCCTACGGTCGTTTTCAGGATGTTGAGGGGTTCCATTACACCCGCAAGGACGGTGTGCGTATTCCGGTAAGCATTACCTATGCCGATATCCGCCACGACAAGGAACCCTTTGCCATTATCCACGTGCGGGATATAACCGAGCGTAAACAAACCGAGGAAGCCCTGAAACAAAGCAAAGAGCGGCTGCTACATTCAGAAAAAATGGAGGCCATCGGCCAACTGGCGGGCGGCATAGCCCATGATTT
>CAZWYY010000051.1:0-29085 GCA_964638895.1 uncultured Spirochaetaceae bacterium | reverse complement strand
GTGTTCGCCGAGATGGCGGCAAGCGGCAAGGGCGCGGCTGAAATTGTAAAAAGCAGGGGCCTGGCCCAGATCTCGGACCAGGGAGAGTTGGAGGCGATTGTGGAGCGGGTGATTGCCGAGAACCCGGAAAGCGCGGCGGCTCTCAAGGGCGGCAAGGACAAGGCCCTGCAGTTCCTGATGGGACAGGTGATGAAGGCCACCAAGGGCAAGGCCAACCCGGCCCTGGCCTCGGAGTTGATCAGGAAGAAGACCGGCACCGCCTGAACGATGCGGGGCAGTTGAAGCCGGGCGCGGGCGCAGGCTGTCTGCGCAGTGCGCACCGGGCGGCTGAAAGGGCGGGGTGATTTTTGCCGGGCGTAAGCTGAGGGCCCCCGCCAGCGGTGCGGCGTGAACGTCTCATGACGGCCGTGGCCGGCTGCTGGAGAAGGGCCATGGCGGGCGTGGGCGCGCGCTGGTTGAGGCCCGGCCGCCGCCGGGTCGCATATAAAAGGTAATTTCAGAAGGTGAACGAAACAAGCTTAAGAGACCATATCCCTCCCATAAAAAGAGCGCGCGGCTGTTATCTCTACGATTTCAAGGGCGGGCGCTACCTTGACCTGTACCGGCAGAACGGCGCGGCCCTCTTGGGCCACAGGCCCGCGAACCTGACGCGCGTCATGAAGCAGGTGATGGCCAAGGGGCTGATTGCCGACCTGCCGTCCGTGTACGAGGGGCGGCTACGCAAGGCCGTGCTGAGGCTGCTGCCGGGTTATCGGGACATGCGCGCGGCCTCCTGTGAACACCGGGCCCTGGAGTTGGCTTCCCTGTACCTGGGAAGCGGTGAAGGAGGCGGGACGGCTGGTAAGAAAGACGGCAGCATCGCGCCGGCCCACGAAGCAAGCGGACTGCCGCCCGGGGCTTCTTACTGGCGGCCGTTGTGGCCGCGGGCAGCCGCGGAACCGTCGGCGTCGGGAGACCAGGCGGCAGCAGAGGCGCGCACGGCGGGGGAGGCTGCGGCCGGCGTCAAAGCCCAAGGGCCTGAGGCCGCGCGAGTACTCATCCCCATCCTCCCCCTTGCAGTGGGCGGCGGGCCCGTGGTTGTGTGTTTCAGGGACAAGCTGCCGGAGGGATTTCCGGCCTCCGATCAGATCTCGCCCATGCTGCTGGCCGGGCTTACGCGCACCGTGTATGACCTGTTATGCCACCGCATGCCGGACTGGTACGCGGAAGACCTGCTGGCCGGAGCGCCGGGCTGGGAACAGCGGGGGCCTTATATCACGGCAAGCTGCGGCGAAGCGCGGTATGCGGAGGTTTTTCACGCCTTCCTGGCGCAGGGGTTCCTGCTTGCGCCGGACTACCCGGGGCCTTCGATCCTGCCCTGGGAGGTGTCTCCGGGCGAGTTGAAAAAAATGTGTAAACTTTTTAATGAGATTCCGGGAGAATAATAGTATGCAGAGTTTTGAGTTGTCATTCTGGTTTTATCTTATCAGGCTGGTGGTGGGGGGCGCGGCCGCCTTTTGCGCCATCCTTTATCTCTCCAAAACCAGGGAGCTGGCCTGGGTGTTCATCATCACGGGCACCCTGCTTATGTACGCCTATTTTCTGTTCGACACCCTGCAGGGGCTGCGCATAGTGAGCTTCGACTTCATGGTGCTGGGCCTGCGCTTTGCCGAGGTGTTTTCCATAGTGATGAGCAACCTGCCCCTGGTCTTTATCATCCTGGGATTTATCAGTATAATAATAAAACACAGATAACAACGCCCGGCGCGGCGGTCCTTGGACAAAACGACGCGGCGGCGTGCGCTCCGGGAGAAATACATTGAAAAGGACCATCATCATTATATGCGTATTGACGGGTCTGGCCGTAGGTGCCGCGGCCCAAGATACGGACGGGAAACCGGCTGCCGGGAACGCGACGCATGTCCCGAATATCCCTGGCATGTACAGGGACACCTGGTACAGGCTTTATTTCATGAACCAGGAGGCGGGGTATATGCAGGTGTCACAGTATCCGTCTACCTGGGAGGACACCCCGGTAATCGTGCAGTACACGGAAACCTGCCTGAGCATCATACGCTTTTCCCAAAAAATGGAAAATCATACGCGCATCATCACCATCCTGACCTATGATCTGAAGCCCTGGATAATAATCTATGAGCGGGAGCAGCCCACTGCGGAACCGGAGTACCGGCAGGCCAGAATAACGGACTCGTCGCTGGAGCTTAAGGAGATCTCGCCCAGGGGCCACAGGACCGGTACGCTGAAGCTGCCGGAGGATTTCGCCCTGGATTTTCAGATGAGTCTGTATATGCTGAAGGACGGGCTGAAACCAGGCTGGAAGAGATCGTATACGACCTACAACATTTCCAGCACGACCTTTGACCGCACGGACCTGGAGGTGCTGGACAAGAAACAAGTTGAGATTGACGGAAAAACGACTAAGGTGATCCCCGTCCATTTTATCGTCAAGACAGGGGGAGTAACCCTGGACTGCGTGGAATGGCTGGACGCGGAGTATAACTCCTTATACCTGGAAGAAAAAACCACGGGCCTGCGCCTGGAGCGCACCACCCAGGAACAGGCGCTGCAAAGCGGGGCCAGGCTGAACCTGGACGCTTTCTCGGTGGCCACGGATAAAAAAATACCCCATCCGGAAAAAACCGCCTTCCTTAAATTAAAGGTAAGCTTTGACTCGAAGGAGGGCGCGCCGCCCTTTCCGGAGGACGACAGGCAGCGTTTTACGGCCAGGGACAAAGGGGGGCTGTTGGAGGTGACCTCGCAGCCGTTTACGGAAGCCGACTCCCCGGCCCTGCCGCTTATGGTGAAGGGGGAGGGCGCGGACTATCTTGGCTCGAACGATTTCCTGCAGTCGGACGACCCCCGGATTACGGAGCTGGCGCAGAGCATAACCGCGAACGAAACAAACGCTTGGCGGGCCTGTGTAAAGATATCCGCTTGGGTGCGGAAAAACATCAAACCCTCCCTGCGGATGGCCATGCTTTCGGCCGGGGAGGTGCTGGATAAAAAGGAGGGGGACTGCACCGAGTACGCGGTGCTGTTCGCGGCCCTGGCGCGCGCGGCCGGCATCCCCGCCAGGGTGAACGTGGGCCTGGTATATTATGACAACCGTTTTCTGTTTCACGCCTGGGACGAGGTGTACCTGGGACGCTGGGTGCCCATAGACGCGGCCCTGGACCAGACCCGCGTGGACGCCACGCACATCAAGATTTTCAGCGGCAGCCTGGATTCGGCCGAGGACCTGTATGCGGCGATGATCAGGGTTGTGGGCAAGCTGAAGTTTGAGGTCTTGGAGTATCGCGATAAATAAGGAACCGACCCCGGGCAACAGAATCTAAAAATAAAATCGCAAACGCTGCCGGTCAAACTCCGGATACCCGGTGACATTAAACATATCAAGGAAAGAGTGTTCCCGGTATTCATTGATCTGTCCGTCCCTGCCGCTGCTTCCCTGCCTGCCCTTTTGGCCCGCCTCTCCGTCTTCATATCCCGCGCCGCCCTGCCCGCCGGTTAACACACCATCACCATATATACCCGCGGCTATGGTCTCCAAAAAGAATTCGAAGCACATGCCGGAGACAATATTGTGTGGGATTATGAGAAATCAATCAAGGACCTGGTTCAGTAGATTCCTCCTTAAATATTTTTAAATTCCGTAACCAATGTTACCGATTTGCCGGCCTCTTATGTATATTGTAAATAAAGATTGTAGGAGGTAATAGTATGAAGTACGCAAGTGAGGATTTGGTCAAAGAACATGACGGTATCTTAACCGCGCTTGACATTTTGGAATCTATGGTTTCCAGATTAAAGAGAAACCAGGTTGTAGAGGAAGAACACCTTAAAGAAATAGTCAATTTCTTAAAAGTATTCGCGGATAGGTGTCATCATGGAAAAGAGGAAGGATTACTGTTTCCTGCCATGGAGAAATACGGCATTCCACGAGATAGTGGTCCGGTTGGTCAGATGCTTCGTGAACACGTGGAAGGCAGGCAATATATCTCGGATATGACTGAGGCATTGCAGGCAGCCGGAATTAACAGGGATGATTTTATGGCCGCGGCGCTTAATTATATCGGCCTGTTACGGAATCATATAGAAAAGGAAAATTCCATTTTATTTCCACTCGGAGATAACAGAATACCCATAGACATACAGAAGGATCTATTGATTTCTTTTGAAAATTTTGAGAAGGAAGTGATGGGAGAGGGTGTCCACGAGCGGTTCCATGCGCTTCTTGATAATTTCGAAAATATATATCTAAACAAAAGGGAATAATCATGAACATAAAGGTCAAAAACAATGTTTTTTGTGGGGGGAAAGATTGACCGGGAGCTGCGTAAGTTCCACGGCAATGAATATTCCACGCACAGGGGTTTCTCATGGAATACGGAACGGAGATTGTTTCATAACGGGGGATCGTCCGGCTTAAGAATTATTTCCTCAAGCGAGCGCTTGGGCACGTGGTACACGGCCTGCTTGTCACGCCAGTAATCCACGTACCCCTCGGACCCCGCGTCCTCGATGATCACGGTTTCCGCGGGCGTGCCCAGGGCCAGCACCAGCAGGATATCGAAACGGTAGGGGATTTCCAGGACCCGGCGCAGCCCTTCGCGGTCCAGTGAGCCCAGCATGCAGCCGCCCAGCTCTTTTTCCACGGCCGCCAGCAGGATGGTCTGCGCCGCGATCCCCTGGTCTACCCCGAAATCCTCGGCGATCTCCCTGTCGCCCAGCATGATGATGTATGCCGCCGGACGCTCGCCCTGTTTGGGCTTGCCGCTGCCGTGCGGGGGCGCGGGCCAGTTGAGGCGGGGGAAGATTTTTGCGTTCTTTTCCGCGCTGCAGGAGATAATGTATTTCAACGGCTGTTTGTTGCCCGCGCTGGCCGCGTAGCGTGAGAGATCAACCAGGTCCTTGAGGAGTTTTTCGCCCACCTCACGGTCTTCCGCGAACCGGCCGTAACTCCTGTTTTTCAGAACCAGTTTTCTCAACATACCGCGTCTCCCTCAAAGCACTCTCAATATGCAGCCTCTATAATAGAAAAAAGTTCATCATCCGTTAAGGGGATGGGGTTGCCCTTCATGCTGTTCGCCCGCTTTGCCCCGACAACGGCCGCGGAAAAATCCTTTTCGGCCAGGCCCAGCGTCTTCAGGGGCGGCACCTTCAGGGCGTCACACAGATTTTCCAGCCAGAAAACCGCGTCCCCGGCGTCCGCCTCAGGGTCCGCCGTAAGCAGCCGGCCAAGCTCATCAAAGCGCGCAAGCCGGGGAGAGCCGGGATCGCGTGCGCGCAGCGCCTTCAGGTTGGCCCGCGCAACCGGCGTCAGGAGGGCGGCGCAGATCGCGCCGTGGGCCGCGTCTATCATACCCCCAAGAGGGCCGGCGAACCCGTGCACCGCGCCCAGCCCGGCGTTGGCCAGGGCCAGTCCGCTGAACAGACTTGCCAGGCACATGTCCTCCCGCGCCCGCCTGTCTTGCCCGCGCCTGAAGGCCGAGGGCAGGGCGGTGCGCGCGCGGGCCAACCCTTCACGGCACAAGGCGTCCGTAAGGGGGTTGGCTTTTATAGATAAGAACGGCTCAATAAGCTGGGTAAGGGCGTCAAGCCCGGTGGCGGCGGTAAGGGCCGGTGGCAACGACAGGGTAAGGAGCGGGTCCACCAGGGCGATGGCGGGATACATAAACGGGCTGCGCAGGCTGACCTTTACCCCATGATTCGGGGAGGAGATCACCGCGTTCCTGGTAACCTCGGACCCGGTCCCGGCCGTGGTGGGTAGGGCCAGAAATGGAAGCGGCGCAGCGGTCAGGGGGTTGCCCCCGCCGATGACCTCGAGGTACTCCAGGGGATCTTCCGGGTTGGTAGAGAGGGCGGCCGCGGCCTTGCCCGTATCTATAACGCTGCCGCCGCCCACGGCCACGACCATGTTGCAGGCTTCTTCACCCGCCAAAGACGCCGCCCGACTCACTATATCAAGCGTGGGCTCGCGCCCCGCTTCAAAGCGGACGTACTCGATGCCTTGCGCGCGCAGCGACTCCTCTACGACCTCGGCCCGTTCCGTAGAGCGGCCGCAGACCAGAAGCGCCTTGTTTCCGAAGCGCGTGGCAAGGCCGCCCGCCTCCCGGCTTCTCCCCGGGCCGAAGATGACTTTTGTGGCCCCGGCAAACTCAAAGTTCATCAGTCCCAGCCCTGGTCGTCGGGGAAAATGTTGCTGAAACTGGCGCTGGAGCGTTCCTCGGCCATCATGGGCGATACGGTCTCCCGCCACTTGGCGTAGTGCCGCGTCTGCTTATGGTGCGCGGGGTCGCCCTTGGTGCGGTACGCCTCCACCAGCACGAAGCGCGAGGGATCGTCCTGCCGCTGCAGCACGTCGAAGCGGGAGATGCCCGGCTCCTGGATACTGTTACTCGCGTTCTCCAGGGTGGCGATCTTAAAATCTTCTATATTCTCCTGTTTTACACGCACAAACACATGAACGATATGCATGGCCCCTGCCTCCTTTACTTACGAAAAAGCCGCCGCCATTGGTTTTACTCACGCTGCCAAACGGCGGTTTTTTCTTATGGCTTGAGTCTATTTTGCCATAAAATATAAAGAGAGGCTATTCCTTTTTTTTGGGCGGGCCCCGAGGGTGGTTGTCCCCCCGCCCGGCCGGGAGCCGTCGTTTACCCGGCCGTATGGTACCGCCGGTTGCCCTCGCGCTGTCGTTTACCCCGCCATTGAGCGAAAACCGCGAGGCCCGCCAGCAGGACCAGAATCATCACTATTATATAGTCCGGGCCCTCGTCCATACTTACTGTTTCGAAATCAGCTTGCCGCAGCAGGCCGCCGTTCCCCTCATGATTCGAGGCTTGCTCCAGCATTTGCTCCTGCTCAGCGTTTTCCAACACAATATAGCTGAGGCAGGGCAGAAGCAGTCCCCGTTGCAGGGCAAGTACGTTCAGGCTGCGGCGGGAACCATAATTGACCGGCATTTCCGCGTCCAGGCCGCACCACCGCGTGAAAAGCAGCGCGTTCCGCTCCCAGTCATTCATGTCGGCGGCACCGGCTCCCAATAAGCCCTCCTTGAAATCCCGCGGCCCACATAGTAGAGAAGCATGCGGCGCGGTAAGTTCCTCCGGGACGGGGCCCTCTTCCAATACATTACCGTATTCCTCCTCGTCGGTGATGTTAAAGGCCGGAAACTTATACAGGTTCCCGTCGGTATCCAGACGGTAGGCCTCGCCCAGGCCCGGAAACCTGATTTTGGTCGCGGCCAGAGAGGTATGGACATACCATCGCTCCTTTTCGTGGCTTACAAATACAAACCTGGGATATTCCCCGCTTTGTTCATAGTCCCTCAGCAGTCCGCGCAGCACGCGGGAGTAGATAAACGAGCCCCGGCGCGGCAGGGAGCGGTCGGCGAACAGGGCGTCGAGGGAATCGTAGTTTCTCCAGTTGTAATTGGCGGCCGTAAAACGGATGGGGCCGTGCCAGTCAAGCTTGTTAATACACGCGGCGACCAGTTTCATGAACACCTCGGACGTAGTCATGTTCGAGGTCGAATAATCGATGATAAAATGCAGTGCCTGCTTTTGCGAACCCGTTATCTTTGGCGCCGCGCGCTTGGTCTCCGCAACAATCCCGCGCCCCAGGTCGAGCACACCGCCGCCCAGGTGCAGGCTGAAGGGCTTGCGGTACAGAAAGGTAACGGTAGCATGCCGCTCCTGCCCGGGTTCGACGGGGAAGATACGCAGCGAACAGCTCCCGTCGTCCTCGTATCTGAGCAGGGCCGGATCCATGAGACGGCGGCTGATACTTTCGTATACCATCAGCGCGGACTCTTTGGACGTAAGTATCCCCCGTCGTTCGTTGTCGTCTATCCAAAGCGAAAGCCCGGTGATGAAAACGCCCGCGGGCAGCTCAAAGCGCGCGTAAAACTCATCCCGTGCGCCGGAGTCGTTGCCTACCCGGATCAGCACCTTACTCTGCATGTAGGAAGCGTGTTCCGCGTAGGCGATCTCCTCCATGAATTCCAAATGCGCCCGGCGTGGCCAGCGGATACTGACACGGCCCAGGGAATCGTAATAGGGCTCCCCTAGGTAGAAGGTACGCATGCGCGCGCTGTGCCGCTTATTGATGGTTTTATCACCCAAGATGATCGCCCTGCGCGCGGGTGTTATCAGCGGTAGATAAAGATTCGAGTGGTGCGAACCAAACTCTTCCAGTACGTGCCGCAGACGGTCCGGGTCGATCCCCGCAATCTGCCCGGATTTATCCATACCGTAGTAAGCCCCTGTCAGCTCGGCTTTGTCGATAAACGCGTTAAGCAGCACCGACCCCGGCAGCAGACAGATAAGGGCGATTAAAACGAGGAGGGTTTTCAACCGGGGCGTGAGTCGCGCGAATCCGATAGATCCCGCCGGCCTCTGTACGGTACGACCTCGGTCCATAACCTCGGTAAGCCTTCTTACGGTAACCGGCCGGGCCGCGAACACGGTTTTGAACCCGCGAGCGCTTACCCGCAACGCCCGTACGTGAGAGAGCAGCGCTAGGCAGGGTAGGAAGAACAGGAAAAACAGGGGGTCGAACAGCACGAACACGAAAATCACGGAAAGGAAGGGCAGCAGGACCACACACGCATACAGGGTAATGGGCAGGCTTACGCCCAACAGGATAAACAGTGTCCTCCTCACAAGTGTATTTTTGATATGCGCGGCCGTGATCAGCCCCGCGATAAGCAGAAACAGTATGCCCCAGAACAGGTTGTTTTGAAGCACGGGCCTGAACAGACCTGGTGCAAGATAATCCACACTCCAGAAAAGCGAATTGGTGCCGTGCTGATCTCCTGTAAGCAGGATAGCCAGGGGCAGGCCGATTACGGAGACGACGGTCACGATTACGGTCAGCGGGGTCCGCGGCTTGATGTATTTCTTGTAACATCCGTAAAGCCCCACGAACAACAGGAAGAAAAGGACCAGGCAGTAGCATACGGCGGCGAATACCATAACATGTTGTGACATGTCATTCAGAACGGCTAAAAGGGGGGCCAGTACCGGATCGCGTCCCGCAAAGCTCGCCCCGCAGATGCCGCCGGTCAGGGCCAGGGCCAGCCACGGGCGCTTTTTAAGTACCTGGGGTACCCTGCGCAGCGCGAATCCCGTAAAAAAGAATCCAAGGCAGGTAACCTGGATGATCAGCATAAGCAGGATGTTGTCGTACGGACTGCTGTTTCTGGCGAACACGTTGTACTCCGTGCTGAGATAGTCGATAAAATAAAAGGCAAAAAGTGAATACAGGAAAAACAACGCATCGCTGAATTTCCGCGGCAGAAAGCACAAGGCGCGGATGATTGGGCGGGCGTGCCCGTTTTTGGATCCGGTTTCTCCGCGCGACGCACCCGCGGGGAAGGCCGCCCGCCCGGCGCGCGCGGTGATTATCACATACGCGGCGCAGATCAACAGGTCGGCGATAATCAGCGCGTATAGCGTGCCGTAGGAGCTCCCGGCAAACATGTGCGCGAGGAACGGCTGTTGAGTCAGCAGCACAAGCAGCACGGCCGTGCGCGGGAGAAGCGTGGCGCAGATTTTAAGGGCTTTGTTGGAAAAAATGTTTTTTTCAGGTAACAGCATAATTCGGTTTCCTTTCTTTTACGGAGATATGAAGTACCAGGGGCAGCAATCCCAACGTGAGGCACAGCGCAACCAGTGTGTGCCGGAGCGGAACGCGGCCGCCGGCCGCGAATAAAACATGAAACTTGATGAGGATGCCGATCCTCAGGACGTTTGCGCAAAAGCTTAAGGCGGCGATCCGGGGAATGAGCGACGGCACAATGCTTGTGAAGGCCGGCGGGTCTTGTATGCGGTACGGGCGGGAAGGTTTATGGGGTTGCCGCGGGCCCGTCAGGAAAGCCGCGGCCGCGCGTCCGCCGGAAAACCCCGCCTCGCCCAAAGCGCGGGCGCTTTCTTTCCATAATCGCGCCGCGTACCCGGCCATAAAGAACAACATGAAAAGCCTCCAGCCCGAGCAGACATCCCTGATTACAAACATTCCGTCCGCGGAGGTGAACTCACATGGGCCCGCGGCCGAGAATGTACGGCCGCCGATCAGGCCGGCCGCCCAAGAGACCAGCCCCAGCACATGGTGTTCCGCGCCGCACAGCCGGAAGATCAAATGCAGCGTGTACAGCGCCAGGCCCGCGAGCAGCACGCGGGGAATGATTTCATGCATATTGCGTATCTTCATTATTTATAGTGTTAGCCCGGAATTATGACTTCATTGTGTCGGCGCATTGATAAAAAAAGGCAATTCCGTGGCGGTTTAACCATTCACAAACCGCGGTTTTATTTGTATATTCGGGGTTATGCATGCGTTGACGCGCCGTTACGGCGTACTGTTTCTATCCCTGGTTATAGGCCTTGCGGCCGCGGGTTGTACGGAAACCGATACCGGGTATATTGCCCTGGTGTTTCCCGCTGGGCCGGACGGGTATTCCCGGCAGACCCTCGAGCTGATACAATGCAACCTGGAGGGGTGGGATGTCGTCGTCGATGCCGCCCTGGACGGTCTTCCCGAACAGGCGTTCGACATCGAGTTCAATCGGGAAAAACTGCGGGCCTTCGGGCTGGATTACGACGAGGTTGCGGCCCAAACCCAGGCCCAGGTGCAGGAAAAGGCCGCGGACCTGAGTCGTGCCCAGGATTTCAATCTTATTCGCATCAAAACAAAGGAAGGGTATGAAATCAGCCTGTCCCAGATCGCCGAAATTTCCATCCGCGCCGGAGAGAACAGGGTGTTCTACCAGGGGAAACAGGTGTACAGGATAATCGTCCATTACCGTAAGGACTCGCGTGCGCGGCTGCTGGAGGAGATTGAATCATTTAAAACGCGGACGGGCATCAGGTTTCCGGTTGTAATGCTTAAGGACGCGGAGCTGTACCTGCACCTGCTGGCAAGCGAGCGCGGGCAGGACGCCGACCGGGCCGCGGACTGGTTTCTGGAACACGCGTGGGAGACACGTGAGCCGGTGCTTGACCTTGTGAAAAAGGCGGAGTACAACACGGCCACGCCGCGCGCCGTCAGGCTCCTGGGCCGGATGGGCGTTGATGCGGACGTGGCGGTGCTGAAGGATCTGGTATCCGGGGGCCCGCGCTGGCTGCTTAATGACGCGGTCCTGGCCCTGGCCCAGCACCCTGCGGAAGGGGCGTTTACGGCCCTGGTGGAGTTTACCGCCGATCCCGATCCGGAGACGGCCGCCGCCTGTGTTTCGGCCCTGGGCAGGAGGAAAGAGGAGCGGGCCAGGCCGCGCCTGGAGGCGCTGCTGGAATCCCCTTCTGCGAGTATTCGTTACGAGGCGGTGCACGCCCTGTCCCTGCTGGGGGCCGGGCCCAGCCGCGCCGCGCTTGAGGCCCGCCTGGCTCGTGAGCCCTCGGCCGAGGTCCGCGCCCTGATTCAAAGGGTGATCGAATAGCCCCGCCGTCGTATTCTCGGCCCTGAAGCGCGCACAGCGGGTGTTTACCCGGGGAAACAGGTATTGTATAGCCGGCTAAACAGTTTGGGCGGATGTGCGCACGGCGGACGGCGGCCCCGCGTTGTCAGGCCGCCTAATTGCTTATCACATCATCAATTAAAAAATATCATATTTCTGTCCCTCCTGGTATGATTATTGCAATACATAACATATCAACGATCTCTTTTACATATTGCCCCGCGTGTCGAAACCATTGGCCGCGGACGGCGATAAAACCATTTAATAAGGAGGAAGAAAGATGAAGCTATTAAAAGGTCTTTTAATCCTGTTGGTAGCAAGCCTGTTCTTCTACTGCGGGCCCAGCGGCGGCGGTACGGTTGAAGTACTGCACTGGTGGACCTCCGGAGGAGAGGCCAAGGCCGTGGGAGTCCTGAAGGACATGCTGGAACAGGAAGGCTATCATTGGAAAGACTTCGCGGTAGCCGGAGGCGGCGGCGATAATGCCATGACCGTACTTAAATCACGCGCGGTTGCCGGAAACCCGCCGGCCGCGGCCCAGGTAAAGGGCCCCCAGATCCAACTCTGGGGCGATGAGGGCGTACTGACCAACCTGGATGATGTGGCCAAAGCGGAGAACTGGGACAACCTGATTCCCAAGGTCGTGGCCGATATCATGAAGTACAAGGGCCACTGGGTGGCCGTGCCGGTAAACGTGCACAGGATCAACTGGATGTGGTGCAACCCCGAGGTCTTCAAAAAAGCGGGCGCTGAAATTCCCAAAACCTGGGAAGAATTTGAGACCGCGTGCAAGAAGATCAAGGCCGCGGGCCTGATCCCGGTTGCCTGGGGCGGACAGCCCTGGCAGGAGGCCACGGTATTTGAGACGATCGTGGCCGGTGTGGGCGGCACGGACTTCTACAAAAAGGCGCTGGTCGAGGCCGATCCGGAGGCCATCAACAGCCCGACCATGATCAAGGTGCTTAAAACCCTGAAGATGATCAAACAATACACCGACCCGGGCGCCCCGGGAAGGGACTGGAACCTGGCCACGGCCATGGTGATCAAGGGCGAAGCGGGCATGCAGTTCATGGGTGACTGGGCCAAGGGCGAGTTTACGGCGGCCGGTAAAGTGCCGGGCAAGGATTATATCGCCGTTGCCGCACCGCTGACCGACAAGCAGTTCATCTTCAATATCGACAGCTTTATCATGTTCAAGGTAAAGCCCGAGGATGAAGCGGCTCAAAAGGCCATGGCGCGCCTGATTCTGCAGCCCAAGTTCCAGGAGGTGTTCAACGTGGCCAAAGGCTCAATTCCGGTACGCATGGGCATGCCCGAAGGTCCTTTTGACGCGGTTGCGCGCCAGTCAATGAAGGATTTCGCGGCCGCCAGCAAATCGGGAGACCTGATTCCCAGCATGGCGCACGAGATGGCGGTAATGCCGCCCATCAGGGGCGCGTTCCTGGATTCGGTGACCAATTTTTATAATTCCGATATGTCGGCCGAAGACGCTGCCGCGCAGATGGCAAGTGCCGTCGCAGCGGCCAAGTAAAACACAGCTTAAGGATACCGGTTGCAGCAACCGGTATCCTTTTTTTCACGAAAATAGTGTGGGTGACGTATGAATAACAAACTGAACAACAACAGCGGCGGATTTATACACAACGTTTTGCACAGAATGGAAAATATTCTTCCCAAGCTTGTGCTTATCCCCACCTTTGCCATGGCCGCGATTTTTATTTACGGCTTCATCGGCTGGACCACCTATATCTCCTTTACGGACTCCAAAATGCTGCCCAATTACCAACTGGTGGGCTTTAAGCAGTACGCCAACCTGTTTGAGAACTTCAACCTCTTCACACGGGAGTCCAGGTGGAGCGTGGCGACATTCAACCTGATTCTGTACAGTGTGTTGTTCATCGGCATCTGTATTCTGGTGGGATTGTTTTTGGCCATTTTGCTTGACCAGCGGATACGCGGCGAGGGCTTGTTCAGGACCATCTACCTGTACCCCATGGCGCTCTCCTTCATTGTCACGGGCGCGGCCTGGCGCTGGATCTTAAACCCGGACCTGGGGCTGGAGCGGCTGGTCCGGCAGTTGGGGTTTCCCCATTTCACCTTCCGCTGGCTGGTGGAGTCGGACTGGGCCATCTATACGATTGTCATAGCCGCGGTCTGGCAGTCCAGCGGTTTTGTGATGGCGCTGTTTCTGGCCGGGCTGCGGGGCATAGACGATTCCATTGTCAAGGCCGCGCAGGTGGACGGCGCCAGCCTGCCCAGGATCTACCGGCGCATCATTATTCCCAGCCTGCGCCCGGTTTTCTTGAGCGCGGTCATCATTTTGATGCACCTGTCAATCAAGAGTTTCGACCTGATCATGGCGCTGACCCAGGGGGGGCCGGGGTATTCCACCGACATGCCGGCCACGTTCATGTATACCTTTTCCTTCAACCGCGCCCAGCTCTCACTGGGAGCGGCCAGCGCGGTGATCATGTTCCTGGCCGTGATGGCCATCATCATCCCCTATCTCTATTCTGAACTGAGAGGTACGCGTAATGAGCGGTAAGGCTCCGGCGCTGCCGGGAACACTTTCCACGGGCGCGGTCATACTCCGGATTATCATATACGCCGTGTTAAGCGCGGCGGCGCTTTATTTCCTGATTCCCTTTTTTATCATGGTCATGACCTCGGTGAAAACCATGAACGATATCCGCACCGGGAACATGATATCGCTGCCCCGCGAGTTCACGCTCGCGGCCTGGGCCAAGGCCTGGGACAGCGCCTGTACCGGCATCCAGTGCCAGGGCATGAAGGGATACTTCTTAAACTCCGTGGAGATGGTGGTGCCCGCCGTGATCTTCTCAACCATGATCGGCTCCGTAAACGGGTACGTGTTTTCCAAATGGAGGTTTCGGGGCAGCGAGACCTTTTTTACTCTTTTGCTTTTGGGCTGTTTTATCCCCTTCCAGATCGTCCTGTTACCCATGTCCCAGACCCTGGGCCTGCTGGGCCTGGGCCAGAGTATCTACGGCCTGATCCTGGTGCATACCATTTACGGCTTGCCCTTTACCTCCCTGTTCTTTCGTAATTTCTACGTCACCATTCCCACGGAAATCGTAAAGGCGGCCAAGATAGACGGGGCCGGGTTCTTCCGCATATTCTGGAAGATCATTCTGCCGGTGTCCGCGCCCATCTTCGTGGTGGCCGTCATCTGGCAGACCACCCAGATCTGGAACGACTTTCTCTTCGGCGTGGCCTTTTCCGGGGCCGAAAGCCGGCCCATCACCGTGGCGCTCAACAACCTGGTGAACACCAGCACCGGGGTCAAGGAATATAACGTGGACATGGCGGCCGCCATTATCGCGGGCCTGCCCACGCTTATCGTATATATCGTGGCGGGAAAGTACTTCCTGCGCGGACTCACCGCCGGAGCGGTAAAAGGATAAAATGAATAGGAATTGTAAGGTATGGCATCATTAACAATAAGCAACGTCAGAAAGTATTTCGGCTCCAACGAGGTGTTGAAGGGGGTGTCGCTTGCCATTGAGTCGGGCGAGTTCCTGGTGCTCGTGGGGCCGTCCGGGTGCGGCAAATCAACCCTGCTCAACCTGATCGCGGGCCTGGAAATAATCACCAGCGGTGAAATCAGGATCGATGACCGCGTGGTGAACAACATCAAGCCCAGGGACCGGGACATTGCCATGGTTTTTCAGTCCTACGCCCTGTATCCCAGCATGAACGTAAAGAAAAACCTGGCATTCGGCCTTGAGACACGTGGAGTTCCCAAGGACGAGATTGAAAAAACCGTAAAGCGGGTGGCCGAAATGCTGCAGATCAGCGAGCTCTTGGACCGCAAGCCCTCGCAGCTTTCGGGAGGCCAGCGCCAGCGCGTAGCCATGGGCAGGGCGCTGGCCCGCGACCCGGTGGTCTTTCTGTTCGACGAGCCGCTTTCCAACCTGGACGCCAAGCTGCGCGTGGAGATGCGCACCGAGATCAAGGAGCTGCACCAGCGCATCAAAACCACCATCGTCTACGTTACCCATGACCAGATAGAGGCCATGACCCTGGCCGACCGCATCGCGGTAATGAGAGACGGCTGGATTCACCAGTTTGATACCCCGCAGCAGTTATACGACAACCCGGCCAACATGTTCGTGGCGGGTTTCATCGGTTCCCCTTCCATGAACTTCATCAAATGCCCGCTGCGGAAGATCGGCAAGGACATCGGCGTAGAGTTTAAAAACAAGGTCGGCAAATCTTTTTTCCTGCCCATCAAGGAACCGGGGCTTGCGCTGGACAAATGGCTGAAGAAGGAGGTGATTTTGGGCATCAGGCCGGAGCGCATTGCCGGCGGATTCTTTGAACAGGAGGGAAACCCGCAGATACACGAGCTCGAATGCGTGGTGGACGTGCTGGAACCCACGGGGCCGGATACCCTGGTGTTCGTGACCATCAACGGCGGCAAGCTTACCTGCCGGGTAAGCCCCCACTACGTGAAACGGCCGGGTGAGACCATGAAACTGATGGTGGATATGTCCAAGGCCCTGCTGTTCGATCCCGAAACCGAACACCGTCTGGGAGCGGATTCGGGAAAACAATTTTAAATTTGTTATTTATCATATCCATAACTCTTTTTTATTTAATTAAGATTTGAAAGTTATAACCTTATTTCTGCCTTTTATTAGTTTATCACTATTACATTTCGAACATCTATCATTAAGAAAATCATGAGGTTTTTTTGAAACAAAGCCGCATGTTCTACATTTGGATTGTTTTGCTTTATATAAGGCCATATCAGCCATTCTTAATATAAGTTCAGAAATCAGAAATTTGATTTTTTCTATTTTTTGCCAATCGGTTTCGGCTGTATTATTAATTTCGTATATATCTTTAAGATTAGAGATATGTAATGTTTTCTCAATATATTTTGCATTGTCTTTTAATGAAGCCACCCCAAAGCTCGAACTTATTGAAATCACTCTATCATTATGTATTAATTTATTATTTAATAATAATTTTGATAATATTTTCGTAACATCGAAGGCTTGTTCAATATCAGAATCCGGTAATATTATGACAAATTCGTCTCCGCCGTATCTTCCTATAATATCATAGGGCCGGATTGAAGATTTTAATAGTTTACCAATTGAGGAAAGCAGTTTATCACCAACCTGGTGTCCATATTCATCGTTGATTCTTTTAAAATTATCAAGGTCAAAAAAAATTATTGATAAATCTCTATACTTTCTCACCGCTAACTCACGCCTGAGATTTTCTATTATTTCTCTTTTGTTTTTAAGTCCTGTTAATTCATCTATAGTTGCAAGTTTGGATATTTTTAAGTATTCAAAATATTTTTTAAGATTTTCTTCAACTGTGATAATCAATATATTTTCATCTATTGGTTTTTTTAGATAGGCATTGGCGCCTTTCTGTCTTCTTTCCATAATTAAGTCTTCATCTGCGATTGCTGATAAAAAAACAAATGGTATTTTTTGATACTTCGGATTATTTATCAACTCATTATGAAATTCATCACCTTTCATGTGAGGCATATTATAGTCGCATATTATTAAATCAGGCGAGTATTCATACACTGCTTCAAGTCCTGACTTTCCATCAGACGCTGCGATAAAATTTCTATAACCAAAATTTTTTAGATATTTAATTACTATTTCTTGAACATTTTTATCATCGTCAATTATTATTATTATTCCCTTTTTGTAATCTGCTTCATTCTCTTTATTTAGATCGGTAAAATAAGTCACTATTTTATCTTCATCCGCTCTCGTTCCTATATCTAATTCTATCAATGCTTTTACATCCTTCTTTTTTATCTGCGTAATTTCTTCATCATAGAAATCCTTTTTATCAAATATATCTTTACCTTTCTTAAATTCTATAAAAAATTTAGACCCCTTTCCTTCTCCGTCGGACTCAGCCCAAATATTTCCTTTTAAATAACCGACCAATTGTTTTGCAAATGCCAGGCCTATTCCCGTACCTCTGTATGGACTATTCCGCCCGTTATGAGCCTGCTCAAATCTATTGAAGATCGTCTCTAATTTATCTTTTTTTATTCCTATACCATTATCTGAAATACATATTAATACTACATTATTCTTTTCTTTTAATTCACAGGTTATTATCGCGTTTTTTGGATTTCTAAACTTAATTGCATTTGACATGATATTATCAATAATTTCTTCAAGTTTTTCAATATCAGTATAAAAGTTATTAATTTTTTTAGCGGGCAATTTTCGTATTATTTTTATATCACTCCCTAAAACAGATGAAGAATAAAAATCCAATATCCTTGTAATGAATGATACTATCTCCACTTCTTTTACTTTTAACTTAATCCCATAAGCATCCATTTTCGCGATATCCAATAACTTATCGATCGAATTTTTTAATCGTAATGAAGCTTGATATATTAAACCATAATTTTCTCTATTTTCATCTTCTAAGGTTTTATCAAATTTTAAAGCAAGATCCGCAACATTTAAAATCGATGTTAAAGGGGCTCTAAAATCGTGTGTTATATTTGCTATAAAATCATTTTTTAATTCATCAAGCTTTTTTAATTTTTCATTGGCTTCTTCCAATTCAATTGTACGCTCTTTTACTTTAGTTTCAAGCTGTGTCGTATATTCGTATAATTCATTCGTCAATCGCGATCCTTTTATTGCGCCGCTGATTTGAACGGATAAGGTTTCATATATGAAACAGGATAAAGTTTGAATGTCATATATGGTATAGCCAAAATATTCATCTTTAAAATTTAGCGACATTACAACATATTCAAATCGATTTTTTTTATTTAATTTTGCCGGCAGTAGATTTTCCGATGGAAATGAATTATAATTGATTTTCCCTTTTTTATTTTTGTCATAGGCAATTAATATTTTTGATTTTTCCAGAGTTTGATCCTCAAACAGACAGATAAAAAAACTATTAAATTGAAAATGTGTTAAATTATTCAAGATTGCTTCTTTTAATTTTTCAAAATTGAATGTATTGATGAAATTTTCATTAATATCAAATACAACATGTGATTCAAGTTTAAATTTTGCCTTTTCATCAGACAGCTCATCTTTTATCAATAATCCAAATAAAGTTACGGTATTAATCCATAAATGTAAAACATTTTCTCGTTCCTTCTCCATGCTGAGTCGATTTATTATGGAACTATAAAGAATTGATATGAATTTATAGATAGAAAGTATTTCTTCATTACTATCTATCAATTTATGAAATAATATCAAAAATCTTTCAAATAACTCATTTCTGTTTTCTCCGCCTTTGATATTGTTATATGAATCAATAATATCTTTTACCCATTGATTTACGTTTATTTTATTTTTTAAAAATGGAAGTTCTTTATTAATATTTATTCTTATTTTATTGATAAATTCATTTTTATTGTCTATAATAACGGTTTTTTTATTTGAATTATTTTTGATATGATCTAATTTATCGGCGACTTTACAACCGCAGGATTCTCTAATAAGAAATTCAGTAGGTATTACGATCTTATTCGGAACCTTTTCCCCGTCTAATATGGACAATAGCATTTTTACGCTTTCCTGCCCGATGTCATAAAAAGGTTGTTTAACAGTAGTAAGTGTCGGCTTCGTCGTTAAGCTTTCCTCGGTGTCATCGAATCCCGTAACCGCCCCATAATCAGGGATGTTAAATCCATGCTTATGCATTTCCAATATAATACTTATGGCCATATAATCATTTGCACAAACTATTGCGTCAAAATCCGCTTTTCTCTCTTCAAATAAAGTCTTATATGCCGTTACACCACCAAAAAAATTGAAATTCCCATTGGTTATTAAATTATTATCTATTGGAATATTATGTCGCTTCAAAACATTTTCATATGCTTGATATCGTTCGATTGCGTCGAAATTTCCTTCTGTTCCGGCCACAAAAGCTATTTTTTTATAATTGTGATATTCAATAAGATGGGTGACTAAATCTTCCATTCCTTTTTTATTATCAATTAATATATTGTTAATCCCTTCGATATTGGTGCCAATATTGACCATAGGAATATCTGAATATTTCAGCAGGAATTCCCGCATACTTTTTTTTGAAATAAAATTACCGATAGAGCCTTCTATAATTAGTCCGTCGACATTTTCTTTATTTACAAGGTCATAAATAAAATTACAATTTTCGCCGAGAACATTTTGGGTTGGGCTTCTTAAGAATCCTCCGCCAAAACAGAGAATATTCTGGTTATACTCGCGGCATGTTTTTATTATATTGGAAAATAAATTTGCGGTATAAGCCCCGTAAAAATCACCGAAAATGAAACCAATGGTATAACGCTTTTTTTTCATTGCTGTATAACTCAATGATAGTTATTTCTATAATCCTAGTCAAGCTCGCGGCAGCTCTGTAAATCCAATAGGTTTTTGTGGTGTTAGGTGAAGTGGCGATAAAGCGTCGAAACCTGCTCCCGGCGCGTTTTAGGCGACAGTTCATGTCCCTGCTGTGCGGATAAACTAATAGATAGAATTCCGCCCCGAAATGTGGTATATTTAAATAAAGGCTCCCGTGCGTATATACGACACGGAAGATTAGCCTCCTTTATTATGTTATGGCCCGGATTTCTCTGCCAGAGGGAAACCGGGCCTGTTTTTTAGTTAATGTCCTGAAGCTTGCTTGGTGCTAAAAAAAAATTAATGTTCTTGATAAATTATTTGTAAAATTTGATAATAACCCGATGCAGAACGACCTGCTGCGTGTAAGTACCCTTTTGCTTAAAAACCTGTATGCCAAAGAGTTCATCAGTTTATTCGTGGACCATGCCTGTGACGTGAGTTCTTCGGACCTGGCCTGCCTGTATCTCCGGGATTATACCCGGCGGGGAAAGGCCGACGTAGAGGCGCACCTGGCCTGCGCGCGCGGGGAGTATAGTGTTCCCGGACGGCTTGCGGCGCGGTCCGGGCTTACGGCCTTTTTACGAGAAAGCGGTGAGGCCCTGGTTCTTTCCGGTCCGCAAGATGATTATTTTCCCGGGACCCTGCTTTGCCCGGAAATGCACAGCGGCATGGCGCTTTCTCTGGGCCGGGACTCGGTACAGTTCGGTATATTCATTCTCAATTCGCGACTGCCGGGGCATTATACCCGGGAGCGTTTTGAGTTTCTGACCGCACTTACCATCCTGGCCGGGATCATGTATTCTCATCGCCCGGAGGCCGGGGATACTAAAAACAAGGGGAAGAATCATGAGTGAGTTTTTGGAGGGTGTGCGTTCCCTGCCGCCGTTGGTTGTGTTTTTGGCTGTGGGCGCGGTGGTGTTCCTTATCTGGTACGGGCTGTGGCGCGTGATCGCCTTTTCCAGGATAAAGAGAATTTTAAATGACTTCAAACAGTATCCGCAAAAGGCGGCGGCCCGAGTGTGTGAAAAATACACACCGCGCGCGCTTCTACGCCGGTCCGTGGCGGTGGAGAAGCAGGCCCGGCTCTTAGGGCCTGAGCTTGTTTCATCTATTAATATGGACGGGTTGTGGATTGAACAGTGCCTGAAAAACGGGTCAAAAAAAAGGATGCTGCGGGTGTTGGAGTTCGCGCCCGGGAAAGGGCTGTTCGCCTGTTTCCTGGTCTGCCTGAAACGCAGGCACCTATTTGAGCTTTTTAAAGAGAGAGTGCAGGCCGTGGACGGCGGGGCTTTCCGGCTGCGCCCCGTCGCGCTTGCCTGCCGGGGGGAACGCTTCGAAGGGCGCGTCGCGCTGGAGCTGTGCCTGGATATGACTGACGAGCTTCTGGAGCTTACCGCGGATGTGGAGTGGAATGTGCGCTATTTCGCCTATAATATTCTGCTGCACGCGGAGACGGGCGCGCGCGCGGAACGCGCCCTCTGGGACGGGGTTTCCGATCCCCGGCCGCTGATCCGGGAGACGGTAATCGCGGTTTTTAAGCCTTCTGGAAAAGAAAAATACTATAATTTGCTGTTCAAAACCGTATGCGACGATCCCGTGTATGCGGTGCGGCAGCGGGCCTGGCAGAGAATACACAGGGATTATGGGGAGCTTTACCGTCTGGAGCCGCAGAACCTGTCCGCGGACCAAGCTTTGCATGTATTGGAGCTTTTAAGGCCCGGCAACAAGGTAGAGGAGAATTTCGCCCTGGGTTTCCTTGATCATTCGAATCTTGAGTTACGCTTTGCCGCCGCCGTATTCCTGGAAAAATCCGGTATCCTGGAACGGCTTTTTCTGGAGGTCGATTTCAGCGACATCCCGGTTTTTGAGCGGAACCGGAACCTGCTTGTAAAGGCCGGCGAGGTGAATGTGACCTCCTTTCTGGCCGGTATTGCCGGGACCAATAACCGCGCCAGCCTGAACATCGCCTCGGTCATCCTGCAGCGTACGGGAGATGTGGATTTTATCAGCGTCCTGGCGCGTAAGGTATTCTCCACCTATGACGGCAGCGCGGAGATGAACGCCGTGTACCGTGCCACAGTGGGGTGTATCGCCGAGCGGGGAACCGAAGAGGCCCTGTTCTTCTTCAAATACGAATTGGAAAAAAGGCGCATGGATAAGGTGCTTATGTCCGTACTCCTGCAAATGGTTCCGGCCAGGGCCGGATTCATTGTGTTCGACCTGCTGCTGTCTTTTTTCCTGCAGCCCTTTTTTGAACCCCGGCAGGAGCTGCGCGCCGCGCTCAAGGTAATGCCCCCCTTCAAGGTGCTTGCCGAGCTGCTTAAGATCTTACGGGCGAAACAGGGCGTCTATCATCACATTGTGCGCAGGCAGGCGATAGAGCTTCTGGGTGAACTGCAGTTCCACTACTGCCTTGAGACCGTGCTGGAACACCTGCCCGAACTGCCCGCGGAAGAAGCGCGGGCGTACGCCTCGGTATTCGCAGGCTATCCACGGGAGCTGGTTGTGGCAAAAATAAAGACCCTGTTTTTAAAGGAAGACAACAGGTTGCGCGCCGCGCTCATCGCTGTGCTGCCTTGGGCCGGGCTTGCCGAACTGCAGCAGTTGGCCGTTGATTCGCTTAAGGATATGGATCCCGAGGTAAGGATAGCCGGGCTTTGGGCCCTGGTTGAGTTAGGCGACAGCAAGACCATAAACGCGGAGTTTGAGATGCTCCGGGACCCGGTGGAGCGTGTGCGTGAACAGACGGCCCTGGCGCTGGGCCGGGTCGGCGTAAATGCAAACCTGGAACGGCTTCTGGCGGTGGCCATCGATGAACAGGAGGCGCCCGCGGTGAAACTGGCGGCCGTAAAGGGGCTGGGAAGCTCCTCCTCATTAAAATCCATAGACCTGCTGCTGTCTTTGGCTGATAAGGACGCGGGGCAAAACCAGGAGATAATCTCGGCGCTTTCATGGAAAAGGGAGCCGGAAGAGATTGCGCACCTTGTTCATAAATTCAAGGAGGGCAGCCCCGCTATGCGGGAGGCCATAACCGAGGTTATGCGCCGGAACGGAACGGACACGGAGGATACCATGCTTGATCTGCTGCGCCAGGACAGCCATTCCCTGCGTCCCTATATTACGGCGCTTCTTGAGAGTATGGGTTTTGTGGAAAATACCGCGCGTAAGCTCAGGCACAGAAACCCGGATGTACGGAGCGGGGCCGCCTCCGTGCTTTCCCTGATCGGTACGCCCGCCGCCTACCGCGGCATTGTCTATGCAGCGCGCGATCCGCATGAACGTGTCCGGGTGGAGGTCGTCAAGGCCCTGGAACGGCTGAAATCCGTGGAGGGGAAAAAGATCCTCGAGCAGTTGGCCGCCGATCCGGACAAAAAGGTGCGCCGGTACACTGCCTGGGCCCTGGAAAAGCTGAAAATGAAAGACACCTAGAGTACCTTGACCGTTGCCCGTGAATAAATTATATTCCAATAAAAAATCAAGGAGAAATGAATGAACGCAGTAATCCGGTCCGTGGGCGCGTATGTGCCGAGCAAAAGGCTTTCGAACGATGATGTGGCCAAGATGGTGGACACGTCGGATGAGTGGATATTTTCACACACCGGCATAAAGCACAGGCATATCGCCGATCCCTCCGAGGCCACCTCCGATATGGCCGGCAAGGCCGCGGAAATGGCGCTTAAGCGGGCGGGGCTTACCCCCGAGGAGATTGATATGATCTTTACCGCCACCTGCACCCCGGATTACGTGGGATTTCCTTCCACCTCCTGTATTGTTCAGGACAACCTGGGGGCGGTGCACGCGGGCTGCCTGGATATCTCGGCCGCGTGCACGGGGTTTATCTACGGGCTGCAGCTGGCCCAGAGTCTGGTTGCCACCAAGGCGGCAAAAAACGTACTGGTCATAGGCGCCGAGACTATGAGCCGGATAACCGACTGGACAGACAGAAACACCTGCGTGCTGTTCGGAGACGGGGCCGGGGCCGCGGTGGTCACGGGCTCCGACGCCGGGAGCAGGGGCATTATCAACTCCGAGCTGCGGGCCGAGGGCCAGGGCAACCAGTTGCTGCAACGGCCCGTGGGCGGTACGCGTACACCCTACAAAGAAGGACAGTATAAAGAAAGCGATTTTATGACCAAGATGGCGGGCCAGGAGGTGTATCACTTCGCGGTTCGCGTGATCATCGACACCATTAAAAAACTGCTGAAAATGAACGATATCACCATAGACGACCTGGCCTACATCGTTCCCCACCAGGCCAATATCCGTATCATCCAGGCCGCGTGCAAACGCGCCAAGCTGCCGCTGGATAAATTTTATATGAACATTGACGAATACGCCAATACATCGGCCGCCTCCGTTCCCATCGCCTTAAACGAGATGTATGAAAAAAAACTCTTGAAAGCCGGCGATCTGATTCTCACCGTTGGTTTCGGCGGAGGGCTTACCTACGGCGGAAACCTCATCCAATGGGCGTAAAGCGCACACTCCCGTCCGCTTGCGCGCCGAAATAAAATGCTTGAAAATTACATCCAAGTCACTATAGTTTGGAAGTAGGGGGTAATAATGAGCGTAGACACTACATTGACGGATGGGTATATAGAATTAAAATTCGGGCCGCGTTGGAAGTACATCGCCTGCGTACGGGGGTTCATTCAGAATTTTCTGGCGATCAGTATCGTGGATCAGAGCAAGGCCGATAAGATAGCCATGGCGGCTAGTGAGCTTCTGGAAAATGCGGTAAAATACGCATCCAGGGACGATACGCATATTGTGATCAAGGTATCGCCCGCCACCGAACAGATTAAGATCCTGGTAGTGAATACGGCCAAACAAGAATCCATCAATACCCTGTTAAGCATTTATGAGAAGATATCGGAGGGTGATCCGTTACAGGTATATGTGACCCAGATGAAAGAAGCCGCCGTAAGAAGTGACGGTAAAAGCCACCTGGGATTGGCCCGTATCCGTTATGAGACCGGGGGAGATCTCAACGTGACGGTGGAAAAGAACGAGGTTCAGGTTTCAATTGCTATCGGATAACACTGGTCGGAAGGAGTGAAAGATGAACAGACTTAATATTGAAAATATTCATGAAGACAGGATGGTGGTTGAGGTGCTGGATGATAATTCCAATATCACTGTCAAGTTCAAGGGCGATATCGACATGGAAGATCCCGGCCTGGTGTTGGATCCGTTTTTTACCACGCTGCACGCCAAACTGCTTGAACATAAGGTCAAGGAGGTAAATACGGATTTTAAAGAGCTTAATTTTCTTAATTCCAGCGGCATCAAGGCGGTGGCCAAGTGGATTATGAAACTTACCGAGTTGACCGAAGCCGAGCGGTACTCGATCCGCATTCAGTACAACAGGGACATTACCTGGCAGGTAACCAGCCTGCCTACCCTCAATTTCCTGGTGCCCGGAGTAGTGAAGGTTGAATAATATACGCGCACGGCTGGTATGAATCAGACATTTTTGCGTTATGGCATTATTTTTCTACTGTTATGTATTTTAAGCATAATCTTGATAACGGCGGCGGCCGGTTCCACCGGCGCTGCGTTGCCGCCGGCCGGGCTTGAGATTTTTGTTTTTACGGGGGGTTTTCTTCTCGTTCTTCTTCCTCAGCGCAAGATTCAAAAAAAAAATACGGCCTTTCTCCGTCGGCTTACCGATGACCTTGCCCAAAGGGACACCCGGATCGCGGAGCTGACCGCAAAGCTTGAGGAGTCGGACGCGGCGAACGTGAACGCGTCGCTCCGGTTTCCCGGTACCGGTGAACTTGAGTCCCGCCTGAACAGGGTGGAGGCCATGGTCAGGGCGGTCGTGCCGGGCGAGGCGCTTACGGGTTTTTCCTTTGACGATCTTCTTAAAAGCAACGAGTTCATCAGTGAAAACACAAAAAAAGGTTTTGATATCTCGGACAACCTATCGGGTTCGGCCAAGGCGGCCTTCGAGATATCGGAGAAGGTGCAGAACGGCATCCAGACCATCACGGGGGCCCTAAGCGATACCCTGCAGTTTTCGGAGGTGATTTACAAACAGTCCGGCCAGATCAGCGACGTCATAGAAATTCTAAACGATATCTCCGCCAAGATCAATCTCCTGTCTATCAACGCCTCTATCGTATCGGCCCGCGCCGGGCAGCACGGAAAAACCTTTGAGGTGGTGGCCAGGGAGATACGAAGGCTGGCCGACCAGACCAACAGCTCATTATCCAGCATAGAGGAAGAGATCCGCGGTATCCAGCGGGTGATCGGCGAGCTGGTGGAAAAAATCCGCTCCGCGGCAGCCGAAACCTCGGATGAAAAGGCCGCGCTTATCTCGGTAGTGGGAACCCTGCGGGGCATTACCTTGGGTGTTGAGGTGTTCCGCGCCGTCAGCAAACTGGCCAAGGAAAAGGCGTCCCTTCAATACGAGCTTATTCAGTCGACCAAGGACTACCTCAGCGGCCTGCGGCGGCGCACGGACACGCTTGAGTCCTTTCACGCGGATATGGAGCGGGAAATAGGCGAAATGCATGACACGCTTGCCCTGATGGGAAATCCGCGGGCCGGTACCACGGAGGAAAAAAATGGAAATACTAACCCAGCTTAACCTGTTCAGTTTCATTCCCGGAGTTATTTTCTCCGTTGTGTTATGGAGCGATATAAGGCGAAAGGCACAGTTCGGCACCAGGCCGCGCTATCTTTTGTTTTCGATTATGTTGCTTGTAATTATCGCCGCGCTGCTCTTGTATTACAGGCTTGACAATGGGTTTTGGCGGCCCGGGCTTTCATTCGGTTTTTTCGCCACTGTGTTCGCGCTGTACCTGTTCCTGTTTTTTGCGCTGGAATACTCGATTCATTGCCAGAGGATCGTCAAAAGCCACGTGTGGAACGATTTTTCAAAAAACCTTAAACAGACACTCATATATTGGATAGCCATGGCGGTGATTATCTCCTGTTCTTATGTGGTGTATTTCCTCTATACGGGAGGCACCTTGCCGCAGCCCGCGGATGAGTTCGATACGCCGGTTTTTATCCTGTGCGCGCTTTTCACGCTCGTAAGCTTTTTGTTGATTGGAAAATACCGTAAAAGCGTGTTCCGTCTTCAGGCCGGAGTGATCCGCACGAATAATTTTACCTTTAATATGGCGCTTGTAGTGCTTCTGCCCGCGGCCGTATATTTTTTGTTTTTCGGCGGTACGCGGCGCCCGCTGTATACGGAGGTGTTTCTGCTGCTCACCCTGGCCTATGTAATCCGTGTGTACATGGAATACTTTTACCAGCGGACCCTCAACCTGGAACGCACTATCGACAAACAGGAACAGTCCACCGACCTTTTAAACGAGCTTGTCAGTCGAGAGGTAAGCAGCCCCATCGAGGAGGACGTGGAAATCCTGAAAAGCACAATCGCCGAAGAGCTCCTACGCCTGAAGGAATCACTGCCCATGGCCGAATACGCCTTTTCCGGCTCCATGCTGTACAGCCTGGATGGGGATAAACTCAGGGTGATCTCACCGCAGCTAATAAACGGATTTTGCACCCCCCTGCACAAGGCCTCCACGGTCAAGCTTTTAAAGAACAACAGGCAGATAGAGGAAAGCATCATGAAGATTACATACGACCTGAAAAGAATATCCTCGCTGCCATTGCAGGACCTGACCGACTGGGGGGCGCAGATCATCAAGCAGATCCTGACGACGCGCGAACGCATTGTCATCGATCAGATACCGGACGAGCTGAAGGGCCTGCAGCGCCTGATAGCGGTAAACCCCATTTTTGACAAGGATATGCTGATCGGCGTTTTTATTGCGTTCAAGGATTCGTTCGATAAACTTTTCCCGGAAGAAGAGAATACGTTGGCCTGGCTCTGCGGCAACCTGAAGATCATCCTGACCATTATCGCGGGCAAAAGGATTCAGCATGAGAGAAACAGGCTGTCGAACGAGCTCCACATCGCCAAGAACATCCAGACCTCCATCCTGCCGGCCGAAGTGAAAATCCCGGGCTACGAGACGGCTACAAACATGGTGACCGCCACAGAGGTTGGGGGCGACGTGTACGATTATATGCGCACCGAGGCCGGTACCTACCTCGGCATAGGCGATGTCAGCGGTCACGGCCTTCCCGCCGGGATCATGGCCCTGATTCAGCTTGTGGCCTTTGAGGCCGTGGTCATGGCCACGCAGACCCTGAAAAAACAAATACAACCGTACGAGATCTATAATATAGTGAACAAACTGTTGTGTAACATAAACCGCGACCGTATCGGCAGCGACAAATTTATGACCCAGAACTATTTTTTTGTGAAAAACGGAACATTCAGCCACGCCGGTGCGCATGAGATCGCCCTGTTATTCCGGAAAAAACAGCGTGATGTCATCGAGTTAAACGACCTCTCTAAAAAGGCGGCCTTCATGGGCATCAGCGAGCTGGCCACGGCCCGGAACTCCTCAGGGAGTTTCAAGCTGAATAAAAGCGACGTGCTGCTGCTTTATACCGACGGCGCCATTCAGGCCAGGGACGAAAACGGGAACCAGTTCGGGATCGATAAATTAAAGAAAATACTGGATAAAAACCACGCCCTGCCATTAAAGGAGCTTATCCGGGTGATCATGACTGAGCTTCAGGATCATGCGCAAAACGGCGACCTGAAAAAATACAACGGCAATTTCGCGGATGATGTTTCCCTGTTTGTGTTGCGCAAAGTCTGAGTGTAATAAAAATTAAAAAAATACGAACGCGGTTAAACGCGCTGCGCGGTTGTATCAACCGGATCCGAGGAAACCGTTTTGCACGTTTCTCAGCGCACCGCGTAGACTGAATCGAACAGCACCTGTCGCATAAAGCGCGCGCAGCGGGCGCGCACGGACCCGGTTCCCGCCGGTATGACGCCCCGGCGGACCGGCCTTCCGGTGGTTATTTCCGTAAGCTCAAAATTCAGGCCGCCGCCGGCTTGCCAGTGAAGCCTGAGCCGGTATTCGAACCCCTGGGTATCTCCCGGCGCGGAAATATCTGAACCGGCCTTCCGCAGCATTTCAGTGAAACAGGCGCGGGCCTCGGCGCGGGCCTTCTCATCATCGATCTCAAGCGAAAGCTCCAGGGGAAGCCCCATCCCGTACCGGAAGAGCCCGCCGGGATTAAGCCGGTAAAGCCTGGAGAGCGCGGTGCGGGCCCGTGATGTTTCCCCCCGCTGCCGCAGCAGGGGTACAAGCTTGCGCAGGGCCCGGCTTATCTCTTGTTTTTGCCAGTAGGAATCAAACC
>CAZWYY010000050.1:0-29419 GCA_964638895.1 uncultured Spirochaetaceae bacterium | reverse complement strand
TCCCATGATCGACGTGTTCAACTCCCTGGTGGAGTCGCAAAAGCTGCCGATTTTTTCCGTGTCCGGTGAGCCGTATAACGAGCTTCTGGCCAGGATCGCCATGCAGGCCGAGGTGGACATCATCATCCTAGGCGGCTGCGGTTTGAAATATGACGATTACCTTTTTTTCAAGGAAAGGCTGGAGCGGGGCGGGGCCATGAGCAGGGCCATCTTTTTTATCCATACGGCGGCCGACCCGGTGGTGGAATGCCTGCAGGTGCCCGATCTGGCCCTGGCCGTGGCCGAACAATTCGGCCTGCAGGGCAAACGGGTGCTTGTGCTGCTTTCCGATATGACAAACTTCGCCGATGCCCTAAAAGAGATCGCCATCACCATGGAACAGGTGCCGTCCAACCGCGGTTATCCCGGCGATCTTTACAGCCAGTTGGCGGCCCGCTACGAAAAGGCCGTGGATTTTGAGGGCGCCGGCTCTTTGACCGTGCTGGCCGTGACCACCATGCCCGGCGACGACGTCACCCACCCGGTGCCGGACAACACGGGGTACATCACCGAGGGGCAGTTTTACCTGCGTAACGGGCGCATTGAGCCCTTCGGCTCGCTTTCCCGGCTTAAGCAGCTTGTGAATAAAAATACGCGGGAGGATCATCGCGCTTTAATGGACGGGATGATCAAACTATACGCGCTGTACCAGGAGACGCTTGAGAAAAAGGCCATGGGCTTCCGCATGTCCGAGTGGGACAACAAGCTGCTGAAGTACGGGGAGAGGTTCGAGAGCGACCTGATGGATCTTTCGGTAAACATCACATTGGAGAACGCGCTTGACCGGGGCTGGGAGATCCTGTCCCAATGCCTTACGCCGGAGGAAACCGGGCTGCGCACCGAACTGATAAAGAAATTCTGGCCGCAGGAGAAGTAGGATTTTCGGATGGCGAAGGTAAAGCTGAGTAAAACCGAGCAAAAAAAGCAAAAGGACGCCCTGAAGCGGTTTCTGCGCTATCTGCCCACCCTGGTTCTGAAAAAGCAGCAGCTGCAGATGGAGATGCGCAAGATCGAGTCCCAGTTGGAGAAGAAACAGGCGTTGTACGAGGAGAAAAACCGGGATCTTCTGCAGTGGATCGCGGTGTTTGGAGAACCCTTGGGATTGGAGCGGCTTATAAAGGTAAAAGAGGTAAGAACAGAGACGAACAATGTGGCGGGCATCGACATCCCCGTCTTCCTGGATGCCGTGTTTGAGGAAGTTCCGTACGACCTGTTTGCCATGCCCCTGTGGACGGACATGGGGCTTGATGTTGTCAAGGAACTGGCCGTACTCAAACTGGAGCTGGATATTCTGCATTACCAGAAGCTGCTGCTGGGGGAGGAGCTGCGCATAACCAGCCAGCGTATCAACCTGTTTGAAAAGATAAAAATACCCGAGGCCAGGGAGAATATCCGAATGATTCAGATCTACCTGGGAGACCAGCAGATCGCCGCCGTGGTACGGGGCAAGATTTCAAAAAATAAGATCATGAGGAGCCAGCCCGTATGATCGTTCCCATGAAGAAGGTGACGCTGGTAATTCTAGACTCGGAAAAAAAAGCGGCGCTTAAAGGGCTGGCGCGTGTGGGGGTGCTGGACATTGAGGCCAGCCTGGGCATGCACAACCAGTCCGAGGAATTGGATGTGTTGAAGGAACGCCGCAACCTCATTCATACCGCCATGATCCACGCGGACGGATCATCCCACAAAGCGGACAGGAACAAGGCCTATAAGGAAGAAGAGGCCGTCACGCTTTCCGGAAAGATCTGCGGGCTGGCAGACAGCATCCGGGAGATCGATGAAGAGCGTCACAAGCTTAAAGGCGCCATGGAAAGAATTATGCCGTGGGGTGATTTTAATCCGTACGATATTCAGGATCTTGCGGGTATGGGAACCCATGTCCGGCTTTATGAGCTGGAACCGGATAAATTAAAGGATGTTCAGTCGGGGGTTGATTACCTGGTGATAAACAGGGACAGGCATACGGCCAGGATCGCCTGCGTATTAAGCGGCGATGTACAGCCGCCCGAATTTCCCGAGTTCCGCCCGCCGGAAGCTGGCCTTTCGGAAATGCGGCACCGGATGCGGGAATTGGAAAAGCAGAGTGCGCGCCTGCATGCGGAGCTGGCCGAGCATAATGAGCACAAGCACGGGCTTGCGGGGGCCCTGCTCCACCTGGATAAAAAGATAGAGTTCGAGGAGGCGCGCGAAAGCATGATCAAGGACGGGGAGCTTGCCTATATTTTTGGTTTCGCCCCCCAACCCTCACTGCCCGACCTGAAACAGGCGGCAAAGCGGCACGGCTGGGCCCTGCTTATTGAGGACCCCGCACCGGACGACCCAGTGCCCACGCTGGTCAAGAACCCGCGCTGGATTCGGATTATCAAGCCCGTGTTTGATTTTCTGGGCACGGTTCCCGGCTATCGTGAGTATGATATCAGCCTGTGGTTTTTATTGTTTTTCAGCATTTTTTTCGGCATGCTTATCGGCGACGCGGGTTACGGCATATGTTTTCTGCTTCTCACCTTTATCGCGCGCCTGGCTGCCAGGAAAGCGCCGCCCGAATTTTTTATTCTTATGTGTGTTATGAGTATTGTCACTGTTGTGTGGGGCGGAATCACCGGAACTTGGTTCGGCTCCCAGGCGATCGCCCAAAGTCCGCTTGTGTCCTGGATGATCATTCCCCAGATCTACAGTTTTAAACAGGGAGACACCAGCTCCATCCTCATGCAGTTCTGTTTTATCATCGGCACCGTGCACTTAAGCATCGCCCGCCTGCAAAGCTTTGCCAGGCTTTTGCCCCGGTTGAAAGCCTTTGCCGAATTGGGCTGGCTCTGCATTATATTGGGTATGTATTTTATCGTGTTGTTTCTGATCCTGCGCCAGCCCTTTCATCCGCTTATCGTCTACCTGTTGGGCGGCGGAATGCTCCTGGTGATCCTTTTCAGTGAGCAACAGGGCAGGTTTATCAAGGGGGCGTTAATCGGTTTGGTAAAGCTTCCCTTGAATATGCTGTCCGTTATCAGTACATTTGCCGATGTAGTATCGTATGTCAGGTTGTTTGCCGTGGGGCTTTCCGCATTGGAGATTTCCAAGGCCTTTAACGGTATGGCCGCAAGCGTTGGTTTTCAGGGGTTTGCCATTGCGGGGGCCGTTCTCATACTTTTTATGGGACACCTTTTGAATGTGGTGTTGGGGATTATGGCTGTGGTGGTTCACGGCGTGAGGCTTAATATGCTTGAGTTTTCAGGCCATCTGGGCATGGAATGGACCGGAAAACCCTATAAACCGTTTAAAGAATAGAAGGATTTGTCCGCACGGAGCGCAGGGAGGCCACAAAGAATTATTTCAAGCTTAGTGTACTCTGTGAGCCTCGCGAGAGATTATTTATTTTTACAAAATATGTGTGAACGTAACCATACATACAAAAGGAAGGAGATTTGATATTATGGATATAGGTGGAATCGGCGTTGCCGCGGCGTTTGCCCTGGCGGCATTGGGCTCGGCGTTGGGCACCGGGACCGCGGGGATGGCCGCGATCGGAGCGTGGAAAAAATGCTTTGTGCAGAACAAGGCCGCCCCGTTCATTTTATTGGCCTTTGTGGGCGCGCCCTTGTCCCAGACCTTTTACGGCTTTATCCTGATGAGCACCATGATCACCAGTTCGGCCGGCGATTTCGCTAAATTGGGTGTGGGGGTACTGGGCGGCATGACCATCGGGTTTTCCGCCTGGTTTCAGGGCAAGGCCGGTGCCTCGGCTTCGGATGCGATCGGTGAAACCGGCAAGGGATTTGCCAACTACATCGCCGTTGTCGGTGTTATCGAGTCGGTGGCCCTGTTCACCATGGTTCTGCTGTTGATTTCGGTCAACAGCATTTAAGAGGAAATGAGTTCGGATCGGGTAGAGCGGCGCGGGACCGCTCCCGTAAAAGTTGGAGATCTCATTATCGGGGGCGGCTTTCCGATAAGTGTGCAGTCCATGTGGAAACTGCCCCTGCGGGAAGCTGATGCCGCTTTATTACGGAAACTCAACGCCTTAAAGGACGCCGGCCTTGATCTCCTGCGCTTCGCGGTTCCCGATGAAAATACCGCGCACCTCTTGGGCCGGCTGGCCCTTAAAGCCCCGCAGCCCCTGGTGGCCGACATTCATTTTGACCACAAACTGGCGCTTGCCTGCCTGGATTATCCGCTGGCCAAAATCAGGATTAATCCCGGGAATATCGGAGCCGAGTGGAAGGTAAAGGAAGTGATACTCAAGGCCGCGGACAGGGGTACGGCCATCCGGGTGGGGGTGAACGCCGGTTCCCTGCCGTACAGATTGCGGGAGCGTGAGGATACGGCCCTGGCCATGGTGGAGGCTGCCGAGGACGAGCTTGAGATTTTTACCAGGTATAATTTTAAAAACCTGGTCTTCTCCCTTAAGGCCTCGGACCCGGAGTTGACCGTAAGGGCGAACATGCTTTTTTCCGGGCGCCATAGCTTTCCCCTGCACCTGGGAGTAACCGAGGCCGGGCCGCTTGTGCCGGGTGTAGTGAAAAACACCGTGGCCCTTTACCGGCTCTTGAGCCTGGGTATCGGTGATACGCTTCGTGTGTCGCTTTCCGCAGATATGGAGGCGGAGATAGAGGCGGGAAAAGCAATTATAAAAGCGGCCGGCGGCGAGCGGAACGAACCGGATATTATTTCCTGCCCCACGTGCGGGCGGACGGTGTTTCCGGTAAAAGAGTTTTATGAAAAGATAAAGGGCAGGCTTTACGCTGTTCACAAAAACATACGGATCGCCATCATGGGCTGCCCCGTAAACGGACCGGGCGAGGCCCGGCAGGCCGACCTGGGAATTACCGGCACGCGTAATCATGTAATTATTTTTAAGAAAGGACAGGTAATCAGACGAGAATTAATAGAGAACGCCGTATCCGTATTTTTGGATGAATTGGGAAGGCTGGATGAAAATAAATAAATTCGTAAAAAGACTGCTGATATACTTGGTCTGTATTTTTTCCGCGGGCTCATATTTCGCCGAAACGGTTGGGGGTATTTCAAACGAACCGGCCTGGATCTCCTATCAGAAGGGGTTATATGAGTATTCACGCGGTGAGTACGGCAAGGCATTGTTCCATTTCAGGGAGGCCCTGAACAGGAATCCGGTGATGCCGGAGGCCGAAATGGCCATCGGCGACGTGTACATGACCCAGGGTGAGTATGTGATCGCCGAAAAGCAGTATTTAAAAGCGTATGACGAGCGAAGGGTTTTTTCCATACCCGAACAAACGTATACCGTTCAATATAAGCTGGCCGATCTGTATGAGCGCTGGAACAGATACGACAAGATGGAAGCGGAGCTTCTGGCCATCGTAAACGACAGCCAGGTGTTTGCCAGCGAAAAATACGCTTTTTTCAAGCGAAAGCTGCAGGAGTCCTACCTTACCAATGGTATTAACCGAATGGTCAAGCTGTACCGTCTGGAGGATACGTTTGCCACCCGCGCCCACCTGAGACTGGCTGTTTTTTATTACAAGTCCGGGAGGTATTATCCCGCATTCGAGAACTCCATCTTCGGCGTGCTTACCGTAATCTCGCAGGCAATAGAAGAACTTAAAAACTGGATACCCGATTACCCGGAAAATGAGCAGTACCCTGAGTTTGACCTCAAGGTGTTCCTGGAGGTGGGTTACAGCTACCAGCCGGTAAAGGATTATCTTGAAGACATGGGGATATTTGAAAAGCTGTATTACCTGGCCGCCATCTCCTATGTGCAAGGGGATGTCAAGGAAGCAAACTATCTCTGGGGGTTGATCGCATTCGATCCCAATTCCGGCAGGGCCGGGGAGCTGTCAAGAAACCAGATAAAAAATCCGCGGGTAGCGCCCCTTCTACCCGCGGAGGATTAAACAAAAAAAGTTATTGTGTTTATAGACCCCGTTTCAGTTATAATGGATATAAAGGGAACCGGATGGAAAAGATAAAAGTGGCAAACGGCATATACTGGGTCGAGATCCCGGAGGCGGACCTCTCCGTCCTCTGCGGCTGCCCCGCCGATGCCGTAAAGCACCTCATGAAGCGGGGGCTGATTCTCCCTAAAACCAAGGACGGGGTAACCTTTGAAAGCGGTCCCAATGCCATCCTCTTGTCCGATGTTTCCATTCAGAACGGCAGTTTTTCCAACCTGGCCGAGTTTCCGGTCCTACAGATGCTTTACCGGCAGGGCATGATCATCCCGGATCATCCCAACAACACGGGAACCAAACCCATGCTGATCGGGACCGCATATCAGATCGCCGCCCAAAGCCAGTACATCTACCGCGGTAATTTCGGCCTTACCGATCTGCGTGAGATTACACAGGCCGGAATTCCTCGCTCGATCGCCGAAGAGATGCTGCGGATTAAACGGCGGTTCGCCTTCAACAAAATATTGAACACCGAGGATATTCTTGATTTCCGTGTGGTGGACCAGGCCCCGATTCCTATCCGGGGTGGTGTGAGTATCAGGAGAAAAGAACTTAATGTCTATGAGTTTGAGTATAACGGCGAGAAGACGGAGGTCGACCTCAACCTGGCCGCAAGCCAGGAGTACGAACCCACGGCGCAGTTGGGTTTTCATAAAATAAAACGGGAATATTTTTCGGTTATCCATATCGGGGAGGGTGACGGCTGGGACGTAAACCGCCCCTGTATGTCCAGTATCATCACCTTCCAGGGCAGGATTTACCTGATTGACACCGGGCCGCATATCCTTCACTCCCTTACCGCCCTGGGCATAAGCGTTAACGAAATAGAGGGGATTTTTCACACGCACGCTCATGACGATCATTTCGCCGGGTTGACCAGTCTTGTGCGTTCCGATCACCTGATCAAACACTATGCCCCGGCGGTGGTGCGCGCGTCGGTAGTTAAGAAGCTTGCCGCGCTGATGTCCATCTCCGAAGAGAGATTCAACAAGCTGTTCGAAATACATACATTGCAGTTTAACAAGTGGAACAATATCGACGGGCTTGAGGTGAAGCCGGTCTATTCGCCCCACCCGGTGGAGGACGCGTTTCTGATTTTTCGCACCTACTGGGAAGGGGGGTATAAAACCTACGCCCACCTTTCGGACATCGCCTCCATGGAGGTGCTGCGCAGCTATCTGCAGGAGGATGCCGAGTCCACGGAAATTTCCCACAAGATATTCGCAAACCTTGCCAGGAACTTTTTTTCCCCCGCGGATATCAAGAAGATCGATATCGGCGGGGGCATGATCCACGGCCGCGCGCTTGATTTTGAAAAGGACGCCTCCAATAAAATCGTACTCAGCCACACCTCGCGTGAACTTACCATTTCGGAAAAGGAGATCGGATCCAACGCCACCTTCGGTATGGAGGATGTGCTGATACCGGCGCATCAGGATTATGCCATGAGGGCGGCGTTCAGGTACCTGCGGGCGTATTTCCCCCTGGCCCCGGACCATGACCTGGCCATGCTGTTGAACTGCCCGGTCCAGGAGCTCAATGTCGGCCTCATCCTTCTGAAAAAGGGAGTGATGAACACCAATGTATACCTGATCATTACGGGGGGTGTGGAGTATATAGACGCGGCTACCCGCACGCGCAATGTGCTCTCCGCCGGTTCCATCATCGGGGAGGAGGCGGTGTTGAAGAGGCAGGCCTCACAGCGCACCTTCAGGGCCATGAGTTATATTAAGGTGCTTACCATTCCGTGTGAGTTATACGGGGTGTTCCTCAATCGTAATTTCTTAAGCGATGATATCAGGCGAATCTTTGAAAACAAGCTTTTCCTGCAGAACACTTGGTTGTTCGGCGAGATGGTCTCAAGTGTGGTCCTGAACTCTATCGCCAAACTCATGCGCATGCAGATAATAAAAGCGGGCGAGGAACTGCCCGCCGCGCAGAACCCTACAATTTATATGCTGAAAAGCGGCGAGATACAGGTTTTCTTTGAGGATAAACAGGTTGATACGCTTAAGCCCGGCGGCTTTTTCGGGGAGGAAAGTATTTTTTTGAAGCAGGCCAGCCTGTTCACGGCCCGGGCTTCAACCGATTCCGTTGTCTATGTGATCATGGGCGATATTCTGCAGTTTAAACCCATTATCGAGTGGAAACTGCTGGAGACCTTTGAAAAACGCTTGCGTACCTTCGGCACCCAGTTAGAGAACAGTATCTGAGGACAAGGGCTGACCGGCAATTCTCATTTTGAACCATTTTTAAATCGGGGCTGGCACACCGGGCAAAAGAAGGTTGAGCGCTGGGCCTGGATGATTTTTTGCACTTGCGCCCGGGAGCAGCTAAGACAGGCCTGCCCGGCCCGGCCGTATACCCGCAGCATTTTTTTAAACTCACCGGCCTTGTTATCGACCCCGTTAAAATCACGTATGGTGGTCCCGTTATATTTCAACGCCAGCCTGAGAATCCGCCTCATGCTGACAATCAGCCTGCGCGCCTGCGCCGGGGTTACGGCGGCGGCGGGAAGACAGGGATCTAATCCCGCGTCGTGTAATATCTCGCACGCGTAGATATTGCCCAACCCGCTGATGACGCGTTGGTTTAACAGCACCGTCTTTAACGACGACTTCAGGGTGCGCAGGCGGGCGGTAAGCCACCCGGTGGTGAGAGTTGCAAAGAAGGGATCGGGGCCAAGCTCCGCTGTCTCACGTACCGGTTCGCCCGCCGGATATAGATTGAAGGTGGCAAAAAGGCGCATGTCCTGAAAGATCAGGCGTACGCCCCGCTCAAGAAAAAAAATGAGGCGGATATGACGGTCGGGCATGTCGTTGGTTCGGCCGGCCGCCCTGAAGATAAATTTTCCCGTCATGCGCAGGTGGACAAGCATTTTTTTCCCCCCGCCAAATATAAAAAGAATGTATTTGCCTATACGCTCGATCGCGGTAAAGGTCTGGTTTAAAAGAAAATCCCGAAACCGCGCCTTACTCAGGTTTCCCAGTGGTTTGGCATGCAGGATCCTTACCGACCGGATCCGTTTTCCGATGATACAACCCCGCAGTCCCCTGACAATCGTTTCAACCTCCGGCAGTTCCGGCATAGATCAGGGAATGTTATCCAGGCTCCACATGCAGATTTCACCATAACTGCCGGCGATGATTTTCCGCCCGTCCGGTGAAAACGACAGGGAGGTTACCCGCTTTTTGGCATTGGGTGTTTTAAAGACCAGTAATTTGTTCTGTTCAAGGTCCCACATGCATACCTGGCCGTACAGGGCGGCGATTATTTTTTTACCGTCCGGTGAGAAGGCTACTGCGGTGGGGGCCTGATTGCGGATGGGGGTTTTAAAAGTTGCGGTTTTTCCGGTGTCAATTTCCCACATGTATACCTGGCCGTAGAGTCCGGCGATGATTCTGCGCCCGTCCGGTGAGAAAGCGACAGATGTGGGGCGTTGGGTACTGACAGGGGTGGGGAAAGAACGGGTTTCACCGTTCTCAATGTTCCACAGATACACCTGGCCGTATACCCCGGCGATAATTTTTCTGCCGTCCGGTGAGAAGGCCACGGAGGTGGGTGTTTCATTGCGCAGGGGTGTTTTAAACGAACGGCTTGAATCAATCTGCACGGATATGCCCACGCTGTAATCAATTGTAGGTCCGCAGGCAAGGAAAAACAGGGCGGTCACCGGCAAAATGATCCAAAACTTGTAGGCCATGTGCTATCTCCTATGGTGATCGAATATGTACCCATCATTAATTATATAGCAATTATGTTTTCTTTCAAATGCTTATATTGCATTTAGTGAGTTTTTTTATTAAAGTTATATCCGCTTCATCTGAAGATATATAACACCGGCTGATGCTGCCGCAACAGTAGAACATACGTACATATAAATAACCGCTTGCCTGAAGACTTCAAGCGGAACAAAGGACACGGGCAGGCCCGGAAAACTCACTCGGTTTTCTTAAGCGCTACCATGGCGAATATTCCGCCTGCGGCAAATAGAATGACCGACGCCAGCACCAGAACATTAAAGGCAATACATACGAAAACGGCCACAATGGCGCATAAAATCAAGCCTTTGCCGAAGCCCAGGGGAAACCATAATGTCAGGATTGAAGAGCCCAAACCCATAACGGCTGCCACAATACCAATCGTCACCCATAAATTCCGCACGTCATCATTTTGTTGCTCGGGAGAATAAAATTCCGCCGTGAATAATGGTGCGTAATCCTTGATGGCTTCGTATGCGACATTACCGGATATTATCGACCCGGGGATCATGAGAATGAAACCCAGCGCTCCGCAGATTATGGGTATAAGAGCAACCATCGTTATTTTCATTGCCATGTGTTTAAGCCTCCTGTTAGGTAATAATAATTTTATAAATCATCCCCGCAAAGCTGTCAAGGTGGTTATCGCTTTTTTTATGTATAAGTGCGCCGCAGCCGATATCAATTAAAAGCCGATTACGGCCGCAAAGCTTATGTAAAACTCCAAGGGCGAGAGACCATACTCCGTGTGCCCGTTTCCGGAAAAGCAACCGCCCTCCAGGCTGAAAACGCAACCGCTTAATATTGTACTTTCCATGTTTGCGGAAATCAGGCAACTCCCGTCCAAAAGATTAAGAAGCAAGGTTCCGGAGATCCCCAGGGTGTCGGTAAAGGGGTTTGCCCTTTGCGTAAGCTGCGGTTGGTTGACGGTGCACATCATGGTGTGCCTGCCCATTAACCCGGGGTCATAGGCTATATCAGCGACAAGACCTTGTCCGATGATTTCCTTCAGTTCCGAAGGCAGGTACCCGTCGTCAATATAGTAGTACTCAAGGGCGATTAAGGTTTCCCAGCCGGGAATGGTGTAGCGCAGGCCGGCCAGAAGGTTTTTATAGAACTCATCCCGCTGTGGTCTTTGCACAAGGGCTCCCGTGCCGTCATCGTATACCGGGCGTTCGGATTTCTGCCTTAGGCCGGCCTCCGCGTGCAGGGCCAGGTTTTGCAATACCGGCAGCTCACCGAAAGGCGTGGTATCCAGTGAGGCCCCCAGGTTACATCCGCTGTTGGCCTCGTAATAAAACACAAGATTAAAGTCCGTGGCGGGAATCAGGGCCGAAGTGGAAAGTTTGGTGCCGTAGCCCAGGTAATCGAGTTTATCGTAAAACACCGCCACCTGGGTCAGGCTGAACCATTCGGTGAACAATTCCAACATGGCACCGTACACCCCGCGCCTTTCCTCCCCCGGGTGCAGGGGATCTTTGGGTGGATTGATAAAATCACTTGGATTGTAAGAAATGCCTGTGCCCCAGACAACGCGCCTCTTACCTATGGTAAAGAACAGAAAGTCAGCCAGGGGGATATTGAGGTACGCCTCATTCAGGGTCAGGCTAATGTCCTGTCCGGGCCGGTCACTCTCGGCTGAGATAATCTCCCTGACCAGGAGGTCCGTGTTAAGAACCGCGAAGACCGGGGACCCTTGGGGCAGGACGGCCTGGGTATTGAACAGCAGGTAATTATCCAGATAATAGTCACCGCTGCCGTTTTCATACAGGTATGAGTTTTTGTTATATACATCAACCGTGATATTCGCCTTCGCCGTACCATAAAGGGATATGGTCTGTGCGCTTAGGGTAAAGAGCGGCAGGGCCAGCAGTAAAAGCGGAGCTGAAAATCTTTTCATGACACGGACCCCCCGGCATCGGGCTTTTCCGGCCGCGGCCCGCCCGCCCACAGCGATCGCGGTCCCCGCCCGCCGCGAAACACACTTTTAAGGACCAGCAGGGTAAGCAGGGTCCTCTCCTGGTATTTACGCAGGGTGTCGGTAATCTTTTGAAAACAGAGTTTAAGGCCCGGCTTAAAGGGCGCAAGCAGGCTGAGTACCATGATAACGATAAGTGCAAACACTATATCCTGCAAGTAGAGTACCGGATAGAGGTAATCGCCGCCGAACAGGTAACTGACGGCCCCACTGCCGATATAGATTCCGCTTTGACCCACGATGAGCATAAGCAGGACTGTGCAGATCAAGGCAAAAAACAATGAAAAAAACGCCAGCAGAAAGATCTCGCAAAAGATGATAAAGAAGTTCTGCATCCGGTTGTACCCGATGGCGCGCAGGGTGCCGAACTCCCGCATGCGCTCGAACAGGTTCATGCGCACGGTGGCGCGGATACCGAAGGCGATGATGATGAGAAGAAAAATGACAAAGAATGTGTACAGGCTTTTAAAGAACTCCGCCTGCCCGGAAAAAAATACGGTGGCCGTGCTGCCCGGCAGCGCACGCAGGACGTCACCGGCTTTGGTAAGATATGAGTCAAGTTCATGCGCAAACCGCGTGCCTTCCCCGGGATTGTTCAGATAGATACGCATTGAGTCGAAATCCTCCGGATCGAAATCATACAGCACCCGTGCGTCCCGGTCCCACATGTAAATGTAATCATTGTTCCAGGGCACGCCGTTTTTATAAATCCCGGTTATTTTAAAGTCCATGGAGTTCTGGGCGCCGTAGGCGCTGACGGCGTCGAGTGTTATCCAGTCGCCCAACTTCAGCCTGTTGGAGGAGGCGATCAATTGACTGATAATGACCGTATAACGCTCTTCCGGCTTGAACACGCCCCGCTCCAATGTTACCAGCCGTTTTTGCTGCAAAAACGGCCACTCGCGGTCTTCCATGCCGTACACGTTGACATTAATCATGTCCTGCGGCAGCGCCATCACCACCCCACGCCTTACCACACGATAGGTATCCTTGATTTCATGGTTGTGTCTTGTTAAAAAATCATGCAGCCGTGCCAGGGCGGCCTTGTTCTGCTTCACCTTGTCCGCGTCGAACGCGGAAATATAAATCCGGGATGGGCTGTCATTTTCGATTTTCATCGCGTTTTCCCACAGCAGCACCACGTCCCCGCCCTGCTGGTAATAGTATTCGTTGAGGATGGCCTCGGCCGTACCGTTCCCCACGGCATTACTTAGGAGCAGGATAAAACAAGAGATGAATATGGCAAGCCCGATCAGCAGGGATCTTTTTTTATTTTTAACGATATTCCGAAATGCAATCTTTATAAGTACACTCACGTGTATCCTCCTTATAATGAATTAGGTTTCTTTCAGGGTTTCGGCGGGCTTCAGGGAGCAGGCCCGAAACGCCGGCATGAACGAGGCCAGAAAGGTAAAGCCGAAAATCAGGACCAGCGAAACAATCGCCTGCGAGTAGTCCATCTGGAACTTAAGACTGGTGCCCATAATATAGTCCATGGCCGGGGAGGGGGAGGGCATGCCCACGATGCTGAAATACAGGTTCAGCGCGGTCCCCGCCAAAATTCCCAGGATACCGAAAAACCCGGTAACGCAGAATATCTCGGTCATGAAGATCCGCACGGTCCTTGCCCTGGAAAAGCCGATGGCGCGCAGGGTGCCGATCTCACGGTAGCGCTCGATACCCATCATATACACCAGGTTGGCGATGAGAATGCTCACGATAATCAATAAGAGTACTACGAGAAAATAGAATATCATGATCATCCCACTCACCGTACCCATAAAAAACCCCCCCATGCTTTTGTAAGTGGAAAGCCTGACACCGACCGTGGAGCCGTCCCTCTGTAATGTCGGGCCGGTATTATCCTGTTGCGCCGGTGCGATGTCCTGTGTCTGTTGCTGCGCGTCCGGACCGTTCTGTTGCGCCGGTTCCCCTTTCACAACGCGCACCCCCGCCCCGGCCAGGATCGCCGGTAACCGGGCAATAAAGGCATCGGTACGGTCTTTACGGTCAAGGTAAAGGATGATGTCCGATACCTCTCCGTGGTAAAAACCGGCAAGCTCACGGGCCGTGTCAATATCCATATATACCGCTGAAAAGCTGAACAATGAGAGCATGCGATACTGTACCACCCCCACCACGGTAAGTGCCATGTCCACGGGGTAATCCTCCCGTGTTTTGCTCAACACCCCGATCACGCCGCCGGGAACTACCCCGAGTGTGTCCGCCAGGTTCTGGGTAATCACAATCTCCCGGTTGCGGCCGGGTTGGAGCATTCTGCCTTTAACCGTGATCAGGGCCTTCTGGTAATTGGTGTCACGGGGATCCAGTCCGATAAAAAGGGAGGGGGACTTATCCTTGTCCGAAATGAACAGGGCTGCGTGTCTGACGCGGGGGGTAATTACTATCGAGTCTTTCAGGGGGGTAAGTGCGTTCTGAATACGCACCTGCTGTTTCCGGTTCAAGGAGGCCACGCCCCGCCAGCGGCTCTTCATAAGCTCGGCGAAATCATCCTCCTCGGCATTGCCGGGCCGTATCTGGATATGGCCGCTTACGCCATTGATGATGGCATCCTCCATCTGGTTGCGGATGGTAAGGCTGAACGATCCCATAAAGGTAGTGAGCAGTCCGATCAGGAAAATGAACATGCCCAGGATAATGCTCCGCCACCAGCTTCTGATGGCGTTTTTTAACGCAAAGAGAAAAAGTTTCATACGTCCTGCTCCTTTGCCAGGCTGCCGTCGTGCAGGTAGTATACTTTGTCGGCCCGCTGCATTATTTTGGGATCGTGCGTTGAGAAAATGAAGGAGGTGCCCCGTTCCCGGTTGATCCGGTGCATAAGCTCGATTATTTCGATCCCGGTTTTGGAGTCCAGGTTGGCCGTGGGCTCATCGGCCAGCACTAGCTTTGGTTGTGATACCAGGGCGCGGGCCACGGCCACGCGTTGTCTCTGTCCTCCGGAAAGCTCGGCCGGTTTCTGGTTCTTCTGCTCTTTAAGGCCCACCGCCTCCATCAGATACTCGACCCGCTTCCTGCGTTCTTCCCTGGAGATATCCTTGCGGATAAGCAGGGGCAGCTCGATATTCTCATACACGTTCAACACCGGTATGAGGTTGAAGGCCTGGAAGATAAACCCAATGGTGTGCAGACGAATCCTGTTCAGCTTGGCCTCTCTCAGCCTGCTGACCAGTTTGCCGCCGATCCACACCTCACCCGCCGAGGGGTAGTCCAGGCAGCCGATCAGGTTGAGTAGGGTGGACTTCCCGCTGCCCGAAGGTCCGGCGATGGTCACAAACTCGCCTTTGTCGATGGTAAGCGAGACCCCTTTTAACGCACGCACCATGGTTTTGCCAAGGTCGTAATCTTTTTTCAGTTCTTTCAGTTCTACATTCATTTGCTTTCCTCCCCCTGGTACTCCATTGTTATTTCCGGTCCGCCCGGACCCTCCGCGGTCCGGTAAAGGAGTAGAAGATTATCACCGGGCCGGAACCAGTAGTCGGCGCTCCAGAACAGGGCCGCAAGACCGGTCAGGTTTATTTTTACGTGCAGGGCTTTTTGCGAGACGCCGTTTACCTGAACCGTTTCGGTTTGCTGTTTGGAGGCTTCCATCTCCATGAGTTCAGCCTCCTCGGCGTTGATAAACCAGAAGGTGATGTGCGTTTGCGATGAGTCGGCGAAATGCTCCAATGCCTGTTCTATAGCCTGGTACCACGTGTTTCCGCTGATGGTAAACTCCCTGTTTATGCCCCTGTTTTTCAGGCGGCCCTTAAGCGTTATTTTGTTTCCCACCCGCACGGCCCGGTAATCCGTTCCCTGAGTGGAGTTGATGTAGTGAAATGATTCGGTGGACAGGATAAAATCAGTGATTATCTGTCGCGTTTCTCCCCCTTGAGTGCAGCGGATATCGAGTATGCTCTCGTTTTTCGTAATTGTGTACATGAGTGTTTCGATATGTGTGCCGCTATGTAAGCGGTAGAGAAAAGTTTCCTGGCCCCAGCAATACAGACCAAAAAACAGGATCAGCAATAAAAAAACAGCCTTTTTCATACGTTCCTCCTAATGCAATGTTCCCCTCTGCGCGTATGCGGGGGTAAAGATAAAGTCGGCCAGGTTATTAACCACGATCATGTCATCGAGCACAATTTCACTTTTGTACTCTGGATTCTTTTCGTTTACGATCAGCATGACCGACGGTTTGATTCTGCCGTGATAGTTTTTCAGATCCCTAAAATACATGGTTTTTAACAGCCTGCCCGAAAGCGAATAAAACTCTCTTTTTACCGGGAGTTCCTTGTCTTTGGACACCCAGTATACCACCCTGTCATAGGCGATTGTGCGGTCCTTGGCCTTGAGCTCAAGTTTATAGCAGGGGGTCCCGTCAATTGTCTCTTCTCCCATGAAATTTCCGGTGTAGTCTTTGGCCAGGTCAACGCGGAGGAGGTCCGTATTGGAGGCTTCTCCACCCATGGACTGCTCTTTGGCGCCGATGCGCAGTACCTTACCGGAATTGGGCAGGTACATCCACATGTCATCCCCGTTGCGGATTATGGCCTGTCCCTTCTGGATCGCCGGGTTGGTAATTACTATCAATACTTTGTTGTCTTTGCGGTATACATGCGCCTTTTGTTCGGTAAGCGCGGCCCCCGGCTTGTAGTTTGTGATGGACATGTACGCCTCATACTGGGGGGGGGCCGAATTCTCATCAACCCTTTTAACAAGCGCGCGCACCTGCCCGGGGGTAAGATCGGCCTGTGCGTGCAGACCCTGTATGAACATCAATAACGCAAGCATAATATATTTCATTGTTTTTCCTCCGTACATCAATTGATACACCGTAACGCGGCGGTGGGATATAGAATAAATGTTTCAATTTTTCCGATTCTCCTGCATGGTACATTTGTTCCAGTGATTATCATCTTCCGCCTCCTAAAACTGAAACATGAAGGCAAAGGCCAGGGGTGTCCATTTGTCTCTGGTGGCCCTGGTTGCGTTCAGCAGGTACTGTGTGGTAAACGTCAGGTGAAGTGACCGGAACAGGGAGAAATACAGGCCCCCGCCGGTTGAGAATATAAAACCGGATTCGTCAAAATCGATAAAGTCATAGTACCCGCAGTCAAAGAACGCGATCAGTCCGGGCATGATCTCCCTGGTGCCCAAGGCCGGCAGGTTGATGCGCAGATCCAGGTTGCCCACCAGTTTCAACGGCGTATCAAAACGACAATCTTCAAGCCCACGTACCGCGTAGCCCAGTCCCTTGCGTGGTTCAAGGCCCCCTATGCTTTCGCGGATGTTAAGGGGTATGTACCCGCCTCGGGCATAGTCCGCGGCAAAAAACGCTCCCAGGTAGCCGCTTACAACATTAAGCTCCGAGTCAGGAGCCAGGTCAAAGAGCGGGATGAAAGCGCGTACGCTGACGTTTACACGATAAAAATCGGCTTTGCCCAAAGAGTTGTTGAAAAACCACTCCGGCCCGTATTCCAGCGAGAACTCAGCCGCCGTTCCGGACGGAATCTGATGCGGATTCGTGTAGTCGACATCGTCCCAGGTCAGGCCCATAAGCAGCGAGTTCTGCAACTGTTGTTCCCTGTCGGGCAGGGAACCGGCGAACACCAACTGCTTTGAGTTCTCATCCTTGAAATTATAGTAATACAGTAATCCGTAGCGGATAAACACAGACAGTAGATTATGCATTTCCCGCTCATTCCAGATTAATCCCTGGAATATGCCTGTGGTGAACCTCAGGCTTGCCCGCGCGTTGACGGGTGCAACCTCCGGATCATACCCGGATAGAGAGCCGTCATACGGCCGGTCCGCGGGTGTGCGATAGTAGCCAAACCAGTCGTAGCTGCCGCCCAGGCCGGCCGATATGATGGTGTCTACATCAGGAAATATAGTAATTCCCTTGTATTGCAATCCAAGTGTCAGACCGATCCAGTCCGGCTGGATGTCAAACGACAAAGGATCTTCCTGGGCCTGTGTGGTTCCCGAGACCGTTACCAGACAGAGTACGGCCAAGAAAAAATAACGTTTGTTCATGTGTAACCTCCAACCTGTGTAACAAATATTTTTTTCGCCTGTGTTACCGGGTTTTACGAATGGCCTGAAAATGAAACATTTGTTCTATATTAAACAGGGCAAAACAGGGGCTTTCCGGTTGCCCGACCGGTGTTTTGTTGATCTTTTACTTGACTTTCTCTAAATTGTTAAGTAGCTTAACAAAATATATGGATGTCAATGCAGCGATTGAACAGTTTTTTCGTTTGATCAATTTATATATCAGCGCCGAAGGCACTCCGCAAAATTACGGCGGTGATACATTGTTAAGCAGGGCGGAAATTCATACCCTTGAGGTAGTCGGAAACAATCCGGGCTTAAGTGTAACTGAATTGGCCCGCCGCCAGGGGATCAGTAAAAGCGCGGTTTCTCAAATGCTCGCACGACTTGAGGCAAAGTATCTGGTTGTGCATGTCAACGCACCCGGTTCCGGACGTGACACGACAATTGAGCTGAGCTCTGCGGGCAGGACCGCCTACGAGAACCATGCGGCGGGGCATCGGAGTTTGTACCACACGCTTGAAAAACGGCTGCAAACCCTACCGGCCAAAACTTTGGAAGAAGTTGCCTCGCTTTTAAGGGATATAGAATTCTATCTAAAGGATTGGATCGCAAAAGGAAAAGAGTAATCTTTTTGGGTTATTGTTAAGTATCTTAACAATAGTTGCAGGAGGAATCCATGAAGGTACGGAGTTTCAAGCTTCATTATACGAACTGCTTTTTATTGCAGCACGATGCAGGCTGGCTTCTGATCGATACCGGGTATGTGTGGGAACAAGCTGCTTTTTTGAAGGGTTTGGCCGCAAGCGGTGTGCGCCTGCAGGAGATCACGCATTTGTTTTTAACCCATGCTCATGACGATCACGCGGGTCTGCTGAATTTTCTGGTGACGGCCCATCCTATGCTTTCGATTATTATGTCTGAGGAAGCGGCCGCGCGTCTGCCCGGTGGCCGCCATGTGATAGAGGAAGGGGGTGGATATATTACCCGCCGTATGCGTTTTCTGGCGAACATGAAAGCCCGTTTCGACAAACGCTGGGATCATACCTTCCCGCCCTATACGCCGCGGCCTGTTGATCGGCTGATCCCGGCCTCCACCCGCCTGGATGAATTGGGGGTCAACCTACAAGGAACCCTGATCCCGACCCCGGGGCACACAGAGGATTCGTTTTCCCTACTGATGGACGACGGTGATTGTTACTGCGGGGACGCGGCGGCCAATTTTTTTGCTTTTGCCGGCACACGCAAGTGTGTCGTGTGGGTGAGTGATCTTACCGAATACTACCGCAGTTGGGACAGGCTTCTTTCTGCCGGCGCCAGGCGTATGTACCCTTCCCACGGCAAACCCTTTCCCTCCAAAGATTTGGCTGCGCAGAGGGGCCGCCATAAGCGGCTGTTTGCCTGACCATGGTGAAACGGCACGGAAGGGGAAACACCTGGTCAGATGATGCGGCATCTACTCCTTGCGAACTCAAGGCACCCCTCCCGCTTAAACAGCCGGCATATACCGCATTCTTTATAGCGCGTTTTCACCTCACGCATGATGCGGCTGGCGTCGCGCGCGCCCAGGAGAAGCGCCAATTCACGATGGAAGCTTTTTTTCACCGCTACGCGAAAGCAAGCGACAATTAAACCGTACCGCATCTTCGCCATTCTTTCCGTCAAACCGCTTTTGTCCTAGAAAACGGCTGTCGCCCGTTCCCGAAGGGCTTCTTCCTGTTCCCAGGCCTTTTTGAACGACATGCGGAACCAGCCTTTTTTCTCCCAATGATCGCGCTCAAAGGCCTGGTATTTTTGATCGGTGTCCTTTCCCGTGATTATTCGGCAGGTGTGATGCTTCATGATGGAGAATCCGATCCGGTTCATGAGTCCGGGTTTGATCTTCCTTTTCCCGTCGAGGAGATCGGCCGTCCGGCGCGCCAGGGCGATATATTTGGTCCGGCAGCGCTCCCGGTCGGGGAACATGCCCGGCTGCTTCCCCATGCCGCGCAGGTGCCCCGTCATGATGCAGCCCATCAGCGTCAGCGTCAGACTGAGGTATTTTTCGTCAGCCAGGGGCTGTCGCCGCCTGTTGTCACGGCGGTCATTGCCGGTTTCCCCAAAAGTCCCAGGCAGTGTATCCACATCCACGTCCGGTCGAAGAAGGCCTTGATCTGGGCGGATACTTGCATCTCGTAGACGGGGGAGCCTATGATTAAAAGGTCGCATGCCCGTATTTTTTCCATGATCTCGGGGAGCGCGTCGCGGCGATGGACGCAGGCGCCTTTCAGCATGCAGGCCCAACAGCCGCGGCAGTATTCGATCGGCCGCGTGCCCAGAGAGATCACCTCGTATTCAACGTCGGGATTAAAATGCTTGACCGTTTCCAGGAAATCCCGGGTCATGGTCGCCGTGTTTGACGTGGCGTCGTTCGGACTGCCGATTACCGCCGTTATTTTTTTCATCAGTTTTTCCTCCTTGCCGCCCAAGCGCCGCGGGGCCGCCGCAAACGGCCTGGACAAATATTGAACAATTGTTCATATTCGAGAAGATACCGCCTCCCGATGGAGGAGTCAATAAAAAAATGAACAAATGTTCATAAATAATTGACGGCCGTCTCCGCGTCGGGTATACTGACGGCATGGGAGCGCTGCAGCGGGACCCGGTGCAAAAACGGGCGCTGGTCACTAGGGAGAAAATACTCAAGGCCGGTGAATACCTGTTTTCACGCCGGGGATATTTCCGGACCAATTCGAGGGACATCGCCAAGCGAGCAGGAGTGGCGATCGGGAGTTTTTACGTGTACTTCAAGGACAAAAAAGAGGTGCTTCTGGAAACATTGGAGAGGCACAATACGGAAGTCCTCCGGCGGGTAAAGGAATATCTTGAAAAAAACAGCCTCGGTCCGGCGGACGGGAAGGGGCGCATGATGAAATTGATTGAGGCGGTCATCGACGCCCATTTGATACTTCCCGACTATCATGAGGAGATAGTTTCGTTGATGCATACGGATTCCACCATCAGGGCCATGATGAAAAGGTATACGGAAGAATCGATTGAGATTACCTATCAACTGCTCGTCAGAGTGAAAGATACGCTCCAGGTGAGGGACCTGCGCACGTCGGCGGAAATCATCACCATTTTCGTCGAGGAAATAGTCCATCGGATCGTTTTTGAGGGAAAGATGGATGACCGGAACAGGATTGCCGGGGAAGCGGCCGTCATGATAAGCAGATACCTCTTGAAAAGGCCGACATGATTTTCCGGCGCTCGCGCCACGAGAATCCGAAACCGGCGGACCGCTCTTGGAGGGAGAACGCGCACCGGAGGCGTCCGGCCCGGTTTGGCCTGTAAAATATGCTTCAGCGGTTTGTTCACCATGACGAACTGTGATATACTTTCTGTTGTGAAAGCAGTCAGCTCTTTGTCCCTGATACTCGTTTTACTGCTCTCGGTCGGCCATGCGTTCGGTGACGAGACAGAGTCCCTGCGCTTTATTCTCCGTCATAATCGGCCGACGGCCGCGGCCGGGGATTCACACGCCCATTCCGCGTCTTTCGCCTTCTTTACCACGGAAACCAGTGAGGTAAAACTTGTTTTTTTAAGCCTGCTCAAGTTCTACCAGCTTGTGATATCCTCCCAGGATCAGCCTTCGTGCATGTTCACCCCCACCTGTTCCGAGTACGCGCGCCAGGCGATCGAGAAGTACGGGCTGATCGTGGGCGCCGTGATGGCCGGGGACAGGCTGCTGCGGTGCAATGGAACAGGCCGCAGATTTTATCATGTGGATGAAAAGACGGGACGGCTCGCGGATCCGCTTCCCTGATTTAAAAACCGGTTGGTTCGCTTGAATGAAACCACCTTGTATGTAATAATGATAATATGGAAAAAAACGAAATGAAACGTGCAAACCGTCTTCCCTTTGTAATCATCCTGTTTTTTTTATTGAGCTTGCCCTTATGTGCCGAAGAGAGTGGATCTCAGGGAAAGGCGAAAATATATATTTATCACGCGGCATTAAGTATTGTTCCCATTAACATAATTATTGACCAAAAAATATGCGCCAAACTGGACGGAAACCATTATACAGTCCTTGAACGCGACGCTGGTGATCTGCTTGTGATATGCTCCGCCGTTGTATTCAATATCAGCAACATCCCCAATGACGCCATTATATTGAATGTACAAAGCGGGAAGGTATACTATCTGAAAACATACGGCACTTTGGGCGGCATGGTTATTAAACAGGTGGATGAGGAGATGGGCAGGAAAGATATTGAATCCGATAAATACGGCAAGGTTGATCCGGAAAAATAAGGCCGGGGAGAAGATATGAGAATAATCTTGGTTTTGATATTGTTTTCAGCTTTTTTTGCCGGATGCAGCAGCTATTTGATCAAGCCGGGGGATGATATATCTCAGGATGACGGCTATATCTGCGCCGGTTTTCCGGACTTTCCCTGCGAAATGCTGTTGAAAAATCTCGGTACCGGTGAACGTTATAATGTTAATTTTCCCCGCTACCCCCAATATTACCTGGGAGAATTACCCCCGGGGGCGTATGTAATAATTTTCATGAAAGGTTTTGATTTACGGCCTATCGGCAAGAGTGTACGGTATTATTTCGCCGTGCCGCTGCAATTGTGCAGGTTAATTACCATTAAAAGCGGGACGATTGTTTTTATCGGGAGTTTTGAGCGGGTGAAAGACACCGGAAACCAATACCGGATAAATCCCAAACTGGATCGTGATATTCTCCTGAAGATAAAAGACGATTATTCCTTACCCGGTAATATGAAGATAAAAGTGTTGCTGCGCGAATAAACGAATTAAAAAGGTGAAAATATAAACTCCACCATAGGCATGAGATAAATTCCGGAAAGCCGGCTATTGTCCCTATCCATGTGAAAGGTAAGCGGCAGAAAATCATAGGCGGCCCTCATCCCTATGCCGCACGATATCATGGAATTTAGGCGAAAAATGATTTTGGAACTTATCCCCGCACCGAAGGTATACATACTCATGAACATATACTCGGTTAGATGAAGTCCGCCTCCGATGACGAGATGTGTCTTCTTGTTAAGTTCTATTATGCCTCCTACCCCGATAAGCGCCTCAAGGGGAATATCTATAGGCAGATTGGTGTTGTTAAAGAAGGAATAGCCGATGGAGGACTCCATGAGGAGGCCGAAGTTCAGTCCCCAGAAATAGGTAAACGAGATTCCGGCCTGGTGGGATTCATAATAAAACTCGTCGCCGAAAGTATGATTAAAATATGAGTAGAACATTCCCATCCCCCAAAAATCGGCAAACATCACAACGGGCGCCGACAGTATGAAAATCGCCAGGCATAATATTTTCTTATGCATTCCGCCCCTCCTTTCTCTAAAATTATAGGGGGAAACTCATTTCGAGTAAAGTAAAAAATGATTCCCACCGTGACTGCCGAGATTTCCGGGTTTGTTATATTACCGGATTTTCCGCAAAAATCGTGGTTCTCATACGTTATTACATAAAGAAGCTACTTTGAAGGAGATCTTTATGAAGTTAACCATTTTGACCCTCCCGGATGATTTTATTCATCCTCACTGTGATGATCTTTCGGCCAATAAAACGGCGGTTGATTTCGCCGTACATTGCGTGATCCAAGGGTGTACCGAGGTCTCGGTTCTGGGCGGATTGCGCGACCCTGAGGACGCGGGTAGGGCCTTTGAAACTCTGGATTCTTTCGGTATTAATCGCAGACATCTTCGTATGTTCCCGGCGGATCCGAATACCCGAAAAGCGGGTTTGAATGCCCCCTTTTACAAGAAAAGGCTGGAACCCGCCGTTTGGCGGCATTTATGCCGTCAGGATTGTATTGTTGTTTCCTATGCCAATCCTCAATTTGCCGGGTTGATCCGGCGTAGACATGATACAATCAGACTGGCGGTCGATTTTTATAATGCGCCCGCTTATTACGAGGTACTTAATTTTATGCAGGCGTGTGCGGTATCGTTTTTATCCGGCGATGAGGGCGCCATTGAGTTTTTCAGCGATTATTCATCGTATCTGGGAGCGCCTATCGTAATTGCCGCACGCACGGGAAGGATTACCGTCCTTCATAAAGGACAAAAATTCCGTGTCCGGCCGGTTACGGATGATACCGACGGCCGGGCCGAGGTAGACCGGACGGCCTTTCGTGCGGCCTTCCTCTGTGAATGGCTGAAGAGTAAGGATATCCGCAAAGCCATGTGGCAGGCGGCGGGTGCCGCCTTTCACACCTACACCTCTGCCGGTGTGGTATAATAAGAACGCATTGTGCTTTATTATGTAATGTGGTACTTTAACAACCGGGTCATTCATGAAAAGCATAGGAATATTCGGTGCGTCCGGCTATATGGGCGGGGAAGCGCTTAAGCTCATCCTTGAGCATCCCGAATTTGAACCGGCCTGGGCCACAAGCAGAAGCGAAAAACAAATTGAATACTTTCACCGTAATCTCCTGGGGTCAGGAATCAAACTGATTCCTCCGGATGAGGCCACGCCGTGTGACGCGGTCCTGTTTTCATTGCCTGCGGGCAATGCCATGTGCCTAGCCCCGCGGTTTTTGGAGAGCGGAACCAAGGTCATAGACCTGGGCGCTGATTTCCGCCTGAAGCACCAGGCGGACTGGGAGAGAATATACGGGAATAAACACGCTTCCTGGGAGCTTGCGCAGAAGGCCGTATACGGCATCACGGAGCTTTACCGGGAGGATATCAGGCGGGCTGAGATAATCGCCAATCCGGGCTGCTTTTCCTCAAGCGTGATTCTGGCCCTAGCCCCCTTGATCCGAAACGATATAATTGAGACGGAAAGTATTGTGGTTGACGGCCTTTCCGGAACCGCGGGCGCCGGTGCTGAACTCGACAGGGCGCTTTATCATCCCGAGATCGGGAATAATATCCTTCCATATAATGTGGTTGATCACCGGCATGTCTATGAGATGGAGCAGGAGCTGGGGCGGTTTACACGGGATGAGGTGCGTATCCACTTTTCTCCGGCGTATGTACCCATTACCAGGGGTATTCTTTCGGTAATCCACGCGTTCCCCAGGAAAAAGATCACCCGCGCCGTGCTCCTCGAGCTTTTTACCGAAGCCTATAAGGATGAATTTTTTATCAAAATACCGGATCTGCCAAAACAGGAGAACGCAAGCTGGCAGTACATGCCCTATCCCTGGGTGGCGGCCGTAGCGGGTACCAATTACTGCCATATCGGGTTCGACGTCGATGCCAAAAGAAACAGTATCGTGGTGTTCAGTGTGCTGGACAGCGTGGGCAAGGGCGGGGCGCACGCGGCCGTGCAGAACCTCAATCTCATGTTCGGGTTTAGGGAAACCCTGGGACTGACCAGGTACGGATTACACCCGTACTAAAAGAAAGTGTGTATATATGAAGTTTATTCCCGGGTTACAATTAAATGAAGGCTTCTACCGGGACGTGGTGGCGCCTTTGTGCAATGAATACCGTCAGGATCTGGTATACTCGGCCGCGCTTATGGGATACGGTTCGGATGTGCTTGGTGTGGATACGGCGGTTTCCATGGACCACAACTGGGGGCCGCGCCTGCAGATTTTCCTGTCTGACAAGGATCACGGAACGCATGCGGCCGCATTACATGATTTTTTAAGCAATCGGCTTCCCTTTGCCTACAGGGGCTTTCCCGTGAACTTCTCAGATCCGCGGTATGACCATACACAGGCCATGACCCCGGCCGGGGATTATCCGATAAATCATCTGATCGAGATAGTTACGCCGGAGAATTATCTGTGCACCAGAATTGGAATCGGCGGCCCCGATCAAATGACAATAAAAGACTGGCTCACTATGCTTGATCAGAACATGCTTGAGATTACCTCCGGGCTCGTGTTTCATGACGGACTGGGAAGATTGCGGCGGATTCGTGAGTCCCTTTTATTTTATCCCAGGGATATCCGGCTTTTACGCATGGCCGCGCTTTGGCAATGCGTATGGAATGAAGAGGCTTTTATCGGCCGCTGCCGGGAAATTGGGGATCCGCTGGGAGTAAAAACCATAGCCGCGCGGCTTGTGGACCTGCTTGTTAAGATCGTATTCTATATTGAAAAAAAATATATCCCCTACAGTAAATGGCGGGGACTGTTTTTTCAGAGATTGAAATCATATAACAAGTTATATCCGGTTTTCTTACGGGTGGTGCATGAAACCGAGTCCGGAAAGATTGAGGACTATATGGCCGACGCATATACGCGGGTGGTGGCCCTGCACAATTCACAAGCGGATCTGCCGCGGCTGGAAAACGAGCCGCGCCGTTTTTTCGGGCGGCCGTATAAGGTGATTTTTGCGGAAACCATCAAAGATACGCTTTTAGCGGCCATCACGGATGAAACAGTGAAAAACATGCCTCTTGCGGCCGTGGGACTGGATATTAAGCTTGACGGTACGGATTTCAGATCTTCAGGGATTATCAGGCGGTTGGTGGATGGAATTCCTCAGACCAATAAATAAAGGAGAATGGTTATGCGTATCGGAGTGCTGGGCACAGGCTTTGGAAAATTCCATGCCCGGATATATAAAACCATTCCCGGTGTGGAAATAATCGGTATTGCCGGACGGGCGCAGGAAAAAACAATCCAGGCGGTGGATGAACTGGGGATAAAAGCTTTCTTAGAGATGGAGGAGCTTATCTCGGATCCGCGGGTGGATATTATTGATGTCTGCCTGTCTACCTGCGTGCATGAGAAATACGCGGTTATGGCCCTCAACGCCGGTAAGCATGTATTCTGTGAAACCCCGCTTGCTTATTCCCTGCCGGAAACGGAGCGGATCATGCATGCCGCGGAAAAGAATAAAAAACATGTATATATGTAGGGCTTTTCAACCGCTTTATCGCGGAATATGCTTATGTTCACCGGCTTACGGCCTCCGCCGAACTGGGAGAGGTGAGGACTCTCTTTTGCAGCCGGAGAACACCGCCGCTTTGGGGCAGCCTGGCGCAAAACATGATACTTGATTTTATGCTTCACGATATTGATTACATAAGCTGGCTTTTAGGAAACCCCCTTCGTGTTGCCAGCCGGGGTCTGCCCTGTAAGCAGGGCTTACATATCCCTAAAAATCGCGCTGGCCGCGCGGGAAGCGTCGCGAAGCGATGGCTGTACTGCTCTATAAGAATGATTTATGTGGTTAATCGTACTGTTCGGGAAACTCAGCGATTGCCTTTTCATAAGGGGACCAGGAAATAATGGAATTTTCCGTAATAATCTGATGTCCGCCCTTGTTTTTGGCGTCATATAACAACTGGTCGGCTTTGTTAATAAGCTTGCGCATCATGTATTCAAAATATTGGTTGGCCATGGGAAGCTCCGGCTGAAGATCGTTTAAACTCTCGCTTTCCAGGGTGCCCACGCCAATACTGCATTTAATGGGCAGGGACTCTTGCTCGGCGGCGATTTTTTTATCGTCAAGAAAATGTAATATTCTTTCCCCCACTATTACCGCCCCCTGTGTGGATGAGTTGGGCAGGACCACCGCGAACTCATCGCCTCCCAGCCGGCCCCTGATATCCGTCTGTCGGGTCGCATTGTGCAAGGCCCTGCCGATGATCTCCAGCGCCTTGTCGCCGCCCAGGTGCCCGGCCTTGTCATTGGTATACTTTAAATTGTCTATATCAAGCATTAATAAAGTGATCGGTTCACGGGAACGGAAGGCAATGCGGAGCTCACGGGTCAGGGCCTGTAGAAATACGCCGCGCAGGTAGACCCGGCTGAGATGGTCGAAGGTGGCCATCTGATAAAGCCGCGCGTTCTGGATGGCAACCGCGGCCTGGTTGGCGAAGATCTTCAGCAGATTTAGGTCCGCTTCTTTTTCAATTACCTGGTCGATATAAATTATGCCTATTCTTTCCTTTCCTACAAGCAGCGGCACAATAGTAACCTCGTTCGTCTTTTTAATGTTTTTAAGCTGCAGTGAAAAATGAATCAACTCAATTTCCCTTTTATCCAGGTACTTGTCTATTCTAAACCGGCTTAAAAATCTTCCGGTTCCGGCCTGGATCACAAGCTCCGATTCGTTTTCCAGGAACGCAATGAATCCCTGGGTCACATCCTTTTCATCTATGGGTTTGGAATAGGGCACTACGGCCAGAAAGGAACTCCCGATACCCAGTAACCCGGATATCTGCAGCAGGATCCCCTGTAACAGGTCGTCAAGCGGCTGTATCTTATGCAGATCGGGGGTCACGTTAAGGATAAATTTTAGGCCCTCCCTGCTTTTATATAAGAGTTGTATAGTATAGGCCGCCTTTAGGCCCACGTCCACCCACAATAACAGTTTTTCCGGTCCGTCGTTTTTGTTGTAATATCCCTGGATATCCAGCCGGCGAATCAGTTCCCTGGGCGGCTGCTCATTGGCGTACCCGGTCTGCAGAATAACCTGGACCAGGGGATTGAACTCCCTCAGTTTGGTTACCAACTGTTCACCCGTCATTTTTGGCATGTAATAATCCACAAGGATCAGGTCATAAGGGTGTCGCTTGAGTTCGACCAGGGCCTCTTCCCCATTTTTTGCGGATGTTACCTTATGCCCCTCATTCTCCAATAGTTTTTTCGTAGCTTCGATGTATTCCTGGTCGTCATCCACAAGTAAGATTTGTTTTCCGCTTGCATGAACGGATTTAAATTTCCTGGCCATAATTCACTCCCTTTGGCGGTTTGGGAAAATGAAGGAAAAAAGTGGTTCCTTTTCCTTCCATACTTTCAACATCCACCCATCCGCCGAAATCCACTGAAATAATATCGTGCACGATCGTAAGCCCCAGTCCCGTACCCTCTGACAGGCTTTTTGTGGTGAACATGGGATCAAATATTTTTTGGATGATCTCTTTTTTTATTCCGATGCCTTTGTCCGTAACGGTCAGGTCAATGCCGTCCGCGCCATAAGATAATTCAATGGAAATCGGCCCCCCTTCCCGGCCGTTATACGCGTCTATGGCATTGGTTAAAAGGTTGGTGATAATCTGTGCCAGCCGTGCTCCCGAACCGAAGAGTTCCATGGGATCGGCTGAGCAGGTAAAGTTCACCGGGCAGTTTTTTTTTCTTAATTCATGATTAAGTAAAAGCACGGCATCCTGAATTACCGGAACGGCGTTGAACATGCGCTGTTCATGAGGCGACATGTCCCTGGTCTGCGACTTTATGCTTTGTACAAAGCGCCCTATTTTCTCCGACGCTTTTTTTGATATTTGGATCGATTTATTCATGTCCCCGGCGATTTCATGGTGGTCTTTGGCGGTAACTTCGGCATCATCGATTGACTGTTGGTACTCCCCGGTCAGCGACTCCAGCTCAAGAAGACAGGCCCTGACCGCGGCCAGCGGTGTGTTTATCTCATGGGCGATTCCGGCCGTCATTCTGCCTAATGAGGCCATCTTTTCGATTATCAGCATTTTTTTCTGATTGTCCTGAAGCGCTTTGTATGCCTGTTCCAGCTCACATGAGCGTTTCTCCTGATCCTTCAATAATTTTTTCAACATGTTTTCCTTTTCGATCGTGTCTTGTACCAGAAGCGCTCCCTTCAGGGCACCGCATATCTGCTGGCGCAACGCCTCGAACAGCACTGTTTTGGGATTTGTTTTGAAGAAGATCAGGCCGAACTGCTCTTCCTGGAAAAAAAGCGGCT
>CAZWYY010000049.1:7527-31263 GCA_964638895.1 uncultured Spirochaetaceae bacterium | reverse complement strand
ATATAAAAAATATTAACGAGTAATAAATAGGGTTGAAAAGTAAAAGGATGGCCTTCTAAGCCGTGGGTCGGAGGTTCGAGTCCTCCTGGACGCGGATTTAATTGGTTGTGGCGTAAGGAATTGCATCTGGTTAATACTGTGTTACATCCCGACGAACCTGAAGCGGGCATTAATAAAACCGCTTAACCGTATACTGGGAAAATCAGAATCTCCCTCAACCAAGAGTGAAAGCCAGGTATTGGTTACGGATTTCCCGTTTTGCATACAACAATGAATGCGCCTTTGTCTTCACTGATTTGCTTAATAGCATGTTTTGTTATCCGGGCCGCGAAGCAACGGGTGGTTGTAGCGTTTTGCAACCTCGGCCAGCCGGCCGGAATGGTCGGACCTGTGAATGAAAAGCAGGTAACGTGCGAGCAGGCCCCGCTCGTTCTGGAAGGCCACACGCAGAATAACCACGATTTTGCCTTGCGGACTGATCATGCAGTTTTCAATCGCACAGTGGGTAAACGTATTTCCCTGCATTCTATAGTAAGCGAGAACCTCGGTTTGGCCCAGTTTTTCACCGCTGATTTGCAATTCAAGATATATCCCGGCTTCGAGTAAGAAGCCGTTTTGGCCGTCCGGGTCCTGATCCTGGTTTTCTGTGTTTATTATCATGAGGCAGTAAGGATTAACCGTGAAAAGGATCACCGCAGGAGAGATATGGGCAAAATACGTCCCGTCTTCAGACCAGCCCAGTGGATAGATGATCTCTTCCGTTGTAAGCGGTAGGGGTAGGGGGCAGGTATTGTTTTCCAAAGATCGTTATGACGGTTATTGAGATAAAACAAAAAATAAGAATTCTTCTTTTTATAGCGGTACCACCGGTTCCGCGCTACCGCATAAGCGCATCGATTATTCCGTCATCGAATTTTCCGGTAGACGGATTATATATCCTGCTCGTATCCCCGCAGAAATCCCAATACGCCCAGGCAATGTTTCGTTTTTCACATTCCTGTGCGATAAACCTGATCCATTGCAAGACGTCTTCACGGATGGATGTCGCGGAATGGGCGGTGAACTCACCGTTCCACAATTTAACATGGTTCTGCGAGGCCCATTGCGCGATTTTATCTAATTGCGTTATTATCTTCTTCTTTTCGCTCGGTGTCCCTCTCCATCGTATTCCATGCATTTTATCAATCCCAGGGACATTCGGCATGCCCTGGAAACAAAAATCCGCCGGTTCATAGAAGTGAAAGGAAATATATATATTCTCATCATTTTTGATTTTCTCCGGGAGTTTCATTTTGTTTAAGGCACTGATTTTACCCCATTCAGGAAGTGTGATTATAATTTTACGCCGGGGATTTGTTTTCCGGATTATATCGTATACTTCTTCATAGTACCTGTTCCATACACTCGTCATTTTGTCTGTAGGTTCATTATAGATTTCAAAATATAAATTATCTGGATAATCCTTAAAATATTTCGCAATCTGACTCCACATGGCAAGAAACTTTTTTTTGTTTCCGCCGCCAGGATTTTTTTCAAACTCACGGTGATGGTGCATGTTTATGACGGCATATAACCCTCGGGCAAGGGTGTGGCTGACCGCCCAGTCGATTCTTTTCATAAAAAAGGAATCAATTGAATAGGGAGTATTGTTCTGAATATGCGTCTCCCAGCGGATAGGGAATCTGATATGATCAAACCCCTTACTTTTTATCATGTCAAAATATTCTTCTTTCAGTACCTGTCCCCAGGCGCCCTCTGCAGGGGCCTCCAATGTGCTTCCGAAGGCGATACCGCTTGATATGTTGTGTTTCAGCGGCGGCGGAAAATTCTTTGGAATGATAAGTTTTTCAACACCGAGTTTTTCTATTTTAATATTGTCAAAAAATATTTCTCCTTTCCCCGACCCTCCCACATGAAATTGCAGGCTTGAATCGTTGTCCGTGGGATATCGCATGGTAAAGGTAAACTCATATGATTTTAATTTATGCAAAAGCTCGACGTAATGTTCCCCGCTATATATGTCCCAGGGGCTTTTGTTCCTTTGTATCAATACCCTGATATTTTTTATATCATCCGACATCGCATCAAAACTGACTTTATACACATAATGCTGTTCTATGTTGATATTGACCTGGACCACACCCACGGACCATGGATGTTCGCCTGCGTTTTCTACAGTTACATGGAGTTGATTATTAATGGCATCAATTGTACCCTTACCCGAATCCTGGTTGAAGTGAAACCAATTTTCAGTATTATGATTGAATGCGGAATTTTTAATTAAATTCTCTGCGTTCGCAGTGTAAATAAATATGGTAAGTGTTAAGAATATTATTGCTGTTGTTGTATATCTTTTACGCACAACTTCTCCTGAAAACGAAATTATACATTCTATGGTACAAAATTATCAGTGCAGATACAATTAAAAAAACTATCTCAGCAGCACGGCCCGGACCGGTGAGGCCTCTCCGTTGTATATTTTCAAAGGCAGGCAGAGCAGGGTGTACCGCCCCGGCGCTACGTCCCGTAGATTAATACTTTCCAGGATAATAACGCCGTTTCCCAAAAGAATGTGATGCGCCTCGAATTCCCCGCCGCCGGGTTTGTCGATGGTTATATAGTCTATTCCCACAAGAGAAATATTTCTTTCCACGCAGTAGCGTGCCGCATCGGGCGTAAGGTACGCATAATCTTTGGTAAACCCGCGGCGTTGAATCTTACCCTGCGTGGAATTCGCGGTTTTCAATAGAAGTGCGCCGCCCGTGCCACAAAAAGAGGATTTCAGCTCATCGCGGGTAATCACGTCGGGATCATTGATCTCTACAACCAGGGCGGGAAGAATGAACCTCCGCGGCTCGAGTTCATGGATTTTTATTCCGTGTCGTATAAAATGTGAAGGTGCGTCGATATGCGTGCCCGAATGACTGGACAGGGTCAACCTGGAAAGCTCGTACGCGCCGTCTTTGCCGAGTTCCAAAACCGTTTCTCGTTTATACTCCGGATCACCGGGATAGGTGATCTCCTCTGTGCCCAGACTTATGCTGATATCATGGATTTCCCTAAATTCCACCATAACCATACTATATGCCGATTTAAAGCTTTATGGCAATCACCGGAGTGTGGTCAAGAACGGGTCACACCGCCGGTACGCGATGTACAATCGGCGTTTTGCTACTTCGAATGCTTAACATAACCGGCCACGATCCTGGCGTTTGCCAGACAGTTGGGACACTGTTTGTCTTTTTTAAGGGGTTTGGCCAGCAAATAACCGCAGATACTACAGCGCGGTTCATGTGTAGAATTTATCAATGAATCAAGACTTTTGGTTTTCATCATCTATATATAAATCCTTGTTGTAATATATACACAAGAGTACTTGTCTCTGTTTTTAAAATTTACGACCTAATACATAAAAAGGAAAGGCAAATCGGAGTGGGAAATTAAGTGGGCCGTTTATAGGCGTTGAGTTTGCCGCCGCAGTCCGGGCAGGTCTGAGTAAACCAGTCGTGCGCTCTGCCGCAGGCCGCGCATGACCAGCGGGTTTCCATGGCCTTGAGCCAATGCGTTATGCCGTGTTGTTTTATGGTCTGTAAATAATCATATACCTCGATATGGTACGGATATTGGGCGCTGTTCCTGAACTCGTCAAGCCGGTCGCAGGGATAATCGGTGCATTGATAACAGAACTCCAGGCCTTTTTTCCGCGCGCATTCCTTCAAGGCGCAGGTACGGCAGAAACTTGCCACCTTGTCGCTTTTGCACCCATAGCAGATTATATCCTCCTCCTCTTTCTGCCATTGCCCTGCAAGCTCCTTAGTCTTGTTTTCCTGTGTCGCCATAAAAGCCGTACATGATCCGCAGTACAGACCGCAGTAGGCGTCATGTTTTAGTTCCATGTTATTCTCCAAACCCCAGCCAGCTTATATCGGGTTCTCCATAGCGGGCCAGTATGCTGCTGCAATACCCTATATGATACTGGATATGGCGGATCTGCACAAGAAGGATGTCGAGAATTGTGTAATGAGCCGCGCGTATACTTTTTTCCATAGGTCTATCTTTATAGACCGATAAAAACCGTTCGCATTTACGCTTTATCTTTTGGAAATACTCCACACAGGCGGCGGGGTCGATATATTCGAGGTCCTTCTCATTAAAATCAAGGGGGATATTCCTTTTATATGGTTCGGAAAGGTAGGGAAGCTCCCCATCCGTAAGAAAATAATCGATGCTTTCTATTGTATGCATAACATGCTGCCACAGCGGTGCATGGTTTCCGGTTTTACGCCATAGCATTTCCGGACAGGTGAAAATAACGGATTCCAGCATGCGCAGGCACGGGGTGAAGTGCCGTTCCAGAATATCGGCGATTACCATGAAAGCACTCCAAAAGCGATCAGAATAAAGGCCGGCCCACCCGTAAACGCATGAATGATCATGCCGGTAGATGTGGCAAAAGGAAGCAATGCAGCGGTGAAAGAAATGCGTTGCGGTGTTCTCATTCCTCTTCCATCTCATCCAGTTTGCGTGCCTGGTACTCCATTTTTAGAATCAAATGATCCAGGGCGCCCAGTTCTTTTGCTTTTGATTTCTTACGGATCTCCTCCAGTGTGGGAATATTGTTTTGTGTGTAGCGTTCGACGGCGTGCCGGGCGCGTTCAGCGTGCATGGGCTGTGTTGAATCCTCTAGATATCGGATTATGAGCTGTCTGCTGGTGTTTGATAATTCCGCTTCGGTCATATATTCAATAATTGCGAAAATAGAACTCAAGAATTTATCTGTCATGGCCCGGGATGAGAAGGAAATTTGGATTACTCGGCTTTAAGAAAAAGATTCATTTTGGTGTTGCATTCAGGGCATACACCCTTGGCCTGGCGGCGGCCGTTCTTGGCTGTTACTATTTCTACATCTTTCATGGTGCGTTTTGTTTTGCATTTTACACAATAGGCAACATATTCACTCATAGACACTCCTCCTTAATCGATAATTGTTGGTATTGTAAAAAGAAATGTAAAAGATTACAAGAATAAAAAATTTATTATTACGGCCGCCGCTCGGAAATAATCTGGACATTCACCGCCACGTCCTGTCCCGGGTTGGCCTGTTCGATTACCAGGTGCCAGCTTCCGGAATACGGCGTGCGCATGGCAAAGGGGGAACGCTTTACGAGTGAACCGTAATAGTCATACTCCTCTTCGGCCAGGTAAAACTCATAGTTTTCATCATCCATAAGCATAACCTGGGCCGGGTTGGTGAGGTGTACCTTCAGCATATCAAACTCGTCGAGCTCAAGGTGTTTATGCAAATGGTTCATAGGAAGCCTCTCAGGATAAGCATAATATGTTGTGGTCTTGTGCGCAAGACAAGAAATCTTTACAATAAGGGCGGCAGTCGATGAAAGCACAGGATTGGGTTGGGACCTTCAGAAAACGGATTTATGACCATTATCATGCGCACGGCAGGGATCTGCCCTGGCGCAGGACGCATGATCCATACCGTATCCTGGTGTCTGAGTTCATGCTCCAGCAGACACAGGTTGGCAGGGTGTTACAGAAATACGTCGAATTTTTACATGTATTTCCCTCTCCGGCCTGCCTTGCCGGGGCGCCCCTCAGCCTGGTACTCAAGATGTGGCGGGGACTCGGCTATAACCGCAGGGCGCGGTATCTCCGGCTGTGCGCACAAAAGATAACGGGTGAGTACGGCGGGATGTTTCCGTCTACGCCGCAAGAGCTGCTGGCCCTGCCCGGAGTGGGCGCGGCTACGGCCGGCGCGGTTGCGGCCTTTGCCTACAACCTGCCGGCGGTGTTTATTGAAACCAATATCAGAACAGTGTTCATGTTTTTCTTCTTTAAAGGCCGGGACAATGTGCGTGACGCCGAACTGGCGCCGTTAATTGAAGAAACCCTGGACAAGGACAATCCCCGGCGATGGTATTACGCGCTTATGGATTATGGTGTATACCTGAAAAAACGGTTTCCGCGACTCACCCGGCAAAGCGCCCACTTTAAAAAACAAACCCCTTTTAAGGGTTCCGGACGGGAGTTACGCGGTAAGATCATAACCTGCCTGCTTGATAACGGCGAGTCCACCCCGGAGAAATTGGCCGGGTGCGCGGGAACATCTCCGGAGGAAATCGGTAAAATACTTGAGGATCTGGGCCGTGAGGGGCTGGTGATGTTGCACGGGAACAGGGTTGGTCTGGCCTGAGATCTGTTACAGCAGGTCGGCCTGAAACACGTTCAGACGTTGCAGGCGCTCAGCCAAAAGCCGTGCGATGAAGATGCTGTGGTGCGGCTCTTTTTTGATGGCTTTGATAAAGGCGGTTTTTGATATCTTGATAAGTACGCTGGCGCCCTCGGATTTCACGGTGGCGCTGCGCCTGTCATGGAGTAAAAAGGACATCTCCCCCAGAAAAATATCGGCCGGTGTAAGCGTGGTGAGTTTTTTCCCCTGGGTGTAGATGCTTAACGCCCCGGACACAATATAATAAATGAAATTGGACTGCTCGTTCTCGCCGAATACGGTCTGGCCGTCTTTGAATGTTACCTCCTCGGCCTCGCCGAAAACAAGCGGTACGGGGTTGCTGGTATTTTTCTGGTGCTCGAACTCAAAAAACACCTCCGTTCCCTTAGGATTGTAGGTAAGGTTGCTGACATAATGCTCGGCCATAGCGATTCCCCGGCCGTGGGGCGCGAGTTCTTCCTGTTCGTGTTTTTCCTCTTTCCGTTTTTGCCAATCAAAGCCCGGGCCCTGATCTTTAATGGAGAAATAGGTTTTTTCCGGTTTGATCCTGTATTTAAGAAATACCTTTTTCTGATTTATCTCCGGCAGCTTGTTCTTCTCCCTGATCAGATCAAAAATATTGTTTTTCATGCGCAGCCATTCGCTTTTTTCATTGTAGCCGATGCGGCAGTTGCCGTGTTCAACCGCGTTCATCAATAACTCCATCAGGGCCATGTGTAAAAACTCACCGGATTCCCGGGTAATGAAGTTGGCCGTATACAGGTAGTGGCTCATCAGGTGTGAATAGATATGCAGATCGAACGGATCGTTATCGATGATAAATTCACCGGAGAGACTGGGCAGAAACTTGCGCTGGATGTGACGCTGGAAAATTATCCGGCGGTTTTGCTTGATAATGCGCAGCAGGCGCTGAAAGTGAAGATCAAACTGGTAGGTATTGACAAGCCCCAAAATATTCATATCCTTGCTGCGGGCAAAAACCTCTTCCTCGTCTTCAGGAGCATAGATACCGATAAAGCCGCCGTAGTGCAGCCAGGGGTCACGCTTGATCATGTAAATCAGTGAAGGGATGTTAAGCTCGGAATCAGAGAAATTGAGGATGCACAACTCGGGCAGCTCGTACATTAAAAACTCCAAACATTTCTCGCGCCGGGTCAAGAATTCTATTTTGAAATCCGTTTCCAGGGTTTGCCCCAAGGTGTGGATTTTATTATTGAGTTCGGTATCAGAGTTGAGAACCGCGATCCGCTGCATAATCACTTGTTGCCTTAAGAAAAATCCCCGGCCCCGCCGGAGGTATGTCGATTATAAACCCATCGCCCCAAGCAGTCAATGAATAATAATTTCCCGGATGTAATCTATGCCGTTTTTAAACAGCAGAAGCCCGTCGCTCTCATGGATTTTTTCTCTTGTCCAGCGCGGATGATTTTCCGGGATAAGAAAGGCCTCCGGATGGGGCATAAGCCCGAACACCCTGCCGCTGGCATCGCTTATACCGGCGATGTTCAGAACCGAGCCGTTGGGGTTGGCGGGGTACCCGGGTTCCCCGCCGGATGCTGAGGCGTAGGTCAGGGCGATCAGGTTGCGGTTTACCAGAGAATCGCGGAAGGAGGGGGACGCAATCACAAACCTGCCCTCGCCGTGACGCACCGGATACTCAAGCTCGTCCAGCCCGTGTGTCCATATACAGGGCGATGCGGGATTGGTTTTCAGCAGCACCCACCTGTCTTCGAATTTTCCGGATTCGTTATGAATAAGGGAGACCTCCTGTTTCCAGCCGCCCTCCAGGTTGGGCAAAATACCCATCTTCACAAGTACCTGAAACCCGTTGCAGATGCCGATAACCAGTTTACCGGCGGCGATGAACTCTTCCAGTTCGGCCTTGAGGTGCTTTTTAAACAGGGTACCGAAGACCTTGCCCGAACCAAGGTGATCGCCGTATGAGAATCCGCCGGGGAAGGCGATAACGTGATAATCCCGCAAGGTATCGGGTTTTTCTATGATATCCGTAATATGTATAAGAACGGCCGCGGCCCCGACCATGGTGAAGGCCCGGCACAGCTCATAATCGGCGTTGATGCCGAAACCCGTGATGATACATACCTTGACCTTAGGTTTATCCGCCATCAGAGGATACCTTTCCACGCCTCAAGCGCCCGGCTTAAATCGAGTGAAAGAAGTTCCGTGCCCTTATATTTTATGTCGATCGAATCACGAGATTCCACCTTGCCCAGCGCGGCAAAAGCAAAGCCGGACATCAGGGAGCGGAACGCGCATACGTCCTCCGGTTTGACGGTTACCAGAAAGCGGGAGGGGGTCTCGCTGAAAAGCAGGCCGACTCCGTCCGGGCCCATGTCCCCGGCTCCGGGCATATCCGACAGCGACACCGTACATCCCAGGCGTCCGCCCAGGGCCGATTCCACGAGGCTTACCGCCAGACCGCCGTCCGCAAGATCGTGACAGGAGTGGATAAGACCTTCCTTGGCCGCGCGAAAAACCGCGCGGTATAAGGGCAGGGCGTTATCAAGATTTACCCGAGGGCAGTCCCCCATGGGTTTGCCCACAATCTTTTCAATAATCGAACCGCCGCACTCGTCACGGGTCTCGCCCAGAACGTAGATGATATGCCCGGCCTGTTTAAAATCGGTTGTAAGGGCCATCCTGATATCCGGGATTATTCCCATAAGCGAAACCAGCAGGGTGGGCCTGACTGATATTTTTTTATCTCCGGCATAAGCGTCGTTTTTCATGGAATCCTTGCCGGAGATAAGGGGAATACCGTAGGCCGTGCAGGTATCCTTAAGCCCCTTGGCCGCGCGCACCAACTGGGCAAGCTTGTACCGGCCGTCCGGGTTTGACGGCGATGCAACCGGATCGGGCCAGCAAAAATTATCCAGGGCCGCTGTCGAGTCCGGATCACCGCCCAGGGCCACATGCGCGCGCAGGGCCTCATCCACCGCGCAGGTAGCCATATGGTAGGTGTCGATATCCCCGTAACGCGGGCAGATGCCGTGGGTTACGGTAAGCCCGCGGTAGGAATCGTAACGCGGCTTGTATACCGCCCCGTCGGAGGGGGCATCCGCTTTGACGCCCACAAACGGTTTGATGACGGAACCGCCTTGTACCTCGTGGTCATACTGGCGCACTAGGTTCTCTCTGGAGCTGACGTTGGGATCGGCCAATATGGAAAGCAGCAGTTCCTTGGGGCTTTTTTTAACCGGGACGCGCGGAGAAGTCGCGGGCGGTTTCCACTCCGCCTCCAGCTCCATGACCGGAAGGCCGTCGTGCAGAAAGTCGAGTTCCAGAAGACCTATGTATCGCCCGTTATACATAATCTCCACAAAACCGCTGTCCGTAAAGCTTCCCACGACCGTAGCCAGCACCTCCCTTTTGCGCGCAAGGTCCAGGAAATCCGACAAGGTCCCAGGGTCCACCGCAAGGCTCATCCGCTCCTGGGATTCGGACACAAGAATTTCCCACGGCGCAAGGCCCGGGTATTTAAGCGGGCACTTGTCAAGCTCAATGCAAACCCCGCCGCTGTACTCCGCCATCTCGCCCAAAGACGAGGAAAGGCCGCCCGCGCCGTTGTCCGTAATTCCTTTGAACAACCCTCGGTCGCGGGCCTCCAGCAGAAAGTCCCACATCTTCTTCTGGGTGATGGGATCGCCTATCTGCACTGCCGAGGTCGGGGATTCCTCGTCCAAAGCCAGTGAGGAGAAGGTGGCGCCGTGAATCCCGTCCTTGCCCACTCGGCCGCCGACCATAACGGCCAGGTCACCGGGATCGATGTGCTTTATCCAGGCCTCCTCGCCGTGTATGCTGTGGGGCAGTATTCCTCCCGTGCCGCAGAACACCAGCGGCTTGCCCAGGTAGCTTTGGTCGAACAGGAATCCCCCTGCGATCACCGGAATACCGGACTGGTTGCCTCCGTCGATAATCCCGTGATGCACGCCCTGCATGATCCGCTTGGGGTGCATGAAGCCCTGCGGCACCCGGTCCACGGGTGTGCGTGGGTCGGCGAAACAGAGGACATTGGTGTTGAAGATTGGTTTGGCCAGTTTTCCGGTACCCAGGATGTCACGGTTTACCCCCACGATACCGGTAATGGCCCCGCCGTAGGGATCAAGGGCCGAGGGGCTGTTATGGGTTTCCACCTTGAAACAGATGAGCGTTTCCGGATCGAACTCGATAACACCGGAGTTGTCGTGAAATACGGATTTTAAATGATGCTTATAGCCGGAAACGCCGTCCGTGGTCTTTTTTATATAGGATTTGAACAGGGAACGGATGGTTTCGGTTTTTCCCTTTTCACGGTAGGTGATGACGGCGTTGAATATCTTATGCTTGCAGTGCTCCGACCAGGTTTGGGCAAGCATTTCAAGTTCAACGTCGGTTATCCGCTCTCCAAGGCCGCGGCGGTTACGCTCCTTTATGACCCGGGGTTTGCTGAAATACGTACGGATCGCTTGCATCTCTTTAAGTGTGAGCGCCAGCAGGCGTTTTCTGGAAAACTCTTCCAGTTCCGTATTGCTCATTCCGCATAGATAAAAGCGCTCCGCCTCCGCCGGGCTGTGGGCGGCCGGGTTCGGATAGGCGGCCGGCGGTTTTTTCCCCTGCTCCCATTCGTCCTCGGCAATAATCAGGCAGTTCTGAATCAGGGGATTGTATAAAATCAGGCTGAGACGGTCGATGTCCGCCGCCGAGAGGTTATTGCCGTAGATAAGGTACTGTATTGAATTTTGAACGGATGCCCCTGCAGGAATGCTTTGTCCGGTCCAGTTTCTGATCGCGTCCGCGGCTGTGAGCGCCACCGGATCGGTAACCCCCGGTTTATAGCATATTTCGATCAAGTACCGCCAGCCGGTGTTGCCGACCTGCGCGCAGACCGGCACATCCGTATACATATCCTGGGAAACAGGGTCCAGGAATATCTCACTAAAATCCCCGGCGGTTATATCGGGTATGCCGTTCACCAAAAACACATCCACAATGGTAATCCCGGCGGCTTTGAGGTTCAGAAATGATTCAACGGATTTCAGTAATTTGACGGCCCGGCCGTCCTGAAACTGTGGTTTATAACATAATTCAATCCGCATATCCTGCATGGCATGGTAACAGAAAAACAGCATTCCGTGCAACCGATTTCAAAAGAATTAATATTTTTGAGAAACTATGATTTTGACGATATATTAATTATAGGAAGAAACAAGATTTTATATATTGACAAAGTCAACGTTTTTGACTAAAGGTATGGGTTAATATGGAAAGGCTTCATTGTTTTGAAGGCGGATCCGTTGTTAAATGTCTTGAAAGCAGCAATAAGTTCGATGCTATTCGTGAGCTTATCAAGCGGGCACCACTCTTTTCCTACGAAGTAAACCACGGACAAATCGAAGAAGCGGCAATTCAACGCGAGAAGATCTACACCACGGGTCTGGGCAGGGGCGTGGCCATCGCGCACGGAAAAACGCGCGGTGTAAAAAAACTCTACATAGTTTTGGGCATCTCGGAGAACGGTATAGATTTTAACTCCCTGGACGGCAAACCCGTCCACCTCCTATTCCTGATTGCCAATCCTCCGGAGAAAAACACGCAGTACCTGTTTGCGCTGTCCACACTGGCTCGCATTTTACGGGATGATATGTTCCTTGCCTCGCTGTTGACGCAGGTAAACACGGACACAGTGGAACAAATGATAAACCACGCCTTTGAGCGCAGTATAGGGACCTTTAACTGAACCGGGGCCTCCGGATCAGCCCATTTCCAGGGGATATTTCAGACACAGTTCCTTGACCTCTGTCGCAATCCGGGTAAGCTCGGTCATACCGGGAAGCAGCGCCGCGAACTCCTTGGGTTTTAACGCGCAATGGGGGGTCACCAGTGTGATCACACGGTCTATCCAGTCGGCGATCATGGCCATTTCCGGTTCCTTCATGCCGCGTGTAGTGACCGTGGGTGTGCCCATGCGGATCCCGGAAGGATTCATGGGCGAGCCGGTCTCATTGGGTACCGAGTTACGGTTGAGTATTATACCGGCATAATCAAGGGCCTTGGCCGGGTTCCTGCCAGAGATATTTTTATTGCGCAGGTCGATCAGCACCAGGTGCTTGTCCGTGCCCCCGGAAACCACGTCGTAGCCCTTATCCGTCATGGCTTTAGCCAGGTATTGTGCGTTACGCACCACCTGTTTGGCATAGGTGGCAAACTCCGGTGTGGCCGCCAGCTTTAGGCACACGGCCAGGGAGGCGATGGTGTGCTCGAAGGGGCCGCCCTGCAGGCCGGGAAACACGCCGTAATCGATACGGTCGGCCAGCTCACCCCGACAGAAAATGACGGCGCCACGCGGGCCGCGCAGGGTCTTGTGGGTGGTAAAGGTGACCACGTCGGCCAGGCCTACGGGTGAGCGGTTTGCCCCGCCGGCGATCAGCCCCGCTTCGTGCGAGACGTCGGCCAGGTAGTACGCGCCGATCTTTTTTGCCGTGGCGGCCAGGGCATTGTGATCGATCTCCCGCGCATAAGCCGTACCGCCCGAGACAATGATTCTGGGTTTATACTCGGCCGCAATACGGTCGATCTGCGCGTAATCGAAAAGCCTGGTGTGGGGATTCACTTTATACTGAACCACATTGAAGAACTTGGAGACGATACTGATCTTTCTTTTCCCGCCCAAGTACACATCCTGGTCCACCTGACCTTTCAGTCCTTCTTCGTCTTTTTCTGGAAAGGACCAGCCATGAGAGAGGTGCCCGCCGTCCGGGAGGTACATGCTTAAGATTGTGTCGCCCGGCTCCAGGAGGCCGTTGTATACGGCCAGGTTGGCATTACCCCCGGCCAGGGCCTGGATGTTCACATGCCAGTCCTCGGGCAAAGAAAACGCGGTCGCGGCGCGTTGTTTACACAGGGTGTCCAGTTCGTCCACAAATTGGTTGCCTTCGTAATAGCGCTTGCCGATCTGGCCTTCCGCGTACTTGTGCACGAATACCGAAGACAGGGCCTCCCGTACCGCGGGATCGGAGAAATTTTCCGAGGGGATGAGGGAAAGCTTATACTGCTGCTTCTCCTCCTCCCGCATAACCAGGTTGTACACCTCAGGATCGGTTTTTTTCAAGTGTTCAAATCTCATGGCGTTCTCCTCTGTTGGTTCTTGTTCTTTTTATACCAGAACCGCATATAAAAATCTACGGGATCGGATGATTTTTATGATGAATGTTTCGCGGCCGTGCGCCCGCTTCTATGGGTCCAGGCGGCGGCGGCGTATTTCTCCCGTTCAAGCCGTTCTGCGGTCAGCTCTTCCTCCTTTGCAAGAGGGGACTCCTCCAGGGCGATGCCGAGCTCGGTCTGCGCGCATTGCGCGATTATGCCGCCCAATTCGGCGGCGGTTACACTGCCGGCGCGTTCACGGTTGATCCCGGTCAAAAAAGACTCCAGCTCGGAACTCGAAGCCGCGGCCGCCCCGAAGCGTAGGCAGGAATACAGCTTCACGTAGTCCACGTCAAGCAGAACAGAGCCGTGCTGGAGGAACATGCCGTTTCGGCGGCATTGGGCGCTGCCCACGATTTTCTTCCCGCGCAGCACCAGCTCGTAATGACTCACTGCCTGGAAACACAGGGGCGAACGCGCGCGGGTTTGGCCCCTTGCCCTGATTTCAACCGGCAGGCCAAGCCCGCGCAGGGCCGCGACAAATACACGGCTGATTGTCTTATAAGTATCGATAATCGTCCGGCCCCATTGGTTTTCGGGAAACACCATACTGTAGGTAAGTTCATGTTCGTGAAGCACCGCCTTGCCGCCCGTGGGCCTGCGCACGATATCTACGCCCAGCCGACGGCAGGCTTCGATATTTACTTCGCGCATCGTGTTCTGGAAATACCCCACGCTCACGCAGGCCGGCCGCCACCCGTACAGGCGCAGCGTGGGAATTTTATGCAGCAGGACGGCCTCGTCCACGGCCATGTTGCGAGAACCGGGTACGGGCGGGGTGGTAAGCAGCCTTACACGCACAGCACGCGCTCCGCGTGATAACTCGAACGGGTAAGCGGTGATGCCTCCACGTGGCCGAATCCCAACCCAAGGGCGTATTCTTTCAGATTCCGGAAATCGTCCGGAGTGTAATAGCGGGATACCGGCGGGTGTTCCTTGCCGGGCTGCAGATATTGTCCCATGGACACCACTTGTACGCCGTGACTTTTTAAATCACGCAATGTTTGTTTCACCTGGGCAATCATCTCACCAAAACCGAGCATGAACCCGGATTTAGTAGTTATATGCGGATCAAGGCGCCCGATGCGTGAAAGCAGGCGCAGCGAACGGCCATAGCTTCCCTGGGGACGCAGACGCTCGAACAGAGGCCTGGCCACCTCGATATTGTGGGCTAGAACACGGGGACGGGAGCGAATCACCGTACGCAGCGCCCTGCGTGACCCCCTGAAATCGGGTATGAGCAACTCGATCCCGATTTCGGGATTTGTCCGTCTGATCTCTTTCACGGTACGCACAAACTGCCCGGCCCCGCCGTCCGGCAGGTCGTCACGGGTGACGGAGGTGATGACCACGTACCGCAGTCCAAGTTCGGCCACGGCCCGGGCCACGTGTTCCGGTTCATGATCATCAGGGGGCAGGACGCGCCCATGCTCGATATTGCAATAGAGACACCCTCTGGTGCAGGTTTTCCCCAATAGCAGAAAGGTGGCGGTGCGGTTTCCGTAGCACTCGGCCAGGTTGGGACAGCGCGCCTGGGCGCACACTGTGTTGAGCCCGTATTTTTTCAGCCGGGAGGTTACATACGTGTAATTCTTTCCGCCCGGGATACCTACCTTCAGCCAGTCCGGGTGGCGCCTCGGCATGGTATTACTCCTCTTTGCGGTAGCGAAGCACGGGTTTGCGCGCGGCCGTGACCTCGTCCAGGCGGGATACGGGCGTGGAGTAGGGCGCTCCCTTTACCAGCTCGGGATTTTTGTCCGCCTCCTGTTTTATGCTTTTCAGGGTGCGGGCGAACAGGTCCAGGGTCTCTTTACTTTCGGTTTCCGTGGGCTCGATCATAAGCGCGCCCTTGACGATCAGCGGGAAATATACCGTGGGCGGGTGAAAACCGAAATCCAGCAGGCGTTTGGCCAGGTCCATGGCGGTGATGCCATTGGGTAGAGTGCTGTCGTCGATCACAAACTCATGTTTGCAGGCCGTTTTATAGGCCACGTTAAAATCCTTTTCCAGCAGCGTGCGCAGGTAATTGGCGTTCAGCACCGCGGCCCTGCTGACCTGTTTCAGTCCCTCGGCCCCCAGGCTGCGGATATAGGCCAGGGCGCGGATGAATATCGCGAAGTTTCCGAAAAAGGCCTTGACCCGGCCGATAGAATGCGCTGGGGTATAAAACTCAAACCCGCCTCCGTTTTTAACAATAAGCGGCGCGGGCAGATACTCGCGCAGGGCTTCGGACACGCCCAGAGGGCCGGACCCCGGTCCGCCGCCCCCGTGCGGTGTGGAAAAGGTCTTATGCAGGTTCAGGTGCATAAGGTCAAAGCCCATGTCCCGGAATTTGGCCACGCCCAGCACCGCGTTGGCGTTCGCCCCGTCGCCGTAGACAAGACCGCCCTTCCTGTGTACGATTTCGGTGAGGGTAAGTATGTTCGTGTCGAACAGGCCCAGGGTGTTGGGGTTGGTCAGCATCAGGCCGGCCGTATTCTCCGTTATGGCGCGCTCCAGTCCGGCCGGATCAAGCTCACCCTGCGGGTTGCTTTTCAGGGTAATGGTCTTGAAACCGCACATGGCGGCTGAGGCCGGGTTGGTGCCGTGGCTGGAGTCGGGGGTGATGATGGTGTCGCGTTCTTCACCCCGTTCCCGGAAAAAGGCCTTTATAATCATAAGCCCGGTGAGCTCACCGTGCGCGCCCGCGGACGGCTGTAGGCTGAAGGCGTGCATGCCTGTTATTTCGCACAGGGCTCGCTCCAGCTCCCAGATCAACTCCAGGTTTCCCTGCACCATATGGGCGGGGGTAAAGGGGTGGCTTTCCCGGAAGGCCCCGATCCCGGCGAGCTTTTCGTGCACCTTGGGGTTGTATTTCATGGTGCAGCTTCCCAGGGGGTAAAGGGCATTGTCCACGCCCAGGTTGCGCCGCGACAGGGCTGTATAGTGCCGGATCAGCTCCCCCTCGGTGATTTCAGGGAGCGCGCACTTCCGCCGCAGAAGACCGGCGGGCAGGTCGCGGTTTTCCGGAACATCAAGATCCGGGAGGGTTGTCCCGGTGAGCCCGGACAGGCTTTTTTCGAATACGGTCTTCATGCCAGTACCTCAAGCATAAAATCAATCTCACCTTTTGAGTTACACTCCGTGGCGCAGAAAAGCAGGCAGTTCTCCAGCTCGGGGTAGTAGTCCCCCAGCGGAAGCCCGCCTAAAATACCGGCCCGCTCCAGTTTCCGCCGGACTGTATTCGTGTCCCTGCAACGCACCGCGAACTCATTATAGAAGGGAGCGTCGAATGCCTTCCCGAACCCGGGCAGGGAGAGCAGTCCCTTGTACAGGTACGCCGCGTGAGAGGTGCAAAGCAGCGCGGCCCGGCGCAGGCCCTTGAAACCGACGGTTGCCAGGTACACCGCGGCCGCCAGGGCGCACAACGCTTGGTTGGAACAGATGTTGGAGGTGGCGCTTTGCCGCCGGATATGCTGTTCCCTGGCTTGCAGGGTAAGCACAAAGCCGCGCCTGCCCTTGGTATCGGTGGTCATACCCACCAGCCTGCCGGGCAGGCGGCGGATATACTCCTCCTTGCAGCCGATGATTCCCAGGTGCGGCCCGCCGAAACTTTGCGTATTGCCCAGGGACTGGCCCTCGGCGGCCGTGATGTCCACGTCAAAGTCTCCGGGAGGTTTAAGCAGACCCAGCGAGGTAGGTTCCACCACACAGGCCACGCAGAGCGCGTTCATGCTATGGGCCTGCCCGGATAAAACCGCAAGATCTTCGATCAGGCCGAAAAAGTTCGGGTTCTGCACGAGTACACAGGCCGTATTCTCCGTGACCAATGCTTCCACGGAGACTTGCGCCGTGAGCCCATGGGTGAGCCCCGCTTCTTTGACATCGATGCCGGCCGCGCGGCAGTATGTCCGGACAACCTCGCGGTACTGCGGGTGTACCCCGGCGGAAAGCACAACCTCCGTTTTTCCGGTAATCCTGACGCTCATCAGGGCCGCTTCGGCCAGGGCGGTGGCCCCGTCATATAGCGAGGCGTTGACCGTATGCATACCGGTAAGCTCGCAGATCATGGTCTGGTATTCGAACATGGCCTGGAGATTGCCCTGTGAAACCTCAGGCTGATACGGGGTGTATGACGTATAGAATTCCGAGCGTGAAACAACCGCATCCACGGCGGCGGGGATGAAATGGCGGTAACAGCCCGCCCCCAAAAAGGAGCTTCTCACGGCTGTGTTTTTTTTGGCCAGGGTCTCGAAGTAATCGGTAAGCGCAAGCTCTGTCAGGGCGGGCTCAAGCCGCAGCGGTGCGTCAAGCACCAGGGAGGCGGGAATGTCCGCAAACAATTCTTCCACCGCCGAAACGCCGATGGTCTTCAGCATGTCATCGATATCGTTTTGGGTGAGGGGTATGTAACTCAGTGTGCTTCCTCCTCTACGTGCTTTTCGTAGGCGGTCTTGTCCATGAGTGAATCAAGCTCCTCATTTTTATTGGATTTGATTTTAAATATCCAGCCACCCTCATAAGGCTCTTTATTGATGATCTCGGGCGATGATTCAAGCGTCTTGTTGGTTTCGATTATCCTGCCCGAGACCGGGGCATAGATATCGGAGACGGATTTCACCGATTCCACCACCGCCACCTGGTCGCCCTGCGCCACTTCTTTGCCGGTTTCCGGCAGTTCCACAAATACAATGTCCGTAAGCGCCTCCTGCGCGTGGTCGGTGATGCCGCAGGTACAGACGCCGCCCTCACTTTTTACCCATTCGTGACTTTCGGTATAACGAAGGTCCTTCGGATTTTCATGTGCCATATGCGATTTATTCCCCCTTATACGTATAAAATGGTCTGCGCACTACCAGTGCGTCGTGCAAAGTATTTCTGATGTTTATCCGAATAGGCGTATCAGGGGCCGCGAACTCCGGCGATACAAAACCAAGGCCCAGCGGTACGCCGAAAGCAGGCGCGTAACACCCGCTGGAAACCGTGCCGCGGAGCCGGTCTCCGGCGAAAATCCCGTAGCCGGAGCGCGGAATCGCCTTATCCTGCATTTTAAAGGCGATAAGGGTGCGGGCGGCGCCCTGCTGTTTTTGCCGTAAGAGTTCGGCCTTCCCCGGAAACGGGGCCTGCTTCTCCCGCACCACCCAGCCGATTCCCGCCTCCACGGGGGAGATGTCCTCCGTAAGCTCATGACCGTAGAGGGAGTAACACGCTTCTATGCGCAGGGTGTCACGCGCGCCCAGCCCTACGGGTTTCACCCGCGGGTCGGAATCCAACAGCGCGTTCCACAGAGATACCGCGTTTTTGTTTTCCGTATAGATTTCAAACCCGTCCTCACCCGTGTACCCGCTGCGCGAGAGGGTGCAGGGCAGGTCCGCAATCCGGGCCTCGAAAAGATTGAAGCGCTTTTCACGGTCAAGCGGATGCGGTGTAAGGGTCTGAAGAATCGGGCCGGAAAAAGGGCCCTGGAGGTCGATCTTGGCAAGTTCCGAAGACAGATCATTGATTTCAACACCGAATCCGGCGGCGTGTGCTTTCAGCCAGTCAAGGTCTTTTTTACTATTGGCCGCGTTTACGATTACCCAAAACCGTTCGGGTGAAAACATATAGATGAAACAATCATCCACCGTCCCGCCCCGCTCGTTGCACATTATGGAATAAAAACAGGCGCCGGCGCGCAGGCGGTCCAGGTCATTTGTCATAACGGACTGCAGGAAATCACGCGCACCGCCGCCGTCTACCTGTATTTCACTCATATGGGAAATATCGAATATGCCGGCCGCCTTGCGTGTGTGCAGGTGCTCCGCGATGATGTTTGTGTAATACACCGGGAGGGACCAGCCCGCAAATACGGTCATGACCGCACCCAGTTTTTCATGCTCGGCAAACAGAACGGTTTTCAGTAATTGTTCATTTTTCATACGGTCCGTACTCTACTCCGTTCCCCCTACATATACCCGCGGTACGCGCTTGGTGATAAGGCAGGTAACTTCGTAGGGTATGGTATCAAGAAAATCGGCTATCTCTTCGGCATCGGGTCCGCCCTGTGCCGCCCCGAACAACATTACATCCTGGCCTACTGTAAAATCGGTGGAGGTTCCCAGATCTACCATAATCTGGTCCATACATACCCTGCCCGCAAGCGGGTAGCGCCTGCCGTTAATCAGCACCTCCGCCCGATTGGAAAGCAGCCGGTTGTAGCCATCGGCATAGCCTAGGGGCAGGGTGGCGATCCAGGTTTCGGCGGTTGTGGTGTAGGTTCTGCCGTACGAGATGGCGGTGCCTGCGGGCACTTTTTTCAGAAAACAGATCTGCGTCATTAATTCCATCACGGGCTTGAAGTTCAGGGGTCTCGGCTGGTTGTGGGAAGGGTAATATCCGTAGAGAATAATACCGGACCGCACCATATCAAAATATGTTTCGGGTTTATCGATAATAGCGCCCGAATTGGCCGCATGTACGGTCCCGGGACGTATGCCCGCCTTCCGTACCCGCTCGATTACGCGTTGCAGGATGTGTGTCTGACTTAGGGTATACCCCGGGTCGTTGCTGTCCGAAACAGGGAAATGAGTACAGATGCCGCCCAGGATCAAACCGGGCAGCGAGCCTATAAGGCCGGCCAGTTCCGGGGCCTCCTCCGGCGTACATCCTATGCGGCCCATACCCGTATCCACCTTAAGGTGCACTTCCAGGGTCCTGCCCTGTTTCTGCGCCTGCGCCGAGCAGAGTCTGATAAAATCCCTATCGGCACAGAAAGGAACCAGGCCCGCCTGCACCAGGGCCTTGATTTCATTTTCCGCAGGCAGGCTGAAAAGAAACACGGGGGCTTCTATTCCGGCGCTGCGCAGCTCCAGGCCCTCGTCTACCGTGGCCACGCCCAGGGCGGCCACACCGGCCTTGAGGGCTTCGCGGGCAACCCGGACCGCCCCATGACCGTAGGCGTCCGCCTTCACGGCCATGCACAGGCGAACTCTATCGCCCACATGGCATTTGACCGTTTGTATGTTGTGGCGTAAGTTATCAAGTCTGATGACTGCCCGGGTTGCACGCATAAAACACTCTTTATGACTATATAAGGGACAAGGTAATAAAGTCAATTGGTGGAAAGCCGGCAATGTTAAATTTGTTCTTTAAAAAAACGGATGAAAATGAGAGTTGCCGCCGGGAGCCCGTTTTTGACGGTTGCTACTCGATATTGATCTGGATGATCTGGCTGTGTTCCGTGTCTTCCACCTCCAGCAGCCTGCCGCTGGCGCCGGCGTCTATGTTCTGAAAAAGCAGATCAAGGTGTATGCCCCGTTCTTCCAGTTTATGCAGCTCGGTTTCGGGAATCAGGGATTTTATGATATGCGCGATACCCAACGGTACCTTCAGGTTTACCTTTACCTCGCTGGTCCGGCTGTCGGAGATTTTTATGTTCAGAATTTTTCCAAAGCTGCTTTCCGGTTGGGGCGGTTTTTCTTCATGATTCGCCTCAAGCGCTTCCATCAGTTTCAACCCCTCTTCGGCCGAGATCTTCCCGGTTTCAATCATCTTTAATATTCTCATTCTCTCTTCGTCCATTTCTGTTACTGCTCTCCTTTTTCTTTTGTTATCTCGATGCGCGTGCCGTTATTGCCGGAATCCTCATCTTCGGATTCTTCCTCCTGCAGCAGCCGGGCCGCTTTTTCCGCGCTGATTGTACCGGCCTCCAATTGTTCGATGATCTCAATCCGCCGCTTTTTATCCGGTTCCCGTTTTACGTGGTAGCCCATTTTACTGATTACGGTATCGAGCATTCCACGAACGGTAGGGTATGATACTTTAAGGGCTTTTTCGACCTCCTTTATATTACCGCGCAGTTTCACAAACAGTTCAATGAAATTCAGATCTTTATGGGAAAGATTAAAGATTCGGGAATGGGGGGGATCAAAGTTGCCTTCTATGCGCACGGCACAAGAAGGACATTGCAGAACTTTAATCCTTAACGTGCTCCCGCACACAGGGCACTCTCGTAATGTTCGTTTTTCCATAACAACTCCGGTTGTTCGTGATTTCCTTTAATTTATTATAATATAATTTAAAATAATTAATATTTCAAGTAAAATAATTAATTATTATTTATTGTAATTTAATATAATTAACATTGGTGCATGTATTTGCATCCATAACATGTGCGGATGGAAAGCTAAAAAAAAGAATTACACTCTTGTTTTATTTTTGTATTCACTATATTATTTTTTATTATATGGAAATCTATAAATTTTGCAGTAAATTTATAGGTGTCGGATGAAAAGATTACTCGTTTCATTATTAATTCTTCCCATGATTATGGCTTTATGTGTATCGTGCGGTGATTTCTATACGTACGAACCGGTTCGCATAGAGCTTCTTTCGCTTGAGAACGGCGATACACTGAAACAGGATGATGATGTCTATTTCAAGATCATTGTAGACGATCTGGAATCCACCCCACAGGCCCTTAATATAGCACTTAAAAACAACCTGGGCCAGGTGATGGCAAGCAATACCATGCAGTCACCGGAAATAAATACCGAACTTGTGCTTAACGATCTGATAAATAGTAATCTGCAATTACCGTACGGTGAATACACCCTTGTATTCAGTCTCACCTCCGGAGAGGAGATTTTAGCCCAAACGGAATGCATATTTTTTTATGTTGCCGAGGATTGCCGGATTAATGGCGTGTGGTCGTATCCGTGGGTTATTGAACCAAAGGACAAGGCGCTGCTGATCGCCGATCTGAAAACAAACGATACACTTAATCCCTACATCCGCTGGAGTCAAAACGATGTGGTCATAGCAAAGGGATTGCTGCACGACGGGTTTGACCAGATTCTCTGGGAGACCCCGTCCAAAGAGGGTGTGTATTCCATCACGGTTGAGTTTTTCCCGTTTGGACCGCCCAAGGGCAGGGATTTTAAGTTTACCTCTAAGACCGTGATGTCAGCGGAGCTTTATGTATCGGCGCCGGCAAAAAACGCGACACAGGAAAGTAATAAGCGGAATTTATTTTACAGCCTGTTCGATATTTATCTGCACTCCAAAGAGAAGGAGGATACGCCGAACTCTCCGCCGGCCCAAACCCGGCTGAAAAAACCAAAAATAGTGTTAAACTCCGATATTATCGGCTTCCAGTTTGATGGTGTGCGGGGTTTTATGTGTGATGACTTCATTATTCCCATAAAAAACAACCTTCTGCAATCGTTTAATGTTTCTCTGGGAATAATGCCGCGGGAAGAACAAAAATCGAAAACCGTCTTTTACCTCTATTCCGAAAACGGCGCCTTTACCATGCATTATTTCTTCGATGAAAATCAGGTCCCCACCGTGGTGATGACGATTGACGGCGTGACCCATACCCTGGTTTCCGAAATAGGCCCGCTTGACGACGGCCGGCGCTATGTTATTGATTTCTCACTCATTTTAACTGATGATACGCTAAAGGCGGTATGGAAGGTGGACGGAAAGCAGGTAGCGGCTACGGAAAACGCCTATGCGGCAAAATGGATAAACAACTCGGGAGTTTCCATAATCGGCGGTTCCAATGGCTTTACGGGTATTATCGATACACTGGATGTGACCTTGCTTGAAGACAATGATATCGCCTCACTTACCGCGTCCAGCGGCCCCATGCTTGCCAAGCGTCTGAGATAGGTATCCACCGCTTGCCGGCACCAAAGACGGCTATGTTCGATGCGCCAGGCCGATAATCTCCTTTACGGAAGAGAAACCGTTTTTATCAAGGTACGCGTCAATACCGCTGATAATGTTATTCATGCAAAGCGGATCCACGAAATTATACATCCCTACGGCCACCGCATTGGCCCCGGCAAGCAGATACTCGATTGCGTCCTGCCAACGGGCGATCCCTCCCATACCGATGATGGGTATGTGCACCTTTCTGTATGTTGAATATACGGCATACAGGGCCAGGGGACGGATGGCGGGGCCTGACAGGCCGCCGCTGATATTGCCGAGGGCCGGTGTCCTGGCGAGAATATCGATGGCCATGCCGCGGAATGTATTTGCCACGGACAGTGCGTCTGCCCCCGCGTCCTGGGCTGCAAGGGCCATTTCCGCTATGTCCGTTACATTGGGTGAGAGCTTGGCGATAAGCGGTAGGGCCACCTTTTTTCTTACGGCAGAGATAGCGTTTTTCAATTGAACCGCGTCCTGCGCCCAGGCCGTATGCTTTTTTAGGTTGGGGCACGAGAGATTCAGTTCAATAAAATCCACACCCGGCTGGTCGGCAATCCGGGTTGCCAACGCGGTAAACTCGGCTATGGTAAAACCTGCAATGCTTACAATCAGTC
>CAZWYY010000049.1:0-7517 GCA_964638895.1 uncultured Spirochaetaceae bacterium | reverse complement strand
TCAAGCCGCGCCAGGCGGGGAAGTTCGTCGGTGATAAACTCCTTAAGACCGGCTGACGGGATGCCGATGGAATTAAGCATTCCGCACGGCGTTTCCCAGGTGCGCGGCGGCGGATTTCCGGGTTGGGGCCTAAGGGTGATTGTTTTATTGACGATCGCGCCCAACCCGGCCGGTGACCCTGTATCGGCGGGGAGGCGTGTCGCTTCGTATGTACCTGAGGCGGGGAGTACGGGGTTTTTTAACGTCACCCCGGCTATTTCTACTGATAGATCAGGCATGGCTCTTCCACCTCACCGAGTGAAAAAAGTGGTCCGTCACGGCAGACAAGGAAATAATCATCGCTGTGTTTTTTTTTAATTGCGCATCCGTGACAGCTCCCGGCTCCGCAGGCCATATAGCTTTCCACAAAAAGGTACACGGGCATCTTTAAGGTATGGTGCAGATTCGAAAGGTAGGGGTAATAAAACGGGCCGCCTCCGCAGCTATAGACGCGATCCACGGCGTTTTTAGTTAAAAAATCGGCCAGGACATCGGTGCCCAGCCCCTTATATCCCGACGAGCCGTCGTCTGTTGCAGTAAGGAAGGTTTGGGAAACATCGCGCAGCTCACGCGCAAGCACAAGCTTTTGTTTTTCCGCGGCCGAAAGGATGGTGTGGATGACGATTCCCCTCAGCGCGGCCTGCCTGGCGAAATAGAGCACGGCCGCCGCACCGCATCCCCTGGCTAGAATGGCCATGGAGGAAAAGTTAAAATCAGTGATCGCCTTTCCCATGGGTCCGCTCACCGTAACCTCATCGCCCGGTTCAAGCCGCTCCATAAGGGCCGTACCGCGTCCCACGATCTTGACGATAAGCCTGAAGGTGTTTTTATTTGTATCCGCTTCCACGATATCAAACGGCCGCGGCAGTATGGGATCGTTCCCTGGCCAGCTTTTAAGCATCACAAACTGTCCCGGCGCGGAGTGAAGGACAATGGGTTTAGATTCAAGCGCAATATCAAGATAGTCCCGCGGTTCCCGCCGCACGGAGACAACGCAAGCGCTTCCCGAAAATAAAAAGTCTGTCAAAAACGATTCTCCTTTTGCATGTTACGCGGTGATGGATATGATTTTATTAAGATGGATTTCCTTAAAAAGTTTGTGTAATTCGGTCGAAATACCCTCTATTCTCAGGGATCCCTCCTTGCTGTTCAGGTATTTAAAAAGCTTAAGGATTTTACCTATGCCGGCGCTTGAGATATTGGGAACCGTTGTTAAGTCTAGGATTACGTGTGAAACCTTGTCGTTGTCCATTATCCGCTTGAAGTATTCACTTAATTCCAAGCTGGCCTTTGTATCGATTTCACCGGTGATGGTGAGTGTCGCCTTATTATCCTCTATCTGCATTCGAATAGTCATTTTTTTTCTCCTTCTTCGCATGCCACTTTATTCCATAATATACAATAATATACAATGTCTAAAAATCCTATTGGAATTCGGCATAAAATTCAAGTTTTTTCGACCCGGATTATGCCTGTTTTACTTTTTTTTCTCTTGCAAGTCGGCTATAATAGGTTAACATTGGAAATGGTTGTTGGTTTTGCAAAACGTATGCAAATTTATGTAATAGGAAAAGAGTCGTCCGCCCTTAACACCATTAGAAACTCACTGAAAAAACACGGCCTGCAAACCACCCTGCAAAAGATGCCGGCGCTCAATAAACAGGCACGCGCGGTATATATACTCATACCCGACGGAGAATACCCCGACATTTCCGGGGTGCTTCCCGGCAGGCACAGGGCGGCCAAGGATATTCTTCTTTTTTGTCATGATCCCATGTTTCCATCACTCAGACAGTCATCCTTACTCACCTTGCCCGCCTCCACCCCCGCTTCCCATGTGTGCACCCTCACCCTCTGGTTGAGCAAGGTCTGTGATTTACTTGCCGTGACCAAGGAAGACATTATGCAGCTTATATATCCCAATATGTCCTTGGTGGAAAAAACAGAGCTTTTAACACGTGAAAAACAGGTTCTAAGCCGTCAGGCGCTTGAGTTGGAAAACACGCTCCGGGAACTTGATTACAGAAATACAAAATTAATTGAGGAACTCTCTTTGGCCGGAGAGCTGCAGAAGAGTTTTCTGCCCAAAGAGTATCCCGTGGATCTGCCGTTGGATTTTGCCCATAAATACATACCGTGTGAGTTTATCGGGGGAGACCTGTTTGAGATCATTCGCCTGAATCAGCATACACTGGGTATCATTATCGCCGATGTTTCGGGGCATGGGGTGGCCGCCGCCTTGCTTACAGCCATGTTTAAAAGCGCGTTTCATCATTTCGCGGAAGGGTGTTTTTCTCCGGCAACCGCGCTTACCAACATCCACAAGGAGTTTCTTGAGACCGTTCATACCGAGCACTACCTGACCGCGTTCTACGCGATTATCGATACGGAAGCAATGTGCTGTAGATACTGCAACGCGGGACATCCCCGACAGATCCTGCAGCGGAGGGACGGAAAAATCCACGAGCTTTCCACGTCAGGGTTTTTCATCGGCATGCTGGAAGAGACAAGTTTCAAAGACAGGACAATATCATTACACCCCGGAGACAGGTTGTTTTTTTATACGGACGGCATAATTGAATGTAAAAACGCGCAGGGTGATAGGTATGGAAGAGAAAATCTTCTGAAGGTGATACGCCGGGAAACACAAAACAATATATCACTGGTTTCCAATCTTATTATCTCCGAACTCATGGGGTATATTGCGGAACTCCGTTTCGCCGACGATATAAGCCTGTTGATCACAGAGGTGATCGAAAGTATCTGAATCCTCAGTCACTGCATGCCACCCTGTTTCGACCCTTTTGTTTGGCCTGATAAAGCGCATTATCTGCGGCTTCACTTAAAGAAAGTGTGGTGGAAAACGCCGGATATGAGGCAATGCCCGCGCTGATGGTGACAAAGAACTCGCTGTCCCCGGCTCGGTGCTTGATCAGGAAAAAGTTATTGCGGATTTCATCGATAACAGCCGCCGCGTTACGGGCATTGGTGTTGGGCAGAATTACGGCAAACTCCTCCCCGCCGTAGCGTCCGATGATATCGCTTTGGCGCAGACGCTCCTTAAGCAGATTCGACAGACTTTTCAGTACGCGGTCACCGGTTAAGTGGCCGTAACTGTCGTTCACGTGTTTGAAAAAATCGATATCGATCATTGAATACGAAAGCGGAAGGTTAAGACGCTCGGCACGGTGAAGCTCAACCTCAAGCTGCTCATTGCTGCGTGAGTGGTTTAAGAGGCCGGTAAGCGAATCACGTTCCATATAAAAACGCAACTTCCGGTAACGTGCCGCCCTGATGGAAACCGAAGAAACCAGATGATCGGGTTTTATGGGTTTGGTGAGGAAATCATCCCCGCCCAGGTTGAGTGCCTGGTATTGTTTGTAAATATTGCTTTCGATTGAAAGGAAAATAATGGGCACGCTCACAAACGCCTTTTGTTGCCTGATTATTTTGGCCAGTTCCAACCCGTTGCAATGGGGCATATTGATATCCATTAGAATCAGCTCCGGCTTGGTTTCGATGATCTGCGGTATGACCTGCAGGGGATTGGAGACAACCGAGGTTATCATTCCCGCCTGCTGCAGCCAGAAAGCACCCCAGGAAATCTGTTCCGGATCATCATCCACAATCAGTATGTGAAACGGCTCCTCCTCCTGTTCGCCGCTGAAGGTATGCAGGTTGTCAAGCAGTTCGGTGATATCAAGGGGCAGTACAAAAAAAGCGTCGGCGCCCCTGCGCACTGCCTGAAGCCGTTTTTCAAAGGTATCATTTGCGGCAATAAAGATAAAATGTATGTTCTTGGGATCTTCAAGCCTCAATGTTTTAAGGTATTCGAACTCATAATCCGGTACGTTAAGATAATAATCGTCCAGGATAAAGAACACCTCTTTGGCCCTGAGTTTTAATTTTTTCACCTCATCAATGCTGAAGTATGTGGGAATTTCAAAACCGTAAAAATGCAGCTGGGCGGCAAGCTCCATGGCCGTGCTGTTGTTTTCGGGTTTGGTAAGCAGGATGATCTTTTTGGCGGCGGGTTTTCCCGGCTTTTTTTTCTCTGTCCGTCCGGATTCCGACTCGGATTCAGGGCCCGCGGCCAGGTTGCACGCGTCTTGTACCTGCTTCTGCAGGTTATAAAAAAGTGTCATCAGTTCCTGCTGCTGGGACTCTGAAGGCATGGTGTTATTGGAAATAAACGCCTCAAAAAGTTTTTCCAGTTTCCGGCTTGTGGCGCCGATCTCCTTGAAACCATAGGTCAGGCTTGAACCGCTCAAGCTGTGGATTTCATTGTAGAGTATCTCATAATGGGGGCGATCCAAGGGATCCCTGATAATATCCCCGAGCAGGCTTTCTATAATCTTCAGTTTTGAGGGCAGTTGTTTCGTATATCTTCTGAGTAAATGTGATAATTTGCTTTTAATTTGCTTGTTTTCCTGATTCATATCTTCATACTTATATTATTACTCCCGGAACGCAAGATCAACAAAATTATTATTGCATACGCAACACATTATAGATAGAATTGGAATCAGAAACCATACATAACAGGAGACATTATAATGTCTGATGTAAAGCAACTGGCGGAAAAACTCATTCTCGATTCCAGAATAAGGGGCGAGAGGCTGATTGCCTATGTCAGGCTTATTCTGATTATACCCATCTTCTTTTTCTTTTTTGCGATTGTACTACAGCATTATGGTGAGGGGGGTCTGGGTGTGGTTTTTACGGACCCGTCTTTTTTCGCAGAATTGGTGAGTATTTTGCTGGCCATCGGATTGTCGGTATACACCATTCGCATCACCAATCAACACAAGTACTTTTCATGGATGAAATACGTACTGCCTTTTATCGATATCAGTATGCTGAATGTAATCGCCCTGTTCATGGCCCTTCCTCCCCATTCCGCCCTGGCGTTTACCGGCGCCTTTCCCTTTTTTTATTTTATATTTCTTTCACTCTATGTATTGCGAAATTCGGTTTCATCGGTATTATTTTCCGGAATATACATTTTTATCTCACTGATATTATTGTACGTTTATTCCATGGCCGCTATGGGTATTCTGGAAAGGGTCCTCACCGAATCCAAGGTCGCCTTCGTCGACGCGGCGAAAAACAGTGTGGTGGAGATTTATCTTGACGATCACATTATCAAGCCCCTGATGGTTCTTATGCTTACCGGCCTATTGATGTACCTGGCGCACAGGTTCAACAGAATGATCCAGGAGCAGACGGCATACAGGGTGGAAAAGGATGAGATGCGTACCACACTCACGGGGAATATCAAAGCCATCACGGAAAAGATAAACCATTCCAGCGGTACCCTGGTGACAACGGGTGAAAAATTTTCACAGGACATTGAACAGATGGTGCAGTCCATAGGCAAGATTGAGGAGGAAACTCAAAATGAGAACTCGGCTGTTGAAGAGACTTCAGCCACAATCTCGGAGATGATCCGTTCCATTGAATCGGTATCCCAGAACATCCAAAGCCAGGCGGAACTTGTGATGAACAGCGTATCCGGCATCGAAGAGGTCGGCTCATCCATAAATGCCATAGCGGACACCGCCAAGAACGCCAATAACCTCTCGGGCAGCCTGCTTGGGGCGGCTGAGCACGGAGAACACACAATGAATGAAGTGGTGGAGGCGATCAAGGAAACGGAGAAGGCCAGTAAGAAAATTGAAGAAATTGTGGAAATAATCTCTGCGATAGCTTCGGAAACCAATCTGCTGGCCATGAACGCGGCGATCGAGGCGGCCCACGCCGGGGAGGCGGGTAAAGGGTTCGCCGTGGTGGCCGATGAAATACGGGATATGGCGGAGAACGCCGGCAGCAACGCCAAGCTGATCTACGATATCCTTAAGGATATCAGGGAACGAATCGGTATGATCGTGGAGCTTTCGCAGGAATCAAGTACGGGCCTGCAAGGCATACTTCATGACGCCAGGGAAACCTCAAACATAAATTTACAGATACTGAAGGCCATGGAAGAGGAGTCCGCGGCCATGAAACATATCCTTGAATCCATTCAGGAACTGTCCAAAATCACGGAAGAGGTGAGGCAGGCAAGCGTTGAGCAGGCCGCCGGCGGCTCGCAAATTCTAGGGGTGGTATCCGAAATATCGTCACTCACGGATTCGGTATCGGCGCTTACAAGGGACCAGGTAAAAAAGTGCGATGAGATCGATATTTTCAGCAAGGAACTCAAATCGGTAATCACACGAAACAGCGAGATAATCAAGGAACTGGAAGAGCTGGTAAGCCGGCTGTAACCTCCTGTCTGTTTAATTTCGATTTTTCCCCGCCTAAGCTTGATTAATCTGTATTTTCACTTCATTATACCAGGGAAAATGACGGTAAACTTTCGGCTATTAATCAGAATGCTGTTTCTGTCTCTCTTCAAATCAAAGAACACGGTCTTAAGAAAGGGCCCCAGGCGGATACGTTTTCTGGTCTGGTTTTTTATCATTTTTATTTACGATACGTGCTTTGCCTGGTTCGGATTCCTGCTGGATAACATTCTTTTCCCCGCTTTTAGAAAACAGAAGGTGGAGAGCCCGCTCTTTATTATAGGGAACTTCAGAAGCGGTACCACGTTTCTGCACCGGCTTTTGGCCAAAGACGAGAAAACATTTACCTGTTTAAAAACGTGGGAAATTTATATGGCACCCTCAATTTCGCAAAGAAAATTTTTCCGCGGCATAATGATTGTGGACAGGCGGCTGGGCGGATTTATTACCGGGCGAATCAGAAAATTCGAACAACGCGTGCTGCGTCCCATCAAACTGCATCGGGTCGGAATTTACGAACCCGAGGAGGATGAGGGGATTCTCTTTTATATTTGGAACTCTCTTTTTATCTGGTTTATGTTTCCCCTGATGAAAGATATGCATGACTATTTTTATTTTGACGAGAAGCTGCCGCTGCACCGAAAGAACGCCATTATGCGGTATTATAAACGGTGTCTGCAGCGTCATATGTACGCACACGGCGGGAAAAAAGTCTTTTTATCAAAAAATCCAAGTTTCACACCCAAAGTTGATACTATTTTGAAATTTTTCCCGGACGCGAAAATTGTGTACATGGCCAGGAATCCCCTGGGGATGTTTCCTTCACAGATGAGCTGGTTTTCCTTTTGCTGGGAGTATTTGAATGACCTTGATGAGAAATTTCTTTTTATCGATGATATAATCGAATTCTCCAGATACTGGTATCTTTACCCCGTTAAACGCCTGAGCAAAGCGCCTCAGAAGCAGTACCAGATCATCAGGTACTGCGATATAATAGACAAGCCCGAACGTGTGATAACCGGGCTTTTCAACAGATTGGGACTGCCCTTAAATAAAACATTCAAACGGATTCTTGAGTCCGAGGCAAAGCAGGCCAAACTGTTTAAAAAAAGCAGGGTAAGCTCCCTGGCCCAGATTGGTTTAACGCGTAAACGGATTATCGATGAGTTTTCAGAGGTATTTGCCCATTTT
>CAZWYY010000048.1:1482-31698 GCA_964638895.1 uncultured Spirochaetaceae bacterium | reverse complement strand
TTGCCCCCGCCTGAAGGCCCTACGACCGCTATGCGATCTCCCGCGCGCACCGTAACGTCGACATCTGTAAGCGCAGTGATCTCTATGCGGCCGTAACGGTAGGTGCGTCCTAAGCGCCGGCCCTCGACCAAAACGTCACTCATGGCTCACCACCTTTCCGTCCGCCAACCTCACAATGCGCTGGGCCGCGCCCGCCACCGCGTCGCTGTGCGTCACGATCACCGCCGCTCCGCCTGTTTCGCAATAGCGGGCGATCATCCGCAGGAGCCGCCGCTCCGTCTCGGCGTCAACCTGACCGGTGGGTTCGTCGGCAAGGAGAAGAACCGGATCGGCCGCCAGTGCCACCGCCAGCGCCGCGCGCGCCGCCTCCCCGCCGGACAAGCGCGTCGGCAGGGTCTTCTCCCGCCCGGAGAGGCCCACCAGATCGAGCAGCGTCTCGATCCGTCGCCGGTCCACCGCGCGTGCCAATCGCATGGAGACGATTATATTTTGTCCCACCGTGAGGTGGTCGAAGAGGTTCCCCGTTTGCATCATGATCCCGATATGGCGCGCCCGGAGAGCCGACTTCTCTGATTCGGAGCGTCGCGTCAGACGTCGGTCCAGGAGGCGCACGGTGCCCCCGTCGGGTTCATCCAGCCCTGCCAGGCAGGCCAGCAGCGTGGATTTTCCGCTTCCCGACGGGCCGACCACCGCCGTCATCTCCCCGGTTTCAACGGTCAAACTCACGCCGCGCAGGGCGAATGTTTCTTCCTCTCCGCTGTGATAGAATCGATACAGTTCTTCGGCATTGAGTACCGTCATGTCAGCGCCATCTGAAGCTCTCGGTAATTCGCTTCCATTGATCGGCATTGTCCGCCCCACTGGGGGACCAGAGGGTGAGCGCCGCCAGCCGGCCTTGGTGATAAAAAAGGATCGTGAGGTCGGAGAGACGCACCTGCTTGTCCGTCACCGGATCCGGATCGGAATCGGAGCTATAAATGATCTGAACGACAGCCGTACCGTTGGCCAGGACGGCTTTTTTTATGGACTCAATCTTGACCGCGCGGCCGTTCGCAAGAAGGGCGGGCGTCTGATCACGTTTCACGCTGTCGATCGTCGGAGCGGCGGCGCTCGCGCTGAGGCTTACTTCCTCGCCGTCGAAGTGGTCGGTAAACTTTACATTGCCGCCGTTTTCCGTTCGGGCCCATCCTTCGGGCGCTTCGATCGAATACTTTCCCACCTTCGACATATACATGACGAATACTTGGGTGTCCGGGATGTCGCCAACCAAGCTGTTCGGCTCGGGAAGCTGCTCTTGTGTCGCGGCGGAAGAGGCCGGCGCCCCTTCGGCGGCCGCGGGTGCTTTCCCGCAACCAGCCGGCAACAGAAACGCCGCGCACAGGACAAGGGCTGTAGGCAGAATGGAAATCTTCATATGAGCATCTCCTTGCACTTGGATGACGGACGGCTAAACGCCGTCCCTATAAAAAAGATCCCCACTGGAGATGAAATACAAATGAAATAAAACGGCGATTGTGTTATAGCGGCAGCCGTACGACGGCCGTCGTCCCCCTGCCGGGGGTACTTGTCAGCTTGAGCGTTCCCCCATGAGACAGCGCGATTTCCTGCGCGATCGAGAGGCCGAGGCCGGTTCCCCGTCCGGATCGCGATTTGTCCACGCGGTAGAATCGCTCGAAAACATGCGGGAGGTGCTCGGCCGGAATGCCGATTCCGGTGTCGGAGACCGTCGCCAGAATCCCTTCCCCATCGGCTTGGGCGGAAATCTCGATGGAACCGCGTTCGGTGAACTTCACCGCATTGTCAAGGAGATTGACGAACAACCGGATCAAAGTATCCCGGTCCCCCTGCAGGACGAGGCCGTCGGTGACCGAGCAGGCAAGCGCCACCCCCTTGGCTTCCGCCAAAGGCCGGAGCGAATCGCTCACGTCGCTAAGCAACTCGGAGAAGTTGACCTTTTCGCGCTCGACGATCCGGCGCGTATCACCGCGCGCCAGCCGCAATAGATCTTCCGACAGCGCGCGTAAGCGGCCGACTTCGTCGGAGATATCGCCCAGGGCCTGTTCATAATCCGCCGCGGAACGGGGCCGCTCCCGCACCACCGAGAGAATTATCTGCATGGCGGCAAGTGGGGTGCGCAGCTCGTGGGAAGCGTCAGCAGTGAACCGGCGTTCGCGGCGAAACGCCCCCTCGAGCCTTTCCAGCATTTCGTCGAAAGTAGCGGCCAGCCGCCCGACCTCGTCATTGGTTGCGGGCAGATTCAGCCTGGCGCCCAGGTCTTCGGCGGAGATGCGCCGCACGGTGCGGGTGATGTGGTCGATAGGGGCGAGTGTACGGCTGGCGAGGAGGAAACCGCCTAGAGCGGCGAGCAGCACGAGAAGCGGGCCTCCCAAGAGCAGCGCCGAAAGGAGGCGGTGCAGAGAATCTTCCATCCCTTTCCGACTCTGCGCCACCTGGATGAAGCCGATCATTCTGTTGTTTTTGCGTATCGGCGTCGTATACATCCGTACATTGTCGGAGGTTTTCGGATCACGCACAGTCAAAAATACAGGCTTGCCCGCTGGGACAGCCGCCGTGCCGAAGGACTCGACGGGCAGAGCGCGGTATGGACCAAATGCTTCCAGAACTCTGCCCGCCGGATTAAGGATCCGCACCGTCAACCCGCGCTCATGCAGGCTGGTTCGGGCATCATTTTCCTGAGGCACGTCATTGAAATCGATCGTTTCATTCTCAATGTCGAGAGAGGCGTCGACCTGCGAGGCGCTGATACGCAAGGAATCGTCGATCGATGCCTCCAGTCCCCGCTCGAGACTGCCGTAGAGGAAAGCTCCCAATCCAACAATAACCGTGATCAGCAGCCCTGAAACCCACAAGGTCACGCGGACGCGCAGCGTCATTGGCCGGCCCTGTCCCCGGCGTAAAGGCGGTAGCCTGTCCCCCGGACGGTATGGATCAGTTTCACGTCTGCCCCGTCGTCTATTTTGCGCCTCAGGTTGCGAATATACACGTCGACGACATTGGATTCATTGTAGATGTCGTAATTCCAGACGTGCTCTACGATCACGGCCCGTGTGAAAACGCGATCCGGTTCGCGCATCAGACACTCTAATACGGCGTACTCTTTGGCGGTCAATTCGACGGCGCGCCCCGCGCGGCGAACGCGATGCGTAATGGTATTCATGCTCAGATCGGCGATTTGCAATACTGCCGTTTTCGAGCCCTCGGCCCCGCGGCGGGAGAGGGCTCTCAAACGGGCCAGCAGCTCTTTCATGGCGAACGGCTTGACCAGATAGTCGTCCGCCCCGGCGTCGAGCCCGGCCACCCGGTCGTCGACGGCGTCCCGCGCGGTGAGCATGAGAATCGGAACACGCAAGCTCCGCTTCCGCAGCCGGCGGCACACGCTGAGTCCGTCGATTCCCGGCAGCAGGATATCCAGTATGATGATATCGTAGGGGACGACGGCGGCCATATCCAACGCTTCCTGCCCGGTGAACGCTGCGTCGACGGCATAGCCCAGTTCTTTCAACCCGCGCTTTACATAAGCGGAAATCTTGCATTCATCCTCAACAATCAAAATGCGCATATCCTAAAGATAACTATAAAAGATGAAATCGGCATGAAAGAAAAACGCCCCGCCCGCGAGAAAAATTCCGGTAAAAATTTCATGTCTTTTTCATTTTATAGAGTCATCCTTTCTTATTATCTGCCAAGGAGAGATGGATGGAAATGGAACATGTGAAACGATCGCGCATTATCCTCAGCAAAGTCCCGGAAGTAACGATTTTCTTCTGGATCATTAAAGTCCTCTGTACGACGGTCGGCGAGACCTTCTCCGACTTCCTGAACGTCAACCTCGGTTTGGGCCTCACCGGCACGTCTGTCGCGATGGGAATACTGCTTGCCGCGATACTCTTTTTCCAATTCAGGGCGTACAGGTACGTCCCGGCGCTCTACTGGCTTACCGTGGTCTTGATCAGCGTCTTCGGGACACTCGTTACGGACAACCTTACGGATAAATTGGGCGTTCCACTGGAGGTGAGCACGCTCGTCTTCAGCGTCGCTATGCTGGTGACATTCATTGTCTGGTTCGCCTTTGAAAAAACACTTTCCATCCATTCCATTTTCACACGTCGGCGCGAGGCCTTTTATTGGCTGGCCATTCTCTTCACCTTCGCCCTGGGCACCGCCTCGGGCGACCTTATGGCTGAGCGACTTGGCCTGGGATATTTGATCACGGGTTTCATAGTTCTCGGCATCATTGCCTCGGTGGCCGGCACCTGGCGGATCGGACTGGACGCAGTGCTCTCGTTCTGGGTGGCGTACATCATGACCCGACCTCTCGGCGCCTCGTTCGGGGATTTTCTCTCGCAATCCGTCTCAAATGGCGGCTTGGGTTTGGGACCGACACTTACCAGCGTAATTTTCCTCGCCGCCATCCTTGCCACCGTGGTTTTCCTCTCTTTCACAAAGAAGGATATCATCCCCAAGCCGAAGGCCAGCATTGCCGTCGATCCGAAACCACGGAGAGTCTTGCGGCAGGTTTTGGCCACGGCGGCGGTTTTCGTTATTGTTGCCGGCACGGGATATGCCTTGCGCCGGCATAGCCTTCACGACGAGGCCGCGGCCGCCTCGTCTCCGGCGGCGCCGCTCGGGGACGTTTCCGGCTTTCGCGCCATCACGGACGACACGCTCCGGCTGGTCAATGCCGGCCGCTTTCACGATGCCAAAACAAGGATCACCGACCTCGAAACGGCGTGGGACGACGCCCAGGCCCGGCTTCAGGCAATGGCTCCCGCCGAATGGAAGGTTGTGGACCTTTCCATCGACAATGTGCTCCGGAAGATACGCGTGGTGGAACCGGTGGCGTCTCAATGCCGGTCGGCCTTAGAATCATTGCTGGGAACACTCGATTCCCTCGGCGGTCCAAAACCAAAGACTGAAAGGAGAGATCAATGAAAATACCCGAAGTGATTCTCATTTTCGCCGTGGTTTCCGTTTCCGCTTTCGCCCAACAGAGTGCCGAGGACTACCTGTCCTTCCTCCCCACGGCCGAGCGCGCCAAGCTTTTCCGGCAGGGCGAACTCCACAATATCGGCGACAAGCCGGCCGACCTCCTGATTTGGAAGAACAGCCCCTTCGCCGCCGACGTGAACGCGCTGGCACAGGGTCTCGATGTGTCCGTCGCCGCCGAAAGCCTCTTTCTCATCGACCGGCCGCCTGCCTCCGACGACAAGAAGCTGGGCTTGAAGATCTTCAAGAGCTTCACCGCCTTCACTACCATGAAAGGGCTTCAAGTCTTCTCTGAATCGCTCCGGAAGATGGAGACCTTCATCTATGATTCCTATCGCGTCGCCTCGCTCCACGACACGAGGCCGCTCCCCGACCCGGTAGTGGACACTGTGCCCGCGGAGGCACGCTACGTTGTTTACGAGAAGGAGGAGCAGACCGGCGACATGTACAACGATTTCTCATTCCGCACGAAAGGAGGCTGGTACCAGGTAGATCTCATCAACCTGTCGAACATTAATTTCGCCATTTTCACCCTGGTGGGCAGGAAAAAGATGCACACTTCGTTTTTCATCGTGGCGGCGCGGGATAAAATAATCGTGTACGCGATCACGATGGCGGATACAATGCGATTCCTGGGAATTGAGAAGTTGAAACAAAAATCGTTCTTCAACCGTATGACCGCGCTGGGGTCCTGGTTTTCCGCAAACCTGGCGCGCACGCGCTAGAGTCAGTTCTCGATCGTGTTCGGAATTGAAGCAACAAGAAAGTGTGAGGAAATCCTATGGTTATTCTTGAGTCCATCATTCTGGGCATCGTCCAGGGTATCACCGAATTCTTACCGATCTCCAGCTCGGCCCACCTCGTCATTATTCCTTGGCTCTTCGGTTGGACCAATCCGGCCGTGCGCAGTCTGTCCTTCGACGTGGCCCTTCACCTGGGCACCCTGGCGGCTATCATCGTCTACTTCCGGCGCGACTGGGTCGCGATCATCGGCGCATGGTTCAAGAGTATTTTCCAATGGAAAATCGGCGACGACCCGCACCGCAGGCTCGCCTGGTGCCTGCTTCTCGGCTGCGTCCCGGGCGGAATCGCCGGCGTGCTCTTCGAGAGCAAGATCGAAGAAAATTTTCACGGGTCGCCCGTCCCGACGACGGCCATGCTCCTCATGGCCGGGGTCATCGCGCTCCTCGCCGTGTTCCTCCTCCTGGCCGACCGGCTGGGCAAGCGCGAACGGCCTATTGGCCGGATCACCCTCCGCGACTCGATCTTCATCGGATGCGCCCAGGCGTTCGCCGTTTTTCCCGGCGTCTCGCGCTCCGGCGTCACCATGACCGCCGGCCTCGCCCTCGGCTTATCCCGCGAGTCCGCGGCCCGCTTCTCCTTTCTCTTGGCCGCGCCCATCATCGCCGGCGCCGGCCTGAAGACCGCCGTCGAGTTCACCGGGCAGACGCAGGCCGGCATGTTCTCCAATTCCGAACAGCTCATTTTCCCGATCGGCCTCGTCACCGCCGCCGTTATCGGCTTTTTTTGCATTAAATTCCTTTTGACTTTTTTACAGAAGCACTCTTTTCTCGGTTTCGCCGTATACCGGTGGGTCCTCGCCCTTATCGTACTCGGTTTCGCCCTCTTTCGCTGACGACGAAAATATTGTGATAGCGCGGAGAAAAGCGATACGAAACAATGTGACCTTGAAAGCGCATTTATGTTAAACTATTCTTTTTAGGAAGGGATGGGCTGTGAATGCAAATAAAAAAAATAATCCTCACAACAACATTTAACCTACTGACATTGAGTCTTTTCGCGGATACAAGCGCAACCGCAACTCAATTAACTCTAAAAGATTGTTATCTTAAAGCGGTTAAAAGAAGCTACACTTTATTAAATGAAATCGAAGTATCGAAACAAGCCAATGAGAAATATCTCCAAGCATGGCAAAACGTGATGCCTTCCCTCTCGATCATCGGAAGCGACAATGAAGGCGGAAATTTCGGTAATTCATTTGCCGGTTCAAACTTCGGAGCTATTTCCGTGACGTTTTCACAACCGCTTTTTCGGGGCTTCAAGAACACGGCGCTCATCAACCAAACAAAAGACCTGATTTTCGCACGGCATAACGCGCAAAAATGGGCCTATTATCAGCTTTATCTTGATATGGCTCAAGTTTATTACAATCTGGCAAGTATTCGCAAACAGGTGGAATATTTAAAGAATCAGGTCCGGCTCTATGATGAACGAATAAAAGAAATAAGCGCCTGGGTACAAATAGGAAAAAGCCGTGCCAGCGATCTTTCCAGCGTCAAGGCTCTCAGGGCGATCCTCCCCTTACCGCGGAGCTCAACGTCCCCGATACGATGCCCGATGAGAATCAATTTCTGAAAGAAGAAGAGAATCGCCCGGATCTGAAAGCCGCCCGATTCCAAACGTTAAGCGCTCGTGAAAACATAAGCATCGCCGAAAGCGAAAACCTGCCGGAGGCCGATCTGTCGTTATCCATTGGGAATCCGTATATTTGGAACACCGCGTCCGGCGGCGATCCGTGGAGCTGGAGCATTCAATTCAGTCTCTCTTATAATTTGTTCGCGGATACGTTTATCCAGTCTAAAATCCGGGAAGCGGAATCGATTTCAAGACAAACCGAGAACGACTATCGATCCTTATCCGAAGGCATCGATCGCGACGTAAAGATCGCGTACGCGACCTTAGCATCCGACTTGGAACAGATAAAAACTTATCGAGATGCGATAAATTATCTCAAAGATAACGTGGCGCAAATGGAAAAAGATTATCGATTAGGCGCGGTGAAGATTACCGATTTACTGACAGCCTACGGCACTTATGGAGATGCCATGTGTACGCTCGACGCCCTCTTGTTTTCAAGTCAGATCGATTGGATCCGCCTGCAAGTCCTTTCGGGAAAATTCTCGCTGCCGGTAGAATCGACGCCATGACATTACCCGAACTATCCATCAAGCGGCCTCTTTTCGCCTGGATGCTGATGACAGGCCTCATTCATCCTCGGCGGGATTTCTTTTTTGCGGATGGGCATGAGCCAGCTCCCCGACGTCGATTTTCCGGTCGTTTCGGTTAATATCAGGCTGGAGGGCGCGGCGCCGGAAGTCATTGAAACCGATATCGTGGACGTCGTCGAAGACGCGGTCATGAGCGTTCAGGGCGTTCGCAATGTCACTTCCGAGTCCGAAAACAGCGAAGGCACGGTTACGATTCAATTCGATCTCAGCCGAAATATAGATCTGGCGCTGCAGGACGTACAGGCCAAGGTCGCCCAAATTCAGGAGCGTCTGCCGCGCGACGCCAAGCCGCCCCGCATATCGAAAGTAAATCCCGAAGACCAACCGATCATCGTACTCAACTTGAACAGCAAGAAGTATGCGCCCCGGTATTTGATGGAATACGTCAATTATCGGCTTAAAAATCAGTTCGCGATCGTGGACGGCGTGGGCGACATAAGTTTGGGCGGCTATGTCGACCCGAACCTGAGGATTTGGCTTTCCGGAAAGAAGCTCGACAAATACGAATTGACCGTCAGCGATATCGTGGATGCCGTGCAAAAAGAGAATTCGGAATCTCCCGCGGGAACCATCAACAGTGGCAACAAACAACTTTTCGTGAGGACCATGGGAGAAGCGAGCACGATTTCAGAGTTCAACAGCATCGATATAAATTCACGAGGCGGTCAACCCATTTATACGAATCTTCCTCTTCACGCGGTCGCGCGCGTCGAAGAGGGGTTGGCGGACAGGACGAGAATCAGTCGCGGAAACGGTATCCCCGGGGTCGTGCTTAATATCCTCAAACAGCGCGGATCGAACGCGGTGGAAGTCGCCAAAGCGGTTCGGTTGAAGGTCGATGAAATTCGAAAAACGTTGCCGCCGGGAGTGAATTTGGATATAAATTTCGACAGCACTGCTTATATCGAACAATCCGTTCAAGATTTGAATTTCATCCTTGTCTTGTCGGTTCTTTTGACCGCGCTCGTCTGTTGGCTTTTTCTCGGATCATGGTCATCCACTATTAATATCCTTCTCTCCATGCCGACTTCCATCATCGGGACATTTATCGTGCTCTACTTTTCAGGCTTTACCATGAACATCTTCACCCTCATGGGGTTGAGCTTATCGGTGGGAATCATCGTGGATGACGCAATCATCGTGTTGGAGAACATCATTCGACACCAGCAAAAAGGAAAAATCAGGTACGATGCGGCGATCGACGGGTCCAGAGAAATCAGTTTCGCGGCGTCACTTTCCATCGTTGCCATTTTCCTGCCGGTGGCCTTCATGAGCGGCGTCATCGGAAAATACTTCCTGCAATTCGGCGTCACGATCACCGTCGCGGTATTGCTTTCCCTGGTGACCGCCCTCACTTTGACTCCGATGTTCTGCTCCCGGTTCGTTCAACGAGGTACCGAAAGAAGCCTGATCGGCAGGCCGATGGATTGGCTTTTGAAAAAAGTCACGAATTTTTATAAGCGTTCCCTCCATTGGGTGCTTGAACACCGTCTCCTCATTCTCTCCATCGCGATCACGTTTTTCGGATTAAGTTTCTTAACTCTGCCGTTCATCAATAAAGAGTTTCTGCCGGCGGAGGATCAAAGCCGTTTCAGTATCCGTCTCAGGACACCCGTCGGCTCGTCCCTCAATTACTCGGACGCCGCCTTTTCAAGCATCGAAAAATATCTCGCGTCTCGTCAGGAGGTAGCGAGCTACGTCCTCCAAGTGGGGGGAGGCTCGCCCGGTGACGCGAACGGCGGGCACGTCCTCGTCACGATGAAAGACCGCGGGCAACGCGGCCTTGACCGGGAAAGCGGACATGAATTATCTCAACAAGAATTTATGGAAGTCTGCCGAAGCCGTCTTAACAAGCTTTCGGGCGTCCGCGCGGTCATTCAAGACCTGTCGATGAGGAACTTTGCGCTCTCGCACGGATTCCCCGTCGAATTCACCGTTCAAGGTCCGGATTGGGACAAGCTCGCGACATATTCCAGCCGGGTCATGAAGGAACTTGAAAAAACGGGCCTTGTCGTCGATATGGATTCCGATTACCAGACGGGGGCTCCGGAGCTTGAAATTGTCCCGGATCGAAAGAGAGCCATGGATTCAGCGTCGATATCGCGAAAATCGACCAGACGGTCAGCGCCATGATCGGAGGGATTGTCGTCGGTACGTACCCTGGAAACGGTCACAGGTACGATATCAATGTAAAGCTTGAAGACACAAATCAGGACCCGTACGAAAAAATAAAAAGTCTGTACGTGTGGAACAATCACGGAGAACGGATCCCCTTATCCAAACTGGTGCGGATTGAAGAAAAAAGCACACAACTCAGGATCAACCGGTATAACCGGGCTCGATCTATTACCATATCCGCCAATTTAAAGGCCGGCGCGTCCCTGACGAAGGCGCTCCAAGCGGTGAAAGATATTACCCGAAAGATTTTGCCGCCCGATTACTACATCACCTGGAGCGGCAGCTCGCAGACGTATAATGATTCGATTCAGAGTCTGCTACTGGCCTTGATTTTGGGTCTCTTTATCGCGTATATGATCCTGGCCGTCCAATTCAACAGCTTCTTCGATCCGATCGCGGTTCTCACGGCTCTCCCGTTCAGCGCATCCGGGGCTTTTATCGCGCTTCTGGTAACGGGGAACTCCATAAACATCTACAGTATGATTGGCTTTATCCTTCTCATGGGAATCGTCAAGAAGAATTCCATTCTCCTGATCGATTTTACAAAAAAAGTCCGCGCGGGGGGCGGGCTGTCGGCCAAGCAAGCTCTCCTTGAGGCGTGCCCGATAAGACTCAGGCCGATCCTCATGACTTCGTTCGCCACCGTCGCCGCGGCGATTCCTCCCGCCCTCTCGATCGGACTCTCGGCGACGAGCCGCATTTCCATGGCGGTTGCCTTGATTGGAGGAATTATCGTTTCGACTTTTTTGACCATTTATATTGTCCCGTGCGTGTATAGTTATTTGAGCCGGCTGCAAAATATTAAGATAATAAGGAAATAACTTTATGATTAAAAAAGAGGGGCGCTGTTTTTTTTCTATCCACAGTGTGGGCGTTGTTCCAATTTCAAAATAAAAAAGGTAACCGTCCCGTCGGCTTTCCGGCCGTCATCCCGGTAACTTCCATCACCTGTAAGGCCTGGAACGCCCTCACTGGCATTACCATGACGGATGAAACGAGAAAAGTAATCAACGCCGAGAAACAAAGTAGGCTGGGCAAAGGCCTGAAGGTAAAGCTGATCAGAGTTCGGTTGAAGAACGGCACCGATGCCGGTGTCCATTTGAACGTAATTGAGGTAGTTAACAAAGGCTGTCCCATCATCAGTGAAAGTATACGGAGTGAGCATTGTGTAATCAAAACTGATGCGATGCAAGATCGCTGTGTCCGGCGTCCAGGACAATCCGGCCTGTAAAGCAATTTTGTTCTGACCGGAATTGAGGTCAAAATATTGTATAAATTTATTGAAGTTGAAATCATCCACGAAGAGACTGAGGTCGATGTGCAGGGTAAGGTAGTGTTGAGCTATCGATTTTTCAGCATCATCACCGAATCAAGATTTTAGCGTAGCGTCTTTTAACCGCGTAGAAATATTTTCTCATTGATCGGGTGACGGAAATAGGCTCTGAAAAGTATTACGTTTTCGACCTCCCGCTTTTTCATATTCCAGGCGACCACCGAAAGTCAAACATCCGGCTGATTCCCTGCCGGACCAGAGAAGTACGTTCTGCCTCATTCGCGCCGTTGCCTGAGGCTTCCGCATTCACGCTACTTCCCGATCCCAGGCCGGACAAGCTAAAATAATGCCACTACGCGTAGCTTATGATCGCATAGTGGCATTTGATGAAAGAAATCAAACCTTCATGTTGATGACGGTCCCTTGCCAATTATGAAGTGGGTTCGATTTCTGCTGAACGGTTTGAGTCGATAGTTCCCGCGCTTTCTCAGCAGGACCTTCCCGGCTCTCTTCCGTCGCATGAGTTGCCGCTTTCGTCTGATCGACAAGCGAAAGCGAATTCATACTATGGATCCCATGAATATTCATGGCACCTCCTTTGTGAGGGTGCGCCCCCACCATATTATATTCTCAGAATCGACGGCGAATTCTCCTACCTCCTCTTAGGTACCGTTGATTCTATACTGTTTAGAATTTCGGGAGGAAGAGAACAAGAAAATATGGTATCCGGTTTTCATGTTCGCTTCTTTTCCTGAAAAATTAATACTAATATAAGAATTAGAAATGAATTCTACATGAAATAATGTCAATTTTATGAAACTGAAAAGTGTGATCTGCTGCATTCCTAAAACTACATGCTCGCGGTTGATGAGAGGGGGACATATTGTTGCTGATGGCCTATGTGAAAAACTACCGGCTAAACGCATTCAGATACCTCCTGACGCATAGACAATGCCGGCAACTTATGGGGCTTTCACGGCCGCCTTGCCCTATTTCACAATATTTCCACTTTTTCTGATTCAAGCAGTATTTACAGTGAATCCAATATCGAATTTTCCTTTTTCCATAAATACAGTTGTCCACGTTGACCCGCCTGTTTTCCGGGTACAGCAGGCGGGCGGCGAACCTGCTGGATGCATTTTATACGATTACTTTGAGATTGAAAGCATGATAACGGCTTTAATCCGATAGGCATTATCAAAGCAACCATATATTCCTGCCTTTGGAACTGATAAAGAGAGAAACCCCTCACCCCACACACAGTCCATTAAAAGCCAATAAGTACGCCGAAGCAAGCATATCCATGTGATTATAATTTTGAACGATTATATTTTAATGCCTTAATAGCATTAACTATCTCTAATGCTATTGGATTGTCCAAAATTGAGAATTGCTTCACAATTGAATTAGCCGTATTATAAAACAGGGAAACATGGTACTATGGAGGGTGTGAAACTCAAGGAAACCGATCTATATCCACCCTTGAAAACCTACCTGGAAAACCAGGGGTACAGCGTGCACCCTGAAGTGAACAACTGTGATATCGTGGCCCGTAAGAATGATGAATTGATTATAATCGAGCTGAAAACCAGGGTGAGTGTCGCGCTCCTGGCCCAGGCCGTAAAGAGAAAGCGGATTACGGATTCAGTATATGTAGGCGTACCCCTTGCGCCGGGGAAAAACCATCTCCCGGCCTTTACCCAGGTAAAGGCGGTCTTAAAGCGTCTGGAGGTGGGCCTCATTCTGGTGAACTTTATGAAAACAAAAACCAGGGTCCAGGTTATATTTCACCCGTCCGAGTACAGGTATTCCCGTCAGCACAAAAAAAGATTCGCCATCATAAGGGAAATACAGGGCCGGTACGCCGAGTTCAACCTGGGCGGTAGCCCGGTAAAAAACGAACGCATCACCGCTTATAAACAGGAGGCCATACGTATTGCGGATATTCTTAATAAAAACGGACCGCTGTCTCCGGCCGCGCTGCGTTCCCTGGGGACGGACGCCAAAACACAGGGCATTCTCTCCGGGAACGTGTACGGCTGGTTCGACAGGGTGGAGCGCGGTGTATACCGGCTGAACGATGAGGGGCGTACCGCACTCCGCCGCTACAGGGAAGTGATCAAGGCCATCGCCCTGCAAACATAGAAAGGAGAAGGTATGAAAGTTCTATTTATCGGGGGAACCGGAATTATAAGCTCCGCCTGCTCGGCCCTGGCGGTGAAACAGGGGATCGAGCTTTTTCATTTTAACAGGGGAAAAAGCCACCGTAAAATCGAAGGGGTGATTACCATCACCGGAGATATCAGGAACCCGGCGGAGGCGAGGAAAATCCTGGACGGCTATGAATTCGACGTGGCGGTAAACTGGATCAGTTTCGTACCGGAGCATGTGAAGACTGACGTGAGCCTGTTTCAGGGCAGGGTTTCGCAATATATATTCATCAGCTCGGCCTCGGCCTACCGGAAACCCGTGGATAAGTTGCCCATAACAGAGGAGACCCCCTTGGACAACCCCTACTGGCGGTATTCACGCGATAAAAAGACCTGTGAGGAATACCTTATGCGGCGGTACCGGGAGAACGGGTTCCCGGTAACCATAGTCCGTCCTTCCCACACCTATGACAACACCTTGGTACCCACGGACTGGGGCTATACGGTGTTAGACCGCATAAAACGGGGCAAAAAAATCGTGGTGCACGGAGACGGCACCTCGCTCTGGGTGCTGACGCATCACCGTGATTTTGCCGTAGGTTTCAATGGGCTGCTGGGAAAGAAACAGGCCGTGGGCCAAACCTACCACATCACATCCGATGAGCTTCTGCCATGGAACAGGATATACGGGCTTCTTGCCCGGGAGTACGGCAGGGAGCCGGATATGCTCCATGTACCCTCTGAGGTGATCGCCCGTTACGATGAGCGTATGGGCGCAAGCCTGCTGGGAGACAAGGCCCACTCCGTGGTATTCGACAACTCCAAAATCAAAGCCCTGGTACCCGAGTTTAATCCTCAGATCTCCTATGAACAGGGAGCGCGGGAGCTCGTGGCCTGGTATGAGGCTCACCCGGAATACGGGACGGTTGACCCTATGGTAAACAATATCATTGAACGTATAATAAATGACTATTCAAGATGAATGGGAGAAAGAGGTCAGGCCCGGGCTAAAAGCTCATTTAGACGGGTAAAGGCCGATTCCCAAATTCCCGTGCCTGTTTGTTCAGGAAACAGGGCCTTGTCGTAAATATAGGTGAAGCGCATGATACCATTGTGGGTGTTCAGGCCGATAACCTGTTCGCCGTTGACGGCCGAAAAGGTGGGGCCGAAGATACTGCGAATTTCCCACTCCCCATAGCGGGGTGCAAGATTAATTCTCCCCAGGTTGGAAAGGGAAAAATCATAATCCAGCGGATCTGGTTTGAATTCGCACATCATGGCCTCGGGATCGGAGACGTCGTCAAAAAAGCCGTTAAAATGATAGAAATCCTGAATATCACGATAATTGCCGATATGATCTTTGATTTTCTCCGCTATTTCGGCGGCCATCTCCGCAAAGGATCTTTGGGGCGAACAATCAATGGGCATTTTAATGATACTGTTGAAAGCGCCGATAGCGTTCCTGTGCTCCTCTTCTATGTACTTGCGGCAGTCTACCGGCAGTTGGATGGTCCTGGTATAGCCGGTTTGGGGGGCGAACACATCCGCATAGCTTCGCAGGAACACGGCGCCCAGCAGGGCATTGACCGTTACCCCCAGGGTTTTGGTATGGGCCAGCAGGGCGTTCACCGTATCCTGTCCGAGTTCCATGGTATGGATCTTAAAATCCGGCGCCGTATAGGGCAGGATCACGGCCTCACCCTTTATCTCGGGCTTGTCGCTCGCCCAAGCGGGTTTTTCCTGCTTTGACAGCGCGGCCCGGACCTCGGGTGTTAGGGCGTCATACAGGTATACCCCCCGGTCCGAGACGGGATCCATGGGTGTATCTCCCGAAAGTATCGTAAACAAATCCCTGAACAAGGTGACACCCGCCACCCCGTCGGCGGTAGCGTGATGAAACACGGCATATAACTCGGTTTCTTTGTCACACTCACGCAGGCCGAAGCGCACAAAGGGCCCGGTTTCAAGGGGAAAAGGCGTACCCAGGAGTTCCAGGACCAGGGATTCCCAGGGGCGTGTACCGGAGGTAAAACGCCGCATCTCGAAGCCGGCGGAGCCCCGGTCCGTAATAAACTGCTGTTTTTTCTCATCCATGATGGTCCTGGCAGACAACAGGGGGTGGCGTTGTTTAAGGATATTCAGCGCCTGTCTCAACAAATCTTCATTCAAGCGGCCCTTGAGCCTGACTGTAAAGGAGAAGCAGATCGGGTAACGGTTGCCGAAGAAAAACATATAGCGTTCGGGAGAGGCGGTCTTTCGATACATATGCTCAATAAACTAATAAAAAGAGAATACGGAGTCAATATTTTATTCTTTTAAAATTTATGGTAGAATAAAAAAACAACGAAGGAGATTGATAATGTCCGCAATCAGGTTGGAGAACGTACGGGCCCGGTTCCCGGAAAACCAAAAGATCATGGGCTCATTGGGCGAACTGCCTCTGCGCGCCATTTTTAAGGCCGCGCGTAATATAGAGCTTGACACGCATTTAGATGAAGAGGGAAAGGGAGAGCGGCCCGGCGGAAGGAGGGACGTACTCAACGGGATTAATCTGAGTGTACCTGACGGTAAAACATTCGCGGTTGTAGGGCCATCAGGCTGCGGTAAAAGCACCCTGCTGCGCGTAATCGCCGGGCTGCAGGAGTACAAGGGGCACGTATACTATGATGATGAGGATATAGCCCCGGTTCCCCCCGGGGACAGGTATATCGGCATGGTCTTCCAGAACTACGCCCTCTACCCCCATTTTAAGGGCAAGGGCAACCTGGGATTCTTTTTTAAAATGCATAACGCCCCGGACGACGAAACCGAGGAGCGTATCCGCCGGACCTCCGAAATTATGGGTATAGGGTTTTCGGAGCTTTTAAAGCGAAAACCGGGTACGCTCTCCGGCGGTGAACAGCAGCGCGTGGCCATTGCCCGGGCTATTGTACGCAAGCCGCGGGTTTTTTTATTTGATGAGCCGCTCTCCAACCTGGATGCCGCGTTGCGTTTGAAAACCAGGGTTGAGATCAGGCGCCTGCTTTCACGGTTCGGGATTACGGCCGTTTATGTCACCCACGACCAGCAGGAGGCCGCCGCCCTGGCGGACAAGATAGCCGTTATGCGTGAGGGCAGGATCGAACAGGTTGGTTCGTTTAATGAGCTTCTGCAAAGGCCGGAAACCATTTTTGTGGCCGATTTTATGGGCAGTCCGCCCATGAACATTTTTCCGCCCGGGATTATTCGGGGGCACATGCTGGAGGTGGACGGGGAGCTTGCGGTTCCCCTGCCGCGGGAGGCGGCCTCGGTTTTCAAAAACGGCCGGGAGCTTGTATTGGGGCTCAGGGTAAAGGATATCTCACTTGCCGTGAACAACCGCAGTGACGCGGGTATGATGAAGCTGCGCGGGCGGGTGGAGGTGACCGAACCGGATTTCAGCGCACACACGCAGACCATTCACGTAAAAACCGGTGCCTTCGCTTTCAGGGCCGCCGTACCGCTGGACACGCCGGTGAAGAAAGGGGAAACAGCGGAATTTGCTTTTCTTCCTGAAAAGTGCTATTATTTTGATGCCGACACGCAAAAGAGAGTATTTCCGGAATAACGTGACGGCTGCCGATAATTAAAAAAATCAATGGATAAAATAATAAAAAAATATACAATGTGTATTGTACGAATATATAGTAGGAATATTATATGGGAAAAAGCGCAAAGACAATCGCATTGATAACCGACATGTTGTCCGGTATGGGGAGTTACCAGGAGGATATCTGGCACGGGGTGGTTAAGTCCGTAAAAAACCTGGGACATAACCTGATGGTCTTCCCCGGCGGGTCCATTGATATACGGCCCGATAACAAATACGAATATAACCGTAATATCATATATGACGCAATCAACGAGCGGAATATTGACGGGATTCTTCTTGCCGGAGGCACCATCGGCAACTATATAGCCCATGAACGCTTCGAGAAATTCGTGCAAAGGTATAAACACATTCCCATGGTGTGTATTTCCGCAAACCTCGCGGACATTCCCAGTATCATGATCGACAACGAAACCGGCTTTGAAAAGCTGATAGAGCACCTGATTGTGGAGCATCACTATCGTGAACTTGCCTATATCAGCGGGCCCGAGGCCAGCGACGATTCCGTGAAACGCTTCCGGGCCTATAAGAAAATACTTGCCAAGTATGACATTCCCTTTGACGATAAACTTTACTTTTTAGGTACGTTCGATGAACCATCGGGGCACGAGGCCGTGCGCGTGTGGCTTGACGAGAGGAAGGCCGGCTTCAGGGCGGTTGTGGCAGCCAATGACAACATGGCCATCGGTGCGTTGAAGGAACTGGAGCTGCGCGGCGTCAACGTTCCCCAGCAGGTGGCGGTGGTGGGATTCGATGATGTGGTGGAGGCCAATATCGTCACCCCGGCGCTGACCACCATCCGGCAGCCGGTTGGGCTGCAGACGGAAAAGGCCGTGGAGCTTTTAAGCCGGATTATGGAAGGGCAGCGTCCGGAACAGCAGATAATCTACATAGACACGGAGATGGTCATCCGTAAATCATGCGGCTGCACGGGCATGTTGAAGGAGGAAGGCGGGGAAATTGAGGTAAAGGCTGATGCCAGCCGCCAGGATTGGCTGGATTCCGTGTCGAAAACCATTGCCCAGTACTGTGCTGATGAGAGTGAAACGATTGTCATTAGACGTCTGTTCCTAACCTTCCTGGACGAGCTGCAGGAAAAGAACAAAGACGTTTTTCTTGAAGAATGGGAAGCGTTTGTAAACAATCACCTGGATAAGACCGAAGATCTCCTGATCATCAACAACTGCCTGGCCACCTTCCATGAAGCGGGGCTGTCTTTCGACAAATCCCGGCAAACGGCGGCTGAAAACATCATCTACAGAGCGCGAAACCTGCTGATGGAGATTATCCAACGCCTGGAAGCCAAAAAGCGCACCCAGGCGGAGATCCTTTCCCACAAGATCAGTATTATCGGGATGATGCTGGGCGTTTCGTTCGATATTGTGGAGTTGTCCGAGATTATCGCCCAGGTCATGCCCACCTTAAACATCAAAAATTTCATATTCGGCCTGTATAAGGACCCGTCCAGACCCCTGGAAGAGGTGTCCATTATCTGCGGGTACCGCGACGGTGAACGGGTGGACCTCGGCGAAGGCGAACTGATACTTCCGGCCGGTGAGATAGTGAATATGGATTTTTTAAGCGATCACGGACAGATGAGCTACGTGGTTTACCCTCTTTATTTCAAGGAAGAACAACTGGGACTGTTCATCATGGAGCTGGCGCCGGAATACGGTTTTGTGTATGAGACCATTTATTCCCAGATCTGCACCTCCATTGAGGGGGCGCTTCTGGTGGAGAGGAACATCCAGGTGCGCAGGGTCATAGAAAAACACAGCCGTGACATAGAAAACCTTACCCTGCCCATGATCGAATCGATCAAGGATATCTCCGGAATAGCAAACGACAAGATGCAGGTGGTAAATACCCTGGCCGAGCAGTCAAAGCAAAGCTGGGAGAGCCTGAACGAGACAAATAAGAACATCGAGCGGATCGCCGCGAACATCAATAAGCTGCTGGATATCATCAAAATTATCGAGGATATCGCGGACAGGGTGAACCTTCTGGCGCTCAACACCTCCATAGAGGCCGCCCATGTGGGACAGTACGGCGTGGGTTTCGCCGTAATAGCCAAAGAAATTAAAAAGCTCTCCGAAACCACGCGCAAACATTCCAATGAAATATCCGGAACCCTGAAGGAAATCGTGAAATACGCGCAGGATACCTCACACTACGGTCAGCAGAGTATTGAAACCTTTCAAAGCCAGCAGCAGGGCGTACATGATATTCTGAGTTCTTTTGAGACTATCTCTGACAAGATGCGGGAACTGGGACAGAGCAGCAGCACAATCTTAAATATGATTCAAAAAAAGTAACAGCCTCATCCTCACAGGCCGTGGCCGCTCTCAGCCGGCCGGACGGAATCGGGCCGCCGTACGTTACAACAGATTGAAGGTCGCGGTTACGGTGATACCCCAGGAACTGTTTTGTATCACCACGGGCAGGCCGCTTTCGGTTTTTATGGAGCTGGCCCCGAAAACCGAAACCGGGATCTCCAGCGACAGTGTGAGAAACTCCAGGATATTGTACGCGGCGCCGGGACTTACCTTGAACACGTAATTTGAGGTGCCGTCCGCCACCTCGCCTCCAACCACCTGGTTCAAAAAATAATCAAACTCCATCCCCAGGGTTACCTGGAACAGCTCGTTTAAGACATAACCGGGTTGCAGGGTGATTTTAATGTAATCATTCGTGGTATCGTCATCACCGGCAAAGGTGAGCGTGTACACGGCCTCGCTTGAAATAAAGAAGCTTTCCCATTCGGTGTAGTAGAATAACGCGAAATCGAAGAAGAGCTCCGGGTTGGTGCCGACAATTTCTTTCGCGCCCAGGGGCAGGTACATGTCCACATAGGCGCCCAGGCCGAAATCGAACGTATATTTTATGCTGAACGCAACCTGATCAAGACCGTAGGGAACGTTCGTATCTTGGGTTTCCAGTTTGAAACCGGCCTTAAGACCCAGCTCCAATCCGGTGATAATCTCGTAATATAAGGTCAGGGGCATGTCGTAGGTGTTTTGCGGCGAGTCGGCTTCCTTGACCGTGCCGTCCGCGTCATAGTAGCCGGTCTGAAATTCGCATTCCAGCCCCACACCGAGATGGAGCCTGGGTTCCTCCTGGCAGAAGCCGGGCAGGGCCGCGCCACAAATAAAAAATAGTACCAGCGCATACTTCATTTTTTCTTCTCCACGTATTAGTATATATATGTGTAACCAAAAAACAAGTGACAAGTGATATATTATGAAGGCAATGGTAATAAACGGGACCCACGACCTGTCGAAAGACACCGAGCCGCTTGCGCCGGTACAGGTTCCCGTGCCCGTACCGGCCGAGGGTGAGATTCTAATCAAGGTGCTGGCCTGCGGGGTCTGCCATACGGAGCTGGATGAGATTGAGGGAAGAACCGCGCCCCCGAGGTTCCCCGTAATCCCGGGCCACGAGGTGGTGGGAACCGTGGAAGCACTTGGAAAAAACGCGGTCCGCCACAGCGTAGGCGCAAGGGTGGGAGTGGGGTGGATATTTTCAGCCTGCGGCGAGTGTGAGTACTGCCGTTCCGAGAGGGAAAATCTTTGTCCCGCGTTCAGGGCAACCGGGCGCGACGCGAACGGCGGGTACGCCGAATATATGACCGTACCCGAAACCTCGGCCTATCCTGTCCCCGCGTATCTGAGTAACGCGGAGGCCGCTCCCCTGCTGTGCGCCGGCGGCGTGGGCTACCGTTCTTTACGCCTGGCGTATGTGGGGGAGGATTCCCGCCTGGGCCTCACCGGCTTCGGGGCGTCAGGACACCTGGTGTTGAAGCTGGCGCGGTATCTTTATCCGCGCCTGACGATTTTCGTGTTTGCCCGCAGCCCGGAACAGCGTGATTTCGCGCGTGAGCTTGGCGCGGCCTGGGCCGGGCCAAGCGAAGAAAGGCCGCCCGCGCTGTGTGACGCCATTATCGATACAACCCCGGTCTGGAAACCGGTTGTTCTTGCCCTCTCAAATTTAAAACCGGGCGGACGCCTGGTAATCAACGCTATCCGTAAAGAGGATGCGGATAAAAACTGTCTGCTGGACCTTGAGTATCAAAGGCAGCTTTGGATGGAAAAGGAAGTAAAGTCTGTGGCCAATGTAACCAGAAGAGATATAGAAGATTTTTTACAGGTCGCGGGGCGCGCGGGCATAAAACCTGAGGTAAGCGAATACAAACTGGAACAGGCAAATCAAGTTTTGCTTGAACTTAAGCAGGGTTCGATTCGGGGCGCCAAAGTATTGATACCTTGAAAAAAACAGCGCTGAACAGTGTTAATTTTTTTTAAATTATGTATACTTTAGAAAAAGGAGGAAACTATGAAAAAACTCATTGTACTTTGCAGTATTGCATGTATGTTGTTGGTATTCGGCTGCAAGGGGCTGGATAAGATCATAAAATCGTCCGGCGGGGGAGGGTTGGATGAAAAAACGGTTATTGCGGGCTTAAAGGAAGCACTGGAGATCGGCACAAAAAACAGCGTCAATATTGTTTCCAAAGAAGATGGCTACTTTAAAAACCTGGAGATAAAGATTCCGCTGCCAGAGGACCTTGAAAAGGTGGCTAAAACCGTACGAGACATCGGGCTGGGATCGCAGGTTGACAAATTTATTAAAACCATGAACCGCGCCGCGGAGCAGGCCGCGCCCAAGGCCGTTGATATTTTTGTTGATGCGATCAGCAAAATGACCATCCAGGACGCGCTGGATATTCTGCACGGTGATGACGATGCGGCCACAAGGTACTTTGAGCGGCACACCAGATCCAAGCTTTACAATATATTCAGACCGATTGTAAAAAAAGTACTGGATGATGTGGGTGTAACCTCGCTCTTTAAAACAATTATGGATGCCTATAACAATCTTCCTTACACCAAAAGGGTTTCCTTCGACCTGGATGATTATGTAACAAACAAGGCGCTTGACGGACTATTTTACATGGTCGCTCAAGAAGAAAAGAAGATTCGCAAGGACCCGGCCGCCCGGGTAACCGAGCTCCTGCGCAAGGTTTTCGGCAGTTGATATTATGCGGACGGAATAACCGAAACGCCGGCAGGGCGGCGGTTTGCTCGTAACTCGCAGATAAGGAAATTTAAAACCCGTTTCCGTTCGGGGCAGGTGCCCAGGCTGAAACGGGTTTTGTTTACAGTACGTCTACTAGGGCCTTTATGGTTCCTTTATAATAGTCCCCGTGTTCGATTAATAGGTGCCATATGCTTTTATGTGGTACTTTTACATGAAGTGAGGTGACATCATTATATTCCGCGGTCGGTTGATACGATTTGCCCAAACGGTATTTGTAATAATTGGTTGTGTCTAAAAGGTAAACATTAGCCTTCTGATTGAGTGTTACTTTTACTTCATTATTAGGATCGGCCTTAAATTTATAATGTAAATAATTCATATTAAAAGGCCTGCAATACGGACGGCCGTTATTTTTTCTTTTTTGCGGCGGCCCTGTATTCTTCCACGATCTGTTTAAGATTGGCGTTTTTACCGCCCGTGTTTTTATCGATATACTCGATCATTACATCGATGATGCCCTCACTCTCGGATTTGCCTTCAAGCGTGCAGAAACCGCGAAACATATTCAATACGGGTACGGGCATCCCCTTTACCAGAAAATCTATTTTTTCCATATAAAAATCCCCCATTTATAAATATTATCTGCATCATAGAAAACATTAGTTTTCAAGTCAAGCGTTTTTTTCCTGATCGGCTACGGCCTTGTCCAGCAGGCCGCTTACCACGCGCACGGCCTCCACTCCGTCGGCGGCGTAGTGTGCGGAGAGGGAGCGGGCGTATTTCTCGCTTACCACCGCCCCGCCCAAAAGGAAGGGGCAGCCGATCTTGTTTTCCCTGGCCGCTTCTATTACCTCTTTCATTCTGACCATGGTGGTGGTCATCAGGGCCGAGAGTCCGATTACATCCGGCTTATGCATACGCGCCTGTTCCACAATCGCCTGCGCCCTCACATCCTTACCCAGATCCACAACCTCGAAACCGTGATTGCCCAGCATGAGTGAAACGATATTCTTGCCGATATCATGAATGTCTCCTTCAACCGTGGCCAGCAGGACCGTGCCCTTGTGCAGCTTACCCTTTTTTTTCAGCAAGGGCTCAAGCAGTAAAAAACCTTGCTTCATGGTCTCGGCGCTCGCCATAAGCTGGGGCAGGAAGTATTTCTTCTCCTCAAACAGGTCTCCCACGCGCGTAATGGCCGGGATCATGTAATCATTGATCAGGGTTTCCGCGCTTATACCCTGCTTCAACGCACGTTGTAGGATACCGGTAATCTCGTCCCTGCTCCCCTGGATAACGGCCTGGGTCACCGACTCCTCGGTGGAAAGCTCCTGCGGGCGGGACGGAGACGACGTTGCATCCTGCCGCGAGTAATGACCCAAGAAAGCGGAGGCGTCCTTGTCCCGCCCCGCTAAAAGATCACCGGCCAGTTTGCCCTGTATCACCGTGGGCTCGCATGGGTTGGCAATGGCGAAGTTTAGGCCGGCGGCAGCGGCCTGGGCCAAAAACATGCTGTTGATCACGGGACGGGAAGGCATGCCGAAAGAGACATTGGAAAGCCCGATGACCGTAAGGCAGCCCAACTCGTTCCTGCACCAGCGGATGGTGTCGAGTGTTTCCAGCGCGGCCCGGGGCTCTGCGGAAATGGTCATTACCAGGCCGTCGATTACTATGTCGTCTTTAGACAGCCCGGCCTCCAGCGTCTTGTCTACGATCTTCCGGATCAGGGCGATGCGTTCCACTGCCGTATGCGGGATAGTGTTCCCGGCCACCGGCAGTACGATGGTCATGGCGCCGTAACGGCGGATAACCGGTAAAAGGCCTCGAAGCCTGTGTTTCTCGCCGGACAGCGAGTTGATAAGCGCGCGTCCGGGGTAGAGTCGCAGGGCTTTTTCTATGCTTGCGTCCGAAGAAGAATCGATGACCAGGGGTAGTGTGCTCTTTACAGACAAGAGCTTTACGATCTCCGTAAGCGCGGCCGCCTCGTCGATCCCGGACATGCCGGCGTTCACATCCAGCAGCGAGGCCCCGTCCCTGGACTGCTCGCGGGCCAGGCGCGCTACCATGCCGAAACTCCCGTCAAGAAGCTCCCGCTGAAGCTGCTTTTTGCCCGTGGGATTAATCCTCTCTCCTATAATCCGCACGCCGTCTTCAAGCGAGATAAACAGGGCACGTTGGGACGAGCTTAAGGCGGAAACAGCCGGTCCGCTCACGGGCAGCGGCGCGCACCCGCTTACGGTCCGGGAAACAAGCTTTATGTGTTCGGGGGTGGTACCGCAGCAGCCGCCCAGTATGTTGGCGCCCGCAAGGGCGAGGTCTTTGGCGTGTGAGGCAAACTCCGGGGGCTCCATGGGAAAGACCGTCCTGCCCTCACGCAGCACGGGCATCCCGGCGTTGGGTTTGGCCGCGAGCGGTACACGCGCGTAGGTTTTCATTTTTTTGATGATGGGCAACATTTCCGCCGGACCCATGGAGCAGTTACAGCCCACGGCCTGCGCCCCCAGGCTTTGCAGGGTAACCAGCGCGGCCAGTGGGTCGGTGCCGTTCAGTGTTGTCCCGTTTTTCTCGTAGGTCATGGTGACTATAGTAAAATGATCACACAGCTCACGTACGGCCAGAAGCGCGGCCCGGGCCTCCTGAATATCGAACATGGTCTCTATCACAAAGAGATCCACCCCGCCCTCAAGCAGGCCCCTCACCTGCTCCTTATAACAGTTCACCGCGTCCTCAAAGGCCAGATCGCCGAAGGGCACCACAAACCTGCCCGTGGGTCCGATATCACCGGCGACCAAGGTGTCACCGGGCAGCGCCCCTCTGGCCAGTGCGGCGAGGCGCCTGTTAATACCGGTAACATCGGTCTCTCCGTATTCCTCCAGTTTATAGCGGTTTGAACCCAGGGTCGCGGTATAGACAATGTCGGACCCGCTCTCCCGGTATAACGCATGCACCCGAGCAAGAACATCGGGATTCTGCAGGCACCACCTCTCGGGACAGGCCCCCGCGGGCATACCCAGTTTCTGCAGCTGTGTTCCCGTGGCCCCGTCCAAAATGAGTATTTTTTGCTTAATCTCCGTAAGCGGATTTTTTTTCATGCTTGGTCTCCGTTTTCGAAGCTGATATCCAGAATACCGGTAAGCGCGGTCACCGTTTTTTCGGGTATCAGCATATAACTTTCCGAAAGCCTTACTCCCATACTACCAAGTTGCAGCAGATTATAGAAGTAGATCTGGTTCTCCAGGGAGAAATCACCATACCCGGCCGAATAGCGGCGGGAAAGCAGGCTTTTACCTTCGCGTAAAAGTTCATGCCGCTGCAGCTCCATAATCCAGGAAAGCGCATCATCCACAAGCTCACCGGCCACGGCATCGAAAATAACGGCCAGGTCCCGACGGTTATGCTCACTATGTGTTTTAATCTCTTCCATAACCGCCTGCCCCGCACAAGCTGCCATAAGCAGGGCCTCCTGGCAGTTTGCGAACATGCGGGCAAGACCGCCGCCCTTAAAACGTAGCGAACGGTCAAGCTCGATTGAGTCATGCTCCAGTGCGGTCAGGGGCAGGCGCAGGCTGCGGCCGTGAAGGGTAATAACATCTTCCGCCTGCCGTATGGCCTCATAGATTTCGATTTCAGACCTCCGCCCGAGCACGGTCGTGTCTTTTTTGAATCCCAGTCTCTTCAAAATCTTTCTTTTAGGCAGAGGAACCCTGATATTGGGATAATCACGCAGCACATGCATGTGCGCACAATATAACACATAAAAAATACTTGGCAAAGATTTTTTTGACAAAATACTCGATGTAGAATTATATTTGAAGGAGATAAAGCATAGGCTTTAAAGGAGTTAAAAAATGCCGCAAACAATAAAAAAAGCAGCAACACACACAAAAAGGCCCAGCCTGAAAGCCTTCCTGGAGCAGGTCAAAATGCGGGCGTTCGAGCTGTACAACGAAAGAATGAAAGCAAACATACCGGGGGATGAGCTTCAGGATTGGCTTAAAGCCGAGGCCCTGATCAAAGCGAAATATAAAATGTAGCATCCTTTAAGCGGAAAACCTGTAGGAACATTAAAAACTCTTCCCATTTCCACGAAAATAATATAAGCTTTACAACCACATACGCTTATAAGAACAGGAATTATGCATGAATCAAAAAACACTGCCCTTTACGGGAAAGCAGCTTGCAGCTATTATCTCAAAGTATCCGACCCCGTTTCATATTTACGATGAAAGGGCGATCCGCCGTAATTTACGCAGGTTCCTCGCGGCCTTTGCCTGGGCCGATTTCAAGGAGTATTTCGCGGTAAAGGCCACGCCCAACCCCCAAATCTTAAAGATTGTGAAGGAGGAAGGGTGCGGAACCGACTGCAGCTCCCTGCCGGAGCTTGTGTTGTCGGAAAAGGCCGGTATTCTGGGTGAGAATATCATGTTCAGCTCCAACGAGACGCCTGCCCGTGAATACGTCAAGGCGGCGGAACTGGGCGCGATAATCAACCTGGACGATATCAGCCATATCCCCTTCTTGGAAAAGCATTGCGGCATACCCGGGGTAATATCCTTTCGTTACAACCCCGGGCCGTTGCGCAAGGGCAACCCCATAATCGGCGACCCGGTGGAGTCAAAATACGGTTTTACACGGGAGCAGATTTTTGAAGGGTTCAGGCTTGTCCGGGAAAAAGGCGCAAAGCGCTTCGGCATTCATTCCTTTGTCATCTCGAATGAGCTGAACAGGGCAAGCTATGTGGAAACGGCGCGCATGCTGTTTCGGTTGGCTGCGGACCTTTACAAGGAGATCGGCATCAGGCTTGAGTTCGTGAACCTCAGCGGAGGCATCGGTATTCCCTACCGTCCTGAGGAAGACGCCGTGGACCTTGAGGCGTTGGGACGCGAAGTACGGGAGGAGTATGAGCAAATTATCGCGCCTGGCGGGCTTGATCCCCTGAAGGTGTTCTCCGAATGCGGGAGGATGGTCACCGGGCCATACGGATACCTTGTTTCCACCGTGCTTCATAAGAAGGATATCTACAAGCAGTACGTGGGGCTTGACGCCAGCATGGCCAACCTTATACGTCCGGCCTTTTACGGCGCCTACCATCATATTACGGTAATGGGTAAGGAAAACGCGCCGCGCGATCATATGTACGACGTAGTAGGCTCGCTCTGCGAGAATAACGACAAGTTCGCCATAGACCGCAAGCTGCCCCGGATTGATGTCGGGGACGTTGTGGTGATCCATGACACGGGCGCCCACGGGCATGCCATGGGCTTTAATTATAACGGAAAGCTGCGTTCGGCCGAGCTTCTGCTCAAGGAGGACGGATCGGTAAAGCTTATCCGCCGGGCGGAAACCATGGATGATTATTTTGCCACACTGGATTTTAGAGCGCTGTAATTGGGAATGTTCGGCATAACTTATACACAGCAACATTTTACTCATAGAAGAGGCGTGATCGCACCCGCGGTGGCCGGATTGGCAGTCCGTTCAGTTGTGTTGTCAGTCGCGCTGTCGGTCGCCCTGCTGGCCGTCCTGTTATTATGCTTTTCCTGCGGGTATTCCTATAGAATAATAGTGAATCCCGCAGACGCGGAGCTTTTTATCAACAGCCAGCGCGTCAGTGCCGGAAAACAATACGCGGCCGACGGTAATGTCCTCTCCGTCACCGCCCATCGGGATGGGTACAGGGAGTATGTTGCCACGATAACCCTGAAAGACCTGTTTTCCACAAAGGAGATCACGGTTGACCTGGAGAAAAAAGCGTATAACGTGCAGATAAAGCTTGCCGGAAGCCGCGCCGAGTGCGTTATCGATGATGAGTCCAAGGGAAGTACCCCGTTTAAGGGCAGGCTGGAATATGGTAAGCACTCGCTTGTCTTTAAACGCCGCGGATTACCGGACCAGCACACGTTTATCGATGTAAATAAGGACGCAACCTTCCTGTTCAGGTACCAGCCGGAGGCCCTGCCCGTACGCCAGGTGGGCGTCTTTTCCTGCGGCTCGGCCCCCAAGCAGTTGAATTTTTCCCCCGATAACCGTTTTCTGTTCATTGCGCTCCTGGACGGTGAGGGGTTCCAGATCTTCGATATGGAAAAAAAGGAGATGAACGGGCTTGTAAAGGTGGGGCCGCGCTCAAAACTGAAGGGTTTTCCCGAAGGCCTGTTTATCGAGCAGGCGGGCGCCTACCTGATCTCCCAGATGAATACAGACCGGGTGTTCGAATATAAGCTGGCGGCGGACGGCACGGTTTCCTACAACCGAACCTTTAAAACCGGCGGCATCTTCTGCAAGTTCATGGCCTATTCGCCCCCGCTCGACCTGCTTGCGGTCTCCAACTGGTGCAGCAATGACGTTTCGCTTATCAATTACGGCACGGGAAAATTATCGCGCCTGTTAAAAAGCATTTCCACGCCTCGCGGAGTTGAGTTCACCAAAGATGGAAAACACCTGTTTGTGGCCTCTTTCGGGGACGGGGGATTTTACAAATACGCCACGGACACCTGGAAACGCGAGGCCGTATTTTCCCAAAAAAACGCGGCCATGCGCCATATTGCGCTTACTAATGATGAGACAAGAATATTCGTCAGTGATATGTATCATTTCGTGGTTTATGAGCTTGATGCCAAAGACCTGTCCCTGTTGCATACCTACAAGGTATATTATAATCCCAACACCATTTCGCTGGACTCCGCCGATCGTTATCTTTTTGTGTCCTGCCGGGGGCCGAACAATCCCCAGGGCTACACGCTGCGCAGCCCTGAAAACGGCAGGGTGATGGTGTTTGATGTCAAAAACAGAACTCTTGCCTTTACCATACGGGGCGGGAACCAGCCCACTGGGCTGGATGTGAGCGGTGACGACCGCTACCTGGTGTTTTCCAATTTTATGGAAGCGAATTTCGAGGTGTACGATCTTACCGGGCTGTACGCCGGGGATTAAAGCCGGGGCGGCCGCCCCGTCCGTATACGGCTCACGGATACGCACGGATACACACACGGATTTCGCAGATTTATCATGATTTAACCGTTTTCTTTATTCTTTCAAAAATATTGGCCATTAGTTCATAATACCTTGGAATTTTATAATAAATCTGTTCGGCAACATCTTCAAGATAGGTGTGGGAGGTAAGATTTCTATCATCCGTCATTTCAAGTGATAAAATAGATTCTTCCTCGTCAAGTATTGAGGTTTTAAAAGCTTGCTTAAAACATGATTTGGGTGAATTTACAACAACACCCTCAATTTCCTCAAGATAGCATTTGACAAGTTTCCATATTATCTCAAAGGTATACTCGAATCTTTTGATTGTCGCGTCCCGGGTTACTGTTGAGTATTTTATTACCAATATCTCATCCAGGGTCTTAAGAGCCTTCCCGGCGTCTTTTATCATCAGAGTTATTTTTTCCATATGATTTTTTCCCTTAACGCTTTTTGTTTGAAAGCTCTGGAAACCTTGGATAAATCGACGATATCAATCGTATATGGAATATTCATATTTTCCAGTGAATCTTTCAATAATACTATCTTTTTATTATCCAATGTATCGTTTGGAATGATACCTATATCGATATCCGAAAATCTATTGAAATCTCCCCTTGCGCGCGAACCGAAAAGAATTATGGTCATATTTTCGTCTTTTAGAGATTCAAGTATTTGCGACTTTACTCTCTCTAATATCACGGAAGAAATATTTTTCATTACATACGACTATAAATTAAAAAATGCATTATTTCCAGCGGTCTATGATAAAAGAATCAGATATCAACAGACGCGATATCGGGTTTCTGCGGGACCTTTTTTAACAGGCGGTTTACAAACTCAACATAGGACTGGAAGGCTTTTTTATATTCCGGCGGCATGATCTTCATGACGGGTTCCGCGAGTTCCGGGTAAATACACACCCCTATGCCGCAGTTTTTTTTGTCC
>CAZWYY010000048.1:0-1382 GCA_964638895.1 uncultured Spirochaetaceae bacterium | reverse complement strand
AAGAATTCCGTGGTAAGCAGAAAAAAACCCCGGTCCGAGACATTGCTTGTGTACCCGGTAATGGCTTTGTAGTTCCTGCGTTTCATGGTAACCAGAGTGGTACGCACCACATAGTTAAGCCGGAAGTACCGGCGCTGGGCCAGGCTGACGATATCATTTACCTGCAGCAGTTCATGATTCGGTTCATTCCCTTCTTCAGTAAAAGCTTTCCCTCTTGCGGCCATGCGCCATAATCCTTTTTACGCTCGATTTATTTTAATTATAGCGTTTTGGCCGGCGTTTGCAAGAAGGAAATAACGGCACAGCCGGGTGACAATTTTCTCTTTCCGCTATCACTGTCTTAGCGAACCTAATGTCCTCGGTATCAGAAAACCGGGGACATTAGGGTAAAAACTGTCTTTGGTATATTCTACAGAGTAGTATTGTCAGGGTGTGGCAGTGGGCTGTTCCTTAGTTATTGAAAACACCTGCATGGACTCAGGCATATTCGGATATAAATCTTTTATCTTATAGTATACGGAAGTATCGCTTGTAAAGTTCCTTGTTATTACAACACCGGGTTCGGTAAAGCTGAACTGGCTGTCCCAGGAGTAATCGCCTATGTAGGTAATCCGGCCGGTGTTAACGGTGAACTCAGCTTTATAATTTTTCGGGTAGGATGCCCTGACAAGGGTTGTCCCTGATATTTGGGGGGAGCCGTAAATTATACCGTCGGGTTTTTTTGACGAATCAGCCCCTTTGACAGCTTCTACCCCTGCCATATATACAAAGTCATCAATACGATATATTCCCGACGCGGCTGAAATAAGCCGAAGCTCGTTTCCGCCGCCGAAAGGAACATAATAATGCCTGCCTGTTTCCTTTTGGATTATAACCGCGTATACCAATCTTGAGCCGAAAGAAATAGGGTCAATCTTTTTTGTGAATACCAGCGTGAAATACCCGCTGTCGTCGGTAAGGGAACGGCCGGGTTTCTCGGCCTTAAGCAGCGGTGCCGTGACGCAAGCGGAAAGAAATAACAATACTAATACGGTAAGCGCTACCGCAAAAAACTTATACATAATCACCTCCGCAAATGAAACTATAGAAAAATATAAGGCTTGTCAAGAGAATGGAAATATCAGAGTGCTGACATGATAAAGTAAAAAAAGGCATAAAAAAACCCCCCGGAAACCCGGGGGGTGTAAATTTTTCAGTGTTACAAACAGTAAGCTGTTTGCAGTTTACAGAATTAGAACCAGTATTCCAGTCTGACGGGAATGGCAAAGGCCATGTCACTGGCATCATTCTTTGTCACAGCAGCGCCGCCTAATGGACCACCGGTGAAATTACCGGTTGTAACCTCAATGCCGACACCGAAGAGACCATTGCTGAATCCCATG
>CAZWYY010000047.1:0-31883 GCA_964638895.1 uncultured Spirochaetaceae bacterium | reverse complement strand
CAGCACCTGGTAGACGAGGGTGTGCGGGATAATATCCGCTGACTGGATGACGGCATCACTTTTATAGACGGGATTAGCGGGCTTTTTCAAAGGTACAAGCCTTGACTAATAATATAATTATATGAAGTGTTTTTTATTCAAAATCATATATTTTCTTCTTTTAGTCTGCCCGTTACATATTTATGTAAGATACTCGACACTAAAGTCTGATATGGGATTCCTTCCTCTAAAGCTTTTGCTTTTAGGCCGTATAAATCTCTTTTAGCTATTCGAATGTTCATGCGCTGATCTTTTAACATTGTCCTTACAGCCACTTCACGTAGATGTTTTTTGTATTCTTTTAAATCCTCTGCGGAAGTCCATTCATCCGCTTCAATACTCTTTTGGAGTTGTTTTTCTTCATTATCTATTTTCATTTTCTTTTTCACCTCCGCTATCTCTTATATATTTATTGGTATATTTTCTACTTGGGAAAATAGTTTTTAAGAAAACCTCTTCTTCTCCGATTACTGCCGGTATCGCATATACATAATCATTATGATTCACTACGATAAGAATTTGATTTTTATATTGTATCCTTGGATTTATTAATACATCCAATACTTCATTATTTTCGATCTCAATAATTACCTGTTCAAAACTGATATTACGGGTTTTCTTTAATTGATCATTCTTTTTTTCATCCCAGTTAAATATCATAATACAAATATATCATTATGTGTGCCTTTTGTCAATACACCAAGGCGGTATTCCGTTTTTTAAGACTGCGTTAACCGCCTCTGTGCCGTTGATTACGGGGAACACCAAACATTTCCCGGTGGAAAACAGAAAAGGCTGCAAAGTATATACGCCGGCTGAATTTTAAAAAAATGTATGTTGTGAATTGACCGAGATCAGCGGGAGGGAACCCCGGCGGCCGGTTTTTTCTTTTATTATCCTCTAAATTCTGCCCAATTTTTTTCAACTATAAGCAAAGATATTAGCTAATATTTTTGCTTTAGAGCAAAAAAATTTGACATAATTGTTTTGATTTTATATTATAACTATATGGTAATAGAGAGATATCTTACGGAATATATCTGCGATGATTTACATGAAAAGATGGTTTTTGTAGGGGGCGCAAGGCAGGTTGGGAAAACAACATTGGCAAAAAAGCTTATAGCTTCTCATTTTAACGGCGCGGCTTATTTTAATTGGGACAACCGTCAGGATAGAAAAAAGATTTTAAACAACGAATACCCAGGAGCCCCGGAACTGATCATTCTCGATGAAATACATAAATACAAGAAATGGAAAAATCATATTAAAGGGGAATATGATAAATACAGGGAAAAATATAAATTTTTAATTGCGGGAAGCGCCAGGCTTGACATTTATAGAAAAGGAGGGGATTCGCTTCAGGGCAGGTATCATTACTATCGTCTGCATCCCATTACCCTTGCTGAACTAATAAATAAAAAGAATATCCATAAGATTTTTGAACCAATTCAGATATCCGGTGGGAAATTTAATAAGGAATTTGAATCGCTTATTAATTTCGGCGGTTTTCCCGAAATATTATTGAAGCAGGACAGCAGGGCACTGCGGAGATGGCATAATGAAAAAATCGAACGCCTTTTCAGAGAAGATGTCCGGGACCTGTTTTTGATCAAAGATCTATCCAGTATGCAGTTATTAAGCGATATGCTGCCTGGAAAGGTTGGTTCACTTCTTTCTATCAATTCACTAAGAGAAGACCTGGAGGTCAGTCATCGCGCCGCTACCGCATGGCTTGATATCCTTGAATCGTTTTTCTATCATTTCAGAATATATCCTTTCAGTAAACAAGCTGTACGCTCTCTTAAGAAAGAACCCAAGCTGTATCTCTACGATTGGTCGGAAGTGAATGATGAATCAGCGCGTTTTGAGAATATGACGGCATCCCACCTACTTAAATTCGTTCATTTTCTGTATGATTACCAAGGGTATAAGGCCGGCCTTTACTTTTTAAGAAACGTGGATAAAAAAGAAGTGGATTTCTTGGTGACGGTAGACGGTAAGCCCTGGTTTTGTGTTGAAGCCAAACTGAACGAAACCTCAGTATCCCCTTCCATGTATTATTTCCGGGAGAGATTGGCTATTCCTTACTGCTACCAGGTGGTGAAGAGGAAGGACGTCGACATTGTAAAGGATGAATGCAGGATAATTTCCGCGGACAGGTTTTTGGCGTCGCTGGTATAAACGGGACCAACGAGCCTATTTGATCGTACAAACCTTGACAAATGATGTGCTCCTTATTATCATATAATCATAATATATTTAGGAGATATTTATGAACTACTTAGCGGTGAAAGACTTAAAAAAAACAAAAGAGCTTTGGAAGAGCCTGGAGCGGGAAAAGGAGTTGATCATAACCCGTGACGGCATGCCCCGCGCGTTGCTTGTGAGTATATCTCCGGAGATGGTGGAAGAAGTACTTACTGAGGTCCGAAAGGCGCTTTTTTCCGCTTCGGTAGGCAGAATTAGAAGAAAAAGCCGGGAGCAGCCCCTGGGACCGGACACGATTGAGAAAGAAATTGAGAAAAATCGCGGAAAAAACGACGTTTCATGAGAGTGGTAGTTGATACGAATGTTCTGGTTTTAGGGATAATCAATGCGAACGGAAATCCCGGTAAAATAGTCGATTTGATTCGCACGGATGTGATTGAGTTGGTCCTGGATGACAGAATATTTAAAGAGTATGCGGATGTGTTGAACAGGGATTTTTTTAAGCCGTATATAACCAAAAATGATTATGATAATATCATGGAATTCTTGAAATATAATTCATTGAATATCACCTGTTCGCGGGTTATACAAGATTTGCCGCATCAGGGTGATATTCCGTTTTTAGAGACCGCGTTATCCGCCTCCGTACCGCTGATTACGGGGAACACCAAACATTTCCCGGCGGAACACAGAAAAGGCTGCGAAGTATATACGCCGGCTGAGTTTTTAAAAAAGTATATGCCATAAATTGACCGAGATCAGCGGAATTGGCCGGAATTAAAAGGCTATAACTACGCCTTCCGTTTTTTTTGATAGCGGATGGGAGTAACGGGATTATTTTTTTAAAGAAGCTCTCTCATCCTAATTTTTTTAGGAGTAATGACAACAAATTTTTTAAAAGATTATTTTTATAGCTATTTAATATAGCCAAAATAGAAGCAGACATGATTTTTAGTAATTCTCTCTTTATAATCCATTTGCTTCTCCAATTTGTAGTTATTACAACACCATTGTAGTTAAAAAGGATACCGGCAGTCAATTGATTTACATAAGCGGGCCTACCTGTTTCAGGGCTGGTATCATATGACTATATGAGTAACGGTATGTGAATACTTTTTTAATTGAACGGCAATGATCGCCGGGCCCGTGGATTTTTCTTGGTGCGCGCCCGTTCTTTTTCTCAGGCGCGCGAACCCATTATTTTAATCGTCCGGCGGGTTGTCCCAGCCCGCGCCGATAAGCAGCACGTCATTGACCGTGGTAACGCCCGATAGATAATAATCGTATGCCGTCGAAACGGAGTCTCCGGAAATAAGATCTTCTCCCGGTGTCCATGATTGAATATAACCTATGTTCGTGTCGAATTCAAAAAGAAGCTTGCAGTTCTCAAGATCGATATCACCGATGTTCTCCATGGTATAATAGACCGTCAGTTCATGATTTACAACATCAAAAGGATCGTAGTTATCCAGAGAAAACGCCAACTGAAGCTCCGGCGGCAGGAGTTCACAGGTGGTAAACAGCATCAATCCTGAAAACAATATTGCTGTTAAGGCGATTTTTCTACGCACGTTCTCCTCCTTATTAAAAATATTCTACAGTCTTCATTATATACCGCTTCAAAAAAAATATCAAAAATATTTTCCCTTGGCGTGAAAGTACCCCGCCCGGTCTTTCCGCCGATTGATTTTTTACATATTCGCGAGTATACTGTGGAAGAAAAAACAAGGAATGAAGGAACTTATATGAGATTACACGTACTCGGCATGATCGTTTGCGTATCACTTTTCATCCGGATGGTTTCGGGCTGCAGTGTTCTGCCGCCGGACATATCCGTGATCCCGCATGTGGATTGGAGAACGGATGCGGACGACGGCAGTTTACTGATAGATTATAGTTTTAAAAATGACGGCACCGTTGATCTGGAAAACTTCAAATTCCGCTTCGGTATAGATGAAACGGTTACCAATGGTACTATTGATTATGATGATATAACGGACTGGTATCCGGAGGCCGGGACCACGCTGAACGTAGGTGAAACCATATCCGGAACGTATGACACCGGCCTGGTTTATGCAGGCGGAGTGGCTTATGTCGGTGTGTATGAGATGGGTTGTGACAATCCGCCCGATAGTTGATAACTACTCGGTCCGCTCTATTCTTTGGCCCCCGCGGCCTGCAGCAGCTTTATTACTTCGGTATTTTCCGCCTGCTTGGCCAGGGCCAGGGGCGTAGTACCGTTCTTTGCGCGGGCGTTGACGTTCGCGCCGTTATCCAGTAAAAAGCGTACCAGCTTCGGCGCGCCGTTGCGGACGGCCGTCATTAGCGACGTATACCCGGCGGTGGGGCCTGAGGCGGCCGATTCATCCACGTCCGCCCCCTTTGCCAGAAGCGTGCGCAGAGCGTCCGGCGATATTTTTCCGCTGATTACTCCGATGCAGGCGGCGGTAAAGGCGGTGGTGCCGTCCGCGGTCTTAATCTTAGGATCGGCGCCATTTTCCAGCAGAAGGTTGAACAGCTCCTCGGAAGAACCGGCGGCCACGATAAGTGCGGTTCTGCCATTGTTGTCCTGCACGTCCAGGTTGGGCCGGTGTTCGATCAGGAACCTGCCCATATCAGTGAAATTATAGGCGCAGCACAGCATCAGGGCGGTGCTGCCCGATGATTCATCCCGGTAATTAATGTCGGCGCCGCTTTTGACCAAGGCCTTTGCCCTGCCGAAATCCTGCGACCAGACGGACTCGATCAGCTTGGCCCCGTCCTGGGCCGTAACCGGCCAAAGAACGGCCAGGAAAAAGCCGCAAATTAAAAGTATGCCGAGCTGATTTTTTGATTTCATCGCGTGTCCTCCTTTTTTATATACGGTTATAAGTTAATATAACCCGTTGCTTATTATTATTCCAGGGGAATTGCCAAAGCACGTACCGCCTAACAGTGTAAAATCCGCTGTAGGTCGATTTTATGGAAAATAGTCTTGATTTTATATCATTTTAAAACCAAAACAGTATTATATAATGAGGTACTGGAAATGATATCCGGCCGGTATGCCGGGCATTTACAAAGAATATATCAGACCGGTCTGCCCCCCGCGGAAATGATGGCAAAAGCGCTGGATACGGTGTTTGAATTTTGGAAAAATGACAGGACGTATTACCGGATTACTTCCTGGGCTTTTTTAGAGGGCAGAACAAATCCGGCAAAAAGCGAATCCGCCTTAACCGCCGGCCTGGCCGAATATATAAAGGCACTGCAAAAGCAGGGGGTATTTCCCAAAGACATGCAGCCGATGGTGTTCTTAAGCATGATCATCGGACCCATTCATTTCTGGTTTCGCTATAAAACACAGTTTGCCGGAATTCCGGGTATAAATTCGGAAACACGGGATATCGATGATTTGTTTATTTCAAATTTCAAAAAGATGTTGTTGCGTTTTTTTAGGGAAAAGGAATGAGACAATATGACGTGACCCGCCGATTTTTATCCTTGACAATGTGGGTGTTGCGGATTATCCTGGATGCAGTTACCTGAATTTAAAAAGGAGGAAGCAGATGGGTGAGTATTTGGATCAAATTCCGGCAAATGTTCAGCAGCATATCAAGGGGCTGGCCCAGTCCGTAAAGGCCGAAGAGGGAACGGACGCCATAGAGCTGGTGGCCCAGGCCTGGCTTGAAAAAAAGGCCGTGTTCGAGGACAAGATCGAGGAAATGGGCATGGAAGAGGTCGGCAGCCTGGGAAAGGACGATGAAAAAGGCGCCCTGGCCCTGACCTACTCCGGATCGCTGGTGAATATCGGTCCGCTGATGGACGGCGTACGCACGGTAAAATACAGCAGCATCGGCATGCGCACCGACATTCCCGAAAGCGCCGAGAGTGAGAACTCCATACTGGCAAGCGATGTTGAGACGGACAACATCATCCGCTTTGAGGGCGGTCCGGTGAAGAGCACTTCCCAGATTTTTAAGATCGCTGTCTGCAAAGACGAGGACATGAGCGCCGAGGAGCAGCAGCAGACCATTATTGAAACGGCTACCGTTATTGAAGAAGAGTTCGTAGAAGTTAATAAAACAATAATGGAAGAATAATAATAGTAAAGCGTGTAAAGGAGCGACTCATGTAAAGTGAGTACGCTCCTTAAACGTTTAAGTAGCAACATATGGAAGATACCATCTTAAATGAAAACTCATTCAACGAGGAGAACAGACCCATTACGGCAATACATGAACGCTTAAAAAACATCTATACCCGGCGCACACCACCCGTCGGTTCGGAATACCTGAAGCTGGTAAATAGTATAAACAAGGTACTGGATAACGAGGATGAGTCCATGCGCCCCAAGGACATGCGCGGACGCCCGGGCGGTATCATCAACCTGAAAAAGGATATTCCCACGCTGGTTATGCCCGACCTGCACGCGCGCATGGATTTTCTTTTCAGTACCATGCTCTACAAGGACGCGGCGGGACAGTCCGTGCTGTCCAAACTGGCCTTGAACAAGATTCAGGTGGTATGCGTGGGCGACGGCTTCCACTCCGAGGGCACGTACGCGGAGCGCTGGAAAAAGGCCTTTGATGAGTTTCAGAACCTCTACCAGATCCATAAACACATGGACGAGGAGATGAGGTGCAGCATGGGGGTCATGGAGATGGTGATGGAACTGAAAGGCGCGTTTCCCGCAAACTTCCATTTTTTAAAGGGCAATCATGAAAACATCACCAATGAAAACGGCGGGGGCAACTTTCCCTTCAGAAAGTACGCGTATGAAGGGGCTATGGTGCTGGAGTACGTAAAACGGTTTTACGGGGAGGAGTTTATCCGGGCCTACTATGATTTTGAAAAGAACCTGCCCCTCCTTACCGTGGGCAAACATTTTCTTATTTCGCACGCGGAACCCAGCGAGTTTTACGACGCCAAAAAGATAATCAACTACCGCTATAATGCGGATGTGGTGGCCGGGCTTACCTGGACGGATAACAACACGGCCCAGCCGGGCAGCGTGCAGAAAATGATTCATTATTACCTGCCTGAGGAAGTGTGGTGGCGCGGCATATATTTCGGCGGACACCGCCCGGTTTCCGGAACCTATAACGCCCGGGCCGAAGGCAAGTATATCCAACTTCATAATCCCCTGAAGTTTTATGTTACCATCATCGAGGTTGAGGGAGAGATCGATTTGGGAAAGAACATAATCGAAATTGAAAACAGTGCAAAGGCGCTATACGCGTAGTTCTTTTAACGTGAGGTGAGGCTATGGCTGATAAAATGATAGACAAATATAAAATAGTGAGCGTGGTGGGTGAAGGGGGCATGGGCAAGGTGTATAAGGCCATCCATCCCACACTCCATAAGCATATCATTATCAAACGGCTGCAGATCTCTTCGGCAAAAACACTTTCCGAGCGCTTTAAACGCGAGGCCAGCGTGATGATGGGGTTTCGCCACGAGAACATCGTGTCGGTGTACGATCATTTCAAACACGGGAGCTCGTATTATATCGCCATGGAGTTTATAGACGGCATTTCCCTTGAGGATCTTATAGAAAAAAAGAAACGGATACCGCCCCTGGCCGCAGCCCTGATCTTTAGGGAAATCTGCAAGGGCCTGCAGTACGCCCATCACAAGGGCGTCATCCACCGGGACATCAAACCGGACAACGTGCTTATCTCCAAGAACGGGGACGTCAAGCTTTTTGATTTCGGTATTGCCATGGTGGAGGCCGAGGCGGAAAAGGAGCTTACCAAAACCGGGGTGGTGATGGGCACCCCGTCCTACATGTCGCCCGAGCAGATCAAGGACGCCAAGCATGTTGACAAGCGCACGGACATCTATTCCATGGGCATCATGCTCTACCAGATGATTACGGGGAAAAAGCCGTATCCGGGCGGGTTTTCCGCGGAGACCATTCATAAAATCACCAAGGGCATTTATGTAAAACCCACCAGGCTTGTTCCCAAGATACCCCGGGTGTTCAAAAAGGTCATCCGCAAGACCATGCACCACAAGATGAGCAAGCGCTACGGCGATCTGGAACATATCATCAACCTGTTTTCACGCTTTTTAAGCAAATATAAAACCCCTTCGGAAATAAACCAGGCCATTAAAACCTTTTTGTATGAGCCCACGGGCAAGGAATCGGCTTTTGAGAAGATTCCACGCACCAAGGGCCGCGCCCTGACCATCCGCCTGGCGATTGTGGGGCTGGTCCTGGTGGTCCTCGTCGGTGGGTTTATACTGGTGAATTCCACCGGCATGTTCTATGAAATCCTTAACGCCAGGGATACCGGAGGCCTCGAGATCAAGGTGCTGGTGCCCGACGATTATTATAAGGCGCTGCCCGAGGTGTACGCCAAAGCGGTCCTGCTGTATACCAATGACACGGCCGAGACCGAGGAACAAAAAGAGGTTACCTCAGAGTACCGCCTGTCTCCCGTCAGCAGGATCCTCCCTGCTATGGGCGGCGAGGACCAGGAGAAAAAGGAGCTTTTCCTGACCACCGGGACATTGTTCCTGCCGGCCGGGATGTATGAGCTTGAGCTTACCGTGGAAAACCAAAAATACTGCACCGCCTTTTTCCTTAATCCGCTTGATATTCAGAAACAGAACCCCGACACGCCGGAAAAGCGTAAGATCATCCAAGTTAAGCTTACCCATCCCTATAATAAAAAGATCTCGGTTACCCATAATGTCAGTGACGCGGACAGCGGCAGGTCGCTCAACAAAGAGGTGAAGATATTTTACAAGGGCAACGCGGGCTGGGCGGAATGGAAGTACGCCAAGGGCGAGCTGTACGTGGGCCGTACCTATAAAATGCGCTACGTGCTGCCGGGGTATTACACCAGGGACGTGGAGATTGAGCTTGAAAGGGAGATGGACGCCCTGAACCTGGACATCGATCTGATTAAAAAGCCCGGTACGCTTATCATTACCAGCGACACGGACGGGCTTGAGATTCTGATTGACAACCGCAAGGACGATTACCTGGGGGGTACCAATAAAAGCTTTGTTGAGTTCGGCACCACAAACACCACGCAGAAGACGTTTTTCCTGGATGAACGCAGCCATGTGCTTACCATAAAAAAGGACGACCAGACCTTCAGCAACTATAACCTGAACATTCAGTCCGACGCTACGGTAAAACTGTTTGTTTCTTATAATAAAGGTCAAAATACAATAAACATAACTGAATAAAAAAGGGGGCGCCTGTGTCTTTAAGCATGAGAATCATTTTTTTCGGTGTGATCGGACTTATCGGCGGCTTGCTGGCCTGGCCCTTTGCCGAGGTGCTTATTTCCTTCCAAGGCGGTTTCCCCTCGCTTCTGGTGTTCGGAATCGTGATCGGTGGTGTGGTGGGCCTGATAATAGGCGGGTGTTTCGGCATGAACGAGGGCTTACTCTCGCATTCAGGCTCAAAACTCAAAAGCGGGTTGGTAATGGGGATTATCATCGGCATGCTGGGCGGCGTGATCGGGGTGCTGCTGGGCCTGCAGGTGGGCCTGTTCATGGGCAGCAGCTTCTTTCTTGCCCCGGCTAATTTCAAGACTATCGGGTACCCCATCGCCAGGGCCCTGGGCTGGGCGGCTTTCGGCATATTCATCGGGATGGTGGAAGGCATACGCAGCAGGTCTTTTGCCAAGATAAAAAACGGCATCATCGGGGGTTTTATCGGCGGATTTTTGGGCGGGCTTGTGTTTGAATACAGTCTCAAGCTTTTTGTGCCCGACGTGCTTTACGCCAGACTCCTGGGATTCGTGGTCCTGGGCCTGTGCATCGGCGTATTTTACGGTTTTGTGGAGAACAAACTGGCCAAGGCCTCGTTTTACATGTTAAACGGAAGGTACAAAGGCAAAGAGTACCTATTAAACCAGCGCCACATGACCATCGGCAAAGAGGAGCAGTCGGACGTAAGCCTGGCCGATTATCGCATGGTGGCCGCCAAACACGCCACCGTCAATACCAAAAAAGACAAGGTTATTATCAAGGACGCAAACTCGAAGGGGGATATCTTCGTAAACGACAAGCGGATGATCGAAGCGGAATTGAAGGACGGCGACGTTATCCGTTTGGGAGAGGCCCAGTTCCTTTTCAAACTTAAATAGTATGAGGAGACGTATATGACGAAACGGATATTGTTATGCGCCGCGGCGCTTTTTGTACTGGCGGGCGCACTCTGTTTTTCTCAGTCGGTGATTGTGTCACAGGTGGATAACTCCTCCCTGCTTATGGACCAGAAGATAAAGGTGTATGTAAGCGTTACGGACGCGAACGGCAACCCGATTACCGACGCCACCCGGGACCAGTTTGAGCTTTCCGAGGCGGTTCCGGATAAGAAACCGGAACAACGCGATATCATCTTTTTTAAACACGGGGCAAATGTGAACGAAGGCATCAACCTCATGTTTCTGGTTGATAACTCAGGCAGCATGTATACCAACATGGCCGGGCAGGAAACCAGCAATCGGAATGCCTGGCGCGTTACCTACGCCAAGGAGGCCATCAAGGAGCTGCTGCGCAATATCAACAATCCCGAAGACCGCATCTCCCTTGTTGTGTTCAATATAAAGGTGGACAAGGAAATCCCGCCCACCGCGGATAAGGCCGGGATCGCCAAGGCGCTTACCGAGATCAAGCGTCCCTCAAAGGAAGAGAGTTATACCGAACTGTATGAGTCGCTGTATCATGCTATAGCCAACATGGGTAATACCAGGGGAAGAAAGGTGATCGTGCTGTTGTCGGACGGGGAGAACTTCCCCAAACAGGGAAATCGGTACTTCCCCCAGCGCAAGGGGCTGGATGCGGCCTTAAACCTTGCCGCTCACGAGGGTATAACCGTGTTCACCATCGGCCTTCTGGAAGGGGCCAAGGACCCGGCCCTTTCGAAAATCGCCGATGAAACAGGCGGCGTAAATTACAGGGTTACGGACGCCAGGCAGCTTTCCGAGCTGTACAACCGTATTCGTGACCGCGTGCTGCACGAATACCTCATTGTATATTATGCCGGTATGGAACCGGCTGAAAAAAAATACGTCAGTGTTACCCTTAACCGCGGAGACGGATCCATCCGGGCCGAGAGGGCCTATTACTCCGACACCCTGTTTGGAATGCCCCAGCCCGGTTTCGTGGTCTGGATGTTCTTCATGATTCCCTTGGCGCTTTTGCTGTTATGGCTGTTTTCCAAGATCCGCTTCGAGTCCAGGCAGACCGCGCCCTGCCTCGAGGTGCTGACCGTTGACGGGAAAAAGAAGAAGGTGCCGCCCTTTACCATTATGGACGGCCAGGGCGCGGTTACCATCGGCGGTACGGAATCCGCCGACCTGACAATCATAGGCGAACCCAAACTGCAGAGTAACGATGTGATGGTTCAGAAGAAGAAGGGCGTATATACAGTGGTCAGCTCGCGCACGCCCATCCACGTGAACAATCAACTGGTCAAATCCAAAGAGCTGCGCTCAGGCGATCTGATCAAGGTAGGGAACACAACCATCGTATTTAACGAGGGGGTGGACAAGGTGTTCGCCATGCCCGCGGCCCCAAAAAAAGGGAAAACCGCGCTTAAGGCAAAGAAGCAACCCCAGGCGGACAAGCCGCAGGCCAAGAAGGAAAAAGACAAGACCTCGGTGATGCAGGGCCGCAAACCGGGTAAAACGCCGAAAAAAAAGTAATGAAGCGTGATGGTCGGGGATTCTATTCGTCGGCTTCCGGAACAGCGTCATCCTGGGGTATAAGGATATCCTCAGCATCGCTTACCATCGATTCGTCCATTGCCTCCCAAATGAATTTCAGTTCGCTTTTACCCACGCGGATTATATCCCCATTACGCAGGTTTTTCTGCACGTACATGGCGCCGTTTACCTTGGTTTTATTAAGGCTTCCAAGGTCGATGACCGTAAAATGTCCGCTGCGAAACACAACCTGGCAGTGTTTGTTTGAAATGTATTTGTCGGCCAGCTTGATGTCGCATACGGACGCGCGGCCGATGGTCATGGTCTTGTTGGTGATTGCATAGGTTTGGCCTGTATTCTCTCCCTTTACCACCTCAAGACTTACATTTTTCGGAAATGGAATTTCAGCTTTTTCCATACTACCTGTTCTCCTTTCAAATCCGTGCTAATTCAACTTAATCCGTAATCCGGTTTTTTGCAAGCGGAAAATTAGGATGATGGCTCATCCGGATTACGCAGCCGCAGACGGAGCCAAGGCGGCCGTGGACAGAATAGGGGAGGGCACTGCAGAATTAGGTCAGCCGCGGACGGATCAGGGGCGGCGCTTTTGATTTTTCAATAGTGCTACGCGTCATTGGTATAAGACTGGAACTTGCGTATCAGCTCTTCCAGGTCCACCTTTTTCTCGTACAGCGCCTTGCCCACAATAACGCCGTGGATATTTTCGTGGGCCTTTTCTTTTAACTCGGCGATATCGTCTTCCGAAGCGATGCCGCCGGAAAGAATAACGGGCAGCGACGCGTAGCGGGCCACAACATTGGTGCGCTCTATATCCGGTCCGTGCATGGTTCCGTCACGGGATATATTGGTATAGATCAGCTCCTTTACCCCCAATGACCTGAGCCGGGCCGCGAGGGTGATGTCCTTGACCTCGGTTTTCCCCCGCCAGCCGGAGATCTTGACCTGGCCTTCCAGGGCGTCAATGCCCCCGATGGCGTGGAAATGATAGTCCGCTATCCACGAGGCGGCCTGCATGGGCTCCTTTACCAGCACGGTTCCCAGGATAAGCCGGGTTATGCCGGCGGCCAAAAGCTCGCTTATATCGGCCGCACTGCGGATGCCGCCGCCCACCTCAAGCTCGCAGGAAACGCTTTGCCTGATCCGCTGGATGGTCTCCCTGTTGTTTTTTCCCTTACCGTAGGCCGCGTCAAGATCAACGATATGAATGAGCCGCGCGCCCGCCTCCTCAAACCTGCGGGCAAGCTCTTCAGGGTGATGGGAGTAAATCTTGGCCTGACGGTAGTCACCCTTGTAAAGCCTCACCGCCTGGGCGTCAAGTAAATCTATTGCCGGAATAATGAGCATCTGACGTACCCCTTTATTAAATATAATAAGGTTATTTTAACATATTTTCGGCCCGGTTTCCAGAGGGCGTCATTTGGCCCCGGTTTCCGGTGCCCTCCGCCACGGCGGTTGTTTCCGGGCGCACATAAAAAAAGGGCTGATCCGCTGCGGATCAGCCCCATACCATTTTATGAAAGAATATTAAAAAAGCTGAACAAGATAATTGTTGAGCACCACCAGTACGGGCGCGAATACGATCGAAACCATTGACATGAGCTTGATCAGGATGTTGAGTGAGGGGCCGGAGGTGTCCTTGAACGGATCACCCACAGTGTCTCCCACTACCGCGGCCTTGTGCTGGGCGGAGCCTTTGCCCCCGAGATGCCCGCTTTCGATATATTTCTTGGCGTTGTCCCATGAGCCCCCCGCGTTGGCCATCATGATGGCCAGTACGAAACCCGAGCCCAGGGCGCCGGCGATCAGGGCCACTACAGCGAAGGGTCCGAGCACAATACCGGTAAAAACCGGGGCGATAACCGCCAACAGCGAGGGAAGTATCATTTCCCTCTGCGCGCCCTTGGTGGAGATCATGACGCAGGCCGCGTAATCCGGTTTTTCCGTTCCCTCAAGGATGCCTTTTTTCTCCTTGAACTGGCGGCGTACCTCTTTTACCATGCTGCCGGCCGCGCGGCCCACCGCTCTCATGGACATGGAGGAGAACACAAAGGGCAGGACAACACCCAGAAACAGGCCCACAAGGATGACCGGATTCAACAGGTCGATCTTCAAAAAGGTAAGGTCGATGGGAAACCCGCTTGACTGCCAGGCGGGAAAGTTCAGAATCTCACCGTAGAAGGTCTTGAAGGCCTGTGAGGTCTGGTCCGCATTGTGCTGGAGAAACTCGAGGATCTTATTGCCGAACTCGGCCAACAGGGCCAGGGCCGTAAGGGCCGCGGCGCCGATGGCAAACCCCTTGCCCGTGGCCGCCGTGGTGTTGCCAAGCGAATCCAGGGCGTCGGTGCGCTTGCGCACCTCCGGTTCAAGGCCCGCCATTTCCGCTATACCCCCGGCGTTATCCGCAACCGGCCCGTAGGCGTCGGTTGCCAGGGTAATGCCCAGCGTGGAAAGCATACCCACGGCCGCGATGCCGATTCCATACAGCCCCAGCGACAGGCTCATGGTTCCGGTACTCATGCCGGAAAAAAAGAACGCCCCCAGGGTGGCGATGACAACCGTGAGCACGGGAATAAAGGTGGATGCCATGCCCAAAGCCAGGCCGCCGATGATGATGGTGGCCGGCCCGGTCTGCGACTCGTCGGACAGGTTGCGCGTGGGTTTGTAATGGTCCGAGGTAAAGTACTCCGTAAAATAGGCGATGACGTTCCCGGCCAACAATCCCACCATAATGGAACCCCAGATACCGATAAACTTCATGCCGAGTACAAAATAGATAAGTCCGAAGGAAAGTATGGAGATCAGGATCGTGGATCCGTAGGTGCCGAAGCGCAAGGCCCGCAGCAGTACCTTCTGTGTGGCGTCCTCCTTAGCGCGTACCAGGAAGGTGCACAGAATCGAACAGAGTACCCCGATCGTGCCCAGGGACACGGGAATCTGAATGGCCTGCAGCGGCGAAATCGCGTCCAGTCCCAGGGCCGCTACCGAACCCAGGGCCATGGTGGCGATAATGGAACCCACATACGATTCGTAGAGGTCGGCGCCCATTCCGGCCACGTCTCCCACGTTGTCGCCCACGTTGTCCGCGATGGTGGCCGGGTTGCGGGGATCATCCTCCGGGATTCCGGCCTCGACCTTGCCCACCAGGTCGGCGCCCACATCGGCCGCCTTGGTATAAATACCGCCGCCCAGACGAGCGAACAGGGCCATGGATGAGGCGCCCATACCGAAGGTAATCATAATGGGCGGTATCTCGGCGATGTTCTGGATCATACCGGCCGGCAGAAACACGTATTTCAGCAGTGTCCACCAGATGGAAAGGTCCAGCAGGCCCAGACCCACAACAACCATTCCCATCACCGTGCCCGAGTTGAAGGCCACGCGCAAGCCGGAGTTAAGGCTGTGTTTGGCGGCCCATGTGGTGCGCGCGTTTGAGCGCGTGGCCACATACATGCCGATATACCCGGCCAACCCGGAAAAAAAGCCCCCGGTAATGAAGGCAAAGGGCACGAACGGCGAAATCAGGCCCAGTCCGAAAGATAACAGGATAAACAGCAGAAACAGCACCACAAAAAAAATCGCCACAACCTTGTACTGCTGCTTTAAATAGGCCAGGGCTCCTTCCTGTATGGACTTGCTGATCTCCTGCATTTTTTCAGTACCCGGATCCTTCTTTAACACCCGTACTGCCAGCACGGCCGCGAAGATCAAGGCCGCGATCGACCCGATCCAGGTAATCCACATCAAATCCGTACCCTTATCCGCGGCTGCCTGCGAATCCGCGAAACAGAAAAGGGGAACAAGACTTAATGTAATTATAAATAATATCACTCTTAAACCTTTATTCACGATCCACTCCTCCTTTAAAACGTGAGACAAAAGTAACTAGTGTTCATTAAGTTGGCAAGTATAAAGTGAATGTTGCTTGAGGTCAATACACTTACACAAACTATTGCGTTGCATATGCGCGTAGTATATACTGCGGTATGGAAGGATTGATAAGGTTTATGCCTCGAATGCGAATTTTATTATTATCGGTTATCCTGGCATTCGGTTTTGTGCTGCCGCTCTCGGCACAGAATGCAAGTGAATACTCCAATGACCGTCTTGGGATTTCATTCAGTTATCCGTATGACTGGAAACCTGAGGAGTCCGCGCAAAAAATAGTGATTCATTCACCGGGGTGGACGGACAATGCGAAAGAGAAAGCCGCCTTTGGGATACTGCTTACCCCCCTGGATTACACGGAAGACAAGTCCGTGGAAGAGTATTTTTCCGAGCTTATACAGGAGGGTTCATACACGTATGACCAACCCGATACAGTGTTAATAGACGGCAAAGAATGGCTCCATTCCGCGGTAAAGGAAACCGGGGATGATGTAAGCGGGGAACTCTTCCTGCTTAAGTACAATCATACGCTCTACGTCATGGTGATGGCCTACCAGCCTTCCGTGTCCGCGTCCCTTTTTTTGCCGGCACTGGAAAAGATGGTGAAAAGCCTTAAGCTGACCCAGGGAAACCAAAGTTAAAACCGGCGCCGCATAATTATGAAAAGATCTCCCGCCAGCTTCCCACGCGGTCGGTGTGCTGCAGGCATTGGCGCAGCAGCTTCAGATAATCGCGGCGCGGAATGGTCCAGGCCCCCAGGCTGGCCAGGTGCGGTGTGTATACCTGGCAGTCGATCAAGGTGAACCCCAGTTCCGCCAGGCGCCGGGCAAAAACGATAAACGCGGCCTTGGACGCGTTGTTCACTTTATGAAACATTGACTCCCCGATAAACACGGACCCCAGCGACACCCCGTATAATCCCCCTACCAACTCGCCGTTCTTCCAGGTCTCTACGGAATGGGCATAGCCCATCTCATGCAGGCGGCAGTATGATTCAAGTATATCCTCGGAGATCCAGGTTTCGGGACCGGACTTGCGGGGCGCCCCGCAGCCCAGCATGGTCTGTCTGAACCGGGTGTCGCAGGTAAAGCTGAACTCGCCCTTTTTAAGAACCTTATGCATGGAGGCCGAGATCCGCACTTCGTGGGGAAAGAGTATCATACGCGGATCGGGGGACCACCAGAGTACGGGTTCAGGCGGAGTGTACCAAGGGAAAATTCCCTGGCGGTAGGCGGCGAGCAGGCGGTCGCAGGAGAGGTCCCCGCCTATGGCGATGATTCCTTCATCCGTGGCCAGTTCAACCGGCGGAAACAGAATGTCTTTACTCAAAGGAAAGATAGGCATAATGTACGTTGGTTTTCAGGTTTCTTTGATTTCTATTTTTATCTCGTCGTTTATGACGTCGACAACCGCCCCACCGCCTCCGGCCAGCTTCCCGAAGAGCACCTCATCCACAAAAAAGTTCTTTATTTTTTCCTGAACAAGGCGGGCCACCTCGCGCGCCCCGAACAAGGGAGAAAAACCCTTTTGCGCCAGCCAGGTAATGCATTGCTCGGTGGCTTTGATATTGACCTTCTTTTCCTTTAACTGCGCCTCAAACTCACCAAGCTCCTTCTTCACGATCATCTTCATTATTTCCAGGTCAAGATTGTTGAAGGTCACCACACCGTCCAGACGGTTGCGGAACTCCGGGGTAAAGATGTTTTCCACCGCCCCGCTTATGGCGTCACGGGTGACGTTCCGTTCGCCGAACCCCACCAGGGGTTTGCCGATCTCCCTGGCCCCGGCATTGGAGGTCATGATGATGATCACATTGCGGAAATCGGCCTTCTTGCCGTTGTTGTCGGTCAGTGTGGCATAGTCCATGATCTGCAGCAGCGTATTGAACACATCCTCGTGGGCCTTCTCTATTTCATCCAGCAGCAGGACCGAATGAGGGTTCTTACGGATGGCGTCGGTTAACAGCCCGCCTTCGTCATATCCTACGTATCCCGGGGGAGCGCCGATCAGGCGGGAGACCGTATGTTTTTCCTGATATTCGCTCATGTCGAAACGGTGCAGGGGCACGCCCATAATTGAGGCAAGCTGGCGGGCCAACTCGGTTTTCCCCACTCCGGTGGGTCCCACGAACAAAAGGTTGGCTACGGGCTTGTCGGGTTTATGGAAGCCCGCCCGCGACCGCTTGATGGCCTGCACCACAAGCTCGATGGCGTGATCCTGTCCGAACACCACGGACTTGAGCTGAGACTCCATATCCTTCAGCTTAATGCTTTCCGTACCGGAAACACTGCGTTCGGGGATTTTGGCGATCGCGGCCACCACCTTTTCGATATCCTGTTCGGTCAGCTTCTTTTTCTTATTGCCCGGCGCTTCGGGAAACAGACGTACGTAGGCGCCCGCCTCATCCATGACGTCGATGGCCTTGTCGGGCAGGTACCTGTCATTGATATACTTGGCGGAGAGGTCGACCGCGGCGCGCAGCGCCTCATCCGTAAATTCAAGTTCGTGGTGTTTCTCGTAGGAGTCCTTCAACCCCAGTAATATCTGATAGGTTTCCTCCACCGTAGGCTCGTTCACCTCTATTTTTTGAAACCGCCGCGAGAGAGCGCGGTCACGCTCAAAATACTTTTTATACTCCTCGTAGGTGGTGGAGCCGATACAGCGCAGTTTGCCGGAACTCAACACGGGCTTGAGGATATTGGACGCGTCCATGGAACCGCCCGAGACCGCGCCCGCTCCCACTACCGTGTGGATCTCATCTATAAACAGGATCACCTTCTCCAGTTTCTGCAGCTCCTGCAGCACGCGTTTCAACCGCTCCTCAAAATCACCGCGGTACTTGGTGCCGGCGATCAGCCCGCCCATATCCAGGGAGAAGATGCGGTAGCCTTCCAGGGGTCCCGGGACCTTGTGGTCCACGATCAACTGGGCCAGGCCTTCGGTGATGGCTGTTTTGCCCACACCCGGGTCACCCACGTGCACGGGATTGTTTTTCAGGCGTCGGCAGAGTACCTGGATGGTGCGCTTCAGGATGTCCTCCCGGCCGATCAGCGGGTCCATCTCGCCGTTCGCCGCCTTTTCCGTAAGGTCCGTGGTAAAGGCCTTCAATAAACGGCTGGATTTTTTGGCCGACGGTTCCTGTTCTTCATCGTCCTCTTGCTCCTCCTCCGGGGCCTCCTGTCTGGTGAAAAATCCCGTCGGACCGTGCGATACATACCGCAGCAGGTCAAGCCTGGTAATACCTTCCTGCTGCATGAAGAAGGAGGCGAATGAATCCTTTTCGTCAATCAGGGCCACCAGCACGTCCCCGATGTCCATCTCTTCCTTCTCAGCGGATACCACGTGCAGAAACGCCCGTTCCATGATGTTCTTGAATCCCAAGGACTGTGCGGGATCGTCATTATAATCGCCCTTCATGTGCTCCATAAAATATTGTTTCAGGTTTTTCTCGAGCTGCCCGGTGTTTGCCCCCAGGTCGTCGAAAATTTGCCGTCCCTCCCTGGAAAACAGCGCGGCGTATAGGATATGCTCCGGGGTCAGAAACTCATGCTTTTTTTCTTTGGCTTCCTGGTACGCGGTTGAGATTATGTTGTTCAGCTCCCTATTAATATTCACTTATTGCTCCGGTTTTTCATTCAGGCTTCCTCATACGTACAACGAAGCGGATATTCATTCTGCTGCGCCAGGTAATGGACCTGGGCCACCTTTGTCTGGGCTATATCCCGGGTAAACACCCCCACCTGCCCTTGGCCCTTGCGGTGTACATCCAGCATAATCCGGGTGGCTTCCTGTACGGGTTTACGAAACACCTTGATAAGCACCTCCACCACAAACTCCATGGTGGTGTAGTCGTCGTTATGCAGGATCACCCGGTACATCTTCGGTGTATCAACCTTGGGCTTGGATTTTAGTTTTAGGCCTTCCTCGTAATCAAAATCCGCCATATTTTTTCTCTATTTTAATTTATTAAGAATATACTAAATTATCAATATTTTTTCTGCAAGAGGTAATAAAAGATAGCAATTTTAAATTTGTTCCCTATACCCTACGGCCCGGCTTTTAAAAACACTCATAAAACAGTTGCAATGTACGGATCAACATTCTATAATTGTATAATAAACATATCTCATAACTGCAATATGCAATAAGTAGAAACTTTTTTTATCTTAAGGAGGCATTGTGCCAGGAATAACGGCCAATGGGGTTGAAAAAAAGCATATAAAAATGATTGCGGTTGATGACGAGGAAAGCATTTTAAAGCTCTACCAGAGGATTCTGACATCGGAAACACTGGTGTTGTGGAACAATATAACCGGTCATGAGGCCGAACCGGAACAGATTAATCTTGACCTTACCCTGTGTAAAGGCGGGGCCGCGGCGCTTAAACTGATCGATCAAAATAAGGTCGAACCCTTCGCCATCATTTTCATAGATGTTCATCTTGCCTTCGGCGAAAGCGGCATAGAGCTTGCTGAGAAAATCAGGACAATGGACAAGGATATCGAGATTGTACTTATTACCGGTGATGATCGGATAGATCTCGCGGATATCAGGCGGCGTATAGCGCCGGGAAACAAACTGTTTTACCTGCTAAAGCCCTTCAATGCCCTGGAGATATGCCAGTTTGTGGCTTCCTTAAGCGCGCAGTGGAACCTGGAGAAACAGTTAATAAGCATGCATTACAACCTGGAAAACATGGTGGTGGAGCGCACGGAAGAGTTGATGAACGCCACCCACAAACTGATCGAAGAGGTGGAAACCCGCACGAGGGTGGAGGAATCCCTACGCCAGAGTCTTGAAAACATTCAAATCATCATTAAGGGCACCATCCAGGTAATCGCCAAACTGCTGGCCATGAAGGATCCCTATACCGCCGGTCACCAGAAACGGGTGTCCGAACTGGCCAGGGAGATAGCCGTGCATATGAATCTTGAAGAGCACGACCTTGAGGCCATCAATATGGCGGGCCTGATCCATGATATAGGGAAAATATCCATTCCCTCCGAGATACTTTCCAAGCCCGGCCGGTTAAGTGAGCTTGAGTTCGATCTGATAAAAACACACCCGCATATCGGATACAGTATTCTGAAAGAGATTGAGTTCCCCTGGCCCATTGCGCAAATCGTGTACCAGCATCATGAGTACATGGACGGGAGCGGATACCCGCGCGGCCTGCATGGGGATGAGATCGGTCTTCTGGCCCGTATTCTCACGGTTGCGGATGTGGTGGAAGCCATCGCGTCGGACAGGCCCTACCGGGCGGCCCTGGGCATTGAGCAGGGTATTCGTCATATCGAAGAGATGCGGGGTATTTATTACGATCCCGAAGTCGTGGATGTCTGTAAATACCTGTTCAAAGAGAAGAAGTTTGAGTTTAAAACCAAGGTGTTATAATCTTAGGTCAGTAGTCGGGACCGCTCATTGAAGGTCAGGGATAAATTAGGAACGGGTGCGGCCCGAACGGATTTTTATTAAGATATACCGGTACCTCCGAAATATACGCCGTGTCATGAGCGTCTATTACTTTAAAGGTGAGTTTGAAATAACGTCCCAGGCTGTTTTTGTGAGTGAAGGGGCTTTCAATGATATCCGGAAATACAATCTCTTTTATCTGTTTAAAGAAATTATAAGCACCGAGGCCCGATTGTGACACAACCGGTATCAGGCCGAAGGCGCGTGCGGCGATTCGGGAATCCGAGACCCCCTTGTTTCTCAGTGCCCCGGCCGCGGACGGGTTCACGGCGTAAGAAACAAGACTGCTTATCTGCCCTTTTAACATATACTTTTTAACGGTTTGTAAAAACATCCGCAGATTTTTCAAAACGGCGAAGGTCTTGTACAGTTTGTAAACGGCTCCGTTGAAGCGGTACCAGCGCAGGGTGGTTTCATAGCCCACCGCGTCCTCGGCCTGTGTGTGGGAAAGCACGATGTCATAAACGGTATCGCCGTCGATATCCGAGATATCAAGCGAGGAGGTCAGGGTTTCCGACGCCGTTACTATATGTACGGGAACAAGGTCAATGCTGTTTACCAGGAAAAGCTCTATCTCACTCCCTTGGTTTGTATAAAATTCAACCCTTAACAGCGTATAACCTGTTTGAGATGAGGAAAACGGCTGCAGGGTAAAAGCCCTGAAAACCGTTTTTTCTCCCAGGTTTGTCCGGCATGCGGGTACGAGCGTGCCCGTGGTATTTTTAAAGCATACAAGGGAGAATCGTACCGCGGCCAGGGCTTGGTTTTTTAATCGCGCGTAATTGGCCAACACCGCATAATCCGCCAGTTCGGGCGCGGAGGTTTGTACGCATAGGGCGAAGACCTCGGGATAAGAGTCGTTATTCAGGTCCGTAAGCCGGAGCAGCGTTTTCCCGTTATTTTTAATGGGGTATAAAGGGGGGCGGATGAGGGCGTCTATCTGTTTTTGTGCCTGCAGCAACGCGTTTTGAAAAGCCGGAGACCCCGCGTCCCGTTCGGTGACGGGCAAAAAAACCTGTTCTTCCGGCGGCAGGGTGGAAGAAACGCAGCCGGACACATACAGGAGAAAGGCGGATATGATAAAAATGACGGTTTTTTGCATAAAAAAACCTTTGAACACAGTATAGTACAGGAAAGGAAAAAAGCCACGCCAAAAATTTTTTATTTTGTTTTTTTATCAGGTTTTGGGGATGGATAAACCCGGAAAAAATGTATACTATGGGGGCAACTTTAGCTTGATACAAAGGATTACGCAGTGAGGGTATTGAAATTCGGCGGCAGTTCGGTAGGGGATGCCGCCGGTATGGAACAGGTTGCGCGGATCATAACCGGTGAATACGCGGCCGGTCCGGTTGCGGTTGTGCTTTCCGCAATGAAGGGGGTTACCGACCTGTTAATCACTTCCGCGCGTCTTGCCGAGCGGGGGAGTATGGAGTATCACGGCATTATCCGTACCATAGCTGAAAAACACAACGCGGTTATAGACGTCCTGATACATGAGGGGGGCCGCGGTCCGGTATCCGGCGCCGTAGACCGGCTGCTCGGCGAGCTTGAGGATTTTCTGCACGGAGTGGAGCTTATCAGGGAGTGCTCCCCCCGTATTTTAGACCTGGTGATGAGTTTCGGAGAACGCTTAAGCTGTGAGCTTATGACCGGTTACCTGGTGCAGTGCGGGATTAAAGCGGTACCGGTAGATGCGCGTGACATTATCGTAACGGACGATACCTACGGCCAGGCCGTTGTGGACTATAAATCCACCTACGCCAATATCAAGAAAAGGTTGGGACATTTGAAGGCGCTCCCCGTAATAACGGGTTTCATCGCTTCCAGCGGGAACAAGGTAACCACCACACTGGGGCGCAACGGCTCGGACTATACCGCCTCCATGATCGGGGCGGGTCTGGCCGCGGATTCCATAGAGATCTGGACCGATGTGGACGGGGTGTTGAGCGCGGACCCCCGCTGCGTAAAAGAGGCCTTCACCGTCAGGGATCTCAGCTACGAGGAGGCCATGGAGCTTTCCTATTTCGGGGCCGAAGTCATTCACCCCAGTACCATGATTCCCGCGGTTGAAAAGGACATCCCGATCATCATCAGGAATACCTTCAACCCGGACGCAGCCGGCACCGTCATCAGAAGGCGGGTAAAGAGATCCGCCTCCTCCATAACCGGTATCGCCTGGATCGAGGATACGGCCCTGCTTAATATCGAGGGCGGCGGTATGGTGGGCATACCCGGCATGGCCGCGCGTATATTCGGCATCCTTGCCGGGGAGCGGGTGAACATCACCATGATCTCGCAGGCTTCTTCGGAACATACCATCTGCCTGGGATTAAAACAGTCCGAGGCCCGCAAGGCGGTAGGGGCCCTGCGCAGGGAGCTGGCGCGTGAGCTTAAAAGCAAGGCCATCAATGAGTTCACCTATAATGAAGACCTGGTAATTATTGCGGTTATAGGCGATAATATGCGGGGAACCCCGGGAATTTCCGGCAGGCTTTTCAGCGCCTTGGGCCGGGCCCGGATTAATGTTCTGGCTATTGCACAGGGTTCCTCGGAAAGGAATATTTCGTTTGTGATTCATCAGAATGATAAAGCAAGGGCTTTGCGCACCATTCACGCGGCCTTTTTCAGGAAGAAAAAATGATCCTACGAAGCACACGCCGGAAGGCCGCGGAGGCCACCTTTACCCATGCCTTGTTTACCGGACTTGCCCCGGACGGGGGGTTGTATTATCCGGTGGAATCCCCGGACCTGCGGGAGCTGTTCCTCTCTTGGGACAAAAGCGTCTCATTTCCGGACATAGCGGAAAAACTCAGCCGTACCTTCCTGGAATCCGAAATGAGCACGGAGCTGCTTTCCAAGATCATCAGGCGAGCCTTTGATTTTTCTCCCGTGGTGCGCCGCGTGGATGAGCATATCTCACTGCTTGAGCTTTTTCACGGGCCGTCCTGCGCTTTCAAAGACTTCGGGGCCTGCTTTCTGGCCTCTTTTATGGAAGAGATCCTGACCGAGGAAAATAAACACGCGGTCATCCTGGTGGCCACCTCGGGCGATACGGGGAGCGCCGTGGCCCGGGCCTTTTTCAAGAAGAAAAACATCGATGTAGTGATTCTCTTTCCCAAGGGCAGGGTCAGTTTTTTACAGGAAAAACAGCTTACTACCTTGGGAGAGAACGTATATGCGCTTGAGGTGCACGGCTCGTTCGACGACTGCCAGCGCCTGGTAAAGGAGGCGTTCCGCAACGCCAGGCTCAAGGCCTCCCTGAATCTTACCTCGGCCAATTCCATCAATATCGGGCGTCTTTTTCCCCAGTCCTTTTATTACATATACGCCTTTGCCCAACTGCGGCGGGAGGTAGAGGGCGACATACATTTCTGTGTACCCAGCGGCAATTTCGGCAATCTGACGGCCGGGGTGTACGCCTGGCGGTGGGGGCTGCCCGTATCCGGCTTCATAGCGGCCACCAATATTAATGATGTTGTTCCCGAGTACCTGGCGCACAAGATTTTTACGCCCAGGGCCTCCCGGCATACCCTGTCCAACGCCATGGATGTGGGAAATCCCAGCAATTTTGAGCGGATGCTTGAGATATTCCATCAGGACCACGACGCCATGAGCAGCATGATACACGGAGAGGTGGTAACCGATGCCCAGACCCTGGAGGCAATCTCGGATTTTTACGCGCAAAAACAGATGTTTATTGATCCGCACACGGCCGTCGGCTATCTGGCTTCCCAAAGGGTGCTTGCCGCCGAATCGGTCCGCCCCCGGCATATTATTACCCTGGCCACCGCCCATCCGGCCAAGTTCAGGGAGATCATAAAGCAGGCCACGGGCAGGGAGCCCGGGCTTCCGCAAAGCCTGAAACAAGCACTGGACCTGCCCAAAAAATCCCATGAAATCGATAACAGCAGTGCGGAGCTTGAGGAGTTTCTGCTGCGCAACTTTACCTAGCTTCCGGCTACCAGTGATTTTACCTCGATTTGGCCTACGAGCGGGTTAAACATAAACGCAACCATGGACTGCTCCTGCCTTACCTCATACACCCGGTCGTGACTCTCGATGACCACACCGGGGAACACGGTTCCCCTCACAATCACCTCGGACGGAAAGTGTTCCTCGAATTTTTCTCTTAATACAAAAAGGTGCTGGTTGTATTTCTCTATGGTCTTAAGGCCTTGCAGTTTTTCTTCCCGGATCCGCCGAAGCTCCTGCAGGGCGGCGGGTCCCTCCATGTTTTGCCCTTTCATCAGGGAATCGAATCCCCGGATTTTGTTGCCCAGTCTTTTTAACTCTTTTTCCTCAAGCTCAATCCGGTCCTCTACCAGGTAATCCTGGCCGAAACACACCCGTGTTTTAACCCCGCTTACTGAGCCCAGGGTAACGGCTTCCAACCCTAATTTCGCCTTTATGATTCCGCCTATTATTGTACCCTTTTTTTCACCCATGATGATCCTGGAGTTGCATTTAATACGGCAGTGAAGGATGGAGTGATTGATGCGGATGTCTCCCACGGCCAGAATCACGGCTTTTTCCGCAAAAAGACACTGAATATCGCCTTTGGCGCGGAGGATCGCTTTGTTGTTGCCCTTGACTCCCTTTTTTACGATAATTGAGCCGTCCGCGGAAAGCAGGGCTTGTTCCACCACATTTTCCACCGTGATGTCCGAACCCGAAACCACGCTGAAACCCGCGGTTACCGAGCCCTTGACGAGTACGGTGCCGGGAAACTTTACGTTCCCGGTATGCAGATCTACATTGCTTTCCACCGTGTGGACCTGCGCCACACTTATCAGATTCTTTTTAAAGCTGAACTCCCCGTCAATCTGGGCGTAAAGCCTGATTGTACCGTCGGGCTGCGGTTCCCTGCGTACGTTTTTACCCACGGCAATCGAAACGCCGGCCTTCTGCTTGGCCGGGACCTTGTTCCCCAGCACGTCAATTCCGTCCGTGCCCTTCTCCGTTGCGGGGGTTATCTCCGCCAGCAGGCTGCCCTCCTTTACAATAGTCATGGTGTCCTGCTGTTTATAGTCCGCGCGACCGTTTTCCAGGATGCTGACATGTTTCCCGCTGGCCTGGCGAATGTGGATCTGAATGCGCTCCCCGATTGCATGGACGGGCGGTTGCCCCCGGGCCACAAGCATATTTTCCACCGCTTGGCGCGCGGCGCACTGCTCGGCGGCCTGCTGGATCGCGGCGGTGTCAAGGCCCTGTACGACCCCCTGTTCATGCAGGAACTCAAGCAGGTCCTTTGCGGTCAGGGCTTTGCCCACGCCGCCCGCCGGAGACACCGACAAAAAGGCCTGCATGTCATCCGGGGAGAATGTGAGGGAGGCTCTTGCGTCCTTACTGGGCCGTACGCGCACCAAGAAGTGGCCGTCCCTTTCCCCCACCTCCAGGAACCCGTCTTCACGCGCAACCAGGTACTGACCGTAATTGACAACATGCTCAAACAGGGTGTATTCCGCGCGCCTTCCCGGCGTGCCGCTTATTCTGTTCCCGTAGACATCACGGCCGGCATCGCCCCTTTCCGGCTGCCGGATGCTTGCTATTCGTTCATCCTTTCGTACCACGGCCATTTTTTGCACCAGGTCCGGGGGAAAATCACCCTGGGACTCCGGCACGGCGGACGTATCCGTCCGCTTCTCAATATTCTTCTTCAGTGCGTCCAGTTTTTCCGGATCCTCAAAGGTCACCTCCCAGACGATCTCCCCGTCTTCGCCCTTCGTGGGCGGGGCGCCCCGCGCCAACGGATAGCCGTTAAGCTCACGGGCGCCGCCGTGGTAGAATTCGAGTATATCTTGCCTGATCTGGTCCAGTTTGAGGTTTTTCAGCCCGGAATCGTTTATCACACCGCTGATCCGCTTCAGACTCAAATGCCGGCCCTGTCCCCTGCCTTTACGCAGCGAGAGTGAAGCCTCAAGTTTGTCCTCGGAAACAGTAAGCGTGGTAATCGGTTCGATCGTGGTGCACAGCGAATACCCCTTAAGCGCGCTCTTGGATTGCTCGGCCTGGGCGATGATCCTCCTCAGGGCGGATTCGGGGAGGATATCTTTCGGTGAAAATCCCAGGTCATGGGCCTGTCTGCGAATTGCGGCGGACGCCGAGCGTTCGGCCTCCTCAGTGGAGGGAGTAAAATCAAATAAACAGTCCAGGCCGTCTTCCGTGGCATACACGCGCCAATACCCGGCCTGGTGAGGGATTATATCGGTCCAGTTTGCGCCGATCCTGATGATTCCCGAGACCCCGGCGTACAATTCGTTCCCCCGCCTGGAAATGTTCTCGCCTAAATAAAACTGCTGCCGTTTGGGCGCCGCGGGAGCGACCGGCCGGCCATAGATGTTCATGCCGGGGGTGCCGGGCAGGGGCGGTGAGTAAGCGGCGATCTTTTGGCCTTTTTCCGCGTATGCGATTTTATTAATTTCGGGCGATACCTTGATCCCGCGGTATTGTGTGTCGGCTTTTTCCCCACCGCTTGTTTGATGTAAGCCCACCTTCCTTTGGGCTTCGGTTTTTGTACCGGTGGAATCATAAATGCGGGGGGGAGGGGCTTCCCGCGCAAGTTGTTCCGCTGTTTCTTTAACCGATTCGGGCAGGGGAAGCTCTTCCCAGACCAGTGTGCTGTCCACGGAGGGCTCCGGGCGTACACCCTGGGCGATGACCATGCTGTGATTGCCCTGGCTCGCCCCGGAAAACTGCCGGATCGCGTTTTCCAGGTTTGCCGGATTCACGCTGTCCAGCACTGATTTTTCTTTTAATAAGGCGATAATGTTTTCACGGCTCCAGGTGGGCCCGTCTTTGTCCGGCGTGAACTCCAGGCCGGCCTCTGTTGCGTCGGGGGATATGCTAAGTTTCAGATTTCCCTTAAGAAAAACTGCCATGTGGTTAACTTCCAAACGGACCAACGCCCGCGGCGGGCCGTCCCATTAATGCGTTTTTTGGACCGCGGTTATATCTTAAAACCCTCCCTTACGGCTTTGGAAAGCTTTATTTTCAACAGCTGGTTTTCTTTTTTCAATTTTTCCGTTTCGATATGTTGTGATTTGATGATATCGATCAGGTCGCCCACGCTTAAGGAGTTGGTATGCATAAGCTCCTGTATATAGTGCAGCCTCTCGGAAAAATCAATCTCCGCTTCCAGTTCGGCAATTTGAAAGCTTTCATCAAAATCGGAGATATCAAGCAGCTGTTCCTCTTCGCCCGTATACTGACTCAACTTGTCCGCCACGCGATATATGGCCTGGGAAAGTATGGAATGGGGTTTGTAAATCAGCAGGGGCAGCCGTGAGTTCAAGGCGATATCCTGCATTTCATCCCTGTACATGATCCCCAGGTGTTCAAGGTCCACCCCCAGGTATTCCTTGACCGATCGTCGCAGCCTCCCCCCAATGGCCGTATCTTTCCTGTTTTCCAGCAGGTTCAAGAGCAGGCGCGGCTGAAAATGGGCCGCCTTTTGCATGTATGCCGAGTACACCTTCCCGTCAATGGTTTTAAGCTGTTCAAGCAGTTTGGGAAGATAGATCTTCTGCAGGCCGTCGCCCTGTTTCTTCAGTTTTTCCATATATTCATACGCGGGGGAGGTCTTATTAATTAATGAATAGAGAATCCGAAAAAGCGCGTTTTTTAAAAACAGGTAAGCGTTCAAGGTCGCGGTGAGTGTGGGCATGGTGACCACGATTCCCCTGCCGGAAATAAGGAAAAAATCTATTACGTTGATATTGGTCCCGGCCCCCAGGTCCAGGATCAGGTACTCGCATTTCAGGGAGGTAAGGTTTTTAATCAGTTTGTTTTTCTGCGTGTGTGACAGGTTGGCGATGCCCGGGATCTCGGCGTCTCCCGGAATAAAATCCAAACCGTTATAACTGGTGTGGAGAAGCAGGTCCCCGAAGGACAGCTTTTCCCTGGTAAGATAGGTGCCGATACCGTTTTTTACGGAGCGCAGCCCCAAAAGCATGTGCAGGTTCGATCCGCCCAGATCAAGATCAGCCAATATCACCTTTTTCCCCGCCTGGGACAGGGCGATGGAGAGATTGGCCGCGATCAGAGATTTTCCCACACCCCCCTTTCCGCTTGCAATGGGGATGATATGCATCAGTTCCTCCTGTTTTCCTCTTTTAATGATATTATAAAAGTAAGAAAAATCAAATCTATTGAAAAAATAATAAAGAGAAACAGGGAGGAACTGAAGGCCAAGGGCAGGAAGATAAAATGTACCATAAACACGGTTCGACTGGAAAGTTCAATGATCAACAGGAGAAAACAGGGCAGGATGGTGACGATCTTTCCCATCCTGAGAACGGGAAGCAGGCGGGAAGACCCGCTTTGCCTGAAAAATAAAAGCACGGCCAATGCGGGAAACACCAGGTAGCCGGAACATAACAGCACCAACCAGAAAACAGCCGTCCGGTTGATCAGCAAGGCATTCCGGAACAGGGAGATGACGGCCGCAAGTATGAGAATAGGTTTTAGACATTCCCAAACCGTAAGGGAAAGAAATACGAATCTTTTTTGCTGCATAATAGCCGGAGTGTAACTTTTGTGCTATATTTAGGTCAAGAGAGTTGTTGACAAATCCTCGTAATTTATTGTATGGAGTTAGATTATGCAAGATATCCAAAAGAAAAAACCGCTTACGGAGCGGTTATTATGGTTAAGTATAACTGTGGGCCTGATAATCCTTGTTTTGTTCCTGTTGCTTACACCGAATCTGGTTGCCCAAAACAGTGATAATAAATCACAGCAGGATCTGGAGAAGTTCGCCGAGATTTATTATTATATACAACAGTATTATGTGGACCAGGACAAGCTTGATCCCGATACGCTGATTGACGGCGCCCTTAAGGGCCTGTTCAAGGCCCTGGATGATCCCTACTCCTCTTACCTGACCTCTGATGAGCTGCATTACCTCACGGATACGTCCCAGGGTGAGTTCGGGGGCGTGGGTCTGGTGATTTCCAAGCAAAGATTCGTGGTAGACAGTAAGGGAAACCGTCCGGAGAATCTTCCGGTGGAGGTAATCTCTCCCATTGAGGGTACGCCGGCCTATAAAGCGGGCGTATCGGCGGGTGACCTCATTATGAAGGTGGACGGTGACTCCACACTGGAGCTCAGCCTTGATGAGGTGGTAAAGCGCCTGCGGGGAGAACCGGGCACGGCGGTCACTATGACCCTACAGCGCGGCGATTCCCTGGTGTTCGACGTAAAGGTCACCAGGGCGGTGATTGAGGTTCCCACGGTAAGAAGCGTCATGATGCCCGGCGGCATCGGGTATTTAAAGATTATCGAGTTTACCTCGTTTACCCTGGACCGGGTCAAGGAAGCGCTCCTGGACTTTAAAAAGCAAAATTTCAAGGCGCTTATTATTGATCTGCGCCTGAACCCGGGCGGACTTCTGCCGTCCGTGGTGTCGGTGGCCGACCTGATCCTGTCCAAGGGGCCCATCGTTAGCGTGAAGGGCAGGAATCCCGTGGACAACACCGTGTACAACGCCACCCCTTATAAAACCATCGTGCCGGAAAACGTCCCCATTGTGGTGCTTATCGACAGGGGTTCGGCTTCGGCCGCGGAAATTTTAGCCGGCGCCCTTCAGGACACCGGCAGGGCCGTAATCGTGGGCGAAACCTCCTATGGAAAAGGTACGGTACAGCACGCCAAGATTATGGATGACTCCGGGTTCAGACTCACGGTTGCCAAATACTACACCCCAAAGGGGATCAGTATCGATAAAATCGGGGTTAAGCCGAATTTTGAGGTGAAAGAGGATGAGTTTACGGATGCGGAGAAAGCCTCGTATGAAAAACTCATCAAGGAAAATATCATATCGGATTATATCTCCGCCCATCCTCATGCCACGGACAAAGACATAGACCGCTTTATCGTCGACCTGAAAAAACAGGGCATTGCGTTGCGGGAGATCGCCTTAAAGCGGTTGATCAAGAGTGAGATGAACCGCACCAATAACAACCCGCCGGTCTATGATCTGAGTACGGATATCATGCTGCAAAAAGCGGTGGAGATTATAAAAGAAAAATAATGGCGTTCTTACGGTTCGAAATCAACACCGAACGGGGGTCGCAGTTTATCAATATTACCCCCACCTGCCGTGATCTTGTAGGAAAAGCGGATATCTCCGAGGGTATCTGCCTGGTGTATGTGCCGCACACAACCGCGGGTGTTACCATTAACGAGGCCGCGGACCCGGCCGTGGTACGGGATATTTCCGCGCAGCTTGCCAAGCTCGTGCCCGCCGGCGCCGGGTATACGCATGCGGAGGGCAATGCGGATGCGCATATCAAGGCGTGTCTGATAGGCTCAAGCGTGCAGGTACCGGTTGCAAACGGCAGGCTTGTGCTGGGGACCTGGCAGGGAATATTTTTTTGCGAGTTCGACGGGCCGCGCAGGCGTTCCGTGCATGTGCAGGTTATCGGGAACTGACGCATGAGACAGTTTGTCTTACCCGGTGAGGTAAAGCTTCACTCCTCGATTACGGTGCGGGGCGAAGACTATCATTACCTGCAGCGCGTATTACGGTTGAAACCGGGCGATACCTTCCGGGGCATAGACAGGGGCGGCAGCGCCTATACGGTCAGACTGGCGAGCGCC
>CAZWYY010000046.1:0-32149 GCA_964638895.1 uncultured Spirochaetaceae bacterium | reverse complement strand
CTGTTATCCGTTTTCGCGGTGGAAAAAGAAAATGGTGACCCCCTGCAGGACCAGGGCAAAGGCGGTCAGAAAAAGAATGTCCGCCAGGTATCCGTTCTGGCTGGGTATGCCCAGGAAGACCGAGCGCACCAGGTCCACCGCGTAATTCACGGGGTTGAGCATAATGATCACCTTCAGCCAACCGGGAGCCTGCGCGATCGAGTACATGGCGCCGGAAAGAAAAAACATGGGCATGACCACAAAATTGTTCATCACGCCGAACCCCTCAAAGGAGCGCATCCTTACCGCGATCAGCATGCCCAGGGAGGTGACGGCAAAGGCCGTCAGGCACATGCAGGGCAGGGTGAGCAGCAGGCGCAGCGGATCCGCGGGCACGGAGAGAACGGGAATAAACAGGAGGACCAATGCGCCCTGGATTACCGCCATGGCCGCGCCGCCCAGGGTTTTGCCCAAGGCGATCGCGGTGCGTGAAACCGGGGCCACCAGGATCTCCTTCAGAAAACCGAACTCGCGGTCCCATATTATCGAAATACCCGCCACAATCGAGGCGAACAGGATGTTCATGACGATCATGCCGGGAAAGATAAACACGGTATAATCCAGACCCAGGCCCGTGGCCAGGGAGGCCCGCAGGCCGGTGCCCAGCAGGAAAAGCCAGACAAAGGGCCTGGCCAGCGAGCCGAAAAGCCGCGAGCGTTCCCTGAAACCGCGAATTACCTCGCGTTCGGCGATGGTAAGGATGTCGGCCGGGGTATGCATTTAAATTCTCCTTCGTATTCTGGGGTTTGCCTTCATGCGCTCACGCACATCCGCTCCCTCATCGCGGATTTCATGACCCGTCAGCTGAATGAAAACATCATCAAGCGAGGTGGTCTTCACGGACAACCCGGTGATCTCGTCCCCCAGTAATCTGAAAAGCTGCGGGATGCGTTCATGGCTTTTATCCGCGACAAGCCTGAGTGAGTCCCCGGAGATTTCCGCCGAAAAAGCCGGATTTCCCTTAAGCAGTTCCAATGCGCGCCTGTTGTCGCGTGTTTGCAGCGTAATCACGTCTCCCTTGACCAGTCTTTTCAGGTTGGCCGGCGTGTCAAGCGCGATGATTCGTCCGTTATCTATAACCGCGATCCGGTCACAGTATTCGGCCTCTTCCATATAATGTGTTGTCAGAAAAATGGTCATGCGCCTGTTCTGTTTGAGACCAAGGATATAGTTCCAGATATGCTGACGGGTTTGAGGGTCCAGACCGATCGTGGGCTCGTCAAGGAACAAAATTTTAGGCTCGTGGAGCATGCCGCGCGCGATCTCCACCCGGCGTTTCATGCCGCCGGAGAGATTACGCACCACCGAGCGCTGCCTGTCCAGCATACCCACGAGCGTAAGCGCGCGTTCAACGCGGGAGGCAATCTCATGATGACGAAGGTGATACAGGCGGGCGTGGAAAAACAGGTTCTCGCGCACGGTCAGGTTGTTGTCCAGGCTCGGCTCCTGAAAGATCAGCCCCACGGCCTCGCGCACGGCGTCCCGGCGCCGCAGCGTGGAAGAACCGTTTACCGTGATTTCGCCGGAGGTCTGGCGCATAATGGTGGTAATCATTTTGATGGTTGTGGTTTTTCCCGCGCCGTTCGGCCCCAGGAATCCGAACACCTCTCCGGTATTGACCGCAAAGCTTATATTGTTTACGGCAGCCAGTTCCTTAAACTTTTTGGTAAGGTTTTCAACCTTGATAACCTGTCCGGCCATACTCCCTTCACTTTTCAGCTAAAGGTATCACTAATTGACAGCGCTGTCATCCATGGTCAAGCCGGAATAAAACACCCGGCCGGTCTGAAAAAAAATTGTACAATCCGAAATAAGGTATTATAATTATAAATTATAGGGGAGGGGAATCAATGTTTTTATCCACTGAACAAGAGCCAAGACTCATGCCAAAAATCAGGTGCCCGCAATGCGAACAAAGCAATTTGTATTTGATCGACACGCGCGCGCTTTACTGTCCGGTGTGCGCGTATCGGTTTTCTTTGGTTATAACCCGGGCCACTCCGGATACGGACCGGCGTTAACGGCGCCGGCAGCGGAAGGCTGGCCGACACCGACAGCGCCCGCCTTACGCTAATCTTCTCTTAATACTCCGCTAATCATTTGCTAACAATTGCCTGTGTAAATTTGGGCCATGAGGCTCGACAAGAGGAAACTGCGGGGCGCCTACGAAGAGGTCATAAAATCCCTCCTTATTGCATGCGCCGTGGTTGGCGTGATCGCGGTTGTTTTTATCACCTATTTCATCTTCCAAAGCGGCGCCCCTCTGTTCGGCAAGGTAAATCCGCTTGAGTTTCTGTTTTCCACGCACTGGGCGCCTACTGACAAAACCAACCCCGGGTTTGGGATTCTTTCATTTATCGTGGGTTCCTTCATGGTCACGGGTCTGGCCCTGCTGATCGGGGTTCCGGTGGGGATTGCCTGCGCCATTTACCTGGCGGAGCTTGCCGGGCGCGGGTTTGCCGCGGTGCTGCGCCGGGTGGTGGAGGTCCTGGCCGGCATCCCCTCCGTGGTGTTCGGCCTGTTCGGCATGACCGTTATCTGTCCGCTTGTGCGGGAGTTGTTCGGCGGGACCGGCTATAACGCGCTTTCCGGCACCGTAATCCTGGCCGTCATGATCCTGCCCACAATCATCAACATATCCGAAATATCAATCCGTTCCGTGCCGCGTGATTACAAGGCCGCTTCCCTGGCCATCGGGGCCACGCACTGGCAGACGATCATAAAGGTGCTGCTTCCGGCCGCGCGTTCCGGCATAATCGCGGCCGTGGTGCTGGGCACGGGCAGGGCCATCGGGGAGACCATGGCCGTGTACATGGTGGCGGGCAATACGCCGCTCATGCCGGACTTCAGCCGGTGGTTGGGGTTCACCTCATCGGTACGCACCCTGACCATGAACATCATTACCGATATGAGTTACGCCTCGGGCCTGCACCGCACCGCGCTTTTTACCACAAGCATCGTGTTGTTCGTGTTTATCATGGCCCTGAATATCATTATTCAGCTGCTGACCAGGAAGGCGGGGCTGCATGCGAACGCGTAAGCCCGGGCGCTCCGTACATACGAAAAAGGCCCGCATGGTTGAAAACACGGCCAAAACCGTACTCTGGCTGGCCTCGGGCGTCACCATTTTTGTGCTGCTTTGGATTATCGGTTACATCGTGTACAACGGGTTTGTTACCGACGTGAAAAAAATCTACCCGGTTATAAGCGAGGGCACCGAGGTCGTGATGCTTGACTCAAACCGGGAGCATGATGTTGTCTTTATCGTGAACAGCGGCGTGCGCCTGGAAAGCCTGGCCGCGGATGAGATTGCGGGCTTTTTTACCGGCGAACAAAAAGACTGGACCGTATCCGGCCAGGACCTGAAGGTGAAGACCTTTTCCCTGGATACCTCGCTTCCCCCGGGCGCGGCCTTTAAAGACGCGGTTATAGGTAAAAACGGACGGTTTGCGGCGGGCAACCGCGTGCTTGATTCGGCGGACGGCATGCTGCGTAATGTGGCCGATACCGTGGGCGCCATCGGTTTTGTGGGTGAAAAAAACAGGGAGCAGGCGGAGAAGGCCCCGGGGGTGAAGGTAATCAGGGTGCGCTGGCTGGCCCTGGCCGCCAATCCGGGGGTGTTCGAGATCCGGGCACAGAAGAAGCTGCGCTTCCTTACCGCGGACGCGGTGGCCGGGATCTTCTCCGGGCGCATCAGGAACTGGGAACAGGCGGGGGGTATAACCCTGGGGCTTACTCCGGTAATCCTCGACCCCCGGCTTCCGGCGGCCCGAATCTTCCGGGACCTTGTGCTGGGAAAAACAGAAGGGTTGGCCCCGAACGCGCGCATTGTGAACTCTGAGGATGAGCTTCTGAATGAAATCGCGCGTACTCCCGGCGCGGTGGGGTTCGGCAACTACTTTTTTCTTGAGAGCCGCGTGCCCGGGCTGATCATACCGGTCCAGCGCGAGGAGATCCGCCAGAACCTTGATTTCGCCTATTTAATCGAGGAGCCCAAAAAATTCGGCAAGGTGGGGGGCGTATCCACCATTATTGTGAATACACTAATGATGATCCTGCTTACCGTGCTTCTCGCCACGCCCATCGGCGTGGGGGCGGCCGTGTATTTGACGGAGTACGCCCGCGCGGGCAGGCTCGTCTCCGTGCTGCGCTTTTTTACCGAAACACTGGCCGGAATTCCCTCAATCATCTTCGGCTTGTTCGGGTACCTGGTCTTTGTCAATTTTTTGGGTTTCAAGGAGGGTCTGCTGTCCGGTACGTTGACCATAACCCTCATGGTGCTCCCCACCATCATCCGTACGGCCGAGGAAGCGCTGAAGGCCGTACCGGGTTCGTACCGTGAAGAAAGTTTCGCCCTGGGCGCCACCATGTGGCAGACCGTACGCGGTGTGGTGATCCCCGCGGCCCTGCCCGGAATCCTTACCGGCGTGATCCTGGCGGTGGGCAGGGCCGTGGGGGAGACGGCCGCGGTGATATTTACCATGGGAAACAGCCCCTACATGGCGCAGAGCCTGTTTTCCTCGGCCCGGGTCCTGTCCGTGCATCTTTACCTGCTGGCCAAGGAAGGGGTTTCCTTTGAGCGCGCGTATGCCACGGGTACGATCCTTATCGTCATTATTTTGATTGTAAACATTATTGCCGTAAGTCTGATCGGAAAAATGAACAGGATGTATAAACCATGACGGAGTCGCAGATGAATATAACCTATAAGATCCAAACAAAGAAGCTGGACCTGTTTTATGGTGAGTTCCAGGCCCTTTCTGACATCAATATGAATATAGAGACCAATAAGATCACCGCCCTGATCGGGCCTTCGGGCTGCGGGAAATCCACGTTCCTGCGCACCTTGAACCGGATGAATGATCTTATCGCTTCGGTCAGGATCACGGGAAACGTGTTCTACGACAACACCGATATCTACAACGGGTATGACGTTATTGAGCTGCGCAAGCGCATCGGCATGGTGTTCCAGAAGCCCAATCCCTTTCCCATGTCCGTGTATGATAACGTGGCCTACGGCCCGCGCGTGCACGGTATCAGGAAAAAAGAGCTCCTGGACGAGATTGTGGAGAAAAGCATCAAGGCGGCCGCGCTCTGGGACGAGGTGGCCGACAGGCTGCAGCGACCGGCCCTGGGGCTTTCGGGCGGGCAGCAGCAGCGCCTGTGCATCGCGCGCGTCCTGGCCGTGGAGCCGGACGTCATCCTTATGGACGAGCCCACCTCGGCCCTGGACCCGATTTCCACGGCAAAGATTGAGGACCTGCTTGATACCCTGAAGAAAAACTATACCATCATCATCGTGACCCACAACATGCAGCAGGCCGGGCGAATTTCGGATTACACAGGATTCTTTTTAAATGGTATACTGGTCGAGATGGGCAGGGCCAAGGACATTTTCTTCAATCCGCGCGACAAACGCACGGAGGACTATATTTCCGGCCGGTTCGGTTAAAGGAGAGGAGTTTGCATGACCACACGACACCATTACCATGAGAAACTGGAACAGCTCAAGATCGAGGTCCTGAAGATGGGAGGGCTGGTTGACGAGTCCGTCTCCAGGTCCGTGCACGCGCTGGTCAAGCTTGACAAGGCGGTGGCTCAAAAAGTGGTTGAGGACGAGAACACCATAAACCACATGGAGTACGAAATCGAGGACAGGTGCGTCTTTCTGTTGGCCACGGAGCAGCCCGTGGCCGGGGAGCTGCGTTTCATCATCTCCACCTTGAAGGCGGTGCGTGACCTTGAGCGCTGCGGGGATTACGCCTGCCATATCGCCAACACCGCCCTGCAGTCGGGTGAACACATGGAGGTCGCGGTGCACGAAGACATCCCCAGGATGGCCGAGACCTGCAGGGAGATGCTGAAGCAGGCCATGCAGGCCTACGCGGATGAGGATGAGGAGCTGGCCGCCAAGGTGCGCACACAGGACAATATCGTTGACGGCCTGTACCTGCACTCGTTCAAGGAACTGCTTTCCGATATGAAACAGGACCCTGACCACGTGCGCCAGGTGAACTCGCTGCTGTTTGTCAGCAAGTGCCTGGAGCGCCTGGCTGACCACATCATCAACATCTGCGAGGAGGTTGAATACATGTGCACGGGAAGCAGGAAGGAATCGTAAAAAAGCGTAAGGAGCGGTTGTCATGGAACGCGAGCGGGTGCTTGTGGTGGAGGACGATAAACATATCAGCGAGCTTATCAGCTATAACCTGCGCAGCCAGGGGTTTGAGGCCGAGGTCGCGGCCGACGGGGCCGGGGCCCTGCTTGCCATCGGGGCGCACGCCCCCGATCTTATCATCCTGGACCTGATGCTGCCCGGCATGGACGGCACAGAGTTATGCCGGCGGCTCAAGGCGAACGGCGGCACCGCGCACATCCCCATCATCATGGTTACGGCCAGGGGCGAGGAGGAGGACGTCATCAAGGGACTTGAGCTGGGCGCGGACGACTATATCAGCAAGCCCTTCAGCCCCAAAATACTCATGGCCAGGGTGAAGGCCGTGCTGCGCCGCAGGAAACAACAGGTTCTGGAGGAGTTCATCAGTGACAAGCCGGTACAGATCCACGAGATGCTGATAGACCCTGCGCGCCACAAGGTGGTGATAAGCGGCAAAGAGCTTCCGCTGACCCTGACCGAGTTCCGCATCCTCTATTACCTGGCCTCGCGGCCGGGATGGGTATGCACCCGCTTTCAGATTGTGGAGGCCACGCGCGGCAAGGAGTACTATGTCACGGACAGGTCGGTGGATGTGCTTATCTTCGGGCTGCGTAATAAAATGGGAGAGTACGGCGGTTATATCGAGACCGTGCGCGGAATCGGCTACCGTTTTAAGGAATGAGCAAAAAAACCCTGTTTCGCGAATTGTTCATTAATTTTCTCATTATCGTGATCGCGGCCGTGGTGCTGACCGCCATGTACGCCACCATCAGTTTCAGGAACTTCTATTTTCAGGAGATCGCGACCGATCTGGAACAGCGGGCCCGCATGGTTGAGCCCCAGGTGCGCGCGATATTCGCCTCCGCGGGGCGGCGGGAAGACGCGCTGATGCGCCAGATGGAGGCCCTGTGCGCGGACCTGGGAACAAGGGGCGGGTTTCGCCTGACCGTAATCCTGCCGTCGGGCACGGTGGTGGGCGATACGGCGGAAAAGGCCGAGATTATGGAAGATCACAGCGGCAGGCCCGAGGTGGTGCAGGCCCTGGAAAAAGGGATGGGCATGGATATCCGTTACAGCAGAACCCTGCAGCGCAGCATGATGTACGTGGCCCTGCCCCTGCGCGGCGACGGGGACAACGTTCTGGCCGTGGTGCGCGTTTCCCTTTCCGCAAGCGACCTTGACCGGGCGTTGGGCACGCTCTGGCTTATTCTTTTTTTCGGCGGGCTGGTTTTTTGCGCCCTGGCCGTGCTATTGATCTATTTTCGCTCCAGGAAGATCAGTCTGCCGCTTCTGCGTCTGGCCCGGGCCGCGGAGGGAATCAGCCGGGGCGAGTTCGATCAACGGATTGAGCTTAAGGCCTCGTTTGAGATTACACGCCTGGCCGGCGTCATGAACAGGATGTCCTCCCAGCTGAAAGAGCGAATTGACACCATTACCCGACAGCGCGCCCAGGCCCAGGCCATGCTTTCCGGCATGACCGAAGGCGTGATTGCGGTGGACAAACAGAAGAATATCCTGTCCATGAACCGGGCCGCCCTCTCCCTGTTCCATGTGGAAAAGGAGTTGGTAATCGGCGAGCGGATTGAGGAGTATGTGCCGGTGAGCGAACTGCTGCAGATGATAGAGCGGGCCCTGGCCGGCAATGAACCCGTGGAACGGGAGCTCAGCCTTTATAACGGCGGCGAGCGGCTGCTGCATGTGCTGGCCGTGACCCTGGCGGACGGCGGCCGGGAGATCTTCGGGGTGCTCCTGGTACTGCGCGACATTACCAGGATCCGCAGGCTTGAAACAGTACGCAAGGAGTTTGCCATGAATGTATCGCACGAGCTGCGCACCCCCCTCACCTCGATCAAGGGTTTCACGGAAACCATCCTGGAAAAAAGCCTGCATAACCCGGAGGAGATAAAACGCTTTCTTGCGATTATACAACACCAGACGGACAGGGTAATCGCCATTGTGGATGACCTGATGAGCCTGGCGCGCCTGGAGAAGGATACGGAACGGGGAAGCATCGAGTTGTCCCCGCTGGAGGTCGCGAGTGTGTGTGATAAGGCGGCCCAGGCCTGCCGCCCTGCCGCCGAGGCCAAAAAGATCGAGCTGCGTGTTGCATGCGAGCAGGGGCTGCGGGTCAGGGGGAACGCGCTCCTGCTGGAGCAGGCCCTGGTCAACCTGGTGGACAATGCCGTGAAATACAGCGATGAACAAAGCGGCATAGAGCTGAAGGCCTTCAGGCGGGAGGGTGAAATCGTAATAAGCGTAATGGACAGGGGCTGCGGGATCGCCGCGGAGCACCTGCCGCGAATCTTCGAGCGTTTTTACCGCGTGGACAAGGCGCGCAGCAGCAAACTGGGCGGTACGGGCCTGGGGCTGGCCATCGTCAAGCACATCGCCCAGGCGCACGGGGGCAGGGCCGAGGTTGCGAGTCGTATTGGTGAGGGCAGCACGTTTTCCCTGGTGCTCCCCGTGCCGGCGTAACGCTGCATTTTAGTGGGAAAACAGCCGCAGGCGTCACAGAGCGGAACCGTATGATTTTATAACTATTATCTTTGTGACGGTTTACAAATTGTGGAAAAAAATTTATTCTTCCACGACACGGATAAACAGGATAAAGCTATGAAAAAATACAGAACCTTGACCTGCGGGGAACCGCGGAAGACACATGTGGGCCGGCGGGCTTTACTGGCCGGCTGGATTCATAACAAGCGCGATCACGGGGGGGTGCTTTTCGTTGATCTGCGCGATCACTACGGCATCACCCAGGTGGTGGTGCGGCCGGAGTCAGGCATTCTGGATGAGGTCTCGCGGCTCAGAAAAGAGACCGTGGTGGGTTTTGAAGGCAAGATAGAGATGAGGGACGCGGAAAACCTGAACCCTAATATTCCCACGGGAGAGATCGACCTGGCCGCCTCGGCCTTCGAGGTCCTGGGTGAAACCCAGGACCTGCCCTTCAGTATCTTTCCGGAGGAACAGGCCCCCGAGGAGACACGGCTTACCTATCGTTTTCTTGATCTGCGCAAAAGCAAGCTGCACGCCAATATCCTGCTGCGTTCCAAGGTGATTTCCGCCCTGCGCCGGCACATGGAGGAGCTGGGATTCAACGAGTTTCAGACCCCTGTTTTAAGCGCGCCCAGCCCGGAGGGGGCCCGCGACTACCTGGTGCCCTCGCGCCTGCACCCGGGAAAGTTCTATGCCCTGCCCCAGGCGCCGCAGCAGTACAAGCAGCTGTTGATGGTGGCGGGGTTCGACCGGTATTTCCAGATCGCCCCCTGCTTTCGCGACGAGGACGCGCGCGCCACGCGCTCGCCCGGGGAGTTCTACCAGTTGGACATCGAGATGTCCTTCGTCACCCAGGACGAGGTGTTTGAGGTTGTGGAAACGGTGCTGTATAAGCTGTTCACCGAATTCTCCACGCTTGCCGTGAACCCCGCGCCCTTTCCCCGCATCACCTACAAGGAGGCCATGCTTGCCTACGGTACGGACAAACCCGACCTGCGCAATCCATTGAAAATCATCGATGTGACCGGTGTTTTCTCCGACGGGGAGTTCGAGATCTTCAAGCGCGTGACGGACAAGGGCGGCGTGGTCCGGGCCATATCGGTGAAAGGGGCGGCGGACCGGGCCAAAAGCTTTTTTGAGAACATGCTGGCCTTCGCCCAGTCGATCGGCTCCAAGGGGCTGGCCTACCTAGTCTGGACGGAAACCGAGATCAAGGGGCCCATCGCCAAGGTGCTGGGACAGGCCAAACTGGACGCCCTGAGGCAGGCCGGCGGCATTCAAACTGGCGACGTGATGTTTTTTATCTCCAGCAGCGAAAAAGAGGCCGCCCGTATGGCCGGTGAGATACGCGTCAAACTGGGGCAGGAGCTGGACCTGCTGGAAAAAAACTGCTTCAGGTTCTGCTGGGTGGTGGACTACCCCATGTTCGAGTGGGACGACGAACTGCGGCGCGTGGTTTTCTCCCACAACCCCTTTTCCATGCCTCAGGGCGGCCTGGAAACCCTGCGGTCAAGGGACCCGCTTACGGTAACGGCATACCAGTATGACATCGTCTGCAATGGTGTGGAACTTTCCAGCGGGGCCGTCCGCAACCACAGCCCCGAGGTGATGTACAAGGCCTTCGAGATCGCCGGCTACTCAAAACAAGAGGTAAAGCGTAGTTTCGGCGCCCTCATCAATGCCTTCACCTACGGTGCGCCCCCGCACGGGGGAATCGCCCCGGGGGTGGACCGCATTGTTATGCTCCTGGCGGGCGAGGAGAACCTACGCGAGGTGATCGCCTTCCCCATGAACCAAAAGGCTCAGGAGCCCATGATGAACACACCCCGCCCGGCCACAACAACGCAGCTCAAGGAGCTGCATATAAAGGTAGTGGAGCCGCCGGGCAAGGGGAATACCATCTCTTGACGCGTTTGAACCATCCGGAAATACGGGCGGGCTTCCGCTTGTTTGTTTTAATGCCAGCGCACTGATAATATATAAAATATCTGCAACAAATTCTCATCTCAATTGTCTGATTTGACATACCGTCGTTAAGGCCGTCGGCTGTGGCGAGGTTAATTAATTATTAGAGGAGGCGAGAATGAAAAAATCTCCCCAGGTTATAATCGGATTATTAACCCTGATGATCGCTTTAACCGTAATCTCGTGCTTGCCCAAGGATTTCGGCAAGAATGAATTACTGGAAACAATTAAAAACAGCAACATCAACAACGCGGTTGCGGAGAGAATTAAAGAGCACGGTTTAAAGGACTTTTTTCCTCCCACAATAGTCATGGTGGTCGGAAATTTAATTCCCATTTTTGGGGTAATCGGTTTTTTTCTGGTTTTATATATTTTTATCAGTCTTTACCATAAAAAGGTGATGGCTATGATAGACAAAGGAACGTACGAGCCCAAACCAATTAATATTAGGTGGGATCATATATGTCTCTTGATCGGATTAGTGTTTGTTTTTCTGGGGCCGGGTATTTCCCTCACCGTATCCGCGTTTTTCGGCGTCAGGTTCTGGTCCATCACAACCGGGTCCATACCGTTTTTAGTCGGAATTGCGTTTCTCATATTCTATGGATTTTTAAAAAAGCAAAAGAGTGTGAAATAAATTATGGTTTTTTGCGGAAAAAGGCCGGGATCCTGATGTTTGCATATAATAACATGAAGATCCCGGTTCCCATTATTATTTGTGATATAATACCGTAAGCTCGACAATGGAAAAGCACAGAGAACAAATTTTTATAAAAAGAATAAAAGCGGGTGAGTTCGTTTTATTTGAGTACTTCGTCAAGCGCTATCAGAACGGATTGTTCAGGTTCATTTTACAAATTGTAAAAAACAGGGATGAGGCCATGGACCTTTGCCAGGATACCTTCCTGAAAGCCTATAAATCAATATCGTCGTATAAAGGAAAATCGGGCTTTTCCACCTGGCTTTACAGAATCGGGTTTAATAATTCAATAAATCATATTAAAAAAAATAAAAGAATGAGTATGGTCGAGATCGAAAAACTGAATCTTAGATGTGAATGCAGTGACTGTAAAGATCTCATAAGAAAAGAACAAAAAGAGGCGATTACCGGGGAATTAAATAAACTCGATTCCAGATATAGAACACCGCTTTTTTTATTTTTCATCGAAGAAAAGTCTTATAAGGAAATAGCGGAAATAATGAAAATACCCATAAACAGCGTCAAATCATATATTCTTAGGGGCAAAGAAGCAATCAGACAGGCGTTGCAGAGTTATTTAAGAGTTGGTGTTTGAATTCCAGGGAGGATTGAAATGAAGGAAGAACAACTAGATGAGTTAATTGCGTTATGTTTTGAAAAAAAGGGTATTGCCATTGATTTCTCTCAGGACATCATGAAAGAAATTGAGGCATTTGAAAATAAAAAATATTCTCGTAAGAGGATGTGCGGATTTATCATAGGGTTCTTTACGATTCTCAGCAGTGTTTTCTCTATAGTGTTTATTGAATTATTATTTAGATTTTATTGTTATTATCTGAGAATATTTGTTATTAATATGCAGATTATTAAATACTGTTTAGAAGGATTCTTTATTATGGCGATTTTTTTTATCGTCGTAGTAATCTTAAAATACAAGGATTTAAGGTTATCGGAAAATAATCTTCCTTCAAAATGACGCTCGGCAAGGCAGGCCACGGCGCATGCCGGGTTGCCGGCGGGTATGTAACTGTGTAACTAAAATATAATTGCCGCTAAAATAATTTGGAAAATACCGGATATATATTGTAATATCTTTATTATAAACGATCGGGAGTTGTTGTTTTGCAAGTGTTAATATTTCTGGCCACTGTGTTTCTCGTATTGGCCGTTTTTTTTGCCGGCTATATCCTGTATAAGAATCCTAAGAAAGGAGTAAACCGTCTCTTCGCTTATTTCTCCGTTCCCGTAATCATCTGGTGTTTCGGGTTTATTTTTATGACCTCGGCTACGGATAAAGTCTCAGCCGGACTCTGGTGCCGTATAATGATTTCCGGGTGGGGGTTCTTCGAACCACTCATACTTCATATCAGCCTCCGGATAACGGATAATTCCTACGCCAAAAAACATCCCTGGATATACGTGCCAATCTATCTGCCGTCATTCGTCATGGTATATCTCCATGTCGGGAAACTTGCATTTATCAAGGACTTCATCCATACGACTTTCGGATGGACATATATTTATAAGAAAGACCTATGTTTGATATTAATCAATAATATACATATCGCTGTTTATATTCTGGCGACACTTGTCTTGCTCTACAGATCATATAGGAAATCAGCGGATATTATATACAGGAGACAAATTCGCGTAATCTTTATGACTATCGTTATCAGCGTTGTCGCGTTTTTCTTGATCACCTATGTCCCCGTATTGTTCCATATACAGCCGTTTTCCTATCTCGATCTCATTATAGTGCAGATATGGGTACTGGGTTTGTCATACGCCATTATAAGGTATGGTTTTATGGTCATTTCTCCGGAAACAGCGGCATCAAGCATCATCAAGACAATGGCGGACGGGCTGCTTCTTACGGATCGCGCGGGGGTGATTGTAAGCGTTAATCCCTCGCTTTTTAGACTGCTTCAGGGGGAAACCAAAACCATAGTAGGCAACCCTGTGGAAAGCATATTCCCCGCGGCGTTTACAAAGCAACACTTCAAGAGTCTCCTGGTCTCAGGGAATATCGTTCAGGATATGGAGACCTCCGTATCTTCGACGGACGGGAATGAAATATGTGTTTCCCTGTCAGCATCGGCAGTAACCGACAAATGGGGCCGGAAGACAGGCTATGTTGTGATACTGCATGACATCTCGGAAAGGAAACGGACGGAGAAACAGCTTCAGCACATGGCTACACATGACACCCTGACCAATCTTCCCAACCGCACGATAGTGAATGACCGCCTGCGGAACGCGATATCGCGGGCAAAGAGGCATAAACAGATAGTCGGATTATTACTTATCGATGTGGATAAGTTCAAGAATATAAACGACACGTTCGGGCATGATGCCGGAGATAAAATCCTCAAGCAGGTGGCGGCCGGTTTAAACCAGAGTATCCGTGATTACGATACGGTTGCCAGAATGGGCGGCGATGAGTTCATTATTATTCTTTCGGATTTGAAGGATCGGAAGGATTGTGATGTTGTCATTGAACGGATCCGATCCTCGTTTTCCCGGCCCAAAGAAATCGGAAAACAGAGGGTGATAGTTACTTTGAGTATCGGCGTCAGTATCTGTCCCGATCATGCGGAGAACATTGAGGATTTAATGAAATTCGCGGATCTGGCACTGTATCGTGTGAAAGCCTCGGGCAGGAACGATTTTCAGCTTTACTCTCCGGAGTTCGACGCTGAGGCGCGAAAAAATATACATATGGAACAGGAGTTGGGTGCGGCAATAACCCACAGCCAGCTCGAGCTGTATTATCAGCCGATATACGCCACCTTCAGCGGTAAATTAATGTCCGTTGAGGCGCTTTTACGCTGGAATCATCCAAGGCTGGGTCTGATCGGTCCTATGGATTTTATCTCACTCGCGGAGAGATCCGGTCTGATCGTCCCGATAGGCGAGTGGGTGCTGAATCAGGCATGCAGACAGCAGAAGAAATGGATACAACTGGGATTCAAAGGGATCCCTGTTACTGTGAATATTTCGGCGAGGCAGTTCCAGGACCCGCAGCTCATATCGAAAATCGAAGGGGCGGTTAGGGATTCCGGCATTGGTCCGCAGCTGCTTGAACTGGAATTGACGGAGACCACAGCCATGTTGGACATAGAGCGGACAATCGAGATTGTAAAAAAGCTGAAAGAAAGCGGTATCTCGATAATCATAGACGATTTCGGTTCCGGTTATTCTTCGATGGCCTGGCTGAAACAGCTCAATGTGAGGGCAATCAAGATTGATCGGTTTTTCATTCAGAATATAGCGCACGATCCGTATGATGCGGCTATTGTGAAAGCGGTCGTATCAATGGCACACAGCATCGGCATCCAGGTCGTTGCGGAAGGTATCGAGACTGTCGAACAGCTGGATGCGCTGAAATCAATGCGCTGGGACGTTTCAACCAAGCTTAGCTGTGATTGGGTGCAGGGGTATTTGTTCAGCAAACCCGTTGCAGCTGATATGGCGACAGAATTGTTCAGGAATATCAATCCCTACGGGGATTAATATTATTTACTCAAATTATTCTCATTTTTTCCGTTGCCTGCGGTCAGCCCGTCGATTCCGATGATTCGTTTTTTTATGTATCCGGCAATGACATTAAAGATACGCACGGAAAAACCGTTGTCCTGCGGGGTATCCAGTTGGATTTCGGTTCCGCGAGGGGAGATGTCGAGATTCCCGTGAGTGATCCCGATGCGTTTAACGATGCCACGCTCGATCACGTACTGGAAGAAAGTGATTTTGTTTTGTTGAAAAATATGGGGGCACATACGGTAAGGCTTTCACTCAATACCTATAAAGACTTTGAAGATGACGATAATCCGTATACCTATCGTGAAGATAATTTTCTTAAACTTGATAAAATAATATCATGGGCTGAAAAATATGAGATTTATGTGATACTCAGTATGCGTCAATCACCCGGCGGCCACAATACATCGCCGCACTCGGGCCACAACGGCGATAATGAGCTTTGGAAAAACGCGGAATACCAGAATAGACTGGCCGCTTTATGGAAAGAAATCGCCGGACGCTATAAAAATAAGGAAATAATTATCGGTTATGACCTGCTTAATGAACCGGAAGCGGATCCTGTATCCGATTTGAATGACGTATATGCCCGGATCGTCCAAGCGATACGGCTGGTGGATAAGCATCATATCATTTTCTTGGAGGGTAATAACTTTGCCACTGAGTTTGCCGGCCTGGATATAACCCTTGATGCAAACTCGGCCTTGAGCGCACATTTTTATTGGCCGGGCGACTATGCCGTGGAGGGTATTGGGACCTATCCTTCAGTTGCCGATGGGTTCACTTATGAATCGTTGGAAAATAAAATCATGGAGAGAATCGGTTTTGCGGTAAACAATAATATTCCTTTGTGGATGGGAGAATTCGGCGCCATGAGTTGCGCTGGTAATTATCTGGATTATGATCAGGATGTCGTCACTCTTTTCGAGGCACATGGTTTATCCTGGAATTACTGGCATTTCAAAAATATTAAAGGAGTAACCAATACGCAGGCGCTGTATTTTATGAATGGGGACAATATCTTCCTCAGGCTTCTGCAGGGAGAAGACGTGGCTGAAAGTGACGCGCTTGAGGCGTTGAAAACGGAATATTTTATTGAGCGGAGTGAGTTAAAAGCGTTTCTGGAAGATAATTATTAAAGTGGGATTCGATCATATCAGGATCCCCATAAAATGGTCGGCCCACGCGGAAGAAACCTCACTGTACACGATCGATCCGGAATTTTCTGATCGCATCAATTTGAGATATATAACTAACCCGGGTATAATATCACCACCGAGCTCTGGAATGAGTATCTCCTGGAAGGGCTGTCAAAAGGAGAGCAGCCTCGTTTTTACCTCTTCAACCGGCTGCTTTATTCAATAGACTCCAGCCCGCGCCACTGTGTGGGTTCATTTTCCTTTTTGCCGTGCCATAATATATGGCTCCATTCATATTCGGCTGATTCATCGGCATCCACGAAACTGATACTGAAGCCCATACGCGCTTTTGATTTCATATCAAATTCGGGGATACTGCGGAACGGTATTTTTACCTCCAGGACATACCCGCTTTTTTTAGCCTTGTATGAAATTATGAATTTTACTATCCTTTAGAAGAGAGACGTCCTTTGTTAAAAAAAACCTTATTATTTGTTATTGTAATCTGCATCAGTTTTCTCAGTGTTTATACGGGAGCGGGCAACAGCCCGGCGTCCACCAACCTGAAGAAACTCACCACCAGGGGCGCCGATTTTATTGAGGCGGAAAGCGGCAGGATAGTGATTCTACGCGGCGTAAATTTTACCGGCGGGGTATGGGCGTTCCCCGGCGCAAAAGATCCGGGAGTTGTGAAGTTCATGACCTCGGAATGGGACCTTAAGACCGTAAAAGCCTGGGGAGTAAACGTAATCACCTATTATATGGATTATGCCTGGTTTACTTCAGAGAAGGGTTTTAAGCATATGGAAGAAATATTCGACTGGTGCAGAAAATACGATATCTACATCATTCCCCATATCAATGTCTGCCCCGGAGGGGAAAACCGCGGAGGCGCGGCTTTCTTTAAAAGCGAAACGCATAAGCAAAAATTACTAGAGTTCTGGGTGGAGTTCGCCAGACGGTATAAAGACAGGGAGGAAATAGGCGGCTACTGTTTTATTGATGAGCCGCACGCCGTGGGGGCCGATATCCGGTGGGAGGATATGCCTCGGATCATAAAGCAATACTTGGAACGGGTGATTGATGCGGTCAGGGCCGTGGACGAGGTCACCCCCATCCATGTGCAGACGGTATACGGAGATCCGTATGCCGGCTTTAATATCGACCGCGGCAAAAAAGCCGTTGTCTATAATTACCATTTTTACCTGCCTATGGGATATACGGCCGCGGGGTACACCTGGATAGGCAATGCCGGGATCCCGCTTGACGTGCGCTATCCGGGGGAGTACGTAACCAAGGTAGAACCCAACTCCAATGGCGCGTGCACCGTCCAGTTTCCGATTGATACCGGCAGTACCCGGGGGGATTGGCGGATGATCGAGGTGTCGACCCGTGTTCCCCGCGACGGCACGAATGCCGCTTTTCTGGAATTATACTGCAATGGCGATAAAAACGCGGTGCTCTATTTTGACGATTTTTCGTATAATACTGACGGCGGGTCGGGTTTCCGGCCGGTTCCCTTCGGTTCGTTTGAGGAGCCGGATGACTGGAACGCTTCCGTGCCCCTGGTCTGGATCAAACATGACAATAACGGGCGCGGCGGCTCGGGTAAAAGAACCGCCGAGGCCGCGCACCACGGCGGGTATTCGCTGAAAATTTCAAACTGTTCCGGATCAATCAGTTACCAGAACACAGATTTCTGGCTTTCCTCGGCCGGGGCGATTGCGGTGACGGGCGAACAGACACTGACCATAAGATACTGGGTCAAAATGAAAAACGCCGCCCACGGCACAAGCGGCATCAGGATCAAGTGGGCAGTAATTAAAAAGGGCTACCTGAATAAAACAAAATTGCAGTCATTAATCAGGGAAACCGTCATAAAGAGAAGAAACGCTTCCCATCGGCCCGTATTCATTGGAGAGTTTTCCCCCTCGCTTGCCAGTCAAAGACCCGATAACCTGCAGTACCTTCAGGACGAACTTGAATATTTTAATAAAAATAATCTGAGTTGGACCTTCTACAGCTATCGCAGTCCCAACACCGATCCGGACAGGTTGTTTTTGGGAGTAATTTATGCCAGGGACGGACTCACCACCGATAAATTCTGGTATATCGATACGGAAGTGCTGGACGTGTTGAAGCGGTACTATTGAGTGGTTGCTCCGTAGAAAATCATTGGCATCTCTCTTCCGCATATTTTAGTATTTACTGAGGAGGTGTCCCATGGAATTGCGAAAAACGGCAGTCCTGCTTGTTTGTATTTTCTTCTGCGTCCTCCCGCTTGCGGCGGATAATTTCGACAAATATTCGGAACAAACGAAAATATACATGTTCATCGAGGCCGTAAGCAATATGGAAATTGATAAAACGGCGGCCATGATCCCCAAAATGAAGGACATCGATGCGGCGAATTCTTCAGGGGACGTCGCCATTGTGGAGGCGGCGGCGCCCAAATTCTCCGGCGATAAATTCGGGGAGGAACAGAGAGTCGCCATGGTGAAGCTGCTTCTCGCGAACGGAGCGGACGTAAACAGGCAGGACGGACGCGGCGCCACCGCATTGATCCGGGCGAGCGAACACGGCTACATGGGGGTTATCCGCCTGCTGATTGAACATAAGGCTGATATGAACCTGGCGGATACATACGGATTTACCGCGATGTACTGGGCGTGTGAAAAGAAGAACCTTCCCTTGATCGACCTGCTCGCACGGAATAATGCCGATCTGAACGCGCAAAATTCAATCGGGAACACTCCATTATTAAGCGCCCTTGCCTCTTGCGAAACGGACATGGCGATCTTTCTTATTAAGCGCGGAGCGGACATCAGGGTTACAAATAAAAACAACTCCTCCCCACTCTTCATGGCGATCAATTGCGGTGACGAGAAAGTAACCCGGTTGCTTCTTGAGAAAGGGATATCCCCGGCCGAGTTGCCGGATGCCCTATACGTGGCGCAGCAGCGGGGGCATTTTACGCTTTTCAGCATACTGGCGGACAAAGGCGCATCGGTAAACTGTGTCACCCGGGACGGGGAGCCGCTGCTAATCCATCTCCTGCGGATTGCCGCTCTCTTTTCTGAAAACAAAGAGGACACCCTGCGTTATATAAGAGTCCTTTTGAAGCACCGCGTCGACGTAAACCGCAGCGGAAATGATGGTGATACCGCGCTTATTTTAGCCCTGCAAACCGGCGACAAATCAGCGATCGACCGTATACTTGCCGGCGCAAAAGACGTTCTTGCCAAGGGTCTGCACGGCAGAACGGCCTGTATGATCGCGGCCGGGCAGGGATTTCTCGACTATCTGCGCGTTTTTAAAGAAAAAGGCGCGAACCTTAATGACAGGGACGCATTCGGCTGGACCACGCTCATGTACGCGGCCAGTCCGGAGATCGCCGCATACCTTGTGTCCGCGAGCGCGGTGCTGGGGGAGGTGAACGCTCCGGATGAAAACGGGCGCTATCCTTTGTGTTTTGCGATTGAAAAAAACAATCTTGATCTTGTGAGGCTGCTGCTGGATGCCGGCGCGAACGTCAACCAAAAAATAGAATCACCCGGCTGGAACGGCGCCTCGCCACTCATTATGGCGGCGGGTCTGTCCCGGCTTGATATCGCTCGACTGCTCCTCGAAAGGGGAGCGGACGTTAATCACGCGGATAACGACGGCATGACGGCGATAAACTATGTGGTTGATAATCCGGCGATGTCGGGCCTGCTTAAATCACACGGCGGCAAAGCGGGAAAATCGCGGCAAACAGGCGGCATGTGACACCTTGCGCAACCGGATAACCGGTTGTATCTTTCCAGGCCATAGCGGCCTGTTTTGCGCGCTACAATATCTGACAACCCGGGCAAAAATAGATACTGCCTCCCATATAGGCTTGTTTGACGAACATGGCGCCGCAGATACCGCAGGCAGTGTCAACCGTATTTTTACTGGCTTTGGTCCGGTACCCGCCGGGGTTGCCGTATAGGTCTTTTTCCGTGTCGCGTCCGCCTTTTTTGATCATTTCTTTTAAGGTGGTCCTGATTGATTGATGTAGGATTTGTCGTTCCCCTTGGTCAAGCGTGTTCAGATTACGCTTGGGATGTATTTTGGCGTTATAAAGGATATCCTGCAGCACGCCATTGCCGAGTCCGGGTATGCGCTGTTCCGTGGCCAAGACGGCTTTCATACTTTTGTTTTGCAGTTTTTCATCGGTGATCAACCTGTCGAAATAAGCCCGGGTAAAACCGGTGCTTACCGGAGAAGGTTTTTCCCCGGCGGTCAAATAATACGGGTTGTTATTTTCACCTGCTTTATAACAGCCCAATCCGCCGTACATCTGCACTACGGCCGTCAGGTAACCGGTATCGCCAAACTCAATAAGCAATTGATGTTTTTTGGGTAAGGTGTCTTCGGCCCGGTGATACATCAAGTTAATTCCTTCACCGAATAGAAGTCTGAGGTCATCAAGTTTTACCTCCACAAACCCGGCGACGGCAAAGGCCGTTTCAATAGCACGGCCGATCAATGCGGTTTTAAAATTTTCCGGCTTGCCGTAAAACCAGAGTAATTTGTGGGGTGACTGGTTCACCACAACGGACCGTATGCTCTTCCCCGCCAGAGTCTGATGTATCTGATCCGCCAGGACCGTTGCTTCGGGTATTTCAATCATTTTATTCCTTTGATATTATTATAAAATAAAAAGCTGACAATAGTGTGTCAGCTTTAAAAAAAATTTATTATATTAAGCGGAGGCCGCCACGCCCGCTTATGTGTTCTTGGGCAGCATTCGTCCCGTTTTCAGATAGTAAACCAACTCCGTTTTGCGGTCATCAATCATCTTTTTAAATTGCTCCTCGGTAAACGCGTGCCGCGGCGCGCGACTACCCGCGGTCGAGGTTGCGGTGAACAGCATACGCCAGGTTAGTTCGGTTGTGTTATCTTTTTTCTCTTCCAGGGAGATGCTGAAGCGGTTTACGGTATCGGTCCCGTCCACCACCAGGAATTCGATGAATGAATAGGGCCGGTAGGCGATCGTAGTCCAGACCAGTGTTTTTCCATGATTTTCATGGGTGTGGAAGATCGCGTTGTTCTCGGCCGTGCCCGAGTCGGAATAGCACATGGTGCAGGCCCAGCCGGGAAGCCACCTGTACTCAAGTACGGGACAGAGCAGGGGAAATATATCGCCGGGCGCTCCCTCCAGGTTGAACCCGGCGGTTCTTTCAAAACGTTCGCTTTTTTGCCAGACGGGATTTTCCAGGGTCGAGTAGGACGCAGGTTCCGCGGCCGTTTCCCGATGGCCGGCGCGCATATGATGTGCAGCCCGTAAATTGTTTTTTTTCATTTTATTCCTCCGTGTAATGGTTCTTGATCACAAACATAAACTGTGAACCTATAGACGGGTCAATTAGTTTCTTATAGTTTTTTAATAAAATTCCTGATTTCATTCTCCGTAAAACCCAGGAAAGAAAGCAGCTTGCGGTGCGACGCGGGCGAGGCCTCCTCGAAAATACTGTGGACTATTTTAAAATTACTTTTATCTATCCCGATTTGTTTTTGCAGTTCTTCCATTCGACCGGCGCCGGCGGGTGATTTCTTGCCCTTAAGGCTGCCCTCGACTTCGATCATGGCAAGTATTATATTTTGCTGCCGGCGGAGGCCCGTGATCTGATTGTTGATGGAAAACAACCGCTTAAATAGCAAGGGAAGAACCCCGTTTTGCGGAGCTTCAAGATAGCCTTTTATCTTTTCCAAGGAAACACCGATGTCCCGGAACAGGACAATCTGCCGCAGTCGTTCTTTATCTTCTTCGGAATAAAGCCTGTACCCGGCTGTGCTTCTCCCGGAAGGCGTGAGCAGGCCGATCCTGTCATAATAGAGCAACGTGGAACGTGAAAGTTTGAAAAGTACGGCCAGGCGGCTGATGGTGTACATGAGAACGTGAGTATAGTATCATGGTTGTCCGGCCTGTTCCAGGGTCTAAACTTACGGTTTGTATCCCGCGATCTGGGTTATCACGGGCATGCTGATAAAGGTGTACTCGTGGAAAAGTGTTTCTTTGAATTGCTCCATCAATTATTGGATTCTTCCGCCGCCGCTCGTTCGGCCTTAATCATCCCCTATCCTACGCGACCCAGCAGACCGGGATGCGCCGCTTTAAACGGGTCGTTCCCCGCGATTGAATACGGACCCTTTCCAGGTCTTGCGCCGGGGTGGCGCGGTTTTCTTTTCCCAGAAAGTATGATTGCTTTTTCTCCCCGAGACGAACCTCCGGTGTTCTTGTAAAAGGACAAAATATCCGGCATAGTTTGTACTACTAATAGGGGAGAAGGTTATATGGCCCAATCAGGCCATGTATGATAAAAGATACAAATATGTGAAATATTATCTTGAGAATAAACTTGAATAATATAAAGAATATTAGCTCATGTAGTTAAAATCTATATCGAAACCCCGGCTGAAATTGATTTCAGGCTGTATGCAAAGAAGCTTTTCAGGTTGTATGAAAACCATTAAGCCGGCGGTTGTTTGCTTGACATAATATATTGTGCACTGTTACTCTGATTATCGATGGATTATATTTCGGTTTTTATTCTGATCTTTTGTTTTGCGGTCGGCATCACTACCTATATACTCGCCATAATTTTTTTATCTAAAAATAAGAGTGCGGTCAGCCGTTTTTTCCTTGTTTTCTTAAGCATGCTTACCGGTATGATCCTAATCGCCACCGTCATGAATTACCTGGAACCGCTGTTTATAAAAACCAGTATCCCGTACTTTATCCTATCTCTATTAAGCCGTTTTTCTACCGTCTGCTTCGCGGTTTCCGCCATACTGCTGGCACATAAGCTGGTAAACCTTTTTCAGTCCCGCCGTGCGTATTTTATCGAAATCATTATCATGTCGGTCATCACCGTTGCCGCAATGGGCATCTATTATTATGCATTAGTGGACGAGCATATATACAGGCATGCATTGCGCGGCTTCGATTTCTCCGACCTGATCGTGTACCCGTTTATCCTGTACCCGTTCCTATTGGTACTTATTTGTCTGAACCGGATAGAAAACAGGATTTTACGCAAAGTGGTAAGGACCTTCGCGATTATCACAATAGCCGGAACCCCGTTCATTTTTCTTGAGGATTTCAATTTGTTTATCCTCCTGGGGGAAGGGACATCTCATCCACTCACCATTCACTTTTTAGTGTTTCCCCTGCTGTATATTCTGGTTAATATTTTTATGCTTTATTACGGCTTCAAATACCTGGTATTCCGGGAACGGGGGCCGGTCGGGCCCGCGGTGGTTTCCGAACCGTTCATGCGTCATTACGGCATCACCCTCAGGGAAAAAGAGATAGTAGAACTGCTGCTGGAGGGCCTCAGCAACAAGGAGATCGGCGCAAAACTGTTCATCTCGCCGGCCACGGTGCGCAATCACCTGCACAATATTTTCGATAAAACCGGGGTAAGCTCACGGATCGAACTCCTGAAACTCTGCCAGTCATTTCCGGGCTGACAGACCGGCAAATAAAAATCAAATAATACAAATACGAAGATCTGTTATAAGCGGACCCGTCAATCGTCATGCCTTTGCGTGGCCGGTTGCACGCGGAATGCCCCTGCACTATTGTGTCCAGGGATTCGGGACAGCGCTGAATTTCCACTGTTATTTTAATATGCTTCCTGAATCTGCACTCCCGAGCGTTGTTCTTTATAAATTTTATCCAGATTCTCCCTGTTTTCATTACGCATCTTGTTCTGCTTTTGCTCCAGATTCTGGCGGTACTCATCATCATTCAACTTCTGCTGTTCCTCGTTCTCCTCGTAGTACCCCGCTTCACCGCCGCTTAAATAGCTTACGCCGCGATAGAATGCGTAGCGGTCTTTTCCGCTCCGCACGATAACCGCGGCCGCGCCGGTAATGCCGTCCGCTATAAAAATGCCGCGCAGATCGGTCTCTCCGGAAACAAAGCTTGAATTATCGGAACCGATCACCTTTACATGCACATTGTCCGCGTATTCATTGCTTGCCAGATTCTTTACATTTACTCTCACCCTTCCGGACTGCAAATCCTCCTGCACCTCTATGGAAAGGGGCGTGATCAGAACCAACCCGCTGGCGAACAGGTCATCTCCCCTGCAGATGACAAGGTAGGCTCCTTCCTCCGCCAGGTTAAGGGATATATTCTCCTTATATTCCTCATACCGGCTTTTGTTACCCAGGGAGATGTCCTTCGAAATGATGGGAGCTATTCCGGAAAGATTGATGTTTGTTATGCGGCTTAGGTTTTTTTCCTTTAAATAGAGTTTCATCAGATCCACTTTATAGACCTGAAAGTAGACATGATTGATATTGCGGCAGGTCAAAGAAAGCTCCGCCTTCCGGCCTGGTTTGAAACTGGTTACTTCATCCATGGAAATCGCCTTCCTCTCAAAATAGGAAATAGCCTCTCCGGCATCCGAATACTTGTCCGCTACGCGCCTGTAATAGCTGATGGCCTGTTCCGGCTCGTGCTGCGTATGGTAGATTTGAGCCATAATGTAGGTGGCAAGATCCCGGTCATCACTCCGGCCTTCGGCCACCACTCCGGCCGCTTTAATGGCCTCCGCGTACCTGCGCAGAGAAAAGAGCCCCAACGCCTCCATATATTGGAAGCTGGTTAAAAAATCACTCTTGGGGTAGAGGCCGCGGTAACGGCGGCAGAGTTCCACGGCGTGGCTGTAGACCTTTTTATCAAGAGCAAGATTCACCATGGTAAACGCCGCGTCATCCGCCAGCGGGTTCCGGGCATAGAGGGCCATGAAGCGCCAGAGAATTCCCTCGGCGGCGCTTAAGAAATCTTCCTTGGAGTACTCTTTGGGTTTACCCTCCTTCACCTGATTCAAACGACTCTTCAGTTCCGCGGCCTTGGACGCGTTATTATAAATCTCCTGTGCCAGGGTGAAATAGGTGGTTACAACCTGGGCGCTGTCGGGGTATTCCTGCCACAATCCGTACATAAAACTCACTGAACCGTAGAATTCTCCTCCCTCTTCCAATGTTCCACCAACCGGCGCGTCTTTTAAAAAGCTGGCCTCAACGGTAGCGCGATAAACAATGTAGGAACGCTCGTATTCCCCTATGTCATTGTATGCCCTGCCGATGGTCAGTATGCGTTCAAAGGGAATGAACAGATCCGGATACTTCTCTTTTAAAATTTCAAAATATTCCACAAGCTTCTTGGCATCATAGAATTTTTCTTCGCTCCTGATCCACAACAGCATCCTGGCCAGTTCCGGCTGGCCGTATTTTTCATCTTCATTATAAAGTTTCTCCAACAGGATTAACGCATCCCGGTACAACCCGTCATTAAAATAGGCCCTGCCAAGATGATAAAGTTCCCCCTTGTTCATCTGATACGGCTTGGCCGCCTTTTCACCCCTCACCAACAGGGAAAGAGCGGATACCTCGCCTACGGCCATGTCTTTGGGATCCTGGGCATTTACCAGCACGGGAGGAAGAACCCGATAGGTTCCCGGGCAGTAGCCCGCAACCTGATACGTTATTGTGGATATGTATTTATTGGGTGCAAAGTAAAAAACCACCCTGCCGGCCTCTATCTGTACCGAACTGAACGATCCCTTGATGGTATCCTTTAAGACCACGGCGCCGGAAGGAAGATAGTCCGTAAGTATTACATAATTGTCCCCCGTATTGTCCTCAATCGAGAGCGTGATGAAAGCGGCGCTTCCGTATTCCAGTTCGGCTATTTCCATGGTGCTTTTGGCGATGGTCCTTCCTTTGTACGTCAGATCCTCATGGATGTATTGCTTCACGGGAAGATCCGGTTCTCTCAGGGCTTTTTTTGACTCCATATTTTTGCTGAAGCCCGTGAGTACGGCGGTAAAGGCATACTCTCCCCGGCCCTGCATTTTGAAATCAATCTTGTTTTCCCCTGATTTGACGATAGTCACGGGCACGCTTATATCGGCTTCCGCCATGCCGGCCTTGGCCTTAAACTCGCCGACCGGCTGATCATTTACGAGGATCTGCAGATCATAATCGCTTTTTATATCCTTTACCTTATTATAATAGGACGTCAGCGCCGCGGCCGCCGCGCCTTTGGCTTTGGGAGGCGTAAACCCGTAAGGCCCCTTTGCCTGCAGGAGATAACGCACCGCCTGTTCCACCTGAGGAGCGGCGGGTTTCAATGATTCATACGCCAGCAGCACCAACGCCGTGGTTTCCACCGCATTGCGCTCCCACAACTGGTTGTCCTTGCCCGACCAGTAAAGAGGCTTTTGTTTTTGCCCGGTAAGATCGGTTTCAGAATCCATAACCGCGGCTTTGGCATCCAGAAGGGCGATCAGTTCCAGTCCCATGTCCTTGTGCTCGAGGTTGGCCAGAGAAAGCGCGGTGTACGCCAACGCTGCGTTGCTTAAGCTGTTGCGGTTGCGGTAGAGCCTGTTTACAAAGCTGTAATCCGCTTTGCCTGATCGGGAGAGGGCATGCATGATCATGGCCCTTACGTCATAGTCATTCTGGTCCAGATTGGAATAGCTGTTCTTTAAAAAGTTTTCGCTGCGTTTAAGTAATTCCGCATCCACAAATACTCCCTGTCCGCTTATATTGATAAGCGCCCAATAAGAGAGACAGGTTTCCTGGACTTTACTTTCTCCTGATCCGAACATCCAGCTTCCGTCGGTATTCTGCATGGAAGTGAGTTGCGATATGTAGGTTTTGGCCTTGTCCCTCACCTCCGCTATAAGTTGCGCCGGAGAGTTTTTAGACTCCAGATAAGATAAAATCGCCGCAAGAGCCAGCAGTTCGGACGGTTCCCGGGCGGGAAATTTATCCAGACCGTAGTCACAGCTGTATACCGGCCTTTCTTTGTCTGAAAGCACGAGATCGATCAGTTCCTGATTTATGGATGCGCCCGTATGAATATCCAAATGCATATTGGTATACTCCTTGTCTGCCGGAAGCTTTATAAAAACGGTGCTGTCCGCTCCCGCCGTACCCGATTTTTGATCGGTAAAGGCCAGACCCCAAGGTCTGATAGGCAGTGAAACGGAAACGGCATCCTTAAGCGCGTTATCATCTACGGCCTTCACCTCCAGCAGGGCGGATACGTTATTTCCGGCGGGGATGGTAAAAGGGGTAAAAACCAGATCAGCCACGGAATCAGCCTCGATATGTACGGTCTGGGACAGATCCTCCTTTTTGCCGTCCACATCCAGATGCAAGACGGCCTTCACCGCTCCATTATAGGAGGTGAGATTGTGAACCGACGCGGGGAAGCGTATGCCGTCCCCTTCCTGAACCAGCAGGGGGGTTTTAAGCTCCGCGAACAACTCCTTGCGCACTGTTACATTGGTTGTATTTTCTCCCACCAGGGTTTCCCGCGTACAGCCTTTCACCGTCAGCCGGTATGCCCCGATGCTTGCCGGCAGGGGCAGTTCCACGTCCGCCGCGCCTTCCTTGTCGGTGACCACAAAGACCTGCCAGTAGCCCGCATAACCGCTTTCCTCCTTACGCGCCTCTTCCCTTTTAAACATTCCCCCCTTTGTTTCTGAAGCGGTGGTTGCGGGTTTTTTTGCCTCCCCTTGCGTGTGGGTCGATGTTTTATCCGCTTCTGTTGCTTCTTCTCCCTGTCCGAATCCGTTCTTGCTTCTGTCTTTCCCGGCATAAGCATTATCTTCCTGGCCGGCTAACCCTTTTTCCTCCACCAGCCGTTCCGTCTCCGCGGCGATCTCCTTGACGGTAGCCACGGTTTGGGGCTGATAGCTGAAGGTACAGCTTGCGGCCAGCCGCATAAAAGCCTGCCTTTCCGCTCCGCTTTGGAAAAAGCTGATAATGTTCTCCGTGAAATCGTGATAAACGGTAAAGAGGGCCTGGTTGACCAGGGAAAGCGAGAATTCCGCTTCCACCGGCTTTCCGAGGTGATCCCTCACCTCTACTCTGACGAGGGCCGTCTCACCCGGTTTATAGAATTCTTTTCCCGGTTTTATGCGTACCGTAAGCTTGCGTTCTACGGTAAAAGGCAGACTCGCGGACTCCAGCTTGTTCCCGTCCATAATGGCGATGCTGAAAGCAAAATTAGGAAAATGTTCATGCCCCACCGCAAACTCCAAAGGATTATCCCCCGGTTTCACTTCTTTAAGAAGATAACCGATTACGCCCTCGCCTTCAAAGGTAAGCAGGGCAAGACGCGCGGTTTTCAGGCGGGAAAAAATCCTTACGCTGCCTTTTTCACCCACTTTGTAATGCTTCTCATCTGCGAGCAGTCTTATATTAACCGTGTCTTCTTTGCCGGAAACAAAAATCAGGGCTTCAGCGGTTATGCTGTTCCCCATGCGGTCTTTGCCCTGTACGCGGAATACATACTGCCCGTCGCCCTGAGGCGTGTAGGTAATGCGTGCCAGACCACCGTCATCCGTACGCAGGGGTATCGCCTGTTCCTCTTTTTCCGTCCAGCTTGTTACGGAAGACGATTGCAGCCAGGGAATATTTTTAAACAAGGGATCCGGCTGTTCCACTTCTTTGCGTAAAATATGTAGGGTCAGGTCTTCGGGTACAGGATTCCCGACCATATCTTTTGTTTCCACGCTGATTTCCACAGGTTCCCCCGTCAGGGAAATCCGCCTCTTGCCGCTTACAACAACGGTAAAGCCGTAACGCGCAAGATACGCCTGCTTTTGAATGGCAACATTTTCCGCCATCAGTGTGGCGCTGAAGGGTAGGGTGGTGCCCGCAAAAAAGGGAGTGGTATCGAATACTATGGTAAGCTCTCCCCTTTCATTTGTAGTTTCCGTGATGGTGCGCCGGTCGGGAAGCACATAACGCACCTCGGCGTCAGCTACCGGCTGGCCGTAGTAATAATCGGCTTTCAGCGTGGCCTTGATGTGTTCTCCCCTGAAATATACCTGCTTGTCAAAAACAAGATCCAGCTTGATCTTTTCTATTTTAAACTCTTCTACCAGGAAGGTTCCCTGGAAATAAAGCCTTGTTTTTTCTTCGTCGGCGGTACGTACGCGAATGGTATAGGTACCCCGGCCGGCCTTGGCGCTTAAGGGCACCTGCGCTTCGAACGTGCCGAAGCGCGAGAGGCTTGCTTTTTCTTCCAAAATTGTCCGCCCGGAAGCGTCCGCAACCGCACAGACCATCTTCATGCCTTCGCTTACCGCATAAGAGCCGTCTTTTACTTCGCGGATTATGCCCCGCAGCTTCACGGTCTGACCCGGTCTATAGGCGGGACGATCGGTATAAATATATCCCTTGGGCACCAGCCCTTTCGCATACCCTAAGCCGGATAAATCCATGGCATTGGAGGCTATATTGCCGTTTTGGCTTACAAAAACGCAAAGATTCCGGATTTCCGTAAGTCCGGCTATTTTATTGAGCAGGACGCCGTCGCTGCCGGTCTTGGCGTTCAACACAACCTTTGTGCCGTCGGTGATTAAAACATCCGCATTGCCTGCTCCCTTATTGGTAATCATATTCTGGGCAAAAACCAGTACTTCGGTGCGCGAAGATTTTACCATAATATCGATATCAGAGCGAATGACCAGCGTAGTTGCTTCCAGATCTTTCTCCGCCACATTGACTGCGTATATAGCCGGCCCCTGCATGGGGATTTCTATGTTCTGTTCAATTGGAAGATAATCTTTGTATCCTTGAATCGCCACATCCCATTGCTTGTCCGGGGAAATCAGGGATAAATCCAAAACCTCGACGCCCATGATTGTATGAAACTTATGAAAGTAATCCGCCATATCAAGTTTATAGATCTTCAGTTGAACGGAGGGAATGTTGCGCAGTTCCAGTTTGACAAACACCTTCTCATTTGTACGGAAGACGCGCTCTGTTTTGACTGCCAGCGTTTTATTTACCATCTGCTCCACCTTCCGTCCGGCCTGTGGCGCATAGGTTCCCCAGTTCAGTGTGCGGTAGGCGTTCAGGGCTTCACGTAAATCCCCAAGTTCGTACTCCAGTATTTCACCCATACGGAACTGGGCCAGGGAGGATTCATCCGTATGAGGATACTTGCTTATCAGTCTTTTAAAAGCGGTCACGGCCTTTTTAAAGCCGTTTTCAGCGTCCTTTTTTCGATCTGCTTTTTTGGCTTCCAAAGCATTCTGATAATCGACCTGCGCCAGGGTAAAAAGGATCTGGCGTGATCTGGAATCCAGCGGGTATTTGTTCAGGAACCGCTCCCATACCTGTCCAGCGTCGTCGTATTTTTTCGCCTTAAGCAGATCTATGCCGATATAATATTCGGCGTCCAGAATGCCCCGCTGGCAGGCGGTCCAATCAGGCCCGTTGGGAAATTTAACCGTATATTCCGTAAAGGCTTCTATTGCGTCTTTATATTTTTTTTGCGAAAACCTTAACTGGCCCAGCAGATAAACCGCCTTTTTTCGCAGAGTTTCATACTGTTCCGCCGGTGTTTCGTTGAATCCCAGCTCATTGCGTAAGGCAATATCTGCTTCGCTTTCGTCAATCCTGATCTCAAATCCCTTTTTATCTCCAAAATCACGCGCCGCACGCGCCGCTTGTTCGGCGCGTCCCCTGTAATTCAAAGCCGATAAGGCGTTCCAGGCCAGGGTCACGCACAGGGAGTCATTGGGGAATAATGCTAAAAAGGCGCTTGTTTTGGCAAGCCCGTCTTCCAGATCAGCGTCAGAATCGGGACTGGGGAACTTATAGGTAAAAGGCAGACGCCGCATGGCAAGCCTGCGCCATTTTTCGACCTGTTCCTTGCCCTGCATGTCTCCCTTTATAAGGTCTTTTTCAGGGTGATCCAAAAGTTTGAGAAGATTTTCCAATTCCCGGCGCGCATAGGTAAAATTGGAATTTTTCAGACAACACTCCGCCAACCGGTAGCGGGCTTCTCCGCAGGAAAGTCCGGTGTATGGTAATTTTCGGTCTTCGGTATATACGGAAGCGCCCGCGGCATTCCAATACGGATCGAATTCGGTCAAATAATTCTGATAATCCTGAATCGCTTCATGATAAGAGCCTGCCAGTTCCTTCATGCGCGCCATCTGAAAACGCACCTTTTCCCTTAAGGAATCGCCTATTTCCAACTCCAGCGCCTTTTTGTAATAAGAATAGGCCTTGGTATAATCAGGCTGGGGCATGTTCAATTCATCCGCTTTGGGCTTGTAGGCAAGCATCTCGGCGAATTTCAAGTACACGGAAGCTACCTGGTCTTTACGCTCCAAAGAAAGCAGGCGCACGGCTTCTTCCTTGTAAATCTTCTCCGCGGACTTAAAATCCCTTTTTTGAATATAGATGTCGGCGGTTAAAAAACGCACCTTATAGAGCCACTGGTTCCCGGGGTTGGTATTTACTTCACGCAAGGCTGTATCCAGGGCCTTGTCAAATTCGCCCGCCCGAAACAGCGCCAGGGATTTTAACCATACCGCGTAATCCTTTTGGGAGGCGGGAATTGAACCGCTGTTAAGGACATTATACGCCTCTTTATAGCGCTGGACTTGCAGCAGATCTTCCGCCTTTTTTAATACATCGTTACCGGAGAAGGTGTCGCTGCCGGCGGCAAAGGGGTCTCCCCACACCGCTTCAGCCTGCAATACGCAGGGTACTGTAATAAACAAACATATAAAGAGAAATATCCAAGGATGGCCATCGGCGCCTCTTATTCTTTTAAACATAAAAAAACCTCCGTATCTACATATATTGCGCGAAACAATGCCGGTGAAAAATTTTAGTTAGCGTTGCTTTGCCTGATATGTATTATACGGAGTACATATCCAAAAATAACTTTTTTTTGTAATAAATTGTCAAATTATGTAAAAGTTGATGTATGGTAACGCCGCAAAATTCCTTGACTTTTCAGACGGCGGGCAAGAATTTCTAAATGAAATAATATTCAAGAAATAGAAGCGATGGATAATTGGAAAAAGCGCCACGGGCGGTAATTCGGGTGTCTGATCACGCGGGCGACCGGGGTGCTGCAAAAGGGCTGGGGTGAATCAGCCCGGTTTAAACGGCCGGCTTTTGTATGATTCCACCGCCCAGTACCAGTTCGTTCTTATAGAACACGGCCGACTGGCCCGGGGTGACAAGCTCCGGTTGCGCAAGCGTGACCTTAATCCGTTGTATGGATTCAGCCTCCAACATACA
>CAZWYY010000045.1:9388-33486 GCA_964638895.1 uncultured Spirochaetaceae bacterium | reverse complement strand
TAACTGGTCCAGAATAACCATTACCTCACCCAGCCCCACCACCAAGATACTGGCCGAGTATTTTGCCAAGGTGCGGCAGGGTTCGGACAACCTTTCGGCGGGTATCGTCGGCGACGCGCTCACCCAGATAGAGAAGGTGCTGGGGGTGATTTTCCGGGGGTTAAACGAGGTGATCGCCTTCCAGAAGGAGGTCTACAAAATCGAGGTGCGTAAAAACGTATTTTCCAGGATGCAGATTGAAGCCCCGGTAAAAGAGGCCGCCGTAGACCAGGTGCTGACGCAGGTGAAGAAATTCTATGCCAAGTTCATGCCGGAACAGCCGTTTTTCACCGACCTCATAAAGGAAATCATTATAGAAGATTACACTCCCCAGGGTACGGAACTGCGCAACAAGTGCCTGGAGCTGTTGACTGTCGTCGAAGAAAAAAAACAGAAACAGGCGGACAGAAGCTTTAAGGACATCCTGATCCAGGCCATAAAATACGTAGGCAGTTGCGGACTCCAGTTGGAGGACGCGTTGAACAAAATCAAGGAAGGCCAGCTGCTCCTTGAGAACCGGAAAAGGAGTTTTGCGCAGCGGATCGTCCGCTGGCTGAAACGCATGCTGAATATCAATGCGGAATCCAAACTATATGATATCGAGTATTTCGACGTGGTAACATCGACCGTGAAGATCGAAAGAATAGACTATAATGAGTTCATAGAAGAGGCCCTGCGCCTAGCCCAGGTGTTCTCACACATCATCAACCGCAGCAGTAACCTGTTTCGAAAGATTGAGGTTTCCCCGGAAGACAAGGTGTTCGAATTCCTGAACAAAAACCTGGCAAGACTACAGCTGATACACCGGCGGTTGAACGGGCTGATGTCGTTCTTTAAAACCGAGATACCCAAGGAAGACCGGGTCAAACTCAAGGGCATCAAGCTTGAGCTTAACGCCATAAAAAACAGTATTGTAAAATCCAACCAGAAAAAACACGAGTACGTTGCCTTTAAGGAAGAAGAGGCCCAGATGAAAAAACTGGGTATAAAAAACGAGAACGGCTAAACCCGGTACGTGCCCAGAAGCCTCAGGTTCTCCGTGTAGGCCTTTAACTCATCCAGCACATTGGTAAACAGGGTAATCTCGGAGGGCAGTTCCACGTCGATGTAAAACATGTATTCCCAGGGTTTGCCGGGAATGGGCCTTGACTCAAGTTTTTTCATATTGAGTTTCCTGTCCGCCAGCACCTTAAGCGCCTGGAACAGGGCCCCGGGCTCGTCCAGGGTGGAAAAGACCAATGAGGCTTTTGTGGGGTCGGCCACGCGGGAGTTTTCTTCCCGGGCAAGGATCACGAACCTGGTATAGTTCTGGGGATTGGTTTCAATCCCTTCCTTTAACACCTTCAACTTATTTATCCTGGCCGCCTCGATACTGGCGATGGCCGCATTGTTTGTTGTGCCCTGCCGGGCGATATGCGCCACCGAACCCGCGGTGTCGTAGAACGAGATCTTCTCCCATGCGGGATACTGCTCCAGAAAACGGCTGCACTGGGCCAGGCCCTGGGGATGTGAATATACACGGCAAATGCTTTCCAGGGTGGAATCCGGCAGGCCGATCAGATTATGGACGATCCTGACCTTTTTCTCTCCCACTATACGGATATCCGGAAACTGCAGCAGCAGGTCGTAGTTCTCATGGATCGAACCGGAGAGTGAGTTCTCAATAGGAATCATCCCATAATAGGCGCTGCCCTCCAGGACCTTGTTGAATACCTGGCGGAACTCCTGGCAGGCGATAAGCTCCACGTCCTCCTCAAAATACAGCCGGATGGCCTTCTCACTGAAAGATCCGCGCTCACCTTGGAAGGCGACCGGCTTGCCGCCCCCCCTTACGGACGCGCGTTTTCCCTTTACCTTGATCGGGGCGGGCTCTTCTCTGGGCAGACGTGCTATCTCTTTTTCCAGTACGGGCGCCAGGGCCTCGATATTCCGCATCAGTTTTTCAAACTGCTCCGGATACAGCGACTGCGGCCCGTCGGAAAGCGCCTTTTCCGGAGAGGGATGAACCTCTACGGAAATCCCGTGCGCGCCGGCCGCGACCGAGGCCAGGGCCATGGGCAGCACCTTGTTTCTGATGCCCGTGCCGTGACTGGGGTCCACAAAAATGGGAAGATGGCTCAGTTTCTTGACAACAGGGATTGCCGAAAGGTCAAGGGTGTTCCTGGTATAGGTCTCAAAGGTGCGGATACCACGCTCGCAGAGAATGATCTGCTCCGTGCCGTGCACCATCAGGTACTCGGCCGACATCAGAAACTCCTGGATGGTGGCGGACAGGCCGCGCTTGAGCATAACCGGTTTGCCCGCGGCCCCCACTCGTTTTAAGAGATCGAAATTATACATGTTTCTGGCACCCACCTGCAGGATATCCGCGTATTCCTTGACCATATCCAGGGTCTCGGCCGATATAACCTCGGTAATCACGGGCATGCCGGTCTCAAGCGAGGCTTCCTTCAGGTATTTCAGGCCTTTTTCACCGAGCCCCTGAAAGGCGTAAGGCGAACTGCGTGGTTTGTACGCCCCGCCGCGCAGAATCACGGCCCCGGACTCCTTTACCAGCCGCGCGGTTTCCAGAATCTGCTCACGCGATTCAACGGCACAGGGTCCGGCAATGACCACAATTCTCTGGCCGCCGATTTTAACCGGGCCCACTGTAACAAGGGTATCATCCTTCTTAAACTCGCGCGACGCCAGTTTATAGGGCGAAGAAATCGGGATGACCCGGCTTACCCCCGGAAGGATCTCTACCTCGCGTGAATCCAGAGTGACATTCCCCACCACGCCCAGGATTGTTTCCTGCTCACCTACGATCTCCCTCGCCATAAGCCCGTGGTTTTTAATAAACTCAAGGACATATTGCTTATCTTTCTGCTTAATGTTATGGTCTAAGACAATGATCATAAGTCCTTAGACTATGGCAACTCTGCCGTAATGTCAAGACAAGGGAGGAGGAACCCGCATGAAAGCCGATCTGGCGCAGGCCGTAAAACGTTGCTCCAAGCCCGAGAGGGTCTGTCTGGCGGTATGCCGCGATGAAGAACATTCCCGCTCCAATATCATCACCCTGGGCTGGAAAATGTGGACCAGCCTGCAGCCGCGCATGCTGGCCTTCAGTGTGTCCGGGACGCGCTATACGCATGAACTTTTATTAAAGGAAAAACAATGCGTCATCGCCTGGCCCGGTGAAGACATGGTCAAGGGCACCCTGCTCTGTGGTACGGCCTCCGGGCGCATTGTGGATAAGTTCAAAGAGACCGGCTGGACGCCGCTGCCCGCCCGGCACGTCAACGCCTCTTTAATAGAAGAGTGCGTGGTGAATCTCGAGTGTGAGATCAACCAGAACCATGCCACCGGTGATCACACCCTGTTCGTGGCCACCGTCATCGCGGGGTATGTAAGCGAAGACTCACGGAGAATTCTATTTACTATAAAGGATGAGGCCCATTTTAAGCACCTTGGATCGGGTAAGGGTTATACGTTTGGGGCGTTCAGCTGATTTTATTATCCGATTTTTCAGACAGCTCGTGGATCTTGTCGCGCAGCTGCGCGGCCCGCTCATAATCCTCAAGCTCAAGCGCGCCTTCCAGTTCCAATTTCAATTTTTCAATCTCCGATAATGGTTTCTGGTTGATTTCGGCCAGTGTGGCCTTCAGATAGTTAATGGAACGTATTTTTTCATACTGAAAGGTCATACTCTGTTGTTCGGGCAGGTTTTTAATCTGGATAATGGCGGACTCGATGATGTTCTGCGCCACTTCAGGCATATCCTGTTTGATGTTGATCATGGCCCTGGAGATGGCGTTCACACGCAAAATATAGGGTTTATACTGCAGTAGCTGGATCTTGTCCTCGCCTTCTTCCGCATAACTCTCAAGCATGGCGCAGATCTGCAGGTTGCACTCCGTATCCCTCACCGTACGCTCAAAGTCCCCGATCTGGAACAGGACAAGGTAACGGTGATAGTTCAGAATGGCCTCATACTGCAGGAGAAAAAAATCATCATGGCTGAGGACAAATCCCTCGTCGCTGCCATGCAGTTGTTTGTACCTGGCAAGCCTGTCTGAAAACTCGGCGAGTACCGAGGCTTTCCCGAAGGGTTTTTTGCCGTCCGGCCTGCCTTCCAGTTCGTACTGCTCGATGCCCAGCATTCTGCGAACCTGCACCACCTTCCGGTGTTCGTCCAGTTTGATCACCCGTACGTTCTTTTCCGCGTCGTATTCCCACTCGTTCAAAAGTGGTGATATATCCGAATTCATTATCAGCCTTTCTTTGATTCTTATAATTAATATATCACCAATGCAGGGCAAACACCAACTATTATTCCACCGTATTTACCGTATTCACCACGATGTTTTTAGTAAGCATGTCGCCTATCTGGCGGGCTATCATCACCGCCACGTTGACCTGGGCCTCAGCGGTGGAGGCCCCGATATGCGGAGTGGCCACGACGTTGGGGTGCTTTACCAGACTCAGGTCGGCCGGGGGTTCCGCATCGAATACGTCCACGCCCGCTCCGCCTACCTTGCCGCTGTTCAAGGCTTCCAGCAAGTCTTTTTCCACTACAATCCCGCCGCGCGCGCAGTTGATCAGAAATACCCCGTCTTTCATCCTGGCCAGCACATCCTTATTGATCATACCGGCGGTTTCCGCGCTCTTGGGAACATGGATGCTTATATAATCGCACTTTTTATACAGCTCTTCTTTGCCGACCATGGTCACGCCCATTTCGGAGGCTTTTTCAGCGGAGATGTAAGGATCGAAGGCGAGTACCTCCATGCCCAGGGCCTTGGCCTTACGCCCCACAATGCTTCCCACGTTGCCGATCCCCAGGAGGCCCAATGTCTTATTAGCCAACTCGGTACCGGAAAAAATCTTTTTCTCCCATTTAGCCGCCTTCATGGAGGCATCGGCCTTGGCAATGTGGCGGGCCAGGGCGAACATCATGCCTAACGCCAGTTCGGCCACGGCGCTTGAGTTTCCGCCGGGTGTGTTCATAACCCATATGCCCTTTTCCGTGGCCGCCTTGACATCGATATTATCAACGCCGGCTCCGGCCCTGCCGATGACCTTGAGTTCCGCGCCCGCGTCAATAATCGGTTTGGTGACCTTGGTGGCGGAGCGCACGATCAGCGCTTGGTACCCGCCGATAATCTTTACAATTTCATCCTCAGTTAAACCCGTTTTCACGTCCACTTTAATGTCTTTAAATTTCTGAAGCTCGTCTATACATTCCTGAGCTACTTTATCGGTAATTAACACTTTCATTCTTATACTCCTTTCTGCAATGGGGAGATTGTTTCATTAAGCCTATACAAAATATGGGAACAATGCAAGATCCAAATAAATCGTAAAATGAAAATAGCCGGTATTGACAGTTTAATATATTACGTTTTAATATTGGCACGTACATACACAATAAAAGGAGTAAAAAATCATATGTCCTCGATTCGAAACATCGGAATTATTACCAGCGGCGGCGACTGCGGGGGCCTGAACGCCGTGGTAAAGGGAGCGGCCATGATGGCCAATTCACACCAAGTGGGCGCGTATATCATCCCGAACGGGTACGCGGGACTGTACAATCTCACTGAAATGCAGACCCTGGTCAAACTGGACGCCCGGCGGTTGGATTTTGTCAATACCACCCTGGCCGGCTCGGAGGCGGGCCACTCAAGAGTAAAGATCTCCAAAATCGAAGATGAACATAAATATGAACGGATCAAGGAGGGCCTTAAGAAGTTCAACATAGACGCCCTGGTGATCTCCGGCGGCGACGACACGGGCAGCGTGGTGGTTGATCTGTTTAATCAGGGTATTCAATGCATTCACGCGCCCAAGACCATGGACCTTGACCTGCAGACCTATTCCGTGGGTGGAGATTCGGCCATCAACCGCATCGCGGGTTTTGTAGAGGACCTTAAAACCACCGGTATGAGCCATAACCGCATCCTGGTGATGGAGGTCTTCGGACGCTACGCGGGCCATACGGCCTTTCGCGGCGGGATCGGCGCGGACGCGGACTGTATCCTGATTCCGGAGATACCGGTGAACTTCGACGTGGTCTACGAACATATGAAACATCATTTTACCAGGAGAATCATCGACAGCGACGTGAACGCGGGCACCTACGTGATCGTGGTGGCCGAGGGCTTGAAAGACGCCTCCGGGGCCGAGATCGTGGACGAAACCGCGGGCATTGACGCGTTCGGACACAAGAAACTAGCCGGCGCGGGCAAATACGTGAAGAACAAACTTTCGGAACGGCTGAAGAAGGACCCGGCCATTAAGGAGTTTATGAAGGAGCAGGGCATGTTCGTACCCAAACTGTACGAGGTGCCTGAAATCAGGGACGTGCTTCCCGGGCACCTGATCCGCTCGGGTAAATCATCGGCCTATGACGTAAACTTCGGCATGCAGGCCGGCGGGGCCGCCGTGCTGTTGCTGTTGAACGGCATCAGCGGGGTCACGGTGCAGGACGTGCAGGACGGTGAGGTCCGCTACCTGCCTACCAAAAAGGCCATCCAGGAGCGGAACGTAGACCTTAATATGGTCGCCTTTTATGAGCAGTTCGGGTACTGTTTCGGTAGGGCGGCCGCCCCGTTCAAGGCCGCGTTCACGGAAAACACGGGCAAGGTCGAACGACACATATAAAAGAAAATCAGGCAGATGGCGGCAAAGATTACACCAAGAAATAAAGATTATTCCCAGTGGTATATCGATATCATTACCCAGGCAAAACTGGCCGATTACTCGCCGGTCAAGGGGTGCATGGTGATACGCCCGCGCGGATACGCCCTGTGGGAAAATATCCAGCAGACCCTGGACCGCATGTTCAAGGAAACCGGCCACAGCAACGCCTACTTTCCCCTGCTCATTCCCGAGGGGTTTATTAAAAAAGAGGCCGAGCACGTTGAGGGATTTTCGCCCGAGCTGGCCGTGGTGACAGTGGGCGGCGGCGAGCAGTTGGAGGAGCCGCTGGTCATCCGGCCCACATCGGAGACCATCATCTGGGGCATGTATAAAAAATGGATTCAGTCGTACAGGGACCTGCCCCTATTGATCAATCAGTGGGCCAATGTGGTGCGCTGGGAGAAACGCACCCGCCTGTTTTTACGCACCACCGAGTTTCTGTGGCAGGAGGGCCACACGGCCCACGCCACCAGGGAAGAGGCGCATGAAGAAACACTGAAAATGCTTTTTGTGTACCAGCGCTTCGCGGAGGAGTTCATGGCCCTGCCCGTGTTGACCGGGCAAAAATCCGAGGCCGAGAAGTTCGCCGGCGCCCTGGCCACCTACGCTATTGAGGCCATGATGCAGGACGGCAAGGCCCTGCAGGCCGGGACCTCCCATGACCTGGGGCAGAACTTCGCCAAGGCCTTCGACGTGACCTTCCAGGACAAAGACGGCGGCCTGCAGTATGTATGGGCCACCTCGTGGGGCGTGTCCACGCGGCTTGTCGGCGCGCTTGTTATGGCCCACTCGGACGATAAGGGCCTGGTGATTCCTCCCAAACTTGCGCCCGAAGAGGTGATTATTGTGCCCATCTTCAAGAACGAGAACAAGGCCGCGGTCATGGAGTATGCGGTCAGGCTTTATAATGAACTGAAGGAGCAGTACAAGGTCCGCCTGGACGACGACGAGGCAAGCTCTCCGGGCTGGAAGTTCGCGGAAAGCGAGCTGCAGGGGATTCCGGTGCGCGTAGAGATCGGCCCGCGTGAAGTGGAGGAAAAAAAGCTTATGCTGGTAAGACGGGATACGGGGGAAAAGCAGGCGGTTGATTTCAACCGGGCCGCGGACACCATCAAGCAGCTTCTGGAAGACATACAGCACACACTCTTTCACCGGGCGCTGATGTTCCGCAAGGAGCACACCCACTCCCTTTCCGCATACGCTGATTTTAAGAAGATTATGGAAAACCAGGCCGGTTTTGTGGAGGCGGGCTGGTGCGGTGACCCCACCTGTGAGGAAAAAATAAAAGATGAGACAAAAGCCACCATCAGGGTGCTTCCCATGGGCCGCGAGCAGCATGAGCACAAAACCTGCATCTACTGCGGCAAACCGAGTCGAAGTCTGGCGGTATTCGCCAAGGCCTATTAGGAATGAAGCGCAAGGCGTCTTCGGTTTTTTTTCGTATCTTATGCGGCATAATGTTATCCGTTTTAACCTGTAGCCTTCCCCTTTCCTGCAGGCCCGGCGCCGACAAGCGCCAGCCCCGGCGTGACGTCTTCATCCTGCGCCGCGGCCGGTTCGAGCAGGCCCTGGGCGCGGATTTCACTCAAAACACCAGGCTGCTGCCTTGGCCGGTTCAGACCAGGATCACCGATATGTACGCAAAAAACGGCACGCTTTTCTGTCTGGTAAACAATTACGGGATCGCGGCGCTGCGCTTTAATTGCATCGACGCACAGGCGGATAACGCAGACCCGGCGCCTTCCGCGGGCGGCGCGTACGCCGACACAGGCCCGCAGCCTGATGCCGGCGCGCTCGACACCGAAGCGCGGCCCGAATTTTCCTATTATTATGACCCCGCCCTGTTCGGCGGCCGGAGCAGCGGCGGCCTGTACGCCCTGGGCGATTCGCTTTTCTGCCATGTGTACCGGGATGAGGTTTCAGCCGCTGAAAATACCGCATCCACGCCGCCGGGCTTATTTCCCGGGCCCATTACCTTTGTGCGCTTCCCCATGGACGGGCACAATGCCGAGCTCGGCCCGTCCGAGATTGTGTCCCCCGGCTGGCAGCAACACGATCCGGCCTGGCAGGCAGTGGTCGTGAACCCGCTTGACGGAGATACGTTTGCCTTGGAATGGAAGCGAAAAACCGCGGACCGCGTATACTTTCATTACACCTCATACAAGCTATCCAACGGTGAGGAAAGCGAACATGCGCGTAAGTGGTTCATGCATAGCTTCAGCTTTGACAGCGCCCTTGGCGGTGAAACACCCACCCGGTATGCCGCCCTGTTCAAGGCCTGTATCCGCGAGCTTACGGCTGCGGACGGAGAGTACCTGCTGCACTTTACGGTGACCGATGTCTGTACGCATGGGAGAGAGGCGTACGCCTACCGGACCGCCGGGTATGAACAAAGCCAAGACGGCCGGTATATTACTATAGAGATCAGCCGGAACGAGGACCTGCTGGCCGCCCTGCTGCCGGGTGCACGGGTGCTGCTGTTGTCACGGGACAGCGGAGAGGCGCGCGTGCGAAAGCTCCCCCATCTTCCTTCCCATTGCCGTTATACCGACCTCATCCTGTTTCAGGGATTTATCTGCGCTTCATGGGAGGATATCCGTTTTACCCGCGTGGGCGCGGCCGGGCTGGTGATTGTGCTGCTGGGAGAGGTGTATTAAAGGAAGTTAGAACCTAAGATTTTTTTATAACCCAAAAAAAGCAGCCTGTTTGAAGGCTGCGGAATGGACATCCCGTGGGATGGCGCCGGCGTTTCCAGATAAACTTACTGGAATGGGTCAACCTGGTTAAAAGTATAACAGTCCTTTAAACTTCTTGGTTACATCTTGACCTGGATTATTGGTTTCACTATTTTTTAAATATATTATAGGAAAAATTATGCGGATAATTATGTTTCTTATTATTATTTCTTCATTTCTGCTGTTTTCCCCCGCTCATATGCAGGCAACATGGTATTTCCCCATGAAAAGATATTATGAGCGGCAAAGCCTCAAAGGCTTCGGGGATTTTATTGACGACAATTTCTATAAGGGAAAAGAAAAGTTATTCCCCTATAACAGGTTCTACGGGTATCACTCGGCTATTGACCTGGAGGTCTTTCCCGATGAGATCGATAAAAAGGTGCCGGTATACGCCGTAACCTCCGGCACAATCGTTTATATCGGAATGCTCCCCGGATACGGCGGAGTTATCCTGCTCAGGCCCGATAACGAAAAATGCACGGTGTTGTACGGGCATGTGAAAATCAAGGGTCTTTCATTCAAGGTCGGGGACCATATCGGCACGGAAGCAGGCCCGGTTGTGTTAACCTATCTGGGAGAACAGTTCAGCAGCGAAACCTCAAAAGAGAGAAAACACCTGCATTTCGGCATACACAAAGGCATGGACCTGTATTTCAGGGGACACGAAAGTTCCCTGAGGCGGGTCAACCAAAAATGGTACAATCCGAATTATTTTTTAAAAGAGAAGCAAGCGGTGGAGCCGAAACCGGCCACCACTCCTCCCTTTTTATCGAAGTAAGGCTGCCGCTTCAGTTTCCCGCGCAAAGATTTTTAAAGACATCACCTTCCCTCAAGCGCATATTTTTTTTGCATGGCCAGAAAATCTTTTACCGAAGCGATGCGTTGAAGCGTACCTAAAATGTTTTCAATTTCCGTGTTAAGCGGTTGGGCGCGGCTGATTATTCCCAGCACCATGGGATCCGCCATATAGAGTCCGATACTGTACGCAATGCATGTCGTATAACGCAGGGCCTCGTTGACGCTTTTTCCCGCAAGGACCCCTTTACTTTTGATTATCTTATCGGCATAAGGGATCGAGTCCTCTGCGGAAGAACCTGACTCGGGAGGAACAGTGCCTGGGAAACCATGTGATACAAGGACCACGGACAGTTTCCGGGCGATTTCATGAATATAAACAAGGATTTCATTAACGATTGAAAAGGCCTCCGCCTCAAGTCGAGTGGCGGTTTTATTTGTTTCCCTGATTTCCAGGTAACGCTGCCGGGAAATGCTCCCATATGAAAAAGTATGCCTTTCAAGTTTCTTTAACGAATAATTTAGATGGTCTATTTCGGAACCAAAAAAGGCGTTCGGGAAAACAATGCCGGTCTCCGGCGGATCAAAGGCTATCATTCCCGACAGCAAAGGCCGAAAACTTTTGATGAAAATGTCCGCAAACCGGATTAAAAAGAATAAAATCTGTTCACTGTCCCGGTGGAAGGCCTCCGCTTTACCGGTGTCCGCCTGCTGATTATAGAAGAGGGTAAGCGATCCGTAGTCTATTTCCGCCTTTGTGTTCATGGGGAAGAGTGAAAGTTCTTTGGAAAGTTCCGCCCGCTCCCGTACCAGTTTTTTCAATCTGGACTCTTGTTCTTCGATGAACGTCCGGATCATGATACGCACCTTATCCGGACAGTCAAAAACAGCGGCGGGAATAACGCTTTTAACATTAAAATTGATGAGGTCGGTCAGTATGAAGAAACGTCTCCAGCGCACCATATTGAGTCCCAAAATAAGATTATAGAGTGACGGGTAATTGTCTTCGCTGTACATAAGGGATCGTACGTGGTCCGCGGTTTCTTTTAATTCCGCATCCTGCGCCGGCTCCCAATCGCTGATTTTTTGTAAGGCGATAAAGACGGCTTCCAAAATTTCACGATCACTATGGAGAACCAGGAATAACCGTTCCATGTTCTTAAACTGATTGAGTAATTGGCGATCCCCGCAGGGGAGATTGCGGAACTCTGTTTTCATGAGACTTTGATAAAATTCAATAAGAGTGACAATGCAATTGTACTCATATTTGTCAAGGACGCGCCAACCTGTTAATATAACGGGTTTCAGGATGGAAAGTATTCGCTGAACGTTTTTTTGCACATATTCCGTGTATATACTCTCCAGGGCACCCGGGTTGATTCTGACTCGGAAAAGAAATTTGACAACGAGAATTCGACTCATAATACCAAACTGTTTTATTTTTCTGTATTCACGGAACAGGAAATTGAAAAAGCTGTTCTCAGTATAAGGGCGTTTGATTTTATACTGACCTTTTTTTATTATTTTTATCTGGTTTTGTTCATCGTCATCCGTCTCCCCCACGGCCCTATCCTTCGCCGTCATTACGGATGACTCCTGCCGTGGGGACTCGGGCTTGCCGTACCTTTCGTCCGTATGATCAATATGTATAATTTGTTCAATTTTATCTTTCAAACTTGTTTTAGAGCGTAATATCGCGTCCACAGCGGTCTGTTTTAACGGAGAACGTTCCTTCTTAAGAATGTTTCCTAATCGGATATAATCATTGATTTGAGAATTCTTTTTCATTTTTATGAGAAGCCTCAATCATTTCTGATGCCGATTATAAATTTTAGAGTATCGGTGTCAAAATGTCAAATTCGTTTAATGAAAGTCTTGCTTTATGTAAAATAATGTACAAGCACCCAAAATGTGCTATAATAACAGGAAGAAGGTATATGGCGACACACGGGCCGTTTTTTTTCGCATTCCTGTTTTTGTTTCTCTTATTTACCACTACTGGCGCTTGGTCCCTCTCCTACCTGGGCGTGGACCTGGGGCTGATTTTTCTGGGCAATGCCGAGGAACACAGCGCGCCCAACCCGGTTATCCTGCAGGGCTTGGGTGTTACCTTCCCCGTATACCAGTTTGACTCCCTTACCATCGAGGTGGGCGGCCTGTTCTACGGGACCCAGTACCAGTGGCTCAACGATCGCGCCAGTCCGGCCGATATAGAGCGGGCCGATAACTTTTTTGTTTTGAGTGTACAGATTGACGGCAGGGTAATGTATGAATGGAAGGTTTCCGACCAGGTTGACCTGGGTGTGAGTGGGGGGCTGACATTCGCCTTTCGCATACCCGTTGTTGCCTGGGACGAGGGAGAGAAGTACAGGGCGGACATGACTGCCTTTTTTTTGGAAGGCAGGTTTATTTACCCGCAGGCCGGCGTGTTCGTGGACTGGGCCATTGTAGAGGGTCTTGAGTTGCGCTTCTCCCTTAGGGCGTTTTTTCCCCTTTACAATCTCTGGAGCGGAGAGGACATGCCGTTCTGGGACGGGGGTATGGCTCAGGGTATTGTCTCCATGAACTTCAAATTATAACAACCGATACTACGACACGTTTTTTATGAAGAGACATTTGTTTTTGCATGTTATCTGTCTCGCCGGCCTGCTTTTTGCCGGCGGCTGCGCCACTCTGACCCATCCGGAGACTTTATTCACTTACGCCCGTTCCGCCTTTTATCGGGATCGATTACCTGAAATTGAAGCGCCCTCCCGGGCTTACTAAAAAACGGCGCCCGCGGAAAAATTACCTGCTTTTGGGAAACGGTTTTAAACGGGGATGTCTTACCACCTATGCCCGCCTGGACGAGGTTGGATTTGATACGATCATCGGCCTGCAGGCGTTTCTGTTGAAATCGCTGGGGGTCAATCAAGTGCTGGGCCCGACCGTGGACAACTCGGTTGAGTGTGATGATTTGCGGCACAGGGCCGTTACCCTGTTTCACATCTAAAAAAAATTCAAACTGCTGCCCACACTCAAGCAGTTTCCCTACCTTCCGCTTCCGTACGATCTGCGCCATACGTCTCCGGACACAAGGCTTCAGGTGGCGGAAGTCAACAAACGTATCGGCGATTTTAAAGCGCTTCACGGCCTGGCCCGTTGTATTATGACCACCCACCTCTACAATTCGCTTATTGACGCCGGGAATATCGCTACCTTTTCGTCAAAATGGGTCGGTTTTTTAAAGCATTCCCTGAACTACAACGACCTGATTATGTCCGACGGGTTGTTTATGATAAAAAGCTATACGCACCACCCCACGGACTGCGCCGCGCTGTGCTTTAAGGACCTTATGGTTCCGCCCCATTTGCACCCGGTAAGCATCTTCGCCGTCAGGGCGATCTGCGCCGGGCACGACATCATTATTCTGGAGGGGAACGACCGCGATACCTACCGGATTTTTTACGATCTCCTGTTCTTCACTTGTCAAAAAAACTCTACGGGAGAACGCCTTCGCCGAAGGATAGGCAAGGCGTATCGGAAAATCATTGACGTCAAACGCAACCTGAAGGAGGTGCTGCGTCCGGCTGCAATGCCTATAAGCAAGACCTTTATTCGCCAGGCCATCGGGTTGTGCGCCGGCCTGGAGGACCGCCTGCTGTAACCGGGACTCCGGGGCGCCGTAACTCACTCACATACCGTACCTCACCTAAGCGGCTCAGATGCAGGTTTTCATGTCTATCTCCTCCTTAAAATCCTCCTTTTGCGTAATCAGGAAGGCGGTCAGGGAAGAGGTAAGGATGTTGATCAGGACCGCAAAACTGATTAAAAGCGGGGCAATATCCTTCAGGCCCAGGTACTGTCCCATTTTGGGGTAATCCTGCCCGATGATAATCAAAGCGGCCCATACACCCTGGCCCGGAAAGCCCGTATCCAGAAATGAGGTAAAGAGCGACACCACCACGGAAAGCCCGAATATCCAGAGCAGTTCCAGGACGGCGATCTCCGGCCCGAAAATGCTTTTTTTCAGGAATACCAGCGACACGCTGACTACCAACGCCGTGCCGGCCTTGCTGAACACGGCGGCCAGCGGGTATACCGTACCGCCGATCTTGCGTGAGATGTGCATGCTTTCCTTGCCGTGTTTGACCAGCATGCTTACGGCGATAAACCCCTGCCCGGTGATAAGCCCGGTCAGCGCCGGAGCGATGGAGGCGTACAGCCACTTATAGGGGTTCTTCTGGTTGTTCAGGGCGTAGAGAATCAGCGGAAAGATACCGAACACAACGATCAGCACATCCACGCACAGGATCACCAGCAGATTGATATACACCTCAATGCCCACGATGTTTTTCAACTGGATAAGCTTGGCCGAGGCAATGAACACCACACCGATCCAGAATATCTCAACCATAAAGGAGTTGATGTGATAGGTGATCCGGGACAACCCATCGGTGATCTGCACCACCGGCCGGGTATAATGCTTGTCATAATCATAATTCAGGCCCAGAAGCAGTGCGATGACAATGACGGGTAAAAGGAAGATGACAAAATTCGCCTGGGTAAAGGCCTGGAACATGTTTTCCGGAAAGATCTTGGCCATGATCCCGGCAAAGGTGGGGGCGCTTACCGGGGCCATATCCTCGGGGATGAACATCTGCACCCCGGGAATCAACAGACCGCTTAACACACCCAACAGGGCCAGTAGGGCGCTTGCCCCGAGGAGGTAGCAAAAGAGTTTTCCGTAAATCCGCAGCAGTCGTTTTTCCAGCTTTAACTCATAGGTGGCCATTATAAGCGCGAAAAATAAAAGTGGGAAGACGATATAACTGCCGATATGTATAAACACGTCTGAAAGCGACGCAAAGACGTCCCCCGGGTCATCCGCAAAGATAAAGGCGAACACAACCGCGACAATCATGCCCAATATAAGCTTTACCCAAATTTTCATGCTGACTCCTTCCGGTTTTTTATAGCATGAAACAAAAACTGTTACCAGAGTAGAGAACGGGGAATGAGGTATTATTTTGTTATTGGTTTCAGCGGGCCCGGGTGTCGGCTCTTATTCTGAGGTTTTTTTCTCCAGTTCCTTTATCTGATCCCGTAGTTTGGCCGCTTCCTCGTAGTTTTCCTGTTCCACGGCCTTTTCCAGGGAGGTTTTTAAATCAGCGATTTTTTTTTCGTTTTCGGTTTTGGTGATATTGTATTGGGCGGCCTCGTTTACCACGTTCACTGAAATTCCCGCCTTGTCCACCACAAACTCGTCTATAAACAGCGGGCATTTCACCCGTACGGCCAGGGCGATACAGTCCGAGGGCCGTGAATCGATGCTGATGTCATTGCCCCTGTGGGTCACAATGAGACGGGCGAAAAATGTGTCGTTTTTCAATTCGGTTATCTCCACCCTGTTTATCTCGGTCCTTAATTGTTTAAGGGTGGAAATGAACAGGTCGTGCGTCAGGGGCCGTGGAATGGAAATACTCCCCAACCCGATGAGAATAGCCTGGGCTTCGGCCTGTCCGATAAAAATGGGGACCGCCACGTCCGAACCCACGGGTCTGATCAGCACCGCGCTCCCGTGTTCGGCCTTGGCCACGGTCCATACCTCAGCCGGAACGAGCATCTCTTAGGTCCTTCTGGGTTGTTTTCAGGTAGCTGATGATGGCCTCCACGTCTACATATCCCATCTCCACGGCAATCTCACCGAACAGCCTTTTATCCCCCTGTTTCTGCCGCATTAAAACGTCATTCACCTGCGCATCCGTCATGGCGCCTATGCGCACCAGCCCCTCGCCTATCTTTTCTTCAATTTTGATTTCTTTTCCCACCTGTGTTACCCTCGTTTTAAGGTAATGGTCATCTTTTATTAATAATATTCAATATATGGTTCTTTTTCAATCAAAGTTGGGAAAAGTTTTAGGTAAATGAGGTCAGGCGGTTTTCTTTTTGTTGTCTTCCAGGATCTCTACCTCGGGTTTGGCCGAGTTTAGGATCATATTCTCGGTAATCACAATCCGTTTTTTGCCTTTCACCGACGGGATCTCGAACATGATATCGGCCATAATGGACTCGATAATGGCGCGCAGTCCGCGCGCCCCGGTTTTTCGTTCCACAGCCTTGGCCGCGATCGCCTCGATGGCATCGTCCTCGAACACCACTTCGGTATTGTCCAGCTTGAGTGTGGCCTTGAACTGTTTGACGATCGAGTTCCTGGGCTCGGTGATAATGCGCTTTAAAAGATCGATATTAAGCTCGTTTAGGGTTACCACAATCGGCAGCCTGCCCACGAACTCCGGGATAAGCCCGTATTTGATCAGGTCGTCCGGGTGCATTTGGTCGTATATCTCCTGCAGGTCCTTCTCATGCTGCGGCTTTACGTCAGCGCCGAAGCCGATGGGATGCTTGGAAATGCGCGTCTCGATTATTTTATCCAGGCCCACGAACGCCCCGCCGCAGACAAACAGGATGTTGGTGGTGTTGATGCGTAACATCTCCTGGTTGGGGTGCTTTCTTCCGCCCTGAGGGGGTACCGAGGCCACCGTGCCCTCTATAATCTTCAACAGCGCCTGCTGGACGCCCTCGCCCGACACGTCGCGCGTAATGGAGACGTTCTCACTCTTCCTGGCTATCTTATCGATCTCATCGATGTAGACAATACCCTTTTCCGCGGCCGCGATATTATTGCCCGCGTTCTGGATCAGCTTGAGCAGGATGTTCTCCACATCCTCCCCCACATACCCGGCTTCGGTAAGCGTGGTGGCGTCCGCGATGGCAAACGGCACCTTCAGCTTTTTGGCCAGGGTGCGCGCCAGCAGGGTTTTCCCGGTGCCGGTGGGCCCGATCAAAAGTACATTGGCCTTTTCCAGGTCCACGTCCTTGTCCACCAGGCTTCCCTTGGAAATGCGTTTGTAATGATTATACACGGCCACGGAAAGGATCTTTTTGGACTGCTCCTGGCCGATCACGTACTGGTCAAGGTATTCCTTGATGGATTTTGGGGACGGGATATCCTCGATAAACTCACTGGAAAGAATTTCATCTTCTTCATCAAGAATTTTCTTACAGACATTGACGCAGTCATCGCAGATATAAACGCCCGGTCCAGCGATCAGGCGCCTGGCCAGGTCTGCGGTTTTGCCGCAAAAGGAACAAATTTTCAACCCGTTTGCTTTTTTCGTAAATCTACCCATTCTTCTCTCTGACAAACACCTGGTCTATTAAACCGTACGCGCAGGCCTCTTCCGCACTCATATAATAATCCCTTTCCAGATCTTTCGCAATAGTGGCAACGGTTTTATGCGTGTGTTTGGCGAAATATTCAATTATAAGCTTTTTCAGGCGCACCATCTCCCTGGCCTGGATGCCGATGTCCGCGGCCTGGCCGTATACGCCGCCCCAGGGCTGGTGGATCAACATGCGCGAGGACGGCAGCGCGTAGCGCTTGCCCGGCGTGCCCGAGGCCAGGATCAACGCGGCCATGGAGGAGGCCTGTCCGATACAGATGGTCTGCACATTGGCTTTTACATACTGGATGGTATCATAGATGGCCAGCCCCGCGGTAACCGACCCGCCCGGTGAATTGATGTAGAGGTGAATGTCCTTTTCAGGGTCCTGCGAATCAAGGAATAAAAGCTGGGCAACCACCAGATCGGCGCTGATATCCACGATCTCGTTGTCCAGGAAGATGATGCGGTCTTTTAACAGCCGCGAATAAATGTCCCAGCGGATCTCGGAAGCGCCGCTGCGTTCGATTACATTGGGAATATAGATGGTTGAGGATTTAAAAGCCATATGCGTGTTTCCTTTATGCATTAATTTAATAGTTTCTCTGCAGTAAGTCCAGAAATTTAAGATCCTTACCCTTTTTGGTTATCGCGTTCCCAATCAGAAATTTGAAGGTCTTTTCGCGCGCAATGCTGTCCGTCAGCATATCCAGCATTTTGGCGTCCGTATACGACTTTTTGGCCTTTTCAAATTCCATACCGTGATTATCGGCATATTTTTTAATTTCAGCATCAACTTCTTCATCGGTGACCGAAATTCCTTCCTTGGTTTTTATCTCCTCGGTTACCAGGCGCGATTTCAGGTTCCGCTCTGCTTGGGGCCTCCAATTGTTCAAAATATCTTCCTTGGTTTTACCCTCCTTGGCCAGGGCCTGGGTCATATTCTTCTCATTGGTTCTGTTCTGGTTCAAAAAATTACGCCAGGAATACTCAAGCTCCATGTCCACCATGGATTTGGGAAGCGCCACCTGTGTCTGGGAAACGATCTGTTCTATGATCCGGCCGGAAAGCAGCTCGCTTAACCGTTCTTCCTTGGCCTGCTCCATCTTGGCTTTGATATCGTTCTTTAAATCATCCAGGGTCTTGTATTTCTCACTTATGTCCTGGGCCAACTCATCATCCAGCTTGGGAAGCATTTTGGTCTTGATGCTCTTTACGGTTACCTTGATATGCATGGTTTTACCCCTGAGCTCGGGAAACTCGACATTCTGATCGTAGGTCTTGGTAACCACCCGCTCCTCATCCTGTTTCATGCCCTGGATATCCTCATCGATTTTATACAGGTTATACCCCGTGCCCACTTCGAACACAAAGCCTTCCCTCCTGCTGTTGGGGATCTCCTGCTTGTTCTCATCCAGCTCACAGTAATCAATTGTTACCACATCTCCCCTGGCCACCAGGGCGTCCGATTTTTCTTTGACAATCGAATTCTTCTCCTGCAGCGCCTTAAGCTCACGCTCCATATCCTCTTCACTGATGGTCACCTGCGGCTTTTCCACGCTGATCCCCTTGTATTCGGGCAGTGTGATTTTGGGATACGTATCGTATTTGATCTGAAAGGTCAGGTCCTTATCAAAATCCAACTCTACGGTATCCACAAGCTCGGGATGCGCGTAGGCCAGCGGCTTGTATTCCACACCATCGAACGCCTCTTCCAGACTTTTCTGAATCACGTTCTGGGTGGTTTCCTGCTTCAACTCCTGCCCGAACTTCTTGATGAGAATCTCGGCCGGCACCTTGCCCCTGCGGAAGCCCTTGATGGCCACCTTTTCACAGTACTCCTGCACCAGGCTGTCGTATTCCTTCTTCAGGTCCTCTTTGGCCACGATAATCTTAAGCACGACCTGTGAGTTTTCCTGTAGGTCCACCTCTTTATTGCTGATCACGTTCTTTTCTCCTTGTTCCGGCTTTTGGTAAAGCCTTGATCCTGGTTACCGCGTCTCGCAGTTAAAAAGAAAGGCGATCCAGAGGATGCTCCGAATCGCCCTTTAATAGAGCGGGAAACGGGACTTGAACCCGCGACATCCACCTTGGCAAGGTGGAGCTCTACCACTGAGCTATTCCCGCATATATTATGTGTGAAAATCAGACAGACCCCGCATTCCGTTCCATATAAAGTGCGAGAGAAGGGACTTGAACCCTTACACCTTAACGGCACTAGATCCTAAGTCTAGCGTGTCTGCCAATTCCACCACTCTCGCAGAAGAATATATTAAAATTCGAAAAAAAGGTCAATATAGTGAGCCGTGAAGGGATCGAACCTTCGACCCGCAGATTAAGAGTCTGCTGCTCTACCAGCTGAGCTAACGGCCCATACCAAAATATCACGCGCCCGGCAGGACTCGAACCTGCGACCTACGGATTCGAAGTCCGGCGCTCTATCCAGCTGAGCTACGGACGCGTACAAGCCAAGGGTGAGTGATGGGAATTGAACCCACGACTTCTAGTTCCACAGACTAGCGCTCTAACCAACTGAGCTACACTCACCATGTTGGCACATGTTAAAGCAGAGTTAATATGGTAGATATTACCAATTTTGTCAAGACAAGGCAAGTGTAAGCATATCCATTATGCGCGAGGCAAGTATGAGCTTGTCCGCTTTGGGCAAAAATGTGGTTTTGCCGTCCGGCGCGATGACCGTGACCTCGTTTTCATCAGCCTCAAAACCCACACCCTTCCCGCTTACGTCGTTTGCCACGATCATATCCGCGCCGGCTTTTTTCAGGCGGGCCAGCGCGTCTTTCTGAAGCTCGGTTTCATTTACGTCATACACGGCCCTGAAAGCCACCACAAACGCGGAAGGTGAAAGCCGCTTCACCTTGTCCACGATTTTGGGCGTAGGTTCAAGCTCAATGACCAGCTTTTCCGCGCCGTTTGTGGGGATTTTTTGTTCCGACCGCGTGACGGGCTTCCAGTCACCCACCGCGGCCGCGGCGATCACTATGTCGTATACGGCGGCGGCCAGCTCATCGCACACCGCCTTGTCCATTTGTTCGGCGGTGTCCACGTTTATTATGCGCACCGCCGGCGGGTAGGATACCGAGGCCTTGCCGGTGATCACTGTTACCGAGGCGCCCCTGTCCAGCGCAGCCAGGGCCAACGCTCTGCCCATTTTGCCCGTGCTGTTGTTGGTAATGACACGTACCGGGTCAAGGTATTCCACGGTCCGGCCCGAGGTTATAAGAACCCTTTTTTTTTCAAGGTTTTTTTTTTGCGCCAGAAACGTGGTCACTGTACTGACTATCTCGGCGGTCTCACTGATTTTGGCCTTGTCCTCCTCCACCCTGGGCGGGATGATCCTCACCCCGATGCCCTGCAACCGTGCGATATTTTCCTTCAGCAGGGGATGATTGTACATGGACTCGTGCATGGCCGGGGCCACCACCAGGGGAATACCCTGGCCCAGGGCCGTGGTCACCACCGAGGTCACCGGGGTATCATCGATGGCGCAGGCGATCTTGCTGACGGTATTGGCCGTGGCCGGGGCTACCAGCACCAGATCCGCGCGCGTGGGCACGTTCCCCGCCAGGAAAATGTGCTCAAGCGCGCCCGTAAGCTCGGTTACCGGCTTATGTCCCGTGGCCCAGTGCATGCTGTCGGGGTGGATGATTTTACAGGCGCTTGCGGTCATCACCGGGAACACATGGGCGCCCCGGCGCATGAGCTCACGCGCGATCTCCGGCGCACGCACCGCGGCCACGCTGCCCGTCACGCACAACACGATGCGTCTGCCGTCCAGCGACCTGTCTTTACTGCCTATAATATCGAAAGAAGGGTGATATTCCGCCATTTCAATCTCAAAATAAGAGCAATCTTCCGGCTTGTCAAGGAGAAAAATTTCGTACCATACCACGCACCCGGCTCAATGATCCAATTCGTATTCTTTTATTTTATTCTGCAGTGTCTTTCTGCTGATGCCCAGTTCCCCCGCCACTTTTGTTCTGTTTCCTTCCCAGCGTATTAAGGCCTGAGTTATCGCCCATTTTTCAATTTCTTTTAATGAACCTCCCGGGACATCCTTCCGCGCATTTTGGCGGGTCTCTATTCCCAGATCATCCAAAGTAATGGTATCACCGTCGCATAAAATCAGCGCCCGTTCGATTATATTTTCCAGCTCGCGGATATTCCCCGGGAAAAGATACGACTGCAGGGTTACCAAAGCATCAGGCTCGATGCCGCATAGCGGTTTATCAAGTTTTTTCTTCAGTTTATGCAGCAAATATCCCGTGAGTAACGGGATGTCCTCGCGTCTTTCCCGTAAGGGCGGCAGATGGAGATGAATTATATTGAGCCGGTAAAAAAGATCCTCACGAAACAATCCCTTGCTTACCATCTCATTCAAATTTCTATTGGTGGCCGCGATAATGCGCGCATTCACGGGAATGGCTTGAGTGCCGCCCAGGCGTTGTATCTTATTTTCCTGAATTACGCGCAACAGTTTTACCTGTAGATGCAAGGGCATATCGCCGATCTCATCAAGCAGCAGTGTACCGGAAGCGGCAAGTTCCAACATACCCAGTTTTCTCTGGACAGCGCCGGTAAAAGCGCCTTTTTCATACCCGAACAGTTCGCTTTCCAATAAATTTTCAGGCATCGCCCCGATGTTTATGGCAATAAACGATTTTTCGGGACATAGACTCCGGTTATGAATATAGCGGGCTATCACCTCTTTGCCCGTGCCGCTTTCTCCCGTTATCAGGATGGTGGAGGTTGTCGGGGCCACCTTTTTCACAATCTCTTTTAGTTCTTCTATACACTTACTCTGACCGATTAATTCCGAATCTTTACCTTCAACCCGGCTGCCCGCTTCATACTCTTCTTTAAGCTGGCGTCTTTCCAGTATTTTCTTCAGACGAATAATCAATTCGTCCGGATCAAACGGCTTCACCATATAATCCTCGGCGCCGAGTTTCATGGCCCGTACGGCGTCCTTTACATCGCCATAGGCCGAGATAATAATGACAGGGATAGCGGGACCCTGCTTTTGTATCCATTCCAACAAGGCCAGTCCGTCCATTCCCGGCATACGCAAATCGATTACGGCCGCATCGAAAACCTCGCTTTCCAACAGGCGCTTGGCTGAAAGCCCGTTCTCCGCGGCAAAGGATGTTATGTTTTCCAATTCCAGAATATTGATGACTGAACTACGGATATTGTATTCATCATCGGCTACCAAAACTTTCATGTTCTTTTCCTCAGGGGAAGAATGACGGAGACTTTAGTTCCGGCGGGTTTTCTGGCGGAGAGTGAAATCCGGCCGTTCAAAGCCTCTATAAATCGACGCGCGATAAACAAGCCCAATCCCGAACCTCTGGATTTGGTGGTAAAAAAGGGATCAAAGAGATGTTCTTTTTTATGTCCGCCGATACCGCCTCCGTTGTCACAAATATCAATAATCAATCCGGAACGTTCGAGATTCAGGGTAACCTCAATCGGTTTGAGTTCACCGACCTCCTGCGCCTGTGTATCTTTTTCAGTGAGCATGCTCTCCACCGCGTTCTGAAAAATATTTTCAAATATCGAACGCAGCCGTTCTTTGTCGGCCGGAATAAATACTCCATTGGTGTCAAATGGTTTAAGGCGTATGGGGTAACTGAATTTTGCCGCCAAATCCCCGATGAATTTATATATGTCAATCTGCTCTTTGCAACCTTCAGGATCCTTTAAGAAATCCGAGACCCGCCTGCTTAAATGTGAAAGGCGTTCCACTTCCTCTTCTATGATATTAATTGAGGCACGGCTTTTTTCAGGGAGAGTACGCCTTAAATATCCTGTTTGCAGGCGAATGGCGCTTAAGGGGTTTTTTATTTCATGCGAGAGTGTGCGTGCCGCTTCTCCCAGATGCACCAGCCGTTCCTGGACCGCGATCTTTTTACGGTAGTTCAGATTACGTCTATAGAGATATATAAAAATAAGCATGATCACCATGAGAAAAAAAATCGAGAATATGCTTACGGAGCGGGCAAATGAAAAACGCTGCAGCTGATCGTGGATATCCACTTCCACGTAGATATACCGCGGGTTGTGGTCTTCGCCTCTATCGGTTCGGGATAAGATCACCGTAATGGTCTGTTTAGCTTCATCAATTTCCGTGGATTCCTTTTGGTCCGGTGATATGGATGGCGGCGCACTGCCGTAGTGAGTGATACCTTCTCCGCCGGCCTGATATATGCCTACACCCACAATTTCAGGTTCAAGCTTAGTAAAGTCGATGGTATGATTCTGAGTTGTATATGCCAGGGTTTGACGGGCAATCATGTATATCGACCTTTTTAATAATGACATGGCATTACCGCTCATCATCATCAGAAAAAAAACCACAAAACATACCATAGATATGAAGAGAAAACAAAGCGCCAGGATAGTAAGTGATTGCTCATGTATCATCTTCATTGAAGATCCTTGTTTGCATAAAAGAGTATATTATAATGTATTATAATGCAAAGACCAAAATACTGTGAACAACAATTCTAAAATTGCTGTACTGTAACATAATTACCCATTTTCTGGGTATGCGTAATTTTTACGCAGTTCGGATAGCAAAAATCCGGGGGGGGGGGGGGGGGGGGGTGGG
>CAZWYY010000045.1:0-9378 GCA_964638895.1 uncultured Spirochaetaceae bacterium | reverse complement strand
CCCCCCTCATTAATATCTTTTTTCCCCCCTATTTTTAATGATTTTCTCATATATCTACTGCATTGTTGGCATGATTTTTGATTATACACACCTGCATGAGTAAGGGAGGCGAAATCGTATGAACATAATTCAGATCAAAGAGGTAAGTAAGATTTATCATTCCGGCGAGGTAAAGGTCACCGCCTTGAGATCCGTAAGCGCCGCTATTAAACAAGGCTCTTTTGTTTGTTTTGTAGGGCCGTCCGGCAGCGGCAAGAGCACCATGCTTAACCTGATCGGCTGTCTCGCAAAACCCACCGAGGGGCATATCACCGTGGTCGGCACCCTGTTGAATTCCTTGAATCCGAAACAGGCAGCCCGGTTTCGCGGCGAGCACTTGGGATTTATCTTTCAGGATTTTAACCTTATTCCGGTGCTGACCGTTTACGAAAACGTGGAGTATCCGCTGCTTATGGTAAAAAACACGCCCCCAAAAGAGCGCCGCAAGCGCATTACAGACCTCCTGGCGCGGGTCGGCATGTTGGATCAGCAAAACAAATACCCGCGTCAGTTGTCCGGAGGCCAAAAACAGCGGACGGCCGTGGCCCGCGCCCTGGTCACCAACCCCAAGGTGGTCCTGGCCGATGAACCCACCGCAAATTTGGACCATAAAACCGCCTTTAAAGTAATTACAGTAATGAAGGCCATGAAAGAAAGCCTAAACACCACGTTTATATTCTCGACTCATGATCCCAAGATCGTCCGGGAAGCGGAGATCATCTATACCCTGGAAGACGGCGAGCTTTTAGGAAAAAAGAAAGGAATTAAATAGGATGTTGAATTTGATTAAAATCGCTTTCAGGAATTTATTACGTTATAAACGCCGTACCCTGCTCACGGCCGTTCTCATCATGATCGGAGTCGTACTTGTCGTGGTTTCAGCCGGGTTTTCCTCCGGATTTAAAAGGTCCGTAACAAGTATATTTACGGACACCTCGTTCTCTCACCTTCAGGTTCATAAGCAGGGGTATGTTGAAAACGTAACCACCAGTCCGTTGAACCTTTTCCTTGATAAAAGGGAGATGAAAAATCTCAGCTCGGTATTGGACGGCGACCATGACGTCCGGATGTATAGTCCGCGGATAAATTTCAACTGCATGGTCAGTACCTATACCGAGACTACCACCATGCGGGTTACCGGTATCTCCCCCGAAAAGGAAGCGGGAACCAGCCCCGCGTTATTGGATCGCATAAGTGGTGTAACGGATAAGGAACAGTTTATCCGGCCGGGCGGTGTAATCATTCCGGATGCGATCGCCAAGGCCTTTTCCCTGAAATTAGGCGATCCGATTGTGCTGGTTGCCACGAACCGCCACGGCTCCATCAACGGCCTGACACTCACCGTTACCGGAATCCTGGAAAGTTATGGCGGAAGATACCTGCGGGACGGATATGTGCACATCCAAGACGCAAAAACCATCCTAAGAATGGATGAGCCTGAAATCTCGGAGGTGGCCGTCCGTTTACATGATCCGGGCCTGCTGGAGTCCGTTGCCGGACAACTGAAGACAAGCCTGCAAACAGGAACACCGGAGTACGCACATGTGTATGAAATACACTCATGGAAGGAGTTAAGTCCCTTTACCAGCATTCTGACGCTGGTGGATTTGATAACCGCCGTGATCAGATTTATCCTCATCGCCATCGTCCTGTTAAGCGTCATGAACATCATGATGATGGCGGTGTATGAACGCACCAGAGAAATCGGCGCCATTTCCGCCATGGGAACATCCGCGGGCCGTATTAGCGCCATGTTTCTTATGGAAGGCTTGACACTCGGCGCGGTGAGCGTCGGTTTGGGCTTGCTTATGGGTGGGATTATTTTAATAGTGCTTAACGCACTGAACATAGTGTTTACGGCCGGACCCTTTACGCTGCTCTTGGTTACGGAAATAAGTCCCCTGGATCTATTGATTATTGCCGTTACCGTACTCATTATTTCCGTTTTCGCCAGTTTACAACCGGCCCATAAAGCGTCCCGGCTCGATCCGGTGGATGCCCTGGGCCATATATAGGAGTGAATATCATGAAGGCAAAGATAATGAAAATAAACGGTCTTTTCATCTGCCTGTTGGTCTTTTCAACCGTGTCCGCTTTCTGCCAGGACGCACAGGCGCTGCTGGTACAGGTTGACCGCAACCTGATGCCCGAATCATATGAGGCGTACCGCAAGATAATCGATATCGAGCCGGACGGTAAACGGAAAGAATACCTCGTGTACAGCATCAAAAAGGGCAAGGATAAAACGGCCATGCTCTTTTTAGCCCCCGCCAGTGAAAAAGATAGGGTCATGCTTAGAATCGGCGATAACATGTGGCTGTACATTCCCGCCGTGGGCAGGCCCATCCGGCAGACAAGCCTGCAGTCCGTTACGGGCGGCATTTTTAATAATGCGGACATTTTGGCTTTGGATCTGTCTGTCGAGTATAATGTTTCGGATATATCCCAAGACGGAGAAGATTACATATTCAATCTGAAAGCCAAGACCCAAAGCGTGGCCTATGATCGGGTGAAACTCAGGGTATTCAAAAAAGGCTTGATTGTCTCAAGGATGGAATGCTACTCGGCCACCGATATCCTGCTTAAAACATTAGAGTTTACACAGCCGAAAGACTTCGGCGGGGGTCTGGTACGGCCCGCGGTGATCGAGACCACAAGCCCGGTCCATAAAGGATATCGCTCCATTATGATCGTTTCCAAAGTCAGGCAAAAAAAGTTCCCCGACGAGATATTCACTTTGCCTTATATGCCGAGAATAAAGGATTTTAGATGAAACGATTTATTATGGTCGTGTGTGCCGCGCTTTCGTGCGCAGCGGCCTCGGCGCAGGATATCAATACCGATTTCAACATCCCGAGGGAACAAGAAAAAGACGTGATTTCCATAAACGGGTATTTTTCAGGGAATTTTACGGGAGTTGTTATTCCGGACTATGCTCCCGGATTTTTAACGGACTTTTTCGGCTGTGACGAAAACAAATTAACTAATATCTTTCATTTGGACCTGGTGTTAACCGGTGAATACGCCACTGAATATACGGGATTTTTCTGCCGGAGTGTCACCGACATACGGCAGGATGATCCTTCATTTGGTTTTTATGAAATATACGGCCGGTATAGTCCTTCCTATAACCTTTGCTTCCGGCTCGGCAAAATTATCCATAACTGGGGCAAAGGATACGCCTTCAACGCGGTCGGATTTATAAATCCGGTCAAAGATCCGCGTATGCCGGAAACGCTTAAAGAGGGCATCCTTGTTCTGGAAACCCAGCTGTTGTTCGGGTATGCTTCCGATTTATTTACCGGTTGGGCCTTGGACCTGGTGATCATACCCGGTGAGATGATCGCAGATGGCGGGTTTGATATCGAAAATACGGATTACGCCGTAAAGGCATCATTTTTGATCGCTGATATGGATATTGACCTGATGGGGCGGTACGGCAGCGAGGGGCGGCACCAGGTTGGCGGGGACGTTGCCTTTAATCTGTGGGAAAATTTGGAGGTTCATGCGGAGGGCGCATACGCCTGGAATGTTCCCAAGATAATATTTGCCGGGAATTCCCCCCAGACCGGGGCGGTAGAGAGTGTAAGATTTTTGTTTGGGGCCCGCTACCTGAGTCCATGGAATACCACGGTGATTCTTGAATATTTTCACAACAGCGCCGGTTACAGCGCTTCCGAATATGGCGATTTAATCCAATATATTGACGATACCATGGCCGCGGGAAGCGAGCGGCAGATCAACATACTGCGCCGTGATTTTTTGCCGCTTTTAAATAAGACCGGCCAGATGCGGAATTACCTTTACCTAAAACTTATCCAGCCCGAACCGTTCGATCTGCTTTATGTTACGCCGGCGGCGGCCGCGCTGTTAAATCTTGACGACTTAAGTCTTTGCGTAAGCGGTTCGCTTTCATATAAACCGGTAAATAATTTTGAATTAAATGTGGGGCCTTGTTTTTACTGCGGAGGGGACTGCACGGAAATGGGAAGCAAAGCGGTGCTTTTCCAAATAGATGTTGAGTTGTTTTTTTACTTTTAATTATGCACGGGGGAAAATGATGAAACACAGGCCACTGATTTTTACGCTTATGTGCTTTCTACATCTCGTCCTTATTGCGCCGGCCTACAGCCAAACCGAGCATCCGGATCCGCCGGAGCACGAACAGGTATGGCGCTTTACAATGCAGCCGCAGATGTTTGGTATTAATCTGGGAATCGGATATATCGGTTTTCCGCTTTTCCACGAGGTCGATACCACATTCTGGCTTTTAATAGGGGCGGCGTATCAAAATGTTAATTTTTTCAGAACGGCGGACGGCAAGCCTCTTACAAAAGCTAATATAGGGAACCTTGTTCTCTATGACGATCTCTCATTTGAGCGGCTCAGTATCAACTGGGGATGCGGAATAAGCCAGGGGATTGTAAAAGACGACGGGCCGTGTCGGAACGTTATCGAGCTGTTCGCCTTTTACAGGGGACGTTTTGACGACGCCTGGTCCGGGAATGCCGATTCAACATTAAGGACCCAAACCGATCCCTTACCTGATACGGAAGGTATTCTGCAAAACACCCTCGTATGCGGACTTATGGTGAATATGGTTGCGTATGACTCGGAAAAGAAGATGAAATCCGGCATATATGCCGAAAGTTCTCTGGAATGGGGACCGGAGTTTTTTTTCAATTCAGTGGTAGGAATGTGTGACTTCTTGAGGCTGAATATCACATTTAAGTCTTTTTTACCATTATTCGGCTTTTCGGAGAAAACGGGTTCGTGTCTGATGAGTATGTACCTGGCCGACTGTTTGATCATCGATTATCTGACAGGTCCGCATATTCCGATACATGAGCGTCAAAACACGGGCGGCTTAAATACACGCCTGGGAATGGGGGAAAGCGTACGCGGTTTTGAAAAGGGCCGTTTTGACGCCGAATTAAGACTTATCGATAACCTGGAGCTGCGTATAATTTTTCCGTCGCTTATCGATTCCGCTTTCGCGCCCGGAATGTTTATTTTCCTGGACTCGGGGTATTTTTACTTCCGGGAATATGAAAATCAGGGACTCGTATTCTCAACCGGCACCGGGATCTTTTTCATCGTCATGGACAAACTACAGCTTACCGTATATGCAAGCCTGTTATTAAATGAGGCCAGACTGGACGGCAGCACCTTTGTACCGGTGGGATTTTCCATGAAATACCATTTTTAGTGGGTACTAAAATATGTAAAGAAGCCGGAAAAGCAAAGAAAAGGTTTAAGGGAAACCATACCTGAAAATATGTGAATATTTGTTTATTCAGCCGGACCTAATTAATTATTTTGACATATCGTTCTATCTGCTCTATGTACTGCCCATCCTTCAACAGGGTTTCGTATTCTTTTTTTACTTCCCGGGCGCGGTCCTTATCCTTTTTTATATTGTAGAGATCGCTTAAAAGCGCCAGCTGCAGGGCCTTGTACCTGATAGAATAATTATAATCGATATGAATATTGCTTAATAAACGGAACGCTTCGTCGTAACTCTTCCGATACATAAGCACACCGGCATATTCAATCTTGTACTCCGGATTATCAGGCGAGAGTTCCCTTGCTTTTTCGATATTTTCAACCCACTCCGGTAATAAACCCGCGTTAAAAGCATAGATTCCGGCCAAAAAATAGACGGTTGAAATGTCCGGATACGATTCGGCCAAATCCCGGTAAAGACGGTATTTCCGTTCATCCGTAAAAATGCCTCCCTCTATATATCCTATCTCCTTTTCACACGCGTTTACATTGATCGCCGGCAGAAAAAGAACCGGCAGTTTTGTAAAATCATTGCTGAAATAATAAACAGCCGAACAGCTGCCGTACGATTTGCCGTTCGCCATGTAAAATCCATCCCCCGTATCGTCAAAAACAATCAGGTTGTGCGTCATGTGATTGCAGATTCCACAGGCAAGACCTTCTTTATAATACCTATCGCTCCACGGCCCCTCCGTGGTTCTCAGTATTTTTATCAGATCATATAGGTCGTATGTTTGTGCCGGATCAACCAGATCGGTAAAAATTCTGCTTCTGGCCGTATTGGTAAATCCGTAACGCGCATAATTCTTTTCATATTTTTCAGCCAGTTCCTTGTCCACGTATCGGTTCACATGCCACAAATTGTTTTGATTCAGTTTTGTTATTTTATATACGGATTGCGGAGCCTCAACATTTTCGATGAGAATCCCGGTATTGGTTTTTATGTCGGTCCAAAGGTATGAACCGCCGATATAGCCGGAATATCTTCCATATACATCCATAAGCTCATCAAGAGAACCGCATTCTTCCAAAGCAATTCGTGAAATGATATGATGCGGCATGCCCCGTTCGTTTTTCCCGCTGTGGATGCGTGTGTTGTGCGAGAATTGAAGGCCGTCCCGGTTGTATGCCGTAGACACGCCGATCCAGCCCGGGTTACCGATGGAAACAAAACTCTTAAACCCATCGGGTTGATACTTGATGATTACGTAGCGATTGCCGTAATATTGTCCGAACCTGTTGTCTTCATTTCGTCCATGCAGTATTTTCCCGTCTTTTATTTTGGTAATAATACCTGAACAGGCCATTGATAAGGATAAATCGTCAAAAAAAGTAAAGACGGCAAGCACATCCAAAGAAACACCCGAGCCTTCCGCTATGCCCCTTAATTCCCGCTTAAACCGTTCCGGCATCCTGTCCACGGCCCTTTGGGATTTTTCCTTGGCCATGCTAAAAATTATTTTTTCAGGAACACCGAATTCTTCGGCCACATTCATGACATAATCATACAGTTTTTGCGCGAAATACCTGATTTCCCCTTTCAATAAGACCCCTCGCTGTAATCCCATCTCATAGTGAGTTCCGCGTAGGATTATCCGGATGGGAAATCCATCCTGTCTGTATACAATGCCCTTGTTAAAATAGCCCGTATTTCCTTCGATTCTGACGTGATAGTCATTTTCCGTAAACTCCGTTATTGAAGCGGCGTTGCTGCAGGCGGAGATTGATATGAATAAAGCAAATAAGATGATCGCCCATACCTGTTTTTGCATGGTCTTCCCCCTAAGATTTAATATGTTACGGTAGAATATATGCCGGGCGGCTTATGCCGTCGGCCGGATTTATAAAACCGGACTGTTTTTTTTTAAAGTCGGAAGGGGAAAAGCCGGTTTCTTTATTAAAAGCCTCATAAAAAGATGATTTGGAATTAAAACCGACTGAATACGCTACGGAAAGTACCGAGAGACGGTTTTCTCCCAACAATAAATCCTTTGCTTCATTTACTCTGTATTGATTTACGAAGGTGGTGAATGAAACCTTCAGATTCTTATTTATAAATTCCGAAAGTTGATGAGAAGAAATATGAAGTTCTCCCGCGCATTTTTCAAGATTTAAACGTTCATCGCGATAGAGCTTTTCATGTTCCATAAGATCGTTCAGGCGCGATTCAAGCAGTCCGATATCAAGTCCCTTTATAATGGAGCGTTCATAACGAATTCTCTTTTCTTCAATACTCAGCCAGCCAGTAATATCGGGATATTTCTTACTCAATACTAAAAGCACAACAAGGAGTAAACTGACCAATGCGACACTTAATGTCGCCAAAAAGTACGTATACACAAAAATACTGATGATAAGAAGAAGCTGCGCGATAATAATCAATCCGGAAACAGTGACAGCTATTTTTTTAAAAATTCTCTTCTTCTTCATGGCGTTTATCTTGGTAAAACCAAAATGTTTAATAATAAGAATCATATAGATGAGAATATGAATAAAGCTTAAATTCTCAAATAAAAAATAGTACGGTCTGAAAAAAGACTCCAACGAATTATTAATAAACACTATAATAAAAGAAGCGGTGGTAAACATTATTGACAGAATTATAAAAGGTAGAAAATGGATAATATTGTATTTTGATCTTATATTTTTATATAACAGGGCTTTATGATATAAAAAATACAATGGACCTATTAAATATTTGAAATATCTAATCTCAAGCAGAATGAATGTTTTAAGAGGGAATAATAATAAATTCATATTGGCGTCGATATTATTAACATAATAATGTTCAAATAACAGCGCGGACAGAACTAAAAACATTCCGGCAATATATGTGCTGCCTTTACTCTCTCTTGCGGAAATGGATTGTATTAAGAATATGATAAAAGCTCCACAGGAACCAAGAAAAACTATATGCCCGGTAATTATCTTAAATATCTGCATTTTATGAATAATAATTGATATCAAGCAATAAAATCAAGTTAACTATTGACTTCAATATACCACCTCCTATTGCATTATCCTGTTTACATTTAAGTTTTTTTTTACTAAATTCCGGTATGCCTAAAATCATAGCCCTGGCCTTAAGCGGGGGTGTGGACTCAAGCGTGGCCGCCGTCCTGCTGCGAGAAAAATACGGACTGGTAATCGGGGCCAGTCATTACATCTGGCCCGAATCGCGCTGCTGCTCCCTGGACGCCTTCAACCGGGCCAGATATGTCTGTAATCTTCTCAACATGCCCTATTATATCATCGATCTGGCGGATGAGTTTAAGCGCCTGGTGGTGGATGATTTTATTGCCGCCTATTGCAGCGGTCTGACCCCAAACCCTTGTGTCCTCTGTAACGGTGAGATCCGTTTTACCCGCTTTTACCGGCGGCTGCAGGAAAAATGTAGTGCAGAGGGCCTGCTGCCCGCCGGAGAACACCTCCATTTCGCCACCGGGCATTATGTGCGGCTGGAACAGACCGCGCGGGGCCTGTTCTTGAAAAAGGCCCTTGACCCGGCCAAGGACCAGTCTTACATGCTCTACCGCCTGCCGCGTGAACTGCTGCCGTATTTTGAGTTTCCCCTGGGCGCCTACCTAAAAAGTGAGGTCGTGGCCCTGGCCCGCAAACATGGCCTGCGCGCCGGAGTGGTGGCCGAAAGCCAAGACGCCTGTTTTGTGGACACCACTTATGTGGATTTTATCATGGAACAGGGTGCCGCGCCGGCGCGGCCCGAAAAAGGCGAGATCAGGGACACACGGGGAAATGTACTGGGAAACCATAGTGGCTACCTGGGATATACCGTGGGCCAGCGCCGGGGTCTGGGCTTGGGCAACGGCCCGTGGTATGTCACGGACATTGATCCCGAAAAAAACCTGGTTACAGTCGGCCGCAGGGAACAGTCCGGCCGCCGTGATTTCCTGGTGCAAAACCTCAACTGGTTCATCCCGGTTCCGGAGAAACCCATGGAATGCTCCGTAAAAATACGCTACCGCTCACAAGATGTTCCCTGTATGTTGGAGGCTGAATCCATACAACGGATTAAGGTCACGCTTGCGCAACCGG
>CAZWYY010000044.1:0-34105 GCA_964638895.1 uncultured Spirochaetaceae bacterium | reverse complement strand
CCACAATATGCTTACATATGAGCCCTCCCTTGGGTACACGCTTCTGTCCACTAATTAAGAATTACGGATCCTACGGAAAACATAAACAAAGCGCCCTACCCGGAGAACCTTTTTTCCGCCACCGCTTCCACCTCATCCATTTTCCCCCGGATTATTTTATACAGGCCAGGTTTAGTCTTTTCAAGTTTTCTGATCCTCGCCGCCCATTTTACGAACAGTTCCTTATACTTTTTATGGGCGATCTTTTTCAGGGTGTGGGGCAACAGCTTTATAAAATAGCCTTTATCGGCTGCCTTAGAGTCAATGATCCTGAACAGTTCTTCCAGTTCTTCTTCTTTGTCACTGCATTGGCAGGCATGTAATTTAGCCAGTAGTCCGGAAAGCGCGGAAGAGGGAATGTCCTGTAGGAAGGAGGCATATTGCAGCCGGAAAAATCCTTTACTGGGGATCACGTACGTGTCGCCGTTGTTCCTGAATACGATACTCTGCTGGGATTCATCCAGCTCGAACTCCCGTTCTAAAAACACTTTCCGGTAATGTTTTTTACATTGCAGCCGGAGGTTTTTGCGCAATAAAAGCTCACGCATCCTTATCGCTAAACTCCGCTTATGTTTCCTGTTTGTATCAATTATCAGGATAAGCTCGATATTATTATTCAGGCGTTTCAGGCTTTGCCTGCCGCCGCGGTATGTGGTGTATTCATCGGTTACCAGGCTCACCCGGCCTTTGCCGCAGCATATTTCATACAGCTGCTCGAAGGGGATGATGCCCTCGGTGCTGTAACTTACCAGAATATGCCGCGCCTTAAGTCCGGAAAGCAGGTTCCGGAATGCCCCGGGTGCCCGCTGCCTGGAGCAGTACGGGGAGCGTGTTTCCACCCAGTCCTTACGAATGCCTGCCTTGTCTACAAGCTTGCCATCTTTCAGTTCCGTCATGTTCACGGGCGGCTTGTCCCACCTGGCTATTGTGTTCAGCAGGTGATAATTACTGCCGTACTGGTGCTGGTTATAGGGCGGGTCCAGGTAGGCAACATCGAACTCCGCTTGGCTGAACTCCCTGGCGCGTACCAGCCTGTTCGCGTCCTGCCTGAATATTCCAGGCTCGAACACCGAATCCAGTAACACGGGAGGTGTAAGCTCGATCGGCGCCAGGATGCGGGTTAAGGCATCTCCGTTATGCCCGCCGAAGCCCTTGTGGTAGGCCTTGAACACCCCGGAGGTATTGGTATGGGTGGCGCTCTGGTACAAGAGCAGGGCCAGCAGCAGGTGCTTTTCTTTACGCCGCCGGGAACCCTCGCCGCCCTGTCCGCCTTCGGGGTTACCGGGGTCGCCCGGATACAGGCGCTCGATCTCCGCCCGGATCCTGTCGATGGCCAGCCCGTTCGCGCGCGTATAAAACAAGCGCTGGGTGCGGTAATTCACGGTATTGATGTTCTCAACCGGCGGACAGTAATAACGGCTGATATACATATCATGGGCCGTCGGCCCGGGAAGCGAGTTCAGATGCGCGATCATGCCTCCCACCCCCCCGTACGCCTTATAAAACGATCCTGTTTCCGCCTTGTTTATTCCGATATACGCGCTGTTGATGATATAGGAAAAATACTCCCAATCGTTACAAAACACGTAAAATCCCAACGATTTGGCCAGCCGCGAAACCACCCCGCTGCCCGCGAACAGGTCAAGGAATGATTTTCCTTCAAACTCACCGTCAAGGCTGAGGTCAAGCGCCTTGCGGATCAGATGGAGAAGACGCCGCTTGTTCCCAATGTAGGCTATAATTTGTTTTGTGAGGTATTCCGGATTACTCACCTTGGCTTAAGTTCACTTATTTCCCGGCGGAACCGCTGTTGTGCCTGTGTCAGTTTGGTGACGGTGGAAAGGATTGTCTGTAAAGAGGATACGGCCCCGTCACGTACCCCGGCCAGCGCCCGGCCGGAGCTGGTGATCCTGCCGATTTTTTCGCTTATCTCCTCAATGGCTTTACAGGTCTCCGCCGAAACGCCGGACAGCCCCGAAAGGGTTCCCACAACCTGTTCGCTTCCGCTTGTCAATTCGGCGGTCGCCTTCTTGATCTCTTTCATGGCCATGGTGATCTCGGAGATATCCGTACTTACCTGGTCAAAGTTCTCGTTTATTTCACCGGTTAATTCGTGCGCCCTGCGAATATTCTCAATTTCCTGGTTCAGGGTTTTGGTAATCATGCCCGCGTTATCCGCGGTCTGGTCCGCGAGTTTCTTTATTTCATCCGCCACAACTGCGAATCCCTTCCCGGCCTCGCCCGCGTGCGCGGCCTCGATCGCCGCGTTGATGGCCAGAAGGTTGGTCTGCTTATTAATACCGTCGATGATCTCGATCATCTCTAGCATCATATTGGTGGAACGGGATATTTTTCCGATCGCCTCCCCGAACACCTCGAACTGTTCTCCCCCGGAAAGGCTGGTTTGGGTCAGTTTGTCCGCAAGCGTTTTTTTCAGCTCGACAATATGATCGATATCCTGAACGGCGGCGGTTATGCCTTCAATCGAACTCCGTGTACGGGCCAGATCCGACGTCTGGTTTTCAATAACCTCGGAAAGCCGGCTCAACTGATCCAAAACCGGCTGCAGGGATTCATCCTGCAGGGAAAGCCCGCCGCATACCTTATTTACATTCTGTTCCAGGTTTCCTGCCAGTGTTGAAAGCTCGCGGGTTTTTTCTTCGGTATCCCTGACAAGAAACTCCGCGGCCGCAGCGGCCTCCCGTGAATATAACACCGGACGAACGGCATGTTCCCGCGAATATAGGGCAACCTGATCCGCCGGGCCGCTTTGTTCGCCCTCCGTCTCCCCCGCGCGCGCATCCCCTTGTTCGACCAAGGCCGACTCCCGGCCCGGTACCCGTAGCGGCGCCTGCCCGGGTCCCGCCGGCGGCATATGTCCTTGGGCGTACCCCTCTTCGGCGGGTATCGCGGCCGCATTAATCCCGGCGGATGCGGCGACGGCCGCCCCGGTGCCTACATACCTTTGTGAGTACAGGTTCAGCAGTACCAGGCTGCCTACACTCAATACAAGGCAAACCGCCAGAAGCAGGTAGTTCTGCCGTACGCCGATATCCCGCAATACCGTGGCGGCGGAAAGTTCTCGGGCTTTCTTGACGGAAACCTCCGCGCCGATTATCCAGTTCCAGGGTTTGAAATACCTTACATAGGCCAACACCCTGCCGCCGTCCTCGGTTTTAATCCAGCCGGCCGGCGGCTCAAACTCCAGAAACCCCCGGCCCTTGTCCAGGCCCAGGCCGACCATGGTTTCAAATATATGCTCACCGCCGGGTGTGACAAGCGGTTTCAGTCCCTGTTCTTTATATAACGCCGGGGAGTCTTCCGGAGCATGGAGCGAATCCACTATAAGCCTGGGTTCCGTGTCCATGATCCAAAACCCGCCGTTCTGCGAAAAATAGAAGTTTTTCAGGCGGGCAAGCAGTTCCCGCTGTAACAGCGCGGTATCCGGCTCCACAAAAGACGCGGTAATGATGACCCAGTTCCAGGGCTTAAAAAGCCTGGCATAAGCTATTTTGGGCAGGGTCACGGCCTGCTCCTCTTCCTTATACCAGAAATAACTTACATAACAGTCACCCTGTTCCAAGCACTCCTTTACAATCTCCTGGTAAAGCTTTTTGCCTTTACGATCTTCATAATCCCTGACGCCGCCTTTCCGGTACCAGGAAGGCGCCTTATCCTGCGGATAGAAGGGATGATCCACCATGGAAAGGTCCGTATCGATTACCCAGAAATACCCCCCGTCCCCGTACCTTGTCCGGTCAAGACTTTCCAAGCTCTGTCGTTGCGCCTGTGCGAGGCTGAGCACGCCCTTGTTGTGGCGGTCCCAGTTGTAGGTGATCTCCGCGAAGACCACGTCAAGCGCGGATTTTAACAGTGGTTTCTGCCTTCCTACGATATAGGAAAGATCGTCGGCCCCCTCCACGGTTCTGCTGAGGTTGGCATAGGCGCCATCCACAATGGCCTGCAGGAGCCCGCCCGCGCTCCCGTTTTCCAGGACTGCCGCAGCGGCGGTCGACGTGCCCGCGGCCGAAGATGCGGAGGCTGATGTACCGCCGGCGGCGGAAGAAGGGGTGGTGCCGGTGTCCCCGCGTACCATGACGGGCACGGTCCCCAAGAAAAAAAGCAGAAGCAGGCATACAATAACGATTATGACGGTTGTTCCGAATAAAATACCAATCTTTCTATTAACTTCCATGCGGTCGCCGCTCTTTCGATGCGCACATTCTGTTATTTATTATACACGATTCCCATTCAGATACAAGATTATTATTCCCTGGGCAATACTTTAGAGATGTTATTAAAAAGCTCAAAATGAGAATCGCTGATCTTGATGCCTTTTCATATTTATATTATATTACAGCACGTTTGAAAGGATAATTCCATATGGAGCAAAAAAGAGTAGTTATTACGGGTATGGGTACGGTAAACCCATTGGCCCACAATGTAAAAGATACCTGGGATAAGATAATCAACGGGAAAAGCGGGATTACCGCCATCACCAAATTCGACGCTTCCGGCTTTTCCTGCCGCGTTGCCGGTGAGGTGAAGGACTTCGACTATAAAAATCATTTCCCTGAGGAGCACCTGAAGATCGCAAAGCGCATGGACCCTTTTGTGCATTACGCGGCCGCGGCCCTGAACCAGGCCATCCGGGCTTCCGGGCTTGACACCGGGGAAAATCCCGGGAGAATAGGAATCTCCGTGGGAAGCGGCATAGGCGGTATATTCTCACAGGAGGAGAACACGTCAAACCTGCTCACCAAGGGCCACCGCAGGGTAAGTCCCTTCTATATCCCGGCCACCATCGGAAACATAGCTTCAGGTTTTTTAAGCATAATCCACGGTATACAGGGACCAAACCTGAGTATGCAGACCGCCTGCGCCACGGCCAACCACTCGCTGGCCACGGCCTTTATGATTATACGCTCCGGTATGGCCGACGTCATGATAGCAGGCGGCGCGGAAGGCACGATTATCGACATCTCGGTAGCGGGATTCTGCAACATGCACGCGCTTTCCACCAAATATAACGACACACCGGAAGCGGCCTCCCGTCCGTTTGACGCCGACCGCGACGGGTTTGTCATGGGCGAGGGCGCTGGTGTACTAATTATTGAAGAATACGACCACGCCAAAAAACGCGGTGCTCCCATTATATGTGAGTTATTGGCGGTCGGTATGTCCGGCGACGCGTATGATCTGGTGATTCCCGAACCGGACGGCAAGGGCGCGTATGCCTCCATGCGCATGGCCCTGGACCAGGCGCACCTGAACCCGGAGCAGATTAATTACATCAACGCCCACGGTACAGCCACGCCCCCGGGCGATATTGCCGAGGCCAAGGCCATAAAACGCCTGCTTACGGACGAGGCCAAAACCCATGTGGGCTCCACCAAATCCATGCACGGACACCTGCTGGGCGCCACTGCCGCGCTGGAGGCCATTATCTGCGCCACGGCCGTAAGCCATGGAGTGGTGCCCCCGAATATCAACCTGTTTAGGCAGGACCCGGAGATAACGCTTACCTGCATTAATACGGAACCCGTACAAAAGGACATCCGTTATGCCTTATCCAATTCATTCGGGTTCGGTGGCCACAATTCAACTATAGTGCTGGGAAGGATATAATGTAAGACCGCCGTATGTGCATACCGAACAAGGCCCTGAAAAAATTATTTTCTCCCCGGCGCGGTGTGGAAACAATCAACAGGATTATCGCTGATCTACAGACTACCGCGGGGGTGTATGATGAACAGGGCCTGCTTGTCTGGGGAGAGGACCTGAAGGCAACCGTTCCCCACTCGGCGCAGATTAAGACCGATGACACGGTTGTCGGTACCGTTTACAGCGAAAAGTACGCTGATATCCTGGCTGTGATTTTCAGTTATCTTTTGCGAGGCGAGATCGAAAAAAAATACCTTGTCAGCGACCTGCTTGAAAAGTATAAGGAGATCAACCTGCTGTACAAGATCACCGAAAGCATAAACGCCGCCGTCGATCTTGAAGAAACCGCGCATTTTATCATCGGTGAGGCCATTAATTTCATCAAAACAACCTATGCTTCACTTATGCTGCTGGACGAGGAGACGCACACCTTGCGGGTTGTGGCCGATTACGGCCTGAAGCCGTATATTGCCGCGCAGGCCCTGGATACCGACAATATCATAGGGGATGTGTTGCGGCAAGGCAAACCCCAGGTAATAAACGACCTTGTTGTAGACGAGTTTCACCTTTCGTTTATGTGCGCTCCCCTGAAAACCAGGGACAAGATTATCGGTGTAATGAATATCAGTCACGAAAACAAGGTAAACTATACGGCGGAAGACCTTAAGTTTCTTACCACCCTGGCCTCCCAAGGAGCCATGGTGATTGAAAACGCGCGGCTTTACGGTCAGCTCCACAACACCTTCCTGGGCACGGCCAATGTACTGGCCGAAACCATAGAAAAACGCGATCCCTATACCGGCGGGCACACCAGGCGGGTTATGGATTACGCCCTGGCCCTAGGTAAGGGACTGGCCTTAAAAGAGGACGAAATGACCAGGCTGCGCCTGGCCGCGATTTTACATGACATCGGCAAGATAGGGGTCAGGGACAAGATCCTGCTGAAAAAGTCCGAACTGAGCAGGGAAGAGATCAAGAATATCGAAAACCACACCATATTGGGTGAGGAGATCCTGAAACGCATAGACCATCTGGAAGACATTCTGGCCGGTGTACGCCAGCACCATGAGCGTTTTGACGGCAACGGCTACCCCGACGGCCTGGCGGGAAAGGATATAGATATTGTGGCCCGCATTATTGCGGTTGCGGACGCGTATGACGCCATGACCACGGACAGGCCCTACCGCAGCGCGTTGAGTCACAGCCGGGCGGTGGAGGAAATAAAAAACGCAAGCAGTACGCAGTTCGACCCTGAGATAGTGGATGTATTCCTAAAAATATTCAATCATAAGGAGAAGATTTTTGACGGCCACCATGCATCTTGATACTTCGGGCATGATAAGCCCCGAACCCATGCTGAAACTGGCCGTGGCCGCCCCGGATATGAAACCGGGAGACACCCTGGAGATAACCGGTGACTCACCGACCTTTGAAAAGGATATAAAATCCTGGTGTAACCGGCTGGGCAAGGTCATTATCAAGGTAGTAAGCGAGGGACAGTATAAAATGAAGATTACAATCCAATTTTAGATACGGTGAGGCATGAAAACACGCACAAACTGCTGGGAAAGCTCCCGGTGCAACAACCAGGAATGTGCCGCTTTTAAAAATCCCGCGTTCCCGGAAATACCGGCCGCCGCAGACCCAAACTCTGAAATACCCTATGAAAACCTGCTTTATTGCATTGATTGTGAAGAGTTTCTGGCTTCCCGCGGCAAGGAAGCACTGGCCGCCCTGCTTAAGCTTACAGGCAGAAGCATAAAGCAGATCCGGCTGCAAAACACGAAGAACAACGTGGAAAAGCTGGGGTGGGAGCTGTCCATCGGGTTTTCGGACTGTTTTGAAATGCTTAAAAAGCTTTCCCTGGGCGACCCCACCGCACGGGTTGTGATTAATACGGATAACTGGCTGTTGAAAAAACTGGAAACAGCACTCAACAACGCAGGGGAGAGCATCGAGCGGTTTATCAACCAGACACATGAAATGGCCATCGGCATCTGCGAGCATTATGCCACACTCTCCCGGCTTGCCTCCGGTGATCGCAGCGCGAGGGCTTCCGAGGACTCGGGCAACGAGCTTATCGCCAAGCTGGGTACGCTGATCAATAAAGAGGCATCGGCCCTTACCGAAAAGATAAAAGAGGGTGAGGAACTCAACAACCGGCTTGAGCAGGGACTGTCCGAGCTGCAGGAGGCCAATGAAAAGCTGAAGACCCTGGACAAACAAAAATCCGATTTTCTTTCCATGGTCTCACATGAACTGCGCACACCACTCACCTCGATTCTGGGGTTTGCCAAGATCATCAACAAGAAATTCGCAAATATCATCCTTCCCGGGCTTTCTGGACAAGACCAAACCGTACAGACCACGATAAAACAGATACACCAGAACATAAATATCATCGTGTCCGAGGGCGACAGACTCACCGCGCTCATTAATAACGTATTGGACCTGGCAAAAATCGAGGCGGGCAGAATCGACCTACATTATATTCCCACTTCGCCGGTTGAGGTGGTTGAGCAGAGCATCAGGGCGATTTCGGCGATTTATGAGAACAAGGGCATTACCATAAAGAAGAATTTTCAGGCGGATGCGCCTGTCATTTACGCGGACAAGGACAGGCTTGTGCAGGTCATGATCAACCTGCTTTCCAATGCGGCTAAGTTTACCGAGCGGGGCGAGGTTACCTGCTCTGTTACCCATAATACCGGATCCGTTACCGTGTCCGTGGCCGACATGGGTACGGGAATTCCTAAAGCCAAATTAAAGCATATATTCAACCGGTTTGAGCAGGGTGGTGAAACCCTTACCAGCAAGCCGCAAGGTTCCGGCCTGGGACTGGCCATCTGCAGGCATATCATCGAAAGCCACGCGGGCACCATCTGGGCCGAAAACCGTGAAGGCGGCGGAAGCACCTTCAGCTTCACCATCCCGGTAAAATCCGAGGTATCAATGGGAATCAGTTCCATTGATCATGAAGTGACGGAAATCGTCAGGCAGCTCAAAAATCATGTGGGAATAATCCATCCGCGGCAGAACAAGGGCAAACGGGTGATCATGATCATCGACGACGACGCGCACATCCGCGAACTGCTGCGCCAGGAGCTGGAGGCGGACGGGTATACCATTGTGGAGTCCGAGGACGGGCTTGATGCCATCCAGAAGCTGCAAAAAACAAAGCCGCATCTGATCATTCTTGATATTATGATGCCCAAAATAAACGGCTATGATACGGCGGCCGTAATCCGCAATAATCCGGATACCAGGGACATCCCTATAATCATTCTTTCAATTCTGGAGGACGCCCAGCGCGGTTACCGGCTGGGGATTGACAGGTACTTTACAAAACCGGTGGATACAAAATCGCTGCTGGCCGAAATAAAGCGCCTGCTCACCCAGGGCGAGACACTGAAGAAAATTCTCATCATTGACCAAAGCGAATCCACGGTAAAATCCCTGGCCGAGGCGTTGCAGGCAAAGGGGTACAGCGTGGGCAAAGCCTACTCAGGCAAACAGGCGGTGCGTATGGCCCGTAAAATGAAACCCAGCCTGATCATTTTGGATGCGCTGTTACAGGAACGTAATGAGATAACCAGGACCATACGCTTTGAAAAAGGTATGGAAAACGTATGTTTTATATTACTGGGAGTGCATGATGATAAAGAAAAAAATCCTGATCGTGGATGACGAGGTCCACATCCGGCTGCTTTTGGAACAGACGCTGGAGGACTTTGAGAATTTCGGGGTGGAGATCCTAATGGCCGACAACGGTAAAACCGCGCTGGAGCTCATTAAGCGGGAGAACCCGGACCTGGTGTTCCTGGACGTGATGATGCCGCAAGTAAACGGCTACGAAGTCTGCGATACGGTGAAACAAAAACTGAAACTGGGCAATATCTTCATCGCCATGCTTACGGCCAAAGGCCAGGAGTTCGATAAAAAGCGCGGTATGCAGGCCGGGGCCGATGAATATTTCACCAAACCCTTTGATCCTGATATGATCGTGCGCCGCTCGGCGGCGATCCTTGAGATCCCGGAGCTTATGTAAGACAGCCCGGTACCCGGACCCGGGTAATAGACGCCGGGCCACGGCCAAGGTTCAAAGATGTGCGCGTTGTCATACACCCGCGAAATCCTAACTCCAGCAATTTTAAAATGGTTCAAAATAAGAATTGCTGCCCTAACTCAACAGGCCCTTGATAATCAGTTCCACACCCTCATCCTCAGAGAGGCCCCTGCTCATCAGGGTCTGCAGCTGTTTGGTATCCACGCTTCCCAGTGCGGCCTCGTGGGTGATGTGGGCCTTGGAATTCCTGACCTCGATTATGGGCACGGCCTTGGCCCTAGCCTGGTCCTGCACAATCTCCTTGCAGTCGACATGGCCGCGGGCGTATGGGGCCGAGGCTGTCAGCGTATTATACACCTCGGCCGTGGCCTTGTCCCTGATGGCGATTTTGGTGGTAAGCACACCGCGGGCGTATTCCCCGTCCAGGTGCCCGCTTTCCCTGATTTTAATGGTGTCATCCCCGCGTCCGCTGATACGCGCCAGCATTTCCAGTACGCTGTGAGCGCGGCACCGGCAGTCATAGTCGATATCAATCAGACCCACGCGCCCCCGCAGCAACTCAAACTCGGTTTTAAAATACGCGCCCTCATTCAGGATTACCTTTGCCCGGGGAACAACCTCTATACCGCCGTCCGGTCCGTGAATGTGCCGTTCATAGTACGAGTAACGCGCATGTTCCTGAATTTCTATATCCGCGTCCATACGGTGTACGATCCCGCCGGAATTGGGAAAGGTGCAGTGGGCGAATATGTTCACCCTGGCGTTTTTTTGAATGGATACATTCAACTTAATATGTTGTTTGCCCTCGGCGGACAACATTCCGAAACAGAGGTACACGGGTTTTGAAATCTGTACGCCTTCTTGAACCGTAAAATGTATATCCACCCCATCCGTTTCCTCCCGCGGGACAACTTCGATACCGGGGACCGCCTTCAAGCCAATGACCTCATTGCGGAGCACAACCAGATAGGCGACCTCCGGATCATCATGGATACGGGTGTGGATGCGTGAAGCCTCCAACAGTTCCGCTACCAGGATTGATTTATCTTCCACGCACGGGCTCCCATTCATCAGGAATATTTTTATGCCCGCAGGGGATGCATTTGTTTTCAAAATACCGGATTATCTTATCTTTTTTTCCTTTGTCTAAAATCTCACCGTGGCACATCAGAAAGGCGTGATCGGCCTGCTGCAGCACCGCCAGACTGTGGGTAATCAGGATAACGGTTGTACCCCTTTTTTTTAACAGACCGATGGCCTCGAAAATACGCTCAAGCGATTCCACATCTATTCCGGAGTCCGGTTCATCCAGAAGCACCAGCCGGGCCTCATTTACAAGAATAGAAGCAAGTTCTATCTTTTTTCTCTCTCCGCCGCTTAAGGTTTTATCCAGGGCGCGCCCCAGGTATGTATCGGGATTCATGCCCAGGCTTGAAACGGTATCGCGGATTAAGGCCAGATCCTTGCTTCTGCTTGAGGCCAGTAAAAAATCCTTTACCAGGAGCCCCTCGTAGCGCGCCGGCTCCTGCCAGGCCATGGTAATGCCCCGCCGCGCGCGCTCATCCACCGCGAGTCCGTCGATATTCTCGCCGTTAAACAGAATGCTGCCGCTTATGTCCCGATATCCTTCCAACCCCATGATGGTTGAAGCCAGTGTCGATTTCCCCGCTCCGTTGGGGCCGCTTACCGCGTGCACGTACCCCTGCCAAATATCAAGGGTTATATTGCGTAATATCAGGTTCTCATTGAGAGTAAGTGATACATCTTTGAGTTGCAGTATTTCCATACCCATGTGTCTTTACACTACTGAATTTCCGTTTAAAAATCAACTAAAACCTATTATGCTTGATTCTTTTTATGCCATTCATTATCATTATTATGGATGAAAGTAAACAAGCACCTGTTTTTCATCAGGGATACCCTTGAGCACTATGATGCCCTCCTCTCCCAGGTAAAAAAGGAAGCCCCATTCCACGTGAACGTCATGAATTATAAGAGTCTCAAGACCTCAAAATATAAAAATACCCTTAAACAATACAGTCCGGCCAATGTCATTATTTCACTGGACATTAATCTGTATAAAAACATTCAGAAGGAACTGCTGGATTTTTTAAGAAGCATTTATCATTGCGTGTTTACCAATATCCTGCTTTTAAGTACGGCAATCAGTTTTAAAACCGACAACGATACGCTTATCGGGAAGAAACACTGCTTTTTTCTGGAAAATAAAACAAACTCGGAAAGCCTGATATTCAACCTTATACTTTATTCCATCAAGATTTATAACGAGGCCGTGCTTTCCAATAGGCTTGTAGACTATATCACTCATTCCTTCGACAGCATTGTCAGTTCTGAGCTGTTAAAGAAAAAAAAAGAGGAGATCGAGCTTTTAAACAAAGAGCTTGAAGAAAAAAACAAAACGGACCATCTTACCATGCTGTTTAATCGGCAGGCCATATTCGAGTTTCTGGAAAAAGAAAACAAACGCACCAAGCGCGACATCTGGCGGATCAGCAATATGTTCATCGAAAACGACGAGGTAAAGGTCGCAAGCCTCAAGGGCGAATATGACAGCGAACCCCTCGGGGACCTGTTCGACCACATCGGCATATTTTCCGTGTTGATGATAGACGTGGACCATTTTAAAATCATCAACGACACCCACGGCCACCTGGTCGGCGATACGGTGCTCAAAGCTATAGGCGACCTGATGCGCAAGCCCGGAGTGTTTCGTGAATCGGACATCTTAGGCAGGTTCGGCGGGGAGGAGTTCATCGGAATTCTGCCGGGAACCAATGTAAACAATGCTTTGGGTCCGGCAATCCGCTTTACCAGGGCCTTAAAAGAACTGGACTTCCGCAATGATAAAGATGCGGTATTCAAGGTAACGGTATCAATCGGAATTTCGGAGTTTCATCCCATGGATGAAAACAAAGAAGAGATAGTGCACCGCGCAGACAAGGCCCTATACTGGGCCAAGAACCACGGACGGGATCAGATCGCTATCTATGAAAAAATATTTAAATGATCCTCACCATCTCCTTTGGGCGGAAACTAAAGGAAGAGGGTATCATGAGGGCAGGGCAGGCCACGGAAGCATGCGATCTTTTTATGTCCCTGGGCAGCTCTCTGCAAGTATACACGGCGTGCGGGTTTGTAGAACTGGCATCCCGGCTGGGAAAACCCCTGATTATTATCAACCGTGACCCGACCCGGTTTGACCACCTGGCCGCCTTCCGCTTTAGCGCGGAACTGGGACGGATATTGCCGGACCTGATCACTTGAGTTCACGGCTATTTCAGGATATAAACTTAAACCATGAAAAAGATAGTATTGATACACGTTTTTATTTTTGTTGTTTCGCTCGGTTTAGGTGCGGACACCGGTCCGGAAAACTTTTACGGGCCCTTCTGGACAAGGAGTATCTTCATCCCCTTTTCCCTGTATTACCAGCTTCCGGGAATCAAGGCCGCAACCCAGGCGCCGGGCAGGGTGTGGATCGGCCATTCCCTGTTCTACGGCCAGGCCTTTATCAATTACCTGGTAGACAATTCCGGTCCGGAACCCGTATTCGAGCGAATTGAGGATTTTGAAACCCTTACCCTGGAAAATATTATCTCCTATTCCCCCCAAGAAGGACTGGAACTGGGCGCAACCCTGCGTCTGGTGCTCCTTTACGGCGGTTTTCTTGACCCGCTTATCAGCGGCTTTCATAAGTTCTTCGGGCTCCCCAATAACAACCGCGATATCTTCCCAGAGAACGATATTTATATCTCTATTCCCAATATCAACCATGTCCGTTTGGAACTGGATCATTCTGCGTTTGGCCCGGGAGATACCGATATATGGGTAAAGTTCTCCCTGCTTAAAAGCGGCTGCGTTTTTTTATCCGGACTCTGCACATTTAAACTGCCCACCGGGAACGTACAAAACCTGCTGGGTTCCGGATATATTGACTTTGCCTGCGGCCTGTTGTTCGATTGGTATATTTCCGCACAGTTCGCACTTTATGCGGACTGCGCCCTGATCATTCCCTTTAACGCACTTGATCCGGCGGCCTCATCCAACCCCTATATCATGTTTAATTCACTGCTGGGCCTGGAGTACGCAATCAGCCCATCGCTTAGTGTGCTCGCGCAGTTCGAACTGCGCACCTCTCCTATTTACAGCGATTTTGTGATTATTATGGATACGGACATAGATTTTTTTGCTACGCCGCAGACCAACCTGCTGCTTGGCCTGGCCTTGAAAAACACCGGTTGGTCAATGCAATTCTTTCTTAAGGAAGACCTTTTTACCCATAATGCCGCGGACATCGAGTTCAATGCCATGATCCGCTACAGTCTGTTTTAACAAAATCATAACCGGATACGCAATCACACAAATAAATTTGAAAACCATAACATAATACCATAGTATATAACTATTCATATGCCTACTGGTTTGGTTTTTGACGATATGTATCTCAATCACTCCCTTGGACCGGACCATCCGGAATCACCAAAACGGCTTTCGGCCATTCGTAAAATCCTTGACAATAACAGTATCGGAAAGGAGCTGGTGCGGATATCTCCGGTGTCGGATCGCGATCTGATAACCCGTGCCCTTTTAAGGATTCACTCCGGTTCGCATATTAATTCCGTCATTAAAGGCGGCCCAAGGGCCGAAGTTATATTTTCCGCAGTCGGAGGCTCCCTGGCGGCGATTGACGCGGTAATGCGGGGCCGAGTTCACAATTGTTTCTGCGCGGTTCGCCCGCCCGGACATCATGCGCATAATAACGGCGCCCATTGTGACGGCTGGTTTCAGGGGGAGGGATTTTGCTTTTTTAACAATATAGCCGTGGCGGCCCGTTACGCCCAAACCGCCTATGGCTGTAGGCGAATTCTCATTGTTGACTGGGATTTCCATCACGGAAACGGCACGGAATGGGCTTTTTATGATGATCCGAACGTATTCTATTTTTCCACACACTCCTTGTACAGCTACCCCATGACCGGGTTTCCCAATCGCCTGGGCAAGGAAAAGGGATACGGCTTCAATCTGAACGTACCGCTCCCGGCCGGCGCAGGGGACAAAGAAATAATCATTGCGTGGGGGGGACGCTTGCTTCCGGTATTGGAAAAACAAAACTTCAAACCCGATCTGGTTCTCATCTCCGCCGGTTTTGACAGCAGGAAGGACGATTACCTGGGTAACTTTATGGTAACGGACAGGGGATTTCGCCGGCTTACGGAGATCACCCTGCAGCTGGCTGATACCTGCTGCGGAGGCCGCCTGGTTTCCGTACTCGAGGGCGGGTATAATCCCGCCGGGCAGGCCAGGGCCGTATATGCCCACCTGAAAACAATGTACGAACACAGCAAGATAGCAAACGTTGTTTCTTAGTGACCGTCGGCGGCGCGGCAGCGCCCCGTATCTACCCGGCGTAAAAAAAACACGCCTCTGCGGCATCTTGACTTAGGCTGAATCATTTTCTACCATTTCACACATGAGATTTTTAGAATTGGCCTCGCTGCGCCGCAGCTGCCGCGCCTATAGCGACCGCCCGGTAGAGCGCGAAAAAATTGAGCACTGTCTGGAGGCGGCCAGGCTTGCGCCTTCGGCCTGCAATGCCCAGCCCTGGTATTTTGTTGTGGTCGACGACCCCGCACTTAAAGAGACGGTGGCCAAGGCAACCTTCAACACCATGGCCCGGTTTAACAAGTTCACCCTGCGGGCCCCGGTTATGGCGGTTATAACAAGCGAACCGCAAAAATTGATTCCCTTTGTGGGCTCGCAGCTCAAGGGCATCCCCTACCGGCTGCTGGATATCGGGATCGCGGCCGAACATTTCTGTCTTCAGGCCACGGAAGAGGGCCTGGGAACCTGTATCATCGGCTGGTTTAATGAGCGTAAAATTAAATCCGTATTGAAGCTGCCCGGTTCACGAAAGGTGGAACTGCTCATCTCCCTGGGTTACGCGGCCGAAAGCGGCGGGCAACAAAAGAAAGCCCCAAAAATCCGCAAAAAGCCCGAGCAGATGCGGCGGTATAATATATAGTTCAATACACCCTTGACATAATATACCGATTGGTATATTACTTACCGATAATATGGGAAAAGCGGAACATACGAAAGAATTTATTATTGAAAAAACCGCCGCCATCTTTAATAAAAAAGGGTATGCGGGCACCTCACTGTCCGACCTCACCGGGGCGACCAAGCTGACCAAGGGCGGTATTTATGGAAACTTTAAAAATAAAAATGAGATCGCGGTTCAGGCCTTTAAATTTAATGTCGGTAAACTAATCAATGCCTTCATTGAAGAAATCGATGCTGGCGGATCCTGCTATGAAAAATTGCTGGCCTACCCTCGTGTGTATAAAAGAATCTATAAAGATGTTTTTAAGAACGGAGGGTGCCCCATTCTGAATACCCTGACCGACAGCGACGATACACACCCCTTTTTGTTAAAAATGGCCGTGGCCATAATCAACGGCTGGAAAGAATCCATAATTCGGATAGTGGAACAGGGAAAACTCACTAGTGAGTTTAAGCCTGATGCGAACCCTGAACAGATCGCGGAAATAATGATCTCGTTGTTCGAAGGCGGGGGAATTCTGGCGCGGTCATGCGGTGACGACAGTTTTTTTTTGAGTGTATTGACTTATGTTGAAGAATTAATTAAAGGCATTTGTCGGTAAATTTTTTTAAACATAAATATACCGATCGGTATAAAAGGAGGGAAACATATGCCAATCGCCACAATCAAAACCATCAAGGGGGCCTTGACCGACGAGCAAAAGCTCGAGCTGCACCGGAGATTCGCGGATTTAATCGTTGAAATCGAAGGCAAGGGAAATCAGGCGCTGCGCAAGTTCGTTGTGTTAAGCATCGAAGAGGTGGAGCCGATTAATATGGGCATCGGCGGCAGGGCCGCGACGGCTGATTTTGTAAAACGTATGACAGGTTGACGTTTGTGCGCGCGCGACCCGCGGCGGTATGGAAGGTTGCTTCATGAGTGCCACACGGCGGCGTGGCGGCCTGCTATTCACGTGCCCGGCGGCGCCGTGAAGGCTTGCTTTAAGCCTGGACGTGAATGAGCAGTTTCACGAAAAGATTAATGACGACCAATTTTTCGGTTTGACACTCTACACCTCATGGAACTATACTGATTCATGAATGACGACCGGTCTTACAGCGATAATGAAATAAATATCATACTTAATCGCGCTATTGAGCTACAGCACCGGACCCGGGATAAGAGTACTCAAAAAAACGGGCTTTCATATTCCGAATTAAAAAAGATCGCCAACGAAACGGGTGTTAGTATAGAAAATCTGGACCGGGCTATTTTTGAACTGGAACAGAAAAAAACGTTACGTTTAGGTAAAAAATTATTGGGCGCTCCCGTAACTTTACAGTTTGAAAAGAAGGTATCCGTTACTCTGCAAAAGCGCATTATGCGCAACTGGTGGATCTGATTCAGAGAATTACGGGAGCACATGGACAGACGTCGGTCCTGGGGAAATCGCTTACCTGGCAAAAACAAATTTCCCGAAACGATTATTCGTTTCAGGTCAGAATCAGCGGGGAGAATGAAGATACCCTTGTTTCAATAGAAGGACGCTATCTGACTTTGGCAGGCGGGATTTTCGGGGGTATTTTGGGCGGGCTTGGAGGCGGACTCGGTCTGGGTGCCGGGATGGGCATAGGTTTAGGGGCGCTTCACTCCGTATTGTTCGCAATCCTCTGGCCCATAGGCATCCTCAGCGGGGCTTTTCTCCTGGCACGCACGCTTTTCCGATTTATCATAAAAAGGCAAGCAAAGTTGTCGAGACAAGTTTTGGATCGGTTGACAGAACAGTTGAAAAAATTGGCCGCCCCGGCGGGAAAGCTGAAGAATAAAACATAAATCCGCGGATTTACACGCGCGGTAATCTCAGCGCTCCCAGCCTTTAAATACACCGCGTTGTCCTTAATACGAAAGAACAGCAGGTCATGGTCATAATACGGTCTGCCCAGATACTCGGCCTTGTCCAGCCTGTAAAAATCCACCGTACACTCACCCCCGCAATAGACCGTGTGCGAAATCTTTATATTTATGCCTTCATTGCTTACCCCGGGCTGCGCCTGAAAGTACCCGTAAAAAGCGTCCCTTTCCTGCATCCCGGCCTCGCGCAGAAAATCCCTTCCCGTGATTTCTCGACCTTCCAGTAAGGCGAAAGCTTGGGATCATTCAGGAATTTGTCCGGGTCGCGCACATCCACGGAAGCAAGCGGAGGAACGCTTATGGTTGTTGTATGCGCCTTTCGCGGCTGCCGGGCGGACACGGAGAAAACCGCCAGGCATAAAAATAGCACGATAAGAAGCGGCAGGTATTTCATAATGTAAGTATAGCATTTTAAATTATAAATAATATAACATTTATTCTACGGAACACACTATACTGTATTAATAGCGCTGAAGCAATAAAATGGAAGACGCGAGCAGAAAACCAACACCAGAGCAGCAAATGGCCATAACCCATTTCAAGGGTCCGGCGCTTGTGCTGGCCGGTCCGGGCTCTGGTAAAACACGAGTCATTACCGAGCGGGTGAAGCATCTTGTCAAAGGGCACAATGTTCGCCCCGAAAAAATCCTGGTTACCACCTTTACGGAAAAAGCGGCCACTGAGCTCAAACACCGGCTGTTCGGGCTGCTGGGAGAGGTCGCAGAAGACATCCATATCTCCACCATCCATGCACTCTGCAAAACCATGCTTGAGGACCGTTTCGAATATCACGCCTTCGGCTCACGCTTTACTGTGCTGGACGCGGAATCACAGGCGTTGCTGGTCGATGCCAATAAAAGCCGCCTGCATTTAGGCGGGCTGCGGGGTTGGCGCGAGATCATCATTAAGGCCGCGGGTTCCAAGGGGAATAAGGAAGACACGGTGTGCGCGCTTTACAATTTCCTGACGGACAATATCATCAACACCGGAAAGCTGAAGGAGGAGCTTACCACCTCAGGCGCACTCACCCACGACATGGAGCGGCTTCTGGAAAGTTATGAAATTTACGAGGGTATCCTTAAAGAAGAAAAGCTGATTGATTTTTCCCACCTGCAGTCCATGGTGTACAAGCTTCTTTATGAAAACCATGAGGTGTGCACGGCCATGCAAAACCGCTTTGATTACATCCTGGTGGATGAGTACCAGGACACAAGCCCCCTGCAGGATCTGATCTTCCGTAAACTGGCGCAGAAACACGGGAATATATTCGTGGTGGGTGACGCAAACCAAAGCATCTACGCGTTCCGTGGGGCCAACGCGGATAATTTCATAAGCTTTCCCCGGCACTTTAAAAACACACGCGAGTATACCTTGTGCAAAAATTTCCGTTCCACGGAAAACCTGGTACAGGCGGCCAATAAAATAATGGAGGGCAGGATCAAACAGCGGCTCGAGGCGCACAGGCACAGGGGAAACCGGATAATCCTGATCAAGGGAGAGAACAGGCGGGACGCGGCCCACAGGCTTGTGCGTTATATTCAACACATCGCCCAGCATCCAAAACCCACCTACGGCGATATGGTGTTTTTATGCAGGAAAAAAAGGCTTATGGACTATTATCTCTATGCCTTGAGGGAAGCCGCTATCCCGTATGTCGCCACGGATGAGGGGAATTTCGTAAAACGGGAGGAGATCAAGGCCTGCCTTAACCTCTTCAATTATGTCACGCAGAACCAGCAGCTTGCTGACAAATTCAGAGACTGGAGCTGGTGGAACATGAATATGTTCAAAGGCGAGGTGTTGGGACTTTCCGTCCGGACGATCGGCATCCTAGAGGGGGCTGCCCGGGATTTTGATCTCGCTTCCCTGCGGAGTGAAGCCGACTGTAAAAAATCCGGAATCACCGATCAAAACGATATCAAAAAGCTTATACACCTGAATCGCTTAAGGGAGGAGGCACCGGAACGCTCGGCGTTGGAAATCTTCTACGGCCTGTTTGAGCTGAGCGGATACCTGGGCCGCCTATTCAAGGAAAAGTCAGCGCAAAGCCGGGAAAAACTATACAACCTGGCCCGCCTTACCGGAATCGTGGATAATTACGAACGCACCTTCAAACGGCCCTCCACAGAGAGGCTGCTGAAACATATACACAACCGCTCAGAAAGCAACAGCTATACGCAGTATACCCTGGAAACGGAAAATACGGTCAAGGTCATGACCGTTCACAAGGCCAAAGGTCTTGAGTTCCCCGTGGTCGCCGTGTGTTCGGTGATTGACGGCGATTTCCCGAACAAGTACCATGAGAATTCGGAGGTCTGCGGCGTACCCATACCTGAAAAGTTTCGTTTGAACAACACGCGCGCCATAAATGAGAAAGAGCATTATAACGAAGAGCTGAGGCTGTTTTACGTGGCCTTGACCAGGGCGCGGGACCTGCTTTTACTTACGGAATCGTCACACAAAAATACACAGAAAGCGGGGCCATCGCCCTTTAAGGAACTGATTAGGGAGTACATAACAGAGGAAATAAACGCCGAGGTCGAGGTGGATGAAAAGTACTCCCTGCCCGAACTTGTTCCGCACATCAGTTATACCTCCATGAGCACGTACCTGGACTGCCCCTTCCGCTATCAGATCAACTATATCTATAAATTCATATCACCCCCGTCATTCATCCAGACCCAGGGCATTATCGCGCATAATATATTGCAGAGAATAAACATCGACCTCAGAAACAAGAAAAAGCTGACCAGAGAGGATGTAGAAGCATACTATGATCTGTATGAGATGCCTTTTCCCGGCGGTAAAAAAGAAAGACAGGGATTCCGTCAAAAAATAATAGAGAACTGCCTGGTCTATTACAGCATGGCCCTGAAAGAGTGGAAGGAGATTCTATCCATAGAAGAGCCTTTCAGTTTGATCGATGAGAACATCAGTGTGGACGGCAAGGCTGACCTGGTTGTTATGGACCAGAGCGGACGCACCCTGCTGATCGATTTCAAGGCCCGGACCAAACAGGGCATTGAGTCGACCATGGTGCAAGACCAGCTTAATTTTTACACCTACTGTCTGAAAAACAAAAACATAAAGGCCATGATGGCCTATACCTTACTCGACAATGAGAAAACCGTGTTTCCCTATGACGAACAAAGGAGCCGTGAGGCGGTTTCCCGGCTGTCTATGGGGTTGAAAAATCAAGATTTCCGACTGAACAGGCGGTCGCCGCTCTGCGTAAGCGGCGCCTGCGGTTATAAATTCATATGCAAGGATTTACAAAATGGATGAAAAATATAACAACTACTTTCAATTTTTAAAGGACCGTGTCTTCACTTACAAAGGCAAGTTCGACACCTACCTGCTTTACACGCCGGATTTCTTCCGCATCCTTTGCAGGCTGCTGGATGAAGCATGCCTGGAAGATAAGGAGCGGCACATGATCCTCTGCGCCCTGGGCTATTTCGTGACCCCCAACGACGTGATTCCCGAGGAGATCTACGGTCCCGCGGGCTACATAGACGACATGTTTCTCTGCTGTTTCGTACTAAAAAAGCTTGCGGAAAAACACGGCATGGAACTTCTTGAAAAATACTGGGAGGAGGAAAACGAGGATTTCGGGCAGGCACTGGAACACAGCTTTAAAAGCGCGGGCAATTCCCTGGGGGAAAAAGCCTCCCAGGTGCTCGGTTACGTGGGGCTGGAATGATTTATTATCGCCTAAGAACTTGTCGAACATTTCCCGAATGCACGCTTCGCCGGGGCCGGGTTAATTAATTATTACAAAATACCAAAAGCCGCTATTTGCGCAATAATTTGAAGGCGTTATAAATATCCCGTTCTTCAATTAATTGATTGGAGATATACTTATGCAATATACTGGCAATAAGCGTCTGATAGGGAATCCCTTCCTCTTCAGCCCTTTTACGTATAAGATCTAAATCGTAATCATTAATTCGTATATTAATATTTTTACTTTTTCTCGAATCACTTATAATCGCCTCGATTTTTTTCTTTTTCGCGTCTGAGACCGGGACATAATGCTCACTGTTGTTTTCTATTTCCTGTTCATATGTATCCAGTTTAGAATTTTTTTTCATAATTTACCTCCGTAGATTTGATGGAATTTTCTGCTTGGATATATGGTTTTTAAAACTATATTCTTACTATCATCAATGATAAACAGAACAACATGTATATAATTATGCAATGAAATAATAAAAACATACTGATCCTTCCTGGAGGGATTTTCTAAGATATCCAAATATCTCTCGTCTAAAATGATCTGGGCCGCATCTTCAAATGATATGTTCCTTTCTTTTTTCAGGATGTCATTTTTTTCTTTATCCCATACGATCATTTCATATAAAATATGACATTTAATACACAATGTCAATTGTTGCGTCAAATCTTTTAGTATCTTTTATACATATAATAGTGTATAATTGTATTTTGTGGCTCACACACTCACATAATCAACACGAAAAAGAGACATAGATGGAAAACAGAAAGACATTCACCGACCTGGGCATTTCAGAGAACCTGCTGGAGGCGATCAATAAAAAAGGTTTCGAGGAACCCACCCCCATCCAGGCCCTGACCATCCCCTTGATGCTCCGGGACGACACCAATATCATCGCCCGGGCCCAGACGGGTACGGGCAAAACAGCCGCGTTCGGACTGCCCCTGGTCCAGATGATCGACGCGGCCTCCGCGAGCGTGAAGGCCCTCATCCTGGTTCCCACCCGGGAACTGGCCATTCAGGTGGCCGAGGAGATCAATTCACTCAAAGGAGACAAGGGCATCAGGATAATACCCATATACGGGGGGCAGGCCATCGACCAGCAGTTGCGCCGGTTGAAAAAGGGCGTGCATATCGTGGTCGGAACCCCGGGGCGGGTTATTGATCACCTGAACCGAAAAACGCTGAAGCTCGCGGAGATCGACCACCTGATTTTGGATGAAGCGGATGAAATGCTCAACATGGGATTCATAGAAGACATGGAAGAGATCATGCGGCATACCAATCCCGCCAAGCGGACACTCCTGTTTTCCGCGACCATCCCGGCAAAGATAAGGGAGCTTGCGCACAAATACATGGAAGGGTACGAGCTGCTTACGGTGAAACAGGAGCAGCCGACACCGGACCTGACGGAGCAGATCTACTTCGAGGTGAAAGCCCCCGACAAATTCGAGGTGCTGTGCAGGATAATCGATATTGAGGATGATTTTTACGGTCTGGTTTTCTGCAGAACAAAAATCGACGTGGACGCCGTAACGGCCCATCTTATCGACAGGGGTTATGACGCGGAGGCCATTCACGGTGACATCTCCCAGGCGCAGAGAGAAAAGACGCTGGATAAGTTCAGAAAACAGAGGGTCCAGATACTGGTGGCCACGGATGTGGCGGCGCGGGGGATCGACGTCAACAACCTGACCCATGTCATTAACTATTCGCTCCCGGCCGATCCGGAGTCGTATGTCCACCGTATAGGCCGTACGGGCAGGGCCGGTAACGAGGGCACGGCCATTACCTTCATCACCCCCAGCGAGTACAAGCGCCTGATGTTCATCCAGCGGATCGCCAAGACCGATATCAAGAAATCCAAAGTGCCCAGGGTGGAGGATATCATCAAGGCCAAAAAGAATAAAATATCCGATGACCTGGCCGCCGTGCTTGAAGATGAGATTAATCCCGGGTTTCGTGCCTGGGCCGAGAAGTTGCTGGAGGACGCTCCCCCGGCGGATATGCTGGCCGCGCTGCTGAGCTACTGTTTCGAGGAGGAGCTCAATCCCGACGTATATAGTGAAATATCGGATGTTGGCGCAAAGTCCAGGCAGCTTGACCGGCAGGGCAAGACCAGGTTGTTCGTCGCCCTGGGCAGGAAAGACAGGATTACTCCCAGGAAACTCGTCGAGCTCATCATACGCAGGGTGCCGCTTAAATCTAAACAAATCGGTGATATCCAGATACTGGATAAGTTCTCGTTTGTCACCGTTCCCTTCGACATGGCGGAGAAAATCGTCGCCAGCTTCAAACAAAAGGGCGGAAAGCCGCTTTTTACCCACGCCAAGCAGAGTAAAAAAGACAGGTGATCTCATTACAGGTATATTCCGGTCTTCATAAAAATATGTCCGGGGTCTGTAACAAATTCTAAAATATTTTTTTACAATCTCTTAATTTCCGCATCATACATAATAGAAATATCTTGGATATTAAATTAATATGAAAAACAGGAGGTTCGAAAGAATGGATTATAAGAGATGGGTATGCGTGGCGTTGTGCCTATGCGTACTCTGTATTACAGCTTTCAGCGAGCTTCGCAATTATGTGGTCATCGTAAAACCCGTGTTGCACAAGACAACGGTGGAAAACTTCAATAAAATCGCCGGCGATTTCGAGGAACATGGGTATGAACAGATGGCCGAGATCTTCAGGTCGTTCGCCAAGGGAGGACATGGCTCGGGGTTCGTTATCATCGACCAGACCGGCGAAAACTATATCATTACCAACCGGCACGTGGTCGCCCAGGCGGAAAGTGTCAATATTACCATCAGCACCTATGAAGGCACCGATAAAACCTATGAAAACTGTCCAATAATATTTATCGATGATGAGATCGACCTGGCCGTGCTGCAGTTTTCCAACAAGGAAAAGGTATTCAAGGAAGGTTTTAAAGTTGATACGAAACTCATCAAGGACGGCACCGAGGTCTGGTCCGCGGGGTACCCGGGCCTGTTCGGCAGGCCGGGTTGGCAGTTTTCCAAGGGCAATATCACCAATCAAAGGGCCAATATCCCGGAGATGACGGATCCGAAGGTTTCATACATCATCCAGCACTCGGCAAGCATAGACCCCGGCAACAGCGGGGGCCCCTTGCTCATCAGGGACAATACAAGCCCCACGGGGTACAGCGCGATCGGGATTAATACCTGGACCGTCAGCAACAGGCAGAATTCCTTCTTTGCCATCCCGGCCAAAAATATCCCTGTTGTGCTGCAGAGAGCAAAAAAGGCCGAACAGGTAAAACAGAACCGGGCGGCCTATAAAGCGGACCTGGAAAAGAGCTGCAAAATATTGGCCGGGGAACTGAAAAGCAAACAGCCCGACTATAATAAGGTTAACCAGTTTATCTCCTACTCGTTTGTGGATAAAAAGGGATTGGAAAGCTTTGCCACCATGTTAAAAATCAGTAATTCCACTGAAAAGGAACAGTGGCAGCAAAACTTCTTCTTCAATTCTCCCGTCGAAACCATGCGCTCGGCGATTTTCATCCTTTTTTGGAATTCAATCCGCGGCGCCGAGGACAAGACCGATGTGGATTTTAAGGAGATCAATTTCGCGGACCAGGACAATTTTCAGGAAAAATCACAGGTGCGTACCATATTTAATATAAACGGCGGCCAACGCGAGATTATCTGGGCGTATGAAAGCGGTCACTGGCGCGTGGTGGATATGGACCTTGCGCAGGTAAAGAAAGCCTACGGCGTGGATACCCCACTGCTGGGTTCATCTCAACCGCGCGGAATCGGGATTGGGATTGATATGTGCGCGGATGTTTTCAGCGGCAACCTTTGGGGGAACCAATATAAATTCGGCGTTATAACGGATATTCAAATTTCATCTTACATCAGCATAAGCACAGGTCTTTACTGGCTTGCACAATTTGGTGTGGACTTTTATTATTATCCGGGGCTTATTGAATTGCCAGTGCTTGTAAAGTTTGAATATTATTTTGATTTAAGCTTTGTTGGATTTAATTTTGGTCTCTCTCCCTTCGTTGCACTAGGACCAGCGCTTGATTGTCAATTTGTACCTTTGACATTGGATTTATCTACATTTTTTTATTTCTCAATAATCGGAAGAGCCGGTGTGGAGATAGAAATTGCCCCATTTTCAATTGGTATTTATATCACCTATAACTACTTCCTCGCTCCATATTGGTTTACCGAAGAACCGGAATACCCGCTGTTGGGTGTTTTTGTAAAATACAATCTTTAAAATTATAGGTTGCACGGGCAGCTTAGTCATAACAAGCTGCCCGCCTTTTATTCCTTATAATACAATGAAATGTCGTCAAAATATACGGTGCCTTTTGTTCCCGGCAGCATGATAAGGTAAAGTGTGATACTTTTTATGCTGTCATGTATTGGTTCGGGTAAAACCAATGTATATTCTTTCCAGTCTGACATACCGGTAATACTTTTATGTCCTTGAGAAGAGGCATAGATCTCCGCGTCGGCCGCGGGTTGTAGGGTATCATCCGCGCGCAGAACCAGGCTCACACCCTGCCCGCTGACCGCATCACATTTAATGTACACTTTCAAATATATTCGTTTATCGTAGGGAATATCCTGATTCAAAGTATACACCCAGCCGATCGCCTTGTCTTCACCATGGGTTGATGTGATCTGCAGCGATCTCCTGCCCGTGCGCGACACGGAATCCGTCCATTTGAAGGCGGGGTTCTGCTCCGATGGCTGCCAGCCGTCGGGAGCAAATGTTCCCTTTTCCATTGACCCATTGAGGTTGAATACAACAGCGGTTTCCGGTTTTTTCCCGGGGGCCGCCGAAGCGGTGGCCGATGTATTTTCTTCCGGGTTTTGCGGCGCCGGGGTTACGGAGGCCGGCGGTTCCCCATGCGGCGAATTTTCAGCAGGTGAAAGCCCTTCCGACTCTGTATAAACAGCCGAAGAGACCTCTATGGCATCCCTGATCTCCTCAATTGATCTGTCAATTTCTTCGCGTGCTTCCGTACGCATGATCCGCTGAATTGTGTGTTGGACCGCCAGGCTGCGTTTCTTTATTTCACTTATATCCTTTTTAATTACAATTTTTTTATCGTATCGTCGCACATTTGTGTCTAATATATCAGACACCCGTTGATAAAGCGCCGCTGATTTCAGCTTCAGCTCTTCCAAGCTCGACTTAAGTGAATAATAATTATCCAGGGTTATGCTGCCCTCTTTAAGATCGACCTCAAGCTGTTCCGGTGTAAGGATGACCGTAAAGTGTGTGCCGTGAACAGTGATAAGTGAATACTCTGTTGCCACTATAAATGAAGACTCTCTGTTCTTTAAATTTACCTCGCACTCGATGGTTCCGCTTTGCAGTTTGATCATAGAGTTTTCATTCTCAGATTTTTGTTCCGCGGACAATACCTCAATGCCGCTTTGCTCACCCATGATAACACTGGAACCCCAGAATAAAAGCCGGGCTTTCCCCCCGGCAGCCGTCTGTATCGTGGTTCCTTCATCAATCCGCATCCCCTCGGCAGCCTTTGTCCTTGTCCCGCTCTCCCTGTCAAAGATAGACACCGGACCATCAAGGCCGACCAGTGTGACATTCTCCGGCGGGGCAAAGATCGGAAGCAGTACCAGTATCAGAACAACGGCCGCGAGTATGGCCGCGGCAAGAGACGCGGCAAATTTGAAGCGAATAATTCCGGACTTTCGAACCGGTTTCCCACGCATAAAAAGAGGCTCAAGCGATCTTTGAAACTCATCATTTTTAACCTGCGGAACGGCTATGCTCTTGAGATATGTTAAAAAATCCGTAGGTTTGGGCTTCGACTTCATTCTTCGCTTCCTCGACAATACTTTTTTAATTTATTGAGACTCCTGTAAAAATTAACACGAACCGTCTCTCTTTTTTTATTCACGATTTCCGCTATTTCATCAAAACTTTTATTCTCAAATACATAGAGTTCGATTAATAACGATTCGGCGGGTTTCAATTTTTTCATCTCCTGTTTGACCGCAAAGAAATCGGTAAAGCGTTCTACGGTTTCCTTACTCTCCGCAGGAAGCAGCTCTATGAGCGAGTTTTTTTCATCCTCAAGACTCATACTTTTTTTGTCTCTATACTTTCTATGATGCATCAGAATCTCGTTTGTAGCAATTTTATAAAGCCAGGCCTGATAATTCTTGATGTCCGGTTTATGTTTTTTATTATGGTTATACGCCTTTAAAAAAACCTGCTGGGTAAGGTCCTCGGCCGTCTCCCTATGTAGTACATGCCGGAAAACAAAGTTGAATATCGCGGTGAAATATTTTCTATAGAATCGAATAAAATCAGCGTCATGCACGACCGGAGACATTTTCGCTTCCTTTAATGTAATTGAAACAACAATTCAGTAGATTTTTCAAGAAAGAACATCAAGCGGAAATAAACATAGCATGTACACTGCATAATTTCAATACGCAGAATTTTTATTGCCCAAACCACCCGATAATAGTATGTTATGGGCAATTACCATGCAGCTAAAAAGACACCACATCGGCATATTCGGCAGGATGAACGCCGGGAAGAGTTCTCTCATGAACCTGATCACCCAGCAGGAGACCTCCATTGTGGACCCGACCCCGGGCACAACCACGGATACGAAAATCGCTTTATTCGAAATCCACGGCCTGGGACCGGTAAAACTTTACGATACGGCAGGCTACAACGAAGAAGGCGAGTTGGGCGGGAAAAAACGCGACAAGGCGCTGGCGGATTTAAAGGAGTGCGACCTGGTGCTTTTGGTGATCAACCCGGGCACTGGTGAGTTCTCGCTGGAGGAGCAGTATATTGCCCAGGCCAGGGAGCTTGATAAACAGGTAATATTAATCTATAACCTGTTCGCCCAAGGGGATGAGGCCGCCATAGAGGAGATGGGGAAAACCGTGCCCTGTGTCCGCTTTTACCCGGCCCTGCGGCTGCGCGCGGTTGACAGCGCCTGCCGCGGAATACTGCTGGATTTTATTCTTGCGCATTTTATTCCGGACAATACGGAAATCCCGCTGCTGCCGGCCATCACGCCCGGCGGTTATTACATCCTGAACATTCCCATAGACGCGGAAACCCCTGAGGGACGGTTCCTCAGGCCCCAGGCCCTGTGCATGGAATATATCACCCGCAACTGGGCCTATCCCGTGGCTTACAGAATGGATTTGAAAAAGGCCAGGGCCGGGGAAGCTTCCGAAAAAGAGAAATTCATGCGCTTTCTGGACGGTTTTTCCGAGCCCCCGAAGCTGCTGATCACCGATTCCCAGGCCATGGACATCATGCACGAATGGGTGCCCCCGGACCTGGCGTTTACCACCTTCTCCGTCATGATGATCAACTTCATGTCCGGCGGCAGGCTGGAAAGGTTCGCGCGGGGCATCGCCGCCTTCTCCGCGCTCAAGCCCGGGGATAAAATACTGATCACCGAGGCCTGCAACCATTCGCGCATCAGGGAGGACATCGGCACGGTACAGATTCCCAAGCACATCACCGAGACCTTTCCCGGGGTGGTCATCGAGCATAATTTCGGCAGGGAGTTTCAGGAAAACAAAAAACTCGAGCAGTACAAGGCCATCATCCACTGCGGGGGCTGCATGATCACCCGGCAGAAGCTTCTGGCCAGGCTGCGCGATTTGGATTCCGTCGGGGTCCCCTACACCAACTACGGGATTTTTCTTGCTTATATGCAGGGAAGCGCGGCGCTACGGCGGGTGCTGGCGCCCTGGGACATAGAATTATAATAGAATTACAACGGAGCGCGCGGATGACGACCACGGTATCAGACAACTGGAAAAACACGAGAATCAACATTCAGGAGAGGGATAAGTATCTGGAAAACGGCCGCGATTTTATTCCCGACGCGGAGATACTTACGCTGCTGGAGCAAACCCCGGTTCCTGAGCCCGGCCGGGTGCGGGAAATCCTGGCCAAGTCTTTGGCCGTGCAGACCCTGACCCCGGGGGAGACCGCCTGCCTGCTGGGGGTGGAGAACGAAGATTTATGGCGGGAGATGGGGGAGGCCGCCCTGAAGGTAAAGAAAAAGGTCTACGACAACCGGATCGTGACCTTCGCCCCGCTTTACCTTTCCAATTTCTGCGTCAACAACTGTATGTACTGCGGCCTGAAGAACGCGAACCGGCAGGTGGCCCGTAAACGCCTTTCCATGGAGGAGATAGAGATCCAGACAAGAGAGCTGGCGGGAACCATCGGGCATAAACGCCTGATCGTGGTCTACGGTGAGCACCCGGACTCGGATATCGATTATATTACGCAGAGCATATGTGCGATTTACGGCGTGGAGGTAAAAACCAGGAAGGGTACGGGTGCCATCCGCAGGGTGAATGTGAATGCGCCCCCGTTCGCCGTCAGCGACCTACGGCGGCTGCAACAGGCCGGGCTCGGCACCTACCAGGTGTTCCAGGAAACCTATCATCACGCCACCTACAAAAAACTTCACCCCGCGGGTGACATCAAGGCGGATTACGCCTGGCGTGCGTATGCGATGCACAGGGCCCAGGAGGCGGGTATAGACGACGTGGGCATCGGCGTGCTCTTCGGCTTGTACGACTGGCGGTTCGAGGTGCTGGGGCTTATATACCACGCGCTCGAGTTGGAGCGCCGTTTCGGCATCGGCCCGCATACCGTTTCCTTTCCCAGGCTGGAGCCGGCATCGGCTTCGCGCATTTCCACGAGCTCGCCTTACGCGGTCAACGACGACGACTTTAAAAAACTGGTTACGGTAATCCGCCTGGCCGTTCCCTATACGGGAATGATCATCACCGCGCGCGAAAGCGCCCGGATGCGGGAACAGACCCTGAACCTGGGTTATACACAGACCGACGCCTCCAGCCGCATTGACGTGGGCGGCTATTCCAAACCGGCGGGCGGGCAGGAGATACACGAACAGCAGTTCATGCTGGGAGATACCCGGAGCCTGGACGAGCTGATCGGCAGGTTCGCCGAACTGGGCCACATCACCAGCTTTTGCACGGCGGGCTACCGCTGCGGCAGAACCGGTGACAAGATCATGAACCTGCTGCGCAGCGGGCAGGAAGGAAGGTTCTGCAAGCTGAACGCGGTACTGACCTTCAAGGAATGGCTCGATGATTTCGCGTCCGAGAGCACAAGGAAACACGGCGAGCGCTTGATTAAAAAAGAGTGCCTGGAAATAAAGGAACAGCTGCCGCGCTTTTACCCCAAACTCATGGAATATTACGGAAAAATAGATACCGGGGCGCGCGACCTCTATTTTTGAGCGGAATATTATGGAGAAGCGGGAATTACTGAAGCGGCTGACGGCCCATGATACCGAAACCCTGTTCACGCGCGCCGCGGAGGTTACGCGCGCCCACGTAGGTACTGCCGTATATGTGCGCGGCCTGGTTGAGTTTTCCAATTACTGCCGCAACAACTGCCTGTACTGCGGGCTGCGCAGGGACAACGGGCGCCTGCGGCGCTACAGGATGTCCTCAGCCGAGATTCTGCACACCACGGCAAGGCGGATTAGAACTGACGGCATAAAAACCGTGGTTTTACAGTCCGGAGACGACCCCTTCTATTCCGCCGGTGATATCTGCCGTATTGTGGAGGCGATAAAAAAAATCGATGGAGATCTGGCCGTCACTCTGTCCGTGGGCGAAAGGCCGCTTGCCGAATATGACGCATTCAAGAAAAGCGGGGCGGACCGCTTTCTGTTGAAACATGAGACCATCAATCCCACACTTTACCAGCGGCTGCACCCCGGCCAGAGCCTGAAGCGGCGCCTTGACATTCTGAGCCATCTGCAAAAATTAGGGTTCCAGACGGGCACCGGCGTTATCGTGGGGCTTCCCGGACAGACACATGAAGACCTGGTGGACGACATCCTGTTCATGGCCGGGTTTAAGCCCGATATGATCGGCATCGGGCCCTTTATTCCCCAGAAACACACCCCCCTGCACGCTTTTACCCACGGGGCCGTGGAGCTTACGTTCAGGGTCCTGGCATTGGTCCGCATCACCAACCCGCACGCGCACATGCCCGTCACCACGGCGCTGCACACCCTTGATCCGGATCGCGGGCTTCATAACGCACTGCGCGCGGGCTGCAACGTGGTCATGCCGGACTACACCCCGGACAGGCTGGGCAGACTTTATACCATCTACGACAATAAACAAAAAATCCGCCTGCGGGCGGTACGCAAGGTCTGCTCAGAGCTGAAGCGTGAGGTTTCTCTTGGACGGGGGGATTCGCTGTTACCCGGGCGGCATCTCAACGATTTTTAAGGTAGTTGACGATAAACCTCCCGGAAGGCGTAAGACTGCCGTCCTTCCACCCCCCCTTGGACCCGGTAAACGGTTTGAGCATGGCCGCGCCTTCCTCAAAATCCGTCAGCGCGTAATGGCACCAGCTTATCTTCCTTGAGCTCATAAACTCCAGCCATTTTTTTGATTCGTCAATATACGGGCCGCCGCGCGCGTAACAATCCGAGTTTCCCCATTCCGACGAAAACAGGGCGATTTTAAAGGAAGCAGCCCTTATGCGGTCACGCAGGGCCTGTTTATGAGTGCCCGCATAAAAATGAAAGGCGTAGAGGATGTTTTTATCCTCCAGGGGAGCGGCCGCCGCGTCCTGTACATCCTGGCTCCAGGTGCCCGTACCCACAATGATCACGGCATCCGGGTCACCGGCACGGATTACCGGCAGTATGAACTCTGCGTACGGCTTGATCACGGCGTCCCAGGTTACCCCGTTTCCGTTCGGCTCGTTGCATATCTCATAGATCACATGCTTCTTGGCGCCGTACGTATAAGCGAGCTTTTGGAAAAACTCCCGTGCTTCCGCGGCGTGTTTGAACGGATTGCCGTCCCCCAGAACGTGCCAGTCGATGACGCAGTACATCCCGACCTCCTCGCTCAGCCGGACGGCGTCATGAATCTTCTGTTCATAATTCGCTTTATTGATATAGGACGGCTCGGAATACCATTTTTCCGACATGAACGGGATGCGGATCATATCGATCCTCCATTCCCGGGCCAGCCAGTTAAACGCGTCCCTGTTGATGAATTTTGATTCGACCATGAGGGCGCGCAGGAACAACCCGCATAATTGTACGGGATTCCCCTTTTCGTCACAGAGCTGGGTGCCTATCACCTGCAGCTTGCCGTATTTTGCCACCGGTGAACCCGGCGGATAATTCCCCGGCACACCGGCGTTTTCCTGCGGGAGTTTTTGGTCTATAATCTCCAGGTAGGCTTCCCTGTCCATACCTTGTGGGTGGGTCAGAACCGAGGCCGTTTTTTGGGATGTCAGCACCCCGGATGCGCTTTTACAGGCAAAAACCAAAAGTAACAGCAGCAGTAAGGGAAGTGCTGCCGGCATTATGATTTTTAATTTCATGTTTGTCCTCCGAGAATTAAATTAGTTCAAATGATAGCTGATATTGATAACGCGTTACAATTCCCTCGTGACTATAAAAAGCTTATTTTAATTTATACTTCTTTTTTCGAAATAATGTAACACAGGCATCCACAGCCTCGGCATTATACAGAACGCCACTATTTTTCATGATCTCATCAAGCGCTTTATTCACGCCCAACGCCGGCCGGTAAGGCCTGTGTGTGGCCATGGCCTCAACCGTATCCGCCACGGCCAATATTTTTGCCTCCAACAAAATCTTTTTATCTTTTAAATGTTGGGGATACCCCAAACCATTCAGCCGTTCATGATGCTGGAGGATGATTTGAGCGATCGGCCAGGGGAAATCGATATGCTTCAGAATATCATACGCGATTTGCGGGTGGCTTTTAATGATATCAAATTCAGGGGCCGTCAGCCTGCCCGGTTTATTAAGAATTTCAGCCGGAACGCAAATCTTGCCCATATCATGGATTACCCCTGCCATACGTATGCTCTCGATTATATTCGGATCGAGTTCCATCTCGGTCGCGATCCGCCGCGCCAGATCGGCAACACGAACCTGGTGGTTCGCGGTATAGGGGTCTCTTACCGCCATAGTGGAGTTCATGGTTTCAATAAAAGCGCCCATGGCCTTACGCATTTTTTCCAGATTGCTGCTGAGATCTTCCTTTTTTTGCCTGAGCAGTTCTTCCGCCTCGTTTTGTTTTTTAAAAATCAAAGTGCCTTTCAGCGAACTGCTGATATAGGCCCGTAGTTGCTCATATATGTATTCCACCTTTGTCCCTAGTTCAAAAATAATAAATCCATATTGTTCTTCCTTGAAGAACAAAGGCATCACAATCAGGGTACGACGCTTACCGGGTGGATAGTATTTTTTTGGTATAAGTTCAAGGGTGGGGAAAAAAATATTCTTTTCTCTCATTAAAAAATATTGATTGTTATAAAATGCCAGAAGCAACTGAGATTCCTGCGGAATTCCCCAAAGATGTTTTGATTTTTGTGCAGCCCGTCCCTTATAAAAAGAAATATATCCCATGGTAATTTCAAAACGCGGTAAACAAAAAACTATCTCGGCTAACAATTTATCCAAACCGAATGTGGTAGTTAAAATATCATTAGAATCGTGCAGTCTCAACACCATATATTTTTAACTAATTTCGTATCATCAAACCCGGCAAGCGCCATATCCTGGGGAACC
>CAZWYY010000043.1:0-34185 GCA_964638895.1 uncultured Spirochaetaceae bacterium | reverse complement strand
CGTTTGAACACATACCGTTTGTTTCCGGCGTTCTGCCGTCTATAATGCATTCTTCCCCCTGCCTTGTTTTGGCCAGGCCTACGCATACACCCGAATCGGTTCGTACCTCAATGGCCGTGCATTTAATTGAATTAATCTTCATATACATCCTCCTTATGAATTGTGGTATGGTAATCCTTTCTTTGTGTTATATAAGAATATAAGAATATAATTATATAATTCTAATATTGTCAAGTGTTTTTTTATCCCAATGGTCTTCTCCGTCATATCCGGGAATATTATATTAAGTGAAGGGTGGTGTATGTATATAAAACTCAAGCGGGCATATGATACTCCGCAGGCTGCTGACGGGTTGCGCATACTGGTTGACGGGCTGTGGCCAAGGGGCCTTTCCAGGGAACGAATTAAAATCGATCTCTGGGCCAGGGAGCTTGCTCCCTCCGACGAACTCCGGCGCTGGTACGGTCATGACGCCGGGAATTGGGATGAGTTCAGACGGCGCTATTTCAAAGAGTTGGACACAAAGCCGAGGGAGGTAAAGCGTTTCATCGAGTACCTTAACGGACGCGAAGCGACCCTTATTTATGCGGCCCGGGAAGTGGAAGCAAATAACGCGATTGCCCTGAAAGAGTACCTTGAATCCAAAGCATGAAAAATCCCGAGGCGGCCGGGCGGGAGTAACCGCAATATGAAATTTTCCAAGATCATTTTTCGTGCCTTGTTCGGCCGGAGACCTCCTATCACCGGCGGCATATTGGAGGTTCCGGGCATTGAAAGGCCGGTGCTGATCCGCCGCGATCGTTTTGGTGTGGCCTATATAACGGCACGGAACGAGTATGACGCCTGGTTCGGACTGGGGTTCTGTCATGGCCAGGATCGTGCTTTTCAACTGGAACTTCTGCTCCGCGTGGTACGAGGGACGCTTTCGGAAATCATCGGACCTTCCACCATCGCCATCGACCGCCTGTCCCGGCGCATCGGGTTTACGCGGGCGGCCGCCGGGCAATGGCGGTCGCTTGACGTTCAAGGCAGGGATATAATCAAGGCCTATATCAGGGGAATAGACAGCGGCAACACAACGGGCTGCAAGAGAGTCGCGCACGAGTTCAGCATCTTGGGAACAAGACCCTCTCGCTTCAGCGGCAGTGATATCCTGGGCGTGCTTGGCCTGCTCTCGTTCACTCTGGCCTCGAACTGGGATGTTGAGCTTTCGCGCCTGAAAATACTCAGCCTTGACGGGGCGTCTGCCTTAAAGGCGCTCGACCCGGCCTTTAACAAGGGTGATACTGCCGGCGGCTGTATGGTGCATGGCCGGGAGGGCGGCTTATCCGCGTTGGATGCCCTGGCCCGGGACCTGGAGATTTTTACGGCCCTGACGGGAACGGGGGGTGGGTCCAACAACTGGGTGCTGTCCACGGCCAATACCGCCACCGGGCGACCGCTTTTGGCCAACGATCCCCATCTGGCGCCCAGGCTTCCTCCGTATTGGTACCTGGCCAACTTACAGGCGCCATCATTACATGTGGCCGGGGCTTCTTTTGTGGGCGCGCCCTGTTTTCCGGCCGGGCACAACCGGAGGGCCGGCTGGGGCATGACCGCCGCTCTTACGGACAATACCGATCTTTTTTTGGAGCAGATAGGCGAGGACGGACGGAGTGTACGCCGGGGAAACGGGTTTGTTACGTGTCCGGTCCGGTCTGAAATCATCCCTGTAAAAGGCCGGAAATCCGTCGTTGAAAGGGTACTCATTACCCCGCGCGGCCCGGTGATAGGACCGGCCCTGGAAGGAGAGTTCGGCGCGATATCAATGAGTGCGGTCTGGCTTGAGCAGAGACCGGTAAGGGGCCTGCTTTACATTCACCGGGCGGGCTCGTTTGAGGAGTTCCGCAGTGCTTTCCGGCAGTGGCCGGCCCTACCGCTCAATATGGTGTACGCGGATACCCGTGGCTTGATCGGCTGGCAGTTGGCGGGCCAGGCGCCCAGGCGGAAAAAGGGACACGGAACAATCCCCCTGCCTGGGTATACGCCCGGTGCGGGCTGGCGCAGGGATGCGGTACCGTTTCAGCGCATGCCCTTTTTATTTAACCCGCCGGAGGGTTTTATCGTCACCGCCAACAACCGGCCGCCCGCCGGGAAACAGACCCCCTTCCTGGGGGTGGACTGGCTGGATGAGTACCGTAAAAACCGAATCACCCGGGCGCTTGAGGCCCGGCGTGACTGGGACCTGCGCTTGACCCGTGCGCTGCAGACCGATGAAACATCCCTGCCGTGGAGTGAGATTAGGGGGACCGTACTGGGCCTTACGCCGGAAAGCCGGGATGCTACGATGGCCTTGGAATTATTGCGCGCCTGGGACGGAACAGCGGGCAGGGAATCGGCGGCCGCCGCGGTGTATGAGTTGTTTATGGCCGAGATGATAAGGCGGATTGTACGGGCTAAGGCCCCGAAATCCGCAGCCTGGGCCCTGGGGCGCGGGTTTACCCCGCTGACCCCGTATTGTTTTCTGGCCCTGAGGAGATATGGTCATCTGGTTCGGCTGTTTCTTACCCAGCCGGAGAACTGGTTCCACGCTTCCTGGGAAGAGGAAATGGAACAGGCCCTGGAAGCCGTGGTCAAAAACCTGCGCACTCGTTACGGAAAAAATTTCGCCAAGTGGGCCTGGGGCCGAATCCGCCCCCTGGTTATTCCCCACGACCTAGGCCGGAAAAAGCCGCTGGCCCGCGTCTTCAACCTGGGGCCCTTTGCCTGCGGGGGTGACACAACCACCGTAAACCAGGCCGCGGTTGATTTGACTGCACCGATGAATAATCCCCTGGTGACCGCCTCACTGCGCATGGTGTTGGATATCGGCAATTGGGACAAAAATAGTTTCGTGTTGCCGGGAGGGCAGTCCGGCAACCCCCTTTCTTGCCATTACGCGGACCTTATGCCATTGTGGCAGGCGGGCGGGGGCATCACCGTCGCCTGGTCCGAAGAAATGATCGCACGAAGAGTCCGGGATACGCTGGAATTAATACCTTCCGGATCGTGCTAGGATTTGGAGAGTCTGTCTATGTGTGCTTTTAGGATACGAACGGCCGCGGGAACCTGCTCGTTCATTATTCGTCCATATCCTAAAATCAGTTTGTCCCTGTGTCCTGTGCTTTTTATGCAGTAGGCCGCTACAGGTTCGATATAAAGTCCCTTAGCAAGCAGCCGGTTTGTCGTCTCCTCATGGAAAACCATACCGGGGAAACGCAGCACCATGTGCAGTCCGGTTGAATGTCCGCTGATCCGCAGTCCGCTGCCGAAGGTTTTGTGTAGTATTTCATGGATAACCCGTTTGCGTTTGATATAGATTTTTTTCATCCTCAGGATATGGCGTTCCAGGTGGCCGTCCCCGATAAAACGGGCCATGGCCCGCTGCCCCAAGCCTTCGGTCCAGCGGTCGCCGCGGTTTTTTAATTCCCCCAGTGGCTCAACCAGGCCGTCGGGCACAACCATATACCCCAGGCGCAACGCGGGCGCCAGGTTTTTACTGAAGGTGCCGATGTACACCACGCGCCCCGGGGCCAGTACCTGAAGCGGCGCGATGGGATTACTGTCGTAGCGGAATTCCCCGTCGTAGTCGTCCTCAAGGATATAGCAGTCCTTTTCCGGCACCTTATGGAGAAGTTGTATACGGCGTGCAGCCGATAGTGTACCCCCCAGGGGAAACTGGTGCGAGGGTGAGATAAACACCAGACGGGCATTTTCCGATGAGATGCTTTGCGGGATGATTCCCTCCTCGTCCACCTCGGCATATTCGATGACGTAGGAAAAATCACGGAAGATGTGGGGGACAAAATCTATCACAGGATCTTCGGTAATCACGGTATTGGGTCCGTGTTTATTTCTCATAACGGCCGCCATCAGGGCGATCCCCTGGGCTGCGCCGCTGGTAATGAAGATGTTCTCAGGGACGGTGCGGATTCCCTTGCTGCGGAATAAAAATCCTGCCAGTTCCTGCCTCAAGGCAAGGCTGCCCAGTGGAGAACCATAGGAAAGCGCCTGTTCATCCGCGTACTCCAGGGCGCGGCGATAGGACATACTCCAGGCCCGGCGGGGAAACAGGCTTAGATCGGGCAGTCCGGAGATAAAACTGAAACGGGGTGACGCGGGTAATGGAGGTTCCCCGGCGGACCCCGTAGTCCGGTTACGGATGCTGCCTTGAATCTGATTATGGATGCTCCCACTGACGCCGGCGCCCGGCCGGTCCATAATTGCCGGTTCCGGTGTCAGCGGTTCGCCGGCCTGTGGTTTCCCGCCGGGATCGGCTTCTCGGAATAACCCGGGTGTTATATATGTCCCCGACCCATGGCGCGTTTCCAGGTACCCCTCGACCTTCAGTTGTTCCATTACCTCAAGCACAATGGCCCTGGAAATCCCGTATTCCCGGGACAGGCTGCGTGAGGATGCCAGTCTGGCGGCAACGGGGATCTCTCCGTTTATTATTTTTTCCCTCAACTGTTCGTACAACTGCCGGTACTGGGACGCACCCTGTCCTGGTTTGATGATAATTCCGTACATAGATCATATACATTATATGGGTTTAACCGTGCCCCGGCAATAAGTGGTCTAAAAAAGAAGCTAATAAGTGGCTCTAAAAATAGCCACTAGAACAGACTATATTCAGGTCAACTATATCATATTGAATGAGGAGGAGGAATCAATGAAAAAAGCAGAATTGGGAAAAACCGGTGAGGTTATCAGCCGCATGGGTCTTGGCTGTATGCTGATGGGAAGTAAAATCGGGAAAACCGAATCTTTTACCATACTGGATTATTACCTTGACAGAGGGGGTAATTTTCTGGATACGGCCAACTGCTATGCCTGGTGGATAGGAAAAGGGGAGTTTATCGGGAACGAAAGCGAAGAGCTGCTGGGCCGATGGCTTAAGGAACGGGGGAACAGGAACAAGGTTTTTCTGGCCAGCAAGGTCGGCGCCCGTCTGAAAGATCCGCATGGCATCCGGGATAAAGACGGAAACCCAATCTGGGACAAGGTCCCACGGGAGTACGAGTATCTTTCACCGGCTGTTATAAGAAAAGGGGTCGAGGCCAGCCTGAAACGACTCGGAACCGATTATATCGATCTTTATTACGCCCATATTGACGACAGAAACACGCCGATCCGGGAGATGATGGAAACCTTCAACCGTTTAAAGGAAGAGGGAAAGATCAAACATATCGGGTGCAGCAATTTCCGTACCTGGCGGCTGGAAAGGGCGCAGGGAGTCAGCCGCCATAACAACCTGACGGCGTTTTGCGCCATACAGCAGCAGTTCTCCTATCTTCGTCCTAAACCGGGTGCGGATTTCGGAATAGGCGTAAATGCGGATGAGGAATTGGCGGATTACCTGAAAAACAATGAGGATGTTTCCCTGGTGGCCTACTCCCCGTTATTGAAGGGGATCTACGACGATAAAGCCAAACGGGAAGCCTACTATAACTGGTATTTGTTCAATACGGAAGACTCCCGCATCAGGCTGGAAACGATTTTAAAAATGGCCGCGGAACTGGGGACAAGCGGCAGTCAGCTTGTGCTGGCCTGGCTTCTTCATTTAAAACCGGTCGTATTCCCTCTTGTGGGGGTCAGCCGCTTTGAACAGCTCGAACACAATTTGGGAGCGATAGATATCAACCTGTCCGACGAGCAAATGACGATTTTGAATAAAAATTAAAAGAGATTTTTATGATTAGGAATATTAAACAAATCAAAACCAGCGCCGTGGGTATGGGCTGCTGGGCCATGGGCGGACCGTGGCTGGCCCATGACGGAAAGACCCCGCACGGCTGGGGAGAGATTGACGACCGGGAGTCAGTACGCACCATCCGAGCCGCCGTGGATGCCGGGGTGATCCTGTTCGATACCGAGGATGTGTACGGCGCCGGGCACAGTGAGTATGTGCTGGGCAGGACCCGTAAGGGATGAACTGGAACGGCTTACGGCCCAGGGTAAGATACGTAGGCTGCGGCTGGAGTACCGACAGCCTGGTAAACGCACGGTTTTTCGCGGAGGGAGGACACTGCGGCGCGGCCCAGATCGAATTCAACATTTTCGGCGGTAATCCGGACGTGGTGAAGTTTTGTAGAAGCCGGGACCTGAGGGTGCTCTGCCGCTCACCCCAGGCCGGGGCCTGCGCCCGGCCGATAATTTATTTTTTTTATTCACGATGCATCTCACAGGCGGTATGTTTATAGAAAAGTAGGGAGGTGCGTTATGTTTATTGATTATTTGACCGTCATGCTTTTAAACCTGGTGGCCGGGCTCTTTTTACTCGCCCTGTTCGTGTTCAAGTACTTTGAACAGAACCAGAGGGTCATGGGTCCGGGGTTCCTGATTACGGGCTTCATTGGAACCGTAACGGGGTTTTATATGATCTTTACCTGGCCCCTGCCCGGGAGTCATAACATCGCCTTCGGCGAGATGGAGCTTTTGTTCGGCGTGTTGTTTCTGGCCGCCGGAATCGCGGTACTCAAGGACTGGGACCTCTTGACCATCACCATCTACGCGGTCTTCGCCGGCGTAGCCGCCATTGTAATCGGGCTGGCGTTATTGAATTATAATATGACCCAAAGCCCACTGCTCGCGGCGGCCGGTTACGTTGGCGCGGGGGCCGGGGCCGTCCTTACCTTACCCGTGTATCTTCTGAAGCAAAGCAAGGCGCTGCGGATTATTACAGCCCTGATCCTGCTGGCCGCGGCCCTGGTCTGGGCGGTAACCGCCTATGCCTCGTACTGGGAGCATATGCAGGCCTTTGCCAAATGGCTGCCGTCCACAATGCACCCGGCGGCGCCCGCGGCCAAGTGAGCGGGTTTATTTTTTGGCTGTAAGACTCTGAATGACCTTTACCAGTTTGTCCGTGGCCACCGGTTTGTTTAAAAACGCGTCGGCGCGGATGTCTTCTTTGGTAAAATCAAAGGAGTATTCGCGGTTGATGGCCGTAAACACAATAAGTGGCAGCTTGGGATGGCGCTCTTTTATTTCCTTTGCCGCGTCAAAGCCCCTGGTTTTCTTTTCCGGGAACATGATGTCGAGCAGCACCACATCCGGTTTTATCTCATCAATACGCTCCATTCCCTGCTCAACGGTCTCGGCCGTGAATATGTGATATTTTTCGTATTCCAAAAGCGCGCTCATGGTCTCCAGGATATCCTTGTCGTCGTCAATAATTAAAATTGTTTCACCTGCCATTTTGTTGCTCCTTTTCCGGCGGGGATGCCAGGGGAATATACACATGAAACGAGCTGCCCCGTCCCTCCTCGGAATATACGCTGATCCTGCCGTTCAAGGCCTCTACCGCGCGTTTGACCAGAGGAAGGCCGAGCCCTGTGCCGTCCCGTTCGATCTCCCTGGCCCGCCTTGTCCGGTAAAACTCCTCAAAGATCTTTTCCATTTCTTCGGGTTTGATCCCGATGCCCTCGTCCTTAACCAGAATATGGGCCATGGTGCCTGTCTTTTCCCCGTTTAAAAATACCATGCTTTTCTCCTTCGAATATTTGATGGCGTTGGTAAGGAGATTAGCGATAATTATATTTAAAAGATCATGGTTTGCATATACATAAAGCTCTCGTGGATACGCGGTCTTGATGCTTATTTTTTTGCCGTCCGCCAGGTGTTCATAGGTTTCCAGATTGTACTCAATAACGGGCGCGAGATTTATAGGGGATTTGTCATTCTGTAGCGTTTTTCCCGACTGCATGTAGGCGTAATCTATCATCTCATCGATGATGGCCAGGAGGCTCATAGTGCGATGGTCCGCCTTGCGCAGCGTCTCTCCGGTGTGGTGGCTGATCTTTCCGGTGATGCCCTTCAGAATCATCTCATGGTACCCTTTTAAGGCGGCGATGGGTCCGCGCAGCTCGTGGGTAACCTGCAGGATGAAATTCGATTTGATGGTATCCAGGTCCCTGTATTTGTTAAGCTCGATCTCGGTTTTCCGGCCCTTTTCCTCAAGTCGGGCTTTGATGGTGGTGGTGAGGTAGGCGCAGATGACCAGGGTGGCGGCCAGGCCCAACGCCCGTTGCGGAATCAGCTCCCTGTATGCGGAGAACGATACGGCGGAAAGCGCGAAATGGGGCAGAAGAGTGAAATACTCACCCGCGGCCGCCAGGAGGATACAGGCGGTGAGGATAAAAATATAGCGATAGGTGATTCCGGAAACGAATATATAGGAGGTCAGCATGATATGAAACACGAAAAAATATGAGAAAGGGTTTTCCAGAAAGCCGGAAAAATAAAGCAGCAGAAAAAGCAGAATATAATCCGAACAGATCTGGATATGCAAGAACAGGCGGATTTCATTGCGCAACAGGTTTCTGTATTTCACTGAAAAAAAGTAGAGGGCATAAAGTGTGTTAACCAGCAACAGCGCGCCGTTTAAGGAATAGAGCACGGCATACGGCAAGGCGGCCACGGTGAGAGATTGGATAATAAGCAGGGTGAGAAAAACCCCCAGGGCCGCAATCCACCTGAGCAGGATAAACCATCTTATCACCCGGGTAAGGTCGGTATATTCGGAAGAATCAATTTTCGGAAAACCTTCCATTCATGTTCCCGTCATGTTCCCGCTGCCGGACCGTGTTTAAAAGGACAGGTTGCAATCCCTGATAAACTTTTTAATTTCGATGATCTGGCGCACCTTGAACTGATACAGGGAATGGAACAGGTTTTTATGACCGGCGTAGGTGGCCGTACGCTCTATACCATCATAGAAATCGCGCAGTTTTTCCTCATACTCAAGGATGAGTTTAAATACGTCCTCTTTACCCGCCTCACGGGAAAGGGCCTTTTTGGGTACAAGCTCCCCGGTTTGGTAGCGGTCTGGGAATTTAACCCATTCCGCGCTGTCGAACTCATCCGGATTTATGTTTTTGATCACGGACAGGTTTTTAGCAAGATCATCGGCCAGAAAGCGGAGGATTTTCTTGCATTGCTCATCACGGAGGGCCATGGCGCTTACATCGAGCAAATCCTTAAGCTCCTGTTCCCAAAGCGCGGACCTGGAAAGAATGTCTTTTAGATTGTTGTATGCCATTTTTTTATATTGCCCGGTTTATTTTCGGGCGCCTCCGGCTATCTATGCACTCCCCCGGGGCGTATCATGTTTAAATTTACCAGTTCTCGGGCTCAAATACAAGATCTTTTTTAATAGGGAAGTCCATTTCTATTGACTTCCGGAATACATTGTTTTACGTTTTACCTATATCTGGTGGTACCATGAAAAAAGTACGTCTTAGACGAGGTTACCTGTTCTCTCGCTTCGTGGGAACCGCCGATTCAAGGATCATACAGATACCGCTTCCCTCCGGACTGGTTGTTCCCCTGGCCCAGGGTTACGGCAAGGAAACACCCCCCCGAGTAAAAAAAGGCGACAGTGTAAAAACAGGACAGGTGTTAAACGGAGACCGGGAAACCATTTCCACACCCGTGGTCTCACCCGCCGGCGGAAGGGTGGCCGAGGTCCGAAAACACGCCGTGATTATAGAACCGCAAGCCGGAGACACGCCGGTTGCGTCCGGGCCCCACAGCACGGGCTGGGAGGCCTTAAGCGCGGAGGATCTGCGGAACATCCTTTATGAGAGCGGGATTACGGCATTGGGCGGGGAGGGCTTGCCCAGTGAGGGAAAAAGCTCCCCGGTCGGGCCCTCAGGCTTAAAACACCTGATTGTCTACTGCCTGGAGGATGACGCCTTCAATATTTCCTGGTCCACCCTGCTGGACAAGGAACGCAGCGCGCAGGCGGCCCAGGGTATTTTAGTGCTGCATAAAGCCTATCCCGGGGCGACAATACATTGTGTGATCGACCGGCGCTGTTCGTTATTGATAAAAGAACTGGGGACCCTGGATCCAAAACGGTCCTGGCTGGAAGTAAGCGCCGAATCACCCCGTTTTCCCCTGCATACACCGGAGATCATCATCCCCCATGTATTGGGCGCCGATGTGCCTTGGGGATATTCCCCCATCCACATGGGGATTGTAGTCACGGACATCCAGACCGCGCTCCATTGTTACGAGGCGGTCGCGCTCGGCAAGCCGCTCGTGGAGCGGATCATCGCGCTTTCCGGCCCTGGGTTCCGTGAGAACCCGCATGTCAGGGTACGGATCGGAACGCCGGTTTCCCATATCGTGAAAGACTACCTGAAGACCGACGTGAACAGCCGCCTGGTGCTGAACAGCCCGCTCATGGGAGAAGCGCTTTCCGATCCGTCACGGCCCGTGGACATCACTTTTTCCCAGATTATCGCGCTGCCGGAAAATACCGAGAGAGAGTTTCTGGCCTTTATGCGGCCGGGCCCGCGCAGGGATTCGTTTTCCAACACCTTTCTTGCCGCCTACCTTCCCACCGCCAGGCGGGCGGACACAAACATGCATGGAGAGGAACGGGCGTGTATCTACTGTGGGTATTGCGAACAGGTCTGCCCGGTCAATATCATCCCGCACCTGATCTATCACCATGTAAAAAGGATCAATGTGGCCGAGTACCTGCTGCAGCTCAAGATTTTCAAGTGCATGCACTGCAATCTCTGCAACTATGTTTGTCCCGTCAAGCTGCCGTTGTCACAGGGCATCAAGCAGGGGCAGGAAAAACTGATAGAGGCCGGGTGCGATCCCACCATCGGCATGATTCCCTACTATGATCTGGACGGGTTTAATGCCTACAGGGGAAGGAAATAGATGAGCCTATTACGGAAAATCTTTGATAAAATGCTGCAAAGCAAGGCATTGTATCCGGTAAAGCCGGTGATCAAGGCCGCGGATGATTTCTTCTTCGGTACGCCCCTGGTAACACAGAAGGCCCCCCATATACTGGACAACCTGGACATGAAGCGCTTCATGGCAACCGTTATCCTGGCCCTGCTGCCGGCCGCGGCCGCCTCGGTGTATTTTTACGGGCTCAAGGCCGTGGAAATGATAGTCATCTCCTATGCGGCCGGCGGCCTGGTGGAGGTTGTGTTCGCCATAGTAAGAAAAAAAACCATTGAGGAAGGATTTTTGGTAACCGGGCTGATCTTCCCCCTGGTGCTTCCCCCCACCACGCCGTGGTGGGTTGTAGTGACAGGGGTGGTGTTCGGCGTGTTTTTCGGCAAGGAGGTGTTCGGCGGCACGGGCAGGAATATCTTTAATCCCGCGCTGGTGGGAAGGCTTTTTATCACCATCGCGTTTCCGCAGATCATGACCACCGCCTGGCTCCTGCCCTTTTCCGACGCGGTCACGGCGGCAACGCCGCTGGTTACCTATAAGAGCGCGCACACCATCACCCCGTATCTCGACCTGCTGTTCGGCAACACGGCCGGCAGCATGGGCGAGACCTTCCGCCTGGGTATCATCGCGGGCGGGCTGTTCCTGATGATCTCCAGGGTGAGCAACTACCGGATCGTGGTGTCGTACCTGGGTACGGTGGCGGTGCTGGCCTGGGTGGGAAACCTGCTGCTGCCCGCCGACGTGGCCCCGCCGCTGTTCCAGCTTTTAAGCGGCGGGCTGCTCTTTGGGGCCATGTTCATGGCCACGGACCCGGTAAGCTCATGTTATACCCAGGCGGGAAAATATATATTCGGAATCGGCTGCGGGTTTTTTACCGTGCTTATCCGCAGTTTTTCCGGGTACGTGGAAGGGGTGATGTTCAGTATCGTGTTTATGAACGCCTTTGCGCCCATTATTGACCAGATTGTGGTCAGGGTAAAATACAGGACGGCGGTGCGATGAAAGCGCCGGGTCAATGGCACCGCGTTGAAGGCCCCGGCATGTTTTTGGGAATACGGAGATGAAGAGTTTTTTACAGCGTATATTAATAGTATGTGGACTGGCGAGCGTGCTGACCATGGCCCTGATTGCCGTGGATTATTATACGCGGCCCATAATAGAAAAAAATTCCACCCTCAAACTAAAAAAAGGCGTGCTCACGGCCAACGGCATTCCATTTACCCCGCAAAACGCCGCAGCGGTATTCAACGCCGATGTACAGCAGGTTAAAAAAGGGGGGCAGGTATTTTATCTGACCCGGGACGGGGCGGTGTCCTTTGCCGTCACCGGATCAGGCCTCTGGGCGCCGATCACGGTGGTGGTAAGCCTTGAGCCGGACCTGACCACCATCAAGGGACTGTCCGTGATCAACCAGGCCGAAACCCCGGGCCTGGGCAGCAGGGTGGCGGAACCTGAATTCTTGAAGCGGTTTCACGGTAAATCCGTTTCCCCCCTGATTTCGATCGTAAAACCGGGCAAGGCCTCCGGGAAAAACCAGGTGGATGGTATCACGGGCGCGACCATGACCACAACGGCCTTTCAACTGATCTTAAACTCGGAGGTTCTGAAGGCGGCAGGTATCTACAAGGGGGTGGGTAGGTGAATCTCAAGAAGATCAAATATACCAAGGGTTACCGCACCATATTAAACGGTGTCTGGAAGGACAACCCCATCTTTTCCATGGTCCTGGGGTTATGTTCGGCCCTGGCCGTTTCCAACAGGGTTGAGAACGCCCTGGCCATGGGGGCCGGGGTGACCTTCGTGCTTATTTTCAGCGGTATTATCATTTCATTCATCAGGAATATCATTCCCAACCGGGTGCGCATCATTGTCTATATGGTGGTGATCGCCATCTTCGTGGTGATTGTGGAAAACATCCTGGATGCCATGTTCCCGGACATCGCCGAGGCCCTGGGGCCCTACGTGGCCCTGATCATCACCAACTGCATAATCATGGGACGCGCCGAGGCCTTTGCCGCCAAGAACAACATCCTGTATACCGTGACGGACGCCCTGGCCTCGGGTCTGGGCTATTCCTATTCACTGGTAATCATAGCCTGCATCCGGGAGGTTCTGGCCTTCGGCACCATCCTGGGCATCAGGATCATGCCCGGGGACTGGACGAACTGGGTGATCATGGTCATGGCTCCCGGAGCTTTTTTCCTGTACAGCCTGTACATCTGGATTACCCGTACCCTGGCCAAAATAGATCCGGACAAGGAGTAAACGGAAGATGGACAAGCTTATGACCATTTTTTTAGCCTCGATCTTTACTAATAATATCGCCCTTACCTACCTGCTTGGTATGTGTCCCTTTATCTCCCTGTCCCGGAACCTGAAAACATCGCTGGGCATGGGGATCTCGGTCATCGTTGTGGTCACGCTCACCGGGATCATCAACTGGCCGGTGTATTACCTTATCCTGGTTCCGCTGCACAGCAAGATACTTACCTATACGGTATTCATTGTGGTAATCGCCGGAACGGTCCAGCTTCTGGAGATGATAATCGAAAAGTTTTTCCCCGTCTTGCAGGCCGTACTGGGGATATTTTTACCCCTGATTACGGTCAACTGCATCGTGCTGGCCGTTTCCCTGTTTATAATTCTGCGGAACTATTTGTTCATGGAAACCGTGTTTTTCTCGTTCGGATCGGCGGTGGGCTGGGTGCTGGCCATTCTGGTGGTGGCGGCCATCAGGGAAAAACTCGCGCTTACCGGTGATGTGCCTAAAAAATTGAAAGGAGCGGGCATTACCATGGTCATCATGGGGATCACATCCCTGTCCTTTTTGGGATTTGTGGGCATGCTGTCAATACAATGAACCTGCTGCCGTTACTTACCATCAACGGGATTCTCCTTTTTATACTGACGGTGCTCACCGTATTCGAGCTGGTATTTCTGCGCTACGGAGATTGTACGCTTACCATCAATAAAAAGAAACAGCTCAAGGTCAGGGGCGGGCAGTACCTGCTGCAGGCCCTGGCCGCTGAAAAGATCTTTATCCCTTCGGCCTGCGGCGGCAAGGCGACCTGCGGGCACTGCAAGGTGCGGGTGCTTCAGGGAGGCGGGCCCATCCTCCCCACGGAGGAAATATTCATAACAGGTGAGCAGAAGGCAGCGGGGTACCGCCTGGCCTGCCAGGTCAAACTCAAGGAGGACCTTGAACTGGCCATTCCGGAGTACATCCTGCAGACCAAAGAGTACTCGGCCGTGGTGGAGGCCAGAACCGCGGTTACCCACGATATCGTTGAGATCACGCTGCTTCTGCGTGAGCCCGCGACTATCAGTTTTTACCCCGGCCAGTATATGCAGTTTCTTGTGCCGGGCACGGACGAGTTCCGCGCGTATTCCATCGCCTCACCCCCCAGCATGAGTCCGCGCATTAAACTGCTGGTACGCCTTGTGCCCGGGGGGCTGTGTTCCACCTATATTCACGAAGTGCTGGCCGTAAACGATCCGGTTACCCTGACCGGGCCCTACGGCGAGTTCTTCCTGCAGCAGGATTCAACCAGGAATATCATCTGCGTTGCCGGCGGGTGCGGCATGGCTCCCATTCGGTCGATCCTGCAGCACCAGGTTGAGAAGGGTATGCCGCGGCCGTTTTTCTTTTTCTTCGGGGCGCGAACGCAGAAGGACCTGTTCTACACCGAATACCTGCGCGGACTGGAAAAGAAATTTCCCAATTTTCAGTATATCCCCGCGCTTTCGGACACGGATGAAACAGGGACCTGGGAGGGCGAAACAGGCCTGATTACCGAGGTTGTGGCCAGGCACCTGACGGACGGCGGGAATTTTGAGGCCTACATGTGCGGGCCGCCGCCCATGATCGACGCGGCAACCGTGGTGTTGAAGCAAAAAGGGATTGACGAAACCAGGATCTATTTCGATAAATTCTAAACAGAACCGGAACGAGGGATACATGAACCTGCAAGACATATACGCGCCCATCTCGGCAGAGCTTGCCTTAATTGAGAGTGAACTGACGAAACAGGTGGCGCCCTACAGATCGCTGGCTGATACGGTTCCCGAATACACACGGTTTATGGACAAGGCCCTGACCCACCTGTTCCAAAGCAAGGGAAAGTACCTGCGCTCCGCCCTGGTGATGCTGGCGGCCAAGTGCGCGGCGGACGGCCGTCTGCGGAGTCCCGAGCGGTTTATACGGCTTGCTGTCGCGGTGGAGCTGATTCATTCGGCCTCACTTGTGCACGATGACGTGATCGACGGATCGGAAACCCGGAGAAACCATCCCGCGGTGCACGAGGTGTTCGGGAATAAAATCGCCATCCTGGTGGGCGATATTCTGTTCTCCAAATCCTTTACCATGCTGGCCGGTTTGGGCCTGGAAGACCATACCCTGCACACCTCGATTCTTACGCTTTTCGGGGAGATAACCCAGAGCATGTGCATGGGGGAGATTTGGGAGGCCCGCCTGCGCCGTTCGCAGGGCAGCCCTGATAAATCCGAATACTACTCGATAATAGAGAATAAAACCGCGCTGCTCATGTCGGCAAGCTGTTATGCCGGGGCCCTGCTTGCCGCCGCCCCGCCGGAGGTGAGTCTGGCCCTTAAGGATTACGGAAATTATTTCGGGCTGGCCTACCAGCTTGCGGATGACCGGCAGGACGGCGATTCCCTGTATCAGGTGGAAGGGGATCAGGCCGCAGAAATAAGCAAATACGTGGGTAAGTCCCATAACAGCCTGCGGGCGTTAAAAGACAGCCGCGGCAAGGATTCCCTCTTACTGTTAAGCAGCGCCCTGCTGCCGGTTAAAGCATAAGCGTACCTGCCAGTATGCCTCCCGTCAGAAGTATGCCGTACAATAGGTGCAGACGCGCGGTCAGCAGGTCCAAAAGCCCGAAGGTAAGGTAATCGGGCCTGAAACTTAAGGCCATATTTTTAACGGCCAGGGGCAGGCTGAGCCAGCACAGCAGACTCAGCGGGGGCAGCACTCCGGCCGCGGCCAGGGGGATGGGCAGGAGGTAGGCGCAGATCAGGAGCAGGGTATAGTAGATCGAAGAGCCCTTTGCGCCAAGAAGGGCGGCCAGGGTCTTATACCCCGATACTTCGTCCTCCATCAGGTCCCTGAAGTTGTTGGCGTGGACGATTGCGATAACAATCAGTCCCACCGGGACCGCGGCCGCCGCGGGCAGAAAGGACACCGTCCCGGTCTGTACGAAATACGCCCCCAGGCTGAGCAGGGGGCCGAAGGCGATAAATACCGAAAGATCCCCCAGGGCGCGGTACTTAAGCCCAACAGGCTTGATCTGGTAAAAAATGCCCACGAACACTCCTGTCAGCCCGATTAGCATAAGCTCTATACCCTTTAACAGGGTGAGTACCGTGCCCATGACCGTACCGGCGGCAAGCAGGCAGATCACCAAAACCGCCTGGGCCCGCACTGTAAGCTGTTTGTCCTGCAGCACGCGCGAGGCGCCCAGGACAAGCCATGTGTCGTAACCGTATTTGTAATCCATGAGATCGTTCAGCGCGTTCACTCCGGCGTGGATACATATGATTCCGGCGGCCGTAAGCAGAAACAGCAGGGGATCAATCCGCGGGGCCAGTACCGTGCCCAGGGCCACGGAAATGAATGACGCGGTAAAGGCAAAGGGCCGGGTGGCCTTGAATAGGGTCAGTGCCAGGGGCGGCTTTTTTTCAAGCGCGAGCGATTCTTTAAGGTCGCGGGCCGTAACGGGCACTTCTGTTCTGGGGATATATACGGTGCGGAAATCGGAGATATACAGCGTCGACGGCTTAAGCCGGATCACAACCAGGTTGTCGTGCTTTTTTACAAAGGGGATGATTTCCGGGTTTTTTTGAAACAGAAACGCGCACTGGCGCGGATTTTTTTCCGGTCTGCCCAGGACCTCCGCCCTTGCCCGCCCCTGTAGAAAGAGGTCGGGTTTTCCCTTGTCGATAAGGAAAAAAACACTGTTGTCCGCTTTTATATTCTCATAACCGGTTGACCTTTCGATGACGGTGTACAGGTAAAGTCCCTCCGAAGCAAAATACACCCTTGAAGCCCATATTTTCCGTCCCCCGCTCGCCAGGCTCAGGGTTTTGTTTTGTTTATAGATCTTCATAATTTTCAGATAATCCATACGCCGCTTCCCGATCGCACGAGTATACACAAATTTTATCCGTGTCTCAAGAGCACGGATTCCCTTGTACGCTGCCGAAATGTTCAAAATGAGAATTACTGAAATGAATTGCATATATTTCTATAATTATTTATAATCAAGATATTTCTTGAAGCGACAAGAAGCCGGAACTGTTTTTGAAGAATTGGAGGTGTTAGGTGAGTAATATGAACCAAGATGAAATTGTGGCGAAGGATTTTGTGGAGTACATTGTAAAGGCATTGGTTGATCATCCTGAGGGGGTGTCCGTTAACTGTGTAGAGGGTGAAAAATCAACCATCCTGGAGCTTTCGGTCAACGATGGGGACATAGGGAAGGTAATCGGCAAACAGGGCAGAATTGTCATGGCTATCCGCACCGTGCTGAACGCGGCGTCCGCCAAAACAAAAAAGCGGGTTGTCCTGGAGATAGTCGATTAGCTTTTAAAAGCGTATTTTATTATAAAGAAAGATGTCATTCATTTCGTTGCAGGTTAAAAAACCTGTTTCCGGAAATCCGGAGGGAAATGTATTACGTTATGGGTTTCTACAGAACCGGATCCAAAGAGGTGAGCATATGGTAAGCCAGGATAAAAAAAGGATGTCCAAGGTATATAACGGGGTGAAAGAGGCAAAACTCGGCACCGAAAAGAATCCCGCTGTGGTGAATGTGAAAACAAAGGAAAGGCGGAAGGAAATCGCCGCCATCTTTGAAAAAAACGGCTGGAAATACCGGATCGATTTGGAACCGGACAAGGCCGAAAACATAAGCGCATTGAAACGCCTGCAAAATCCGCCCAAGCCCAAGGTGGTAAAAGAAAAGGTGGGGCGCAACGATCCTTGCCCCTGCGGCAGCGGCAAGAAATACAAGAAGTGTCACGGGAAATGAATTAAAAAAATGCAGGCATTTTAGTTTAAAATACCTGCCTCCTATGCCGGCGGTGGGACTCGAACCCACATGGGGTTGCCCCCACCAGATTTTGAGTCTGGCACGTCTACCAGTTTCATCACGCCGGCATGGTGTTTTAATAATACAGCAATAGTAACGCTTTTTTTTATCTTGTCAAGTTATATACCTCATTATTATCATAAGGGGATGAGTGTGTACCCTGAGGTTTACCGGTTGTATGAATCCTGCAAGCTGTGTCCGCGCGCCTGCGGTGTCAACCGCATGCGTGGGCAAACGGGGTTTTGTGCGCAGACCCTGCATCTGAAACTGGCCTGTGCCTGCCTGCACCTGGGCGAGGAGCCGCCTTTGTGCAACGAACAGGGATCGGGCACGCTGTTTTTTTCCGGCTGCACCCTTAAATGCGAAAGCTGCCAGAACACGCAGTTAAGCCGGGGCGGCCTGGGTGCGGAGGTCACGCCGGAGGAGCTGGCGGATATCATGTGCCGGCTGCAGGAACGGGGCGCAGCCAATATCAACCTGGTGACGGGGACCCATTTCCTGCCGGGGATTATTTACTCCTTGGAACTGGCGCGCGGGCAAGGGCTATACCTGCCGATAGTGTGGAATACCTCGGGATACGAGCGGCCGGGTATGATCAGGCTGCTTGAAGGGTATGTTGATATTTTTTTAACAGACCTGAAGACCCTGGACCCGGATCTGGCGCTCACACTATGCAACGCCGCGGATTACCCGGCACGGGCCGTGGAGGCGGCCTGTATTATGACCGGGTTGAAACCGCCGGTGTGGGAGCACGGCCTGCTGAAACAGGGGGTGATTGTGAGGCACCTGGTCATCCCCGGCGAAATCGCCTCCACCCGGCGGGTGTTGGATTGGTACAAGCGCGAAGGCGGCCGGGCAGCGCTTTTCTCGCTCATGCTGCAGTTTCTGCCGGTACCGGCGGCAGAAACATACCGGCCCGGGAATGGGCAGAACAAGCGCGGCCGCGCTTACTTTCACCGCAGGCTCTCAAGAAATGAATATACTACAGCGCTTTCTTTATTATATGCCGGCGATATTACTGAAGGATTTGTGCAGGAACCCGCGGAGGATGATTCCTGGCTTCCGGACTTTACACGCCCCAATCCGTTTCCAACTCAATGTGCAGCGCCCGTCTGGCACTACAAATACGGGTTTATCAGGGATGAATCAGGGTCCCCTTGAACGGCTTGCCGCAGAGAATGTTTTTTAAATTCTCCCCGTCCCTGCCGGCCGTAAAAATCACGTTCATACCCAGGTTTTCGGCGTGCGCCGTGGCCACCGGATCAAACGGAACATTTTTCCCGGGGATCCATTTGTCTCCCACGATCGCTTTGAAATCCTTCCAGGTTATGTCCTTTATGGGCACGGCCTTTTTATTTGTTTTGGGGTCGTCCGAATAGATCTGTTCGATGTTGGAAAGGTTTATGAGTGTCCGCGCCTGGAACCGCTCGGCCAGGAGCACGGCGTCATAATCCGTGGAAAAGCCGGGCTTCCAGCCCGAGGCCACCATTAGCCGTGAACCGATGGCGCCGGGGCGGGTGGGATCGTCCACAACGTCATCCGTGCAGTAGCCGCCAAACATGGAACGGACAAGCTCGGCGTTCAGTTTGGTGGCCGCGATGCCTATCTTGTCCATGGCCAGGTGGTCGGCCTCGACAGCCAGACGGCTGTAGGCCTGCTGGTAAGCGCGCGCGGGCCAGCCGCCCCCGCAGACGATTACCAGTTTATGCGCCGGGTGTTCCCGGAGATATTCCGTGATGATGCCGTAAAACATCCGCAGGAAATCAACATCCACTTCACGTGGAGAGATAATCGATCCACCTAATGAAATAACCTGAACCGCCGCCATCTTGCTGACAAGGATAGTATTGACTTTTTTTTAAAATATCAAGGAGATGTGGGGATAATAAGGGGGAATTAATTAATCTTTTTTGTCTCGACCATGTAACGGATGTTGTCGCCTGAGCCGTCCACTATGTGCTTTTCCATAATAAACACCAGTGATTTGCCGTCGGGCGCCAGCAGGATATATTTAATCAGGTATTCCTTTACTCCCTTGCGCATGTACCCGGGCCTGCCGATGGTATAGGTATCTTTTTCCCCGTTCTTAAAGGTGACGGTGATTTTAATATGAAAACCGCCGGAGATGTCCTTTCCGCTTCCGGCCGATTCCTGCACAAGCGTAACCGCATAATGCGCTCCTGTATTGAAATCCCTGAACTCCAGGTAGGATTTAGGAGGATCACCGTTCAACAGGACGTACACAAATCTTCCCGATACCAGGTGATTGATATGGTATTTTTTGATCTGAGGATAGTTGCATTCGAGCAGGCTGTAGATACCACCCACTCCGTCATTGCCCGGGACAAGCGGAACGTTAAAGTTATCTTTTACGACCCCGCCCGGAACGAACGAGTTATGCGCGACATCAACTATGTAAATCTCGGCATAGGAGTTGTTTGTGGTGGAATTCAGGCCGTACTGTCCGAACATGAAATATTTTGAGTCTTCCGAGAATCCCAGGTTGAGAAAGATCGCGATATCACCCCCAACCGCGCTTAATGAGACGGGTATCAGGAGAAATAGACACAATGCTTTTTTGATCATACGTACCCCTATATAGAGAATATCGTAAGTCTTTAAACTTTCCTTAAAGTATTTTATCCTAAAATTACAGGGCAAAAAATCTCGTGAAATCAGGAATTTCGCTCTTTTTTCTTTTTAAAAAATAGTTTATTAATTGAGTATGGCATTGGGAATGCGTAATTCATTCTTACAAGGTTTTTTTTACGCGGCATTGTTCCTTTCCGTGTTTTTTTTTGTTGTCGTGCTGCTTTTATTCTCGAGTAATCCCTTTCTAGAGATGAGTAAAAACGCGGAAAAACATGTGTTCTGGTTTGTATATGGAAACCAGACTCCGAATCCCTTGTGGGATGAAACGGGCGTCGCCTTGCTGTATCTTATCGGCTTTACGGCCTTCTTAAGATTCAAGATACTTTTTAAAAAAACCGGCTCCGCGGAATTATTTTTTCTTGTGCTTTTTATTTTTTCCCTGTTGTTTGAGGTGTTCAAATTCGGAAGTTTTTTTGTACACTACCTTAACTGGCCGGACGCCTTAAGTATCTTTTTTGTAAAGAGTGTTTATTTCGGCAGGATCTTCGGTCTCCTGGCCATATTTTTTTCCAGTTTGTACACCCTAAGCATGGATTACCAGAAATACAATATAATCATCGGGGTCATGGCCCTGGTTTCCTTTGCCCTGGCCATTTATATACCATTTGATACGCAGTCGCCGCTTTCCAATGGACTGTACAAACTTGAGGACGAGCAGGGGGTGTTTATCCTCCTAAGCGCCATAAAGCTCCTTTGTATAATCAATTTTGTGGTGGTGGTATTTAAAAGGGGTATCTTTATGCTGCTGCCCGCGATACTCTTTCTGCTGGCGGGGAGGGAACTCCTGCTGTTTGCCCCCGGACCCGTAACCATTATTACGGGCAGTGTATTGATGCTCACGGGAATAATACTTGTGGATATAAAGATGAAGGCTTTATACTACTGGGTGTAAGCCGGAGTTAAATGATCCCAATGAGGACGGAGGTGAACAGGCCGGTTCCCAGGGGAATGATGATATTATCGAAGTCCCCTGTAGGCATGGCCTCAAGAACCGTCGCCACCAGCGCAATACAAAGCGCCTTCCAGAAAGATCCCAGGATTCGCCAGGTAATCAAAAACACGGAAACAAAGCAGGCCAGGCTGCCTGCCACGGTTTTGCCGCGCGTAAAGGGTATCTTGATTCCCTGAACGATCTTTCCCATCAGGCTGGAAAACCCGTCTCCGAAGGCCAGCGCGTAAATGGCGATACGGGCCGCGGGTTCCGGATAGATAAGCAGGGCCATCATGGCGCCCAGGGCCAGGGTAACCGGTCCCAGCACGAACCTTCCTTTGTCGCGCTCGCGCGAAGCGACTATGGTGATGTTTGAAATAAAAAATATCTGCACCCCCTCAAGGCGCAGCCTCTCGGCGATGATATAAGCGATGGTCCCCGTGGTAAGCAACATAAGTGTGAAGTTTTTATTAAAAGCGGCAAGTAGCGGAACAAGGGCAATGAGAAAATGCAGTAATTTTCTTATCAACTCGCCCCTTATCTGCCTGACGACCACCACGTCTTTGTTTCTGGCCGCAACCACCTGAATAAACTTTTCCATACGAATATATTTACATGCAAGTTCCGTGCCGGTGTTTTCAAATAATGTAAAAATGTAATTACTTATCTTGTAATAAGTTAGCACGCAGAAATTTTTCATTTTTTATATACGTTTTATTATGTCTGATATTTAATACAGTTTCTTTCAAAAATATATATACTGTTCATTTGTTTAGGTGAAGGCATGCCTGCGGCAGGACTTTTATCTGTAATTACTATAACACAATACGGTTTTAATTTCAATTCATTGCGCAATAAAATTATGCATTGACACGCCGGGGCAAACTTGGTACGGTATGTCTGTATACGGGCGATTAACTCAGCGGGAGAGTGCTACCTTCACACGGTAGAAGTCAACAGTTCAAATCTGTTATCGCCCATTTTTTTTTACTTTCTTATCGATTGGCGGCAGCAGAATGCGAATTCGCTGCAGATCCGGAAAAGCGGTGCTTTCATTCCTTTAAACTCCCGAAAGAAATACCCGCTACCATGTATCGCTGCAAAAAGGTGAATACCACGAGAATGGGAAACATCGACATGGCGATGGCAAGGTATATCGCCCCATAATCCCTTGCGTATAATGACGTTCGCAATTGGGCGATCATCAGCGGCAGGGTGTAGTTTTCCGTTGAGGTGAGCATGACCAGCGGCCCTAGAAGGTCATTCCAGCTGAATACGAATCCGAAAATAGCCATGGTGGCCATACCCGGGGACATGATGGGCAATGCAATCCTGTGAAAAATGGTCAAACCCTGCGCTCCGTCGATACGCGCCGCCTCTATGATGTATTCCGGCAGTACCGATCTTGTGTACTGCTGTAAGAAATAAACAGTGACTGCCGCCGCGCCCGCGGGAAGAATCAAGGCCAACAGGTTGTCCAGCAAATTCATCTTGAGCATCAGCTCATAAAAACCGACCAGTCCCAGTTGCGCGGGAATCATTAATGAGGCCATGATAACGCCGAAAAACACCTTCTTAAGCGGAAAATTATAAAACACAAAACCGTACGCCGTCAGAGACGCGATATAAATATGGAGCACTGTGGCAGAGACGGCAACAATAGTACTATTCACAAATCCCCTGAAAAAGTTGATGTTGGCCGTAATGGTGAGGATCGTCTTCATATTCCCGATCGTATTTGAACCGGGAATGAGTGTTACGCCTGTATTGATTTCTTGAGTTGTTCTACTCCCGTTTATTATCATAATGTAAAAAGGAATGATACATCCTATAACCAGTACGAAAAGAAATACATATAATAAAGTTCTCATAATCTGTAATTTCAGTTTTGCCGTACTTATTTCCATTACACCTCTCCCCTTGAAACCCGTGTAATCATTTTCAAATACAAAATTGAAAATAGTGCGATGAGTACAAACAGCATATATGAAACAGCCGCCGCATAGCCGAAATTCGGTTGGGTCAAACCAAAAGCGTTTGCGTACATATAAAAGACCATTGTTGTCAATGCCTTGCCTGTCTCACCGCCTACCTGGCCTGCCAGAGTTCCTCGTGAAAAGACCAAGGGTATGTCGAATATCTGCATGCCTCCGATAAGTGAAGTGACTATTACAAAACTGAACACCGGCATAAGGAGGGGAAGCGTTATCTTGAAAAAGGCCTGTACGGCCGAAGCGCCGTCAAGGTCGGCGGCCTCATAATAGGTCTTGGGTATACCCTGCATGCCCGCTATGAGAAGGATCATGGTAACGCCGAACCACTTCCAGGTTTGTATGATTGAGATCACGAACTGCGCTTTGACGGGATCCTTAAGAATATGGAATTCAGACGGATAGAGTCCTCCGGGGAAATTCGCCGCCGGTCCGTAAAGAATCTGGTTGATCGCGCCGTGTTGCCAATCCAGCAACAACAAGGCCAGGACACCTACCGAAGCCGCGGTAACCAGATTGGGAAAATAGAAGACGGCCCTGAAAAAGCCTATCCCCCTCATTCGCAGGCGCGTGTTGGTGAATATTGCGCTTAAAAACAAAGAGATTACCAACTGCAATGTAATATTGGGCAGCCATATTCTCCATGTGTTGACAAACGCCATCCAAAAACCGCCGGGAATATCCAGTGTGTCCGCTCCGGTCAACCGCGCGTAAAGTTCGCTAAAAATCCTTGCATAATGGTGAAACCCAATAAACTCGGGATCGGCAAATCCGTCCCATCTGGTGAGACTCAGGAAAAATGTGTACATAATGGGATAGAGATGGAATGCCAAATAAAAAATAAAAAAGGGGAGTATAAATAACAGGCCCGAATAGTTTCTTTTAACCTTCATAACATACTATCTCCGTGCGACTATTTTCCATAATCGTCGTAAAATCGTCCTTTTAATCCCACAAACACATCCCATTCACCTTGGTTTTGTACGTATTCCAACAGTTCTTCCGTTACTTTTTCATCCGCCTCTGCCACATATAGATTGTATTTCATAATCATCTTTGCGGAAAACGGTATGGTGCTGTTGGGTTCGGTAAAATCTTTCATGCTTTTAACCTCATCTATAATGTTATTTAATCGTTCCAACCGCGCTTTAAGCGCGTTAATCGCTTTTTCTTTATCCAAATTCCACAACAGATATACGGCAATCTCAAAATTTGTGACCTCCTTTTCAATACTCTGCAGGAATTGTGAAAGAGACTCTACACACTGTTCCTTCCCGGATTCAGTAAGTGTATATATCGTTTTTTGAGGCATATTACCGTCTTTTGCCTTGGTTCCGGCAATCAGCCCCTTTTTCAGCATCTTTTTAATTGTTGGATAGATTGAGGGCAGCGCCATGGGAAACCACTTGTGTATATTGGATCTCTTTAATATTTTTGTAATCCCATAAGGATTAAGCGGTCTTTGGGCAATAAGACCGCATATCAACATTGACAACTTAGACAGCATTGTTAAAACCTCACTTTCAGACTTCCGCCTTCTTTAAAATCACTAAAAACAATATCGGGAAATTATTAATAATTTATACTAAACTAGTATAATACTAATATAGTATAGTACTATATATATTAATCTTCAAAGAAAATCAAGACTTTTTTCTACAATTTACATTTATGTTTTTATGTGCACCTTATGAGGACATATCTCTCCGCACATGTGACAGCAATAGAGTGAGTAACTTTTAATGGAATGATTTTATATATACATCAAAAATAGGAAATAAAACGCATGTAGCTGACGACTGTTAAAAGCGATAAGCAGTAGGGGCTTGGAATACCCGGGGGTTTTCTTTAATCGGCCCCCCTCCCCCTTTACTCAGCCAGCAGCTTTTTGATTTTATTAATTATCTTAGTGTTTTTTTCCTTGATTTTTACGCTGCCTAAAATCGCTTTTCCGGTGACGACAATCTCGGGGGTGGCGGCGTCAGGCATTCTGTCGGTTGAGTCCTTGATCTCCGACATGAAATTACGCATTTCCACGGTGACCGCGTATTCCGACGGAACGATGATCCTGGTTTCACCCAGAACGGTTTTAAGGTCAACAAAATACCTGCCGGGTTCAAGGACGGTTTTAGAGTAATCAAGGATTTGTTCGCCCAAAATCACCTTGGCCTTTATGGTTTTTCGCCTTAACTGTTTCCCGCGCAGCACGTTGCTGGAAAGAACCGTGGTATATTCGTTTTTGCTTTTTTGCGCGTCGGTGATCGACAAATCCGCATAATCCTCTTCTTTTACGGGGTCCAGCAGGTCGCGCGGCAGGTCTTCAAGGTATGTGCTGATCTCCCCATTGGAGTGCGCCTCCTGCACCAGGTGCAGCCGTTTTTCAAGCTCTTCCATGGTAATAAGATCACGGGCAAACGCCTCGGCCAGGGCGCTTTCGGCGATTTCAATCTGCCGGGGCAGGGGTTTGTTATTCGGGATTAACAGGGCCATTTGTACCTCAAAAGAAATGGTAGAACAGGAAGCGGGATTAATCAAGAGTGCAGGTTTTTTTAAACCCGGTACACCAAAACCGGATTTGCCCCGTCGATATATACTGTAGAGTATGAACATGAATCACGATCCAAAATACATCGATGCCCACCGACGGCTTGCCTCGTCCTACAGAAGCGAAAAACCGCGGCTGTTGGCGCGCATGCGCGCGGCCGGCCGCACGCTGGAAGAGGCCGAGGACCTGGTGCATGACGTCTATGCCGAAACAATCGCGCGCCTGCCCCTGGTCCCGGAGATTCGCAACATGCGGGCCTGGATCAACTCTCTTTTCAGGCGCAGGCATATTGATGCCTGGCGTCACGAGCGGGTGCGGCAGGCTTCCGGAGAAACCGACGTGGCCGAGGAGACGCTGCGTGAGATAATAGCCGGCGCCGGGCTTGATCCTCTGAACAGTTTTGTCAGGGACAGTTTGGTGGACGCCCTGAACGACGCCCTGCGCGCATTGCCCACGGAACAACGCCGGGTGGTGGAGTCCCAGGTGTTCGGGGGCCTTACCTTCCGGGAGATCGCGGAGGCCACGGGTGAAAGCATCGACACCCTGACCGCCCGCAAGCGATACGCGATACGCACCCTGTCCCGTGCTCTCCGGCACTGGATTGACGAATGATCGGCCGGGTCGGGAAGGTCGGGCCGGAAGGCATCGAATAGATGAATAAACGGCCCGGGCGGAAAGACCCGCCCGGCCTAAGGATATACCGGGTTTGACCCGGAGGAGGTATGATATGTCTGAACAAAAAAAACCCCGCAAACGCGGAAACGGAAAAGGCTTCGACGCCTGGTGGGAGGAACGAAGTCTGGTGGAGAAGATTCTTGTGGGAATCGGCTTCGGCATCCTGGGGCTTGGTTTTATTGCCTTTTTCGGCTGGGTGGTGATGCTGCTGTGGAACTGGCTGATGCCGGACATCTTCGGTCTGAAGCAGATCGGCTACTGGCAGGCCTGGGGTCTGTTGATTTTGTGCACAATCCTGTTTAAAGGCATGCACTTTCATGACGACAACCGCCGCACCGACAAAAAGCGCCGGCGAGAGCTGCGCCGTTATCTGCGGGATGAACAGCCGGCGAATGGAAAAGAGCAGGCGGAATCCCCGGAAAGCGGAGAAGCCTGAAGCACCGCCCGCAGCGGCGGATGAGCCGCCCGGCTGTGTGGCACCTGATTACACCGCCCGGCTGGTAAGACCGGCGGGCGAAAAACAGTTGTCAATAGGAGGGAAAATTAATGAAGGCAATCGACAAACGCTGTTTCGGCTTGGTATTGTAAGCGGTTTGCTGTGCCGGGTCGTTTTCATATTTCTGGTACTGGTGCTCTCCCATCTCTTTAAAGACATTGATAAAACGCAGGCAGTACTGATGGTGACCCTGGTTGTGGTTTTGATCCCCATAGCCTTTCTTAATATGCTCAACCAGGCCGCCGTTCTTCCTATCGGGGCGCTGACTGCGTTGAGTATGCTTAGAAAATGTAATATCCGGCGCGGACAATAAATACTCATTTACGGCGCTTCCGGAAGCGTCGGCACATAAGCATTCCAGCTTGCCGTATACTTCGGAGCGGAGGTAACCGGGGTCAACAGCACCGGGAACCTGGAAATGGTAACATCCTTGGGGGCCGGTAAGGTGATCGATTATACCGGAGAGGATTTTACCCAAAACCGCGGAGTCTATGATATCATTTTTGACGCAGTCGGCTAAATTTCACATGCACGTGTTAAACGGTTGTTGCATAAAAATGGTGTTTTTCTTTCAGTTCATAGTTCGGCGCACATCAAACCGGAAGATCTGATCTTCATCAAGGAACTCGCGGAAGCCGGCAAACTGAAACCGGTCATCGACCGGCGTTACCCCTTGGAACAAATGGCCGAGGCCCACCGTTACGTGGAAAAAGGACACAAGAAGGGAAACGTGGCGATTACCGTATCCCCCTAATAAATTTGACTGCGCCTTTCCGGTATACTATGGTTTTATTAAAAGGAGTATAAAAATGATTATTAAAATCAAATCCGCTGTTTGTTTTTTATTCGTATGTTTTTGTATACTGGGTATCGGTTCGGGCGGCGGCTCGGATATTTCCGCGGCCGATGAACATGATGTTTTAGGGTTTGGGTTTTTAAAGAGAATACCGGGATTGTGGCACGGTCCTGTTTTTTCGGATACGCCGGCGGGCAGTTTCCCTATGTGGTACGTGGATTTCAGGCCTGTTTCCGCCTCGCAGGTATCGCAATACACATCGCTAGATCCCGATACCCAGAATAATATAACTTTTTTTATCGCAAAGCATGAGAACAGGCTCAAGGTGGCCATGCGGACCTATGGTGTTTTCAGGAACAAAGGATGCGTCACCTATGAGGTAATCGTCAAGGTAGACGAAGCCAAAGGTTACTATAAATTCTCCGACTTCCAATCCGGCGACCGGCGGGCGTATACGGAGTTTACCTTCAAAAACGATGAATTGTTAATGGAGGTGTATACGAATAAATTCAACAAGGTGAAACCCTTACAACTCCATTCACGCTGGAAGGCGACATTGAGCGACCGCAGTTCGGCCCAGGCCGCCATAGCGCATTTTCATTATCCACAGCCGCTTATGGTAAAGGATTTTTCCAATGCTTTCAGCGGTATGCATGAAAGCATATACTTCGATCTGAAAAAGGACCCCTATAATTCCGCCTCACAACCTTACATGGGGAAGGTTACCGTCAAAATTTCAATTGATAAAAAATTGAAAACAGAAAACAACCATGAATTATTTCTGATGCTTACTACCCGGCCTGTATTTGAAGGATACAATTATAAGAAGGAAAACCTGAAATATATTTCCAAATGTATATTCCTCCCCGTTGATACAAAAAGCTTCACGTTCAATAATATTCATCCGGGTACCTATTATCTATATTCCTATGATGATATTAACGGCGATAAAAAATATTTAAGCGGAGATTATTACAGTTCGAATATAACGGATAATTCATTCACACTCAATTTCAACGGCAGCATAACCGTTGATACCGTAATCGATGCGGTTATTCCGTAATATGTAATCGGCCGCCCTTTATTTACTCTTGTGCAATTTACCTATTATCCTGTAGAATTACCAAAAAGGAGTATGAGTATGGAGATCGCGCTTATTATCGCCGGCGGACTGGTGCTGATGACGTTCTTCGCCGCGGGCTTTGATTTTTTGACAAAGAGAAGAAACAGACTGGACCAGGAGACAAAGAATAAGGTTGTCGAGCTTGAAAAGAAATTACACATCCTGGAAGATAAGATCGATGAACGTGACGACACAATAAAACGGCTGGAACACGATGTGTCGTTTGTTCACAAGCTTTTGGAAAAGAAGGATTGATGCGGTCCCGTTATTCTCTAATACTTCACCTTTACACCCCTGGCTTTGAGAAGGGGGATTATGTTGTTTTTAGACTTGTTGTATAATGGATTATTCTCCAATCTTTCTCCGTCCGGAAAAGGTTATATGTATTGTAATTGAATTCTTCAATAGCGATTTCCTCATACAAAAATGCTAAAAAAATAGCAAAATACCTTGACATTATATGTTATTTATGCTAATAATTTAGCATAATAAATTCTATGGGGATATAATAGAATTTAATCCATACCAAAAAAGGAGATTGAGCTATGAAAAAAACCAATGTATCGGAGGGCACGAGGAAAGGCAATAAATTGTATGTAATATTGCCGTTTTTTATGCTTGCAATTATGTTGGCTGCCTCATGCGGCGGCTCACAGGCAAGCTCTGAGAGAGGGGATGAAGCGGCCGGGAATTCGGTCGGCGGCGCCGACAGGATTGATTATGACGTGGACGGCCTGGTGATGTCCGTCAGGGCCAAGAAAATACTTAAAATGCTTGTGGACCTCTCTAATAATGACAAACCCGGTGTGATTGTGGGACAAAACTGCGGGCACGGCTCCCAGATCGCCGATCCGGCGAACACCCTGATGGGGTATAAAAGCCTTGTTGAAGATCTTAACACGGCCACGGGAAAGTACGTTGGGATCCTGGGAGTGGATTATGAGCATGACCGGATATTCACCCCGGCCGAACTCTCGCAGTGCAACAAGGTCCTGATCGACTACTGGAACAAGGGCGGATTGATCACCGTCAACTGGTCTCCCCATAATCCATGGCTCAATGACGAATCGGATATTGCCCATAACCACGGCGTATGGACGGATACCAGAAATAAAGACGACAACCTAAAAGATGTTGACCTGATAAAATTGGTTGATCCCGACGATCCCATTAGGGCCGTGTGGTTGAAAAAACTGGATCGGATTGCGGACGCGCTGCTGGAGCTGCGCAGGGCGGGGGTTATTGTGCTGTGGAGGCCGATGCAGGAAATGAACGGCAACTGGTTCTGGTGGGGATACGAAAAAAACCCGAATAACCCGGAGGCGTATAAAAACATTTTTATCGATATGTATAATTATTTCACGGACGTCAAGGGCCTTGATAACCTTATCTGGGTATATTCGCCGGCGACCGCAGGCGCCCGCTCCTTTTCCTGGGCCTACCCGGGAGATCCGTATGTGAACGTAGTGGCCACAACCGTATACGGTGACAGCCTGACGATTAAGAATTATGAGGAAATGGCGACATTCAACAGACCGATCGTCATGGCCGAATACGGCGGGGCCGATAATCCCGCGCCCGCCGCTTCGGGCGTTTTCGACAACAGGAAATATATTCAGACGATTCAAGATATTTACCCCAAGATCGCCTATTTTGTCTGCTGGCATAATTGGGACAATGGCGGGGGAAACTTTGTCTATCATTCAATCGGTAAAAATCAGTTCAGCAAGGAGCTGATGAATGATAGTGACATCATCACCCGCGATAAACTTGATTGGCAGAGCTACTAATACCTCCCTGGGGCTGTCCGGCGAAGCCGGGCAGCCTTTTTTTTGATCCCCGTTATTCAAGAACCCCTGCTACATGGCGGCAAAGCTCATTATTCATCTATTGATATTTGCCCTCCGGTCAATTAATATTATATATGCATGAAGGGTTTGATGGAAGGTGACGGGGGTACAACCGGTATTATTTCCGCCCAAACAAAAAAGCGCCCGATAATCGGATTAATTCTCGAGGGCACGAACGATATATATCAAAATGTAATCTGGTCGGCTGTTGTAAAAAAAGCCGAAGAGAACGCGATTAATCTCCTTTGTTTCTCACTCGGCATGGACGAGGAATATTACTCCACCGATTACTATAAGACCAGCATAATTAACCTCATCACCTCGCAAAAAATAAACGGATTTATTATTCTTACCGCCGTATTCCTGTCTCATGGTGAAGATAAAAACCGGGAATTTATTAATTTTGTGCATACATTGCGCCATGTGCCGTGTGTCAGTATCGGGGCGGAGATCGAGGGCACTTCAGGCCTGATTGTCGACAATAAAAAGGGTTTGGAGGATCTGCTTTCTCACCTGATAATGGACCACGGATATAAAAGAATAGGTTTTATAAAGGGGCCCGCCTCAAACCCGGAAGCGGAGCAGCGGTTTGCGACCTATCAAAGAATGCTGAAAAAATATCACATACCCTATGATAAAAATCGTGTTTTTGAAGGGGATTTTCTTTTTGATTCGTTTATGACCAAAGAGGTAAGCAGTGTTTTTAATGCCATTTTGAAAAGTATTACCTTCATGGATGCCATTGCGGCGGCGAACGACCATATGGCCATCAGCCTGTTGCATAAACTAAAGGATAGCGGCATTGCCGTACCGGCGGAGGTGGCGGTTACCGGCTTTGACGATATTGAACAATGCCGGAGTAATTTTCCGCAGCTTACCACCGTACACCAGCCCCTGTACGAACTGGGGGCCGGGGCCTTTGATATTCTGTTAGCCGGGATACGAGGCAAAAAAATGCCCGGTAGTACCGTTCTCCCCACCAGTCTTGTGGTCCGCCGTTCATGCGGCTGCTTTTCCTACCTGGCCATGAATACCATCGGGCGACATCAGCAGGGGAACAACACACCCGGCGGGAATGAGGAAAAGACCAAGAAATGGATAATTGAGCGTATTCGGCAAAAAATATCCAAGAGAACACATACGGAATTGGAACAGGAACATATAAACGCTTGGGCTGAGACGCTGCTGGATTCTCTCCTGGAAAATATCACGTACAAGGAAAACAACTATTTTTTAACAACCCTGGAGAAAATAATCGCCGAGGGAATTGAAATTCACATCGATGTTCTTCACTGGAATGCAGTGATGTTTGAACTGCTGGAGCAGGTGAAGATGCTTTCCCAGGCGAAGCGGGAGGTGGTATGGATTGACGGGGTCTTTCAAGAGGCGTTGATCATTATCAGCACCATGGCCGTGAGTTATGAGCGGAAGATGAGAAATAATGATGAAATGAACTTCTTCGTCTATTATTTCCTGACCAATGCCCTGATTTCAACCATGGATATAGACGAATTAAAAAAAGTAGTTATTGATCTGTTTCCGGGGATAGGCATTCCAAGCTGCTATATAGCCTTGGTCAATGACGGATCTCAGGAGAAATCCTCCCTCATAGTGGCCTACGATCGGGAAACAGGATATCTCCTCGAAAAAGGAAGTATTGAATTCCCTTCAGTGGATCTTGTGCCCGCGGAAGCGGGGATATTTGGTTGCCGGAAATCATTTTTCGTCAAGTCTTTATATTACAAAGACGTTTTTCTGGGACATATCCTGTTTCAGATCGGCCCGCTACAGGGTGAATTGTACGAGAATTACGCCACGCAGATATCCAGTACGGTAAGGTCCATACAGCTGATGGAAAAGATCCGGGCGCACTCCCAGGAGCTGGAAATGATCATCAAAGAGCGGACGCAGGAGCTTATTGAGGCCAATAGGCAGTTAAAGAACCTGGATTCCCTTAAGAATGATTTCATCGCCAATATCACCCATGATTTTCGCTCGCCGCTTACCATTATCCTGAATACGGCCGACCTGGCCCTGCGCTCGGTGAAAGAAAACAAAGACCTGGGCAATTACAAGCTGATCTATGATTCTTCCCTTAAACTCAGGCACTCGATAGACCGCCTGCTCGATCTGGCGCGTATGGACACACAGGGCATAAAACTGAACCTGCGTAAAATCAAAATTACCTCTTTTTTGCGCAACCTTGTACGGTATTATATATCTTCGGTGATGAATAGCGGCATAAAGATCCACCTTTCCTTATCGGCTCACGATATTTCCGAATTTTATCTGGATATTGAAAAACTGGAGGAGGTGCTCAACAACATCATTTCCAATGCCGTCAAATTTATTGACGCACAAACAGGGATAATCAGGGTGCGCTTGCAGGATTTTCCCGATCATATTCTGATTGCAATCTCGGATAACGGGATCGGTATCCCCAGGAACAAACTGCACAGTATATTCGGACGCTTTGAGCAGGCCCGGCAGGGCAGGGACACCGGCCTGGGCGGTACCGGCATAGGACTGGCTTTTTCAAAGGAACTTGTGAAGTACATGAACGGCAAGATCTGGGCGGAGTCCGAAGGCGAGGGCAAGGGAGCGGAGTTTTTCGTTCAACTTCCCAAGGTGATGAGTGTTGGTGAAAAATCGGAGATCGCACCCGAAGATGTGAACATCATACACAATAGAAAAATAAAGGAAATAATCCGCATGGACCTGGCACAGAAAACAAGCAAAAATAAAACGCTTGTTTTTATCGATGATTTAAACGGAGAAGAGGAGTTCGATTACCGCAAGGGAATCATATTGATTATTGATGACAATATGGATGTTTGTAAAATCATCATGGATTATTTAAGCATGAACGGGTATAAGAATTTTATCGTGACCAACAGCGCCAAAAACGGACTGGATGCTGCCTACGAATATTCGCCGCAGATGATCATCAGTGATTATAATATGCCCGGAATGAAAGGGGATAAGCTGCACGACCGGCTGGCGGCTAATCCGCGGTTTAAAAAAGTACCGTTTATTTTTTTGTCCGCGGTGGCTGACAAGAAGCTGATTACCGAAAGAAGGGAGAAAGGGGCCGCCGCGTATATAAAGAAACCTATCGATTAAAAGGACCTTCTTTTAACGGTGAAACTTCATATGAAGAATTATTTTGAATATTTAATGATTGATTTGTTGGGCGAATATTGTTATAAAACAATTGAACCATTATAAAGTAAAATCTAACAATTGCGTGGAGCCGACGCTTAGAGCTGTGGGCTGGAGTCAGTTTTGAGAG
>CAZWYY010000042.1:0-36073 GCA_964638895.1 uncultured Spirochaetaceae bacterium | reverse complement strand
GAAGCAGAAATATAAAATTGAATCGATTTTCAAGACGCAATTACGTTAATCATTTCGATTATTTATTGCAGTAAGCAAAAGAATCATTCCCGATAGAGAACGGAACAAATTTACCTTGGGCCGTTATTCCGCCGATATTACTATAACAGGACTTATGACGAACATCATCAATTATGAAGACGATATATTCTATCTGACCCACATTGTAAAAAAACTGGCCGACGGCATCAGGCTTGAAATCGATCCCCGCACCTTTAAGGACAGAATAGTGGGCGAGCTTCTGTTTGTAAACACCTGTACCGGGCAAATCTTCGACTCCCTGAAAAAAAGCCAGCTTAAAATAAACCGCGACACCATTCTTAAAAATATGCTGCGTTTAAACAGGCAGTTTATCAAACTGCTTGATGATATCATACATAAAAACTCACCGTTTGCAATTCACCTTCAGGATCACAGGGAACGGTTTTTAAGCATGCGCAACCAGCACAAAGAGTTTATTCAGGAGATCGAAGACCTTCTCTCGTCCATTTACAAGCATGGAAACGGCGATCAGGAAACAATCTCCGAAGAGGAGATGCGTATTCTCCTTACCGACCGCGAGGATGACGTTCCGGAAATCTAAAGGTTGTCCAGGCTCTCTCCACTGGCGATCAGAAACACGGCATTATCCAGTTTCCGGGCGGAGCTGAACAGAAAGCAGGCGCCCAACAGCGAGCCCATGATACCGGCCGCGAGATAGCTTAAACCCAGGGTATTTTCGGTGCCCCACACCGCAATGGCCACGGCCCCAAACAAGTTTACCAGAAAAAAACAGAGTGTAGAGAAAAAGGCCAACCTAAATCTTTGCAGATAAAAAAGAAAAATCACAATGGTAAGAAAGATCAGGTGAAAGAAGGTTGCGCCCAGGGTGATACGAAAGACCATTATATTCCGGATACCCCCGATAAATATCTTTTCGCTGTCGGCCGCAACCAGAAGCGGCGCTATAAGGATAATAATGAGCGTGAATATGCCCTGGAACATGCACTGCTCCCGGAAGCCGGTCTTTAAATTGGCGATGAGCTTGTATTTGATGGACTGCAGTTTATGGTAAATGCTTTTATTGAACTTGTTTAAGAATTCCGTCAGGCGCTTGTAAAAATTGGTCTCGGTGATGATCATAAAATAGATCAGGCCGGGAATAATGGCCAGATTGGCGATATAGACGGGAATATCGTAAACGTCATACACCCGAAAGAATGATCCGGCCACGGCGCTTCCCTTGGTGAACCAAAACACCATTTTATCTATCCACATACCCCAGTAATACAGAATGCCCGTGAACAGGAGAAATTTGAACCTTTGAAAATACCGCAGGTGTTCTTTTACACTGAATCGCTGCGGCCTGTACCGGCGGAAGGCCAGGATATAAAGACAGACCGCGATAAACAGGTGGCCGCCTGCAAAACCCAACAACACGCCGCTTACGGAAAGATACTTTGCCAGTATGGTAATACTGCCGAAGGCCAACGCCATTCCAAGGAAGTAAATGATAAAGATTTTAAAGTATTTTTTTAACAGGGAGATAAATATCATTAATAACCAGATCAGGTTTATTGATACGAAGAACGCCACCCCGCTCAGCCTGAAAAGCAGGGGGTAGGTAATTTTGGAAAGATCAAGCAGAAAGAGTACGCAGGCCGCCACACCCGACGCCAGAATAAAAATTCCCGCCGAAAAAAGCAACAGGGCCTCCCCAGCCTGCTGTTTCTTTTTTTCATACATGTAGTCCGCCACCAAACGGGTAAATATATAATGGAAGCCCCCGAATAAAAAAAGTGAAAACGCATAACCGTAAATGACCACGGCCATAAATACAGCAACCGATCGGCCTATTAAAAAGGACGAGTATTTGGTAATAAAAAAAATGCCCAGAATGGAAAGCAGCCAGGGCCCGGCCACAATAATGGTTCCGGCCAGGGCTACCTTGACCACGGAAAAAAACCCACCTTGCTTGACCACGCGCCTTAATACAAATCCGATTCCGGCCATTATTTGTGTTCCTTCAGGTTTCTATAGATCTCCCCGTAACGCTGGTATACCTTTGTCCGGTCAAAGAAATTTTTTACCTTATGCTTGTTTTGTTCCACAAGTTCACCCACCTTCTTAGGGTTATTATAAATGTATTCTATGCACTGCGCCAATTTTTCCGCGTCTTTGGGCGCCGCCAGAAACCGTTCGTTGTAGTCTAAAAGCTCCAGCACATTGCCCACCTTGGTGGATACCACGGGCACGCCGCAGCAGAAGGCTTCAAGGATTGCCAGGGGCTGCGCCTCGCGTATGCTTGTCAGCATTACCACGTTCAAAAAGCTGTAATAGTCGCGTACGTCCTGTTTGCCTGTGAATTCAAAACTCTGTTCCATCTGCAGGCTTTGTACCAGAAGTTTGCAGTCTTCAAAGTACGCCTGATCTTCATCCACCGGTCCGATCGCGTAAAAGTGGGCGTCTGCAATGGCGTTGGTTACTATTTTAGCCACGTAAATAAAGGTCTTGATATCCTTGATGGGGACCACCCTGCCCACCAGGCCCACATGAAACCCCTGCCGGGGCGTGCGGGTGACCCGCGAAAAAAACTCAATATCTATGCCATTGGGGATTATCATGGTTTTTTCCTCAGGAGCCCCCAGTTCCACCTCCTTTTTCCTGTTGTATTCAAACAATGTAATGATCAGATCGGCATAGTAATAGGAAAGCCGGCTCAAATTATTAAATACATTAATCCACATATCCCGCTGGTATCCCTGCACAAAAGCGGCGCGCCTGATCTCAATCTCCCGCTCCTTATGATACAGTCCGTGCTCGGTAAGCATAAAAGGCTTTTTCTCGCGTATTTTGGCCACAACACCGGCCAGTCCCGCGTATCCAGTTGAAATGGCGTGGTACACATCCGCCTTTGGTACGGTCGAACCCAGAACAGAAAAGATCATATCATGGGACGATTTCCAGACCCAGAAGTAATCCGCAAAGGGGTAGGCTGGATTGTGAAGCTGGTTGTTCTGAGTGATCATATTCCAACTCAGCGGATGCTTGACTGCGTCCAGGTATAAAAAACTTCCTTCGGGCAAAAACCCGAGTACCTTTTCCAAGTTGACCTGGCTTGGCGCCTGAAACAGCGTATGGAGTTTTTCTATTTCCGTAAACAGCTTTTTTTTTGCTCTGGGCCTGCGCTCCGCCTTCAATTTTTTACTGACCACAATGTCTTTATGTGAAACAATATTGGGGGGCAGCTTATACATGATTTTCTGGCGTTCCTTGGGCGAGATAGTGTACAGCACAAAATCCATATCGGGCAAATTCAGAATAAGCTGCTGCACCCAGGCCGCGACCCCTCCCACAATATAAGGGTACGAGCCTTCAAGGATAAGACAGATTTTAAGCCGTTGTTCCATCTTCTCCGGTCCAATACGCGATAAGCTTTTTGGTGTCTTCACCCAGGGAATCGATATGATTCCTTAATTCCTGTAGGGCATAATATACTTGAGTATAGTGTTTGTTTTTGAACTCAACCTTGGCCAACAGGAATATAAGCCGGGGATTATCTTCTTTGGTAACGCTTTTAATCGTGCCCAGGGCTTTCTTATAAAACTTGAATTCCAGTAAAATATTGATCAACAGCTCAAGGTTCGGAAGCGAAAGGGTCCTCCCCTTTTGGGTCTCCTTAAGATAATAATAGGCGGTTTTTAAAAAATAGCGCTTAATGTCCCTTTGTTTTTCATTGATAAGGGCTATCTCATAATAAAGGCGGGCCAGCTCCTGGGTTATCTCCATGGAATCATGTTTTTTTAATTTTTTCTTTAGGTGTTCGATTCGTTTATTATAGCGGGATTCGATGGTGTTGATGCCTTCCGCCGCATAGAGGGCCCTCTCGGCGTCGCGGTCCGTTACCATTTCACCGAAGATACTGATAAGAAAACGGGTCGTTTGAAAATCCGGATGTTTATGGGACAGCATCCTGTCTATGGCCTCGAAATTATAGGGTTTTTCTTCTATAGATTTAACGGAAGTACTTTTGTATATAAAGTATTCAATAGGTACAATCTCATTTTCAAAAGCCCTGATTGCCGCTTGTGGGGTGAACGGCTCATATTTATCGCTCTTGTTACGGTGAAAGTCCAGCTCCCGCTTGTTCATACCTTTTGCATCTCCAGAAGGTTTTCCGCTATGGCAAGCAGGTCCTCGGCGCTCTGCTTATCTTCAGTTAAGGAGGTATAGCCGAGCACAACTCCCGGCAGTACCTTTTTCTTGTTTATTTCCCAATCCTGTTGGTTGATCATTTCCAGGATGTTCAGGCAAAAAAGCGAGCACCCGTCGTAATCGAGGTTCGGGAGAATAAAACTTATCTGGTTATCGTTTTTATAATGAAAAAACATGGCCTTGTTATCGGAAAGCTCCTTGATGCGTTCGGACAACAGCACAAAAAGTGAAAAAACGCCGTCCTTGCTCAGTTCATGCAGCAGGGTATCGTAGTTTACCAGTTCCACAATAATAACACTCAAGGTCCCCTTCTCCAACTTGACCCGGGAAAGTTCCTGTTCAAGGATAATATAAAAATGGGAGAAAGGCGGAAAGCCCGTAATCGTGTTCACGTTCTCCTGAATGGAAAACGCCTCATACTCCATGGCCTTGTCCAGCGCGGGCGCAACCAGGGCCATGATCATCAGCAGGTACTTTTCCGTAAACAGGTTGTACCTTTCAAATGCGATATCCTCAATGTTGAACACACCCCATACCTTATGACCTACGGTGACGGGGACCGTAAGGATATTGCGTCCCTTGTCCATGCGCGCCAGGTTCTCATACTGCATGACCATGCGCACCGAGAACATCATGTTGTTGCGCAGCACCCAACCCTCAATGCTGTCCTCAACCGGGATACGCGTAATCCGCTCCGTCTCCATATCCCACCCGTAATTCAGACGCAGTTCAAGCCTTCTTAATTCCTGGTTGTATTCCCAGATGGAGCACCTGCCGGCCCCGGTATACGTTTGCGCGATTGTCAGCAGGAGCTCCATTCCTTTCTGAAAATTGAGTGAGTTCAGCTCCTGAATCTTGGAATAGAGCATGATGGTGGAGTCTTCCTGACTGTACACGCGCTGTTCCAGCTCGCTGTTTACCTCTTTCAGCGCCTTTACCTCGTGAGTCAGGAGCGATTTATCCTTGGTAATAGCGGCAAGAATGCTTTTGGCCCTACCCAGATCCTGTACCAGGGCATCCCGGATAAGGCCGAATAAGAACACCCCTACCAGGGTCAGCGCACCTGGTATAGCCAGTTTCTCCCCCAGACGCAACCAGTAACTTAAGGTAATATGATAATTAAGGAAAAAAAATCGGTAGGCCGGAATGGGCACGGCAATAAAGACAACCGATACGGCAAGCGTAAAAAATCCGTAATACTTGCCGTACATGACCGTGGCCACCAGCGCCAGCAGCAAAAAAGGATTAAAGGAAAGGTTGAAAAATCCCGGATCGGTGAAGTCCGCAAAAAAATTTATCGCCCCCAGGATTACCAACAGCGCGGACAACTCTCCCAAGATAACCGGAGGCCTTCTTTGTTTCATCTCTCTTTTACTATATAAGAACGATATGGAATTAGCAAGCAAGAGTGGTAATTTTAAATTTACGGCCCGGTTTATGTTGATCTTGGATGAAAAAAGAGTATACTGAATTTGAGGAAATTTTATAAAATGGAAAAGAATCTGCTTAAATATGTAAATGATCTCCCCGTTATACCGGAGGTGGCAACCAAGGTCATCAACCTGGCCGAGGACGGAATGGACATCTCCTTCAAGGAACTGGAGAACATCATCAAAATCGATCCGGGCCTTACCTCCAAAATCCTTAAGATCGCCAACTCGGCCCTTTACGCCCGCCAAACAGAAATCGAAAGCCTGCAGAAAGCCATCACCCTGCTCGGCTTTAAAAATATAAAAAGCCTGGTACTTCTTGTAATCGCCGCGAAATTTTTTCAGAAGGCGGAAAATGTTGAGTTCTACCGGCAGTTCTGGAAACACTCCATCATCACCTCTTTTATGGCCAAAACCATCATGATTAAAAGCAATAAAATCGAGGCATCCGAGCTTGCCTTTACCTGCAGTCTTTTACACAACATCGGCAAGGCCGTGCTCTTCAATGTTGATCCGCAAAAATACCTGCAGGCGGTGGAGAACAGCACACGGAACAGCGCATGGATCGAGCAATATGAAGAGGAGTTGTTCGGTGTTTCGCACCGGGAGATCGGTGCGGAGCTGTTAAAAAAATGGAACTTTCCCGAAACCTTCATCGACGTGGCCAAGGAGCATGACAGCCTAAACATAACCTCCCACCATAAGACCCTGGTTATCTTCATCACCGTCTCCTCGCTGATCACCGATAAGCTGGGCCTCGGCGTGTTTTTCCCGGCTAAAAAAGAGCTTTTTGACACCCTGCTCCTGCACACCCCGCTTTCAGCCATGGATATTGAATATTATGAAACCTATTTTTTTGAGAACCTGAAAAGCGATCCTCTTTTTCTGGAGTGTCAGGAGCTGTTCGGTTTAGGCTCCTGATGTGCGGACAAACCAGTCGATCAGGGAGCGGGCGATACTCATGGGCGGAGGCAGGCCGGGCAGTGCACCGGCCTTAAACCAGACCGCGTGGTCTATTTCTTCCCGGTCGATACGGATCCTGCCTGACGCATACCGTGCGGTAAAGGCCACCATCAACGAGTTGGGAAAGGGCCACGGCTGGCTGCCGAAATACACGATGTCCCTGATTTCAATCCCCACCTCCTCCCGTACCTCGCGTTCTATGCATTCTTCCAGACTTTCACCGGGCTCCACAAAACCGGCCAGCACACTGTATATATTACGTGTAAAGCGCCTGGCGCGCGCCAGAAGCAGACGGTCTTTTTTTGTTACGGCCACAATAACGGCCGGGGCTATTCTGGGGTAGCTTTTTAACCCACACTGCGGGCATATCATGGCCCGTTCACTCGCGGCGGGTGAGGCGGCCGCACCGCACCTTCCGCAGAACCGGTTATCCCTTGCCCATTGCGCTATCAGATATGCGCGTACCGCCACGGCAAAAAGCGGCTCATCCATGATTGCGTAAAGCTCCCTGAGACTAAAAAGTCCCATTCCCGGCGGCACACGAACGTCAGGGGACAATAATACCGAATAGCAATCTTTGCCCTCAAGCCTGCCCAGGTAATGGCCGTCCGCGCACGGCAGCCCGAGGTGGGAGAGTTCCGCTCTGTCCGGAGGCGCGCCGCCCCGGTTTTCTAATTTTACCAGCAGCATCTCCCCTTTTACACAAAAAACCAGGTCATGTTGTGTCTGTTTGGCTGGAGGTGTAATTCCCGGAATAAACTTCATTTCAGGCTACAATTATATACTATCCTTTTTATGTCAAGGGGCGTATTTGCTGAAACAGGCAATTTTAAATTTGCCGGCCGCAGAAGCAGGCAATGGGCGCGGGACCATGGCGCGCGCTAAAGACGCCCCTGCATTCCCCATTTCCACAGCGAGAACCCCCGCCTACACCAATGGGTTGAATTCATTCCTTTTAATCAAATTCAACCCAGCGATTGATTTTATTTCCAAAAAAATACGGTAGATTTTCTCACAGCTTTAAAGGAGCGTAAATGAGAAAAATCATCTTATTCCTGACATTTTTTTTTGAAATCGCCGCCCCATGCACTCTCAGGGCCCAGGAAGCTTCAGAAACCGGTAATCCCCTGTCTTTTGAGGTGGAACCCGAAATATATGGTTTGACCCTTTATATGACCTACAGGGGTCTGTCATTCTTCCCTTACGTAGACACTGTCATCAATGTGAGTGGAGGCGGTTACTACAGCAGCTACAGTTACTACCGCACTCCTTCCGACCAACCCTACGACGGTTCGCTGCCCGGCTATGATCCGGAGAAGAGCACGGATTATAACAGGATGGGCATGCAATTTTCCTGCGGTATAGCCCAGGGTCTTCTGTGGAATGAGAGAGAGAAAAACAATCTTTTGGAGTTTTTTCTTGATTATAAACTGTCCTATTACCATAATTTCAAGGACGATCAAATCCATCAGCTTATATTCAACAGCACGCTGCCGGACAGGGAAATCCAACTGCAGAACTCGATCATGGTCGGCCTGGAATGGAATGATCTTGACACCTCCTGTAAGCACAATATGCGTTCCGGAAGCGCGGCCGATATCTCTCTGGAATACGGACCCGAATGGTTTTTTAATTCGCTGATTGGAAGATCCGATTTCCTGCGTTTTAATGCAGAGGCCCGCGCTTTTCTCCCCCTGTTTGACCTGTCTGCGGATTCAGATTCAAATATTCTCAGCTCCTACCTGGCGATCTTCGCGGCTTTTGATTACGCGTGGGGGAACTACGTGCCCATTGACGTACGCGGAACATTCGGCGGCAAATCCCCCCGCGATGGTTTGGGGTATGCGGTGCGCGGCCTTGAGGACGGCCGCTTTGACACTCCCTTAAAACTGGCGGCGAATATCGAACTGCGCACCAACCTGCCGGCCGTGGGACTGCCCGATATTGTGCCGGGAATTCTGGCGTTTCTGGACGGCGGGTATTATAACTTTTTGGATTATCCGGATTCAGGGTTTGTCTTTTCCACCGGCTGCGGGCTTTATGTGTCGCTTTTTAATCTGGCCGATCTTACGTTTTATACGACATACCTGGTAAACAAAAAAACCATCACCGGCGAAAATTGGGTACCTTTTTCGTTTTACTTCATGTTCCATTTTTAGGAGGCTGACGATGAAAAAAATATCAATTATTATTTTAGGCGCGGTCTTGGGAATCGCAGCCGTCTGGTTCGGCACGGTATGGCTGCAGCAGCCGCCCCGCTATCCTACCGCGCAGACGGATATTAATACGTATTACGAAGATTTTCGTATGAATTTTTCTATCAATAAAGATGAGCTGGTTCAGGATGTCGATGCGCTGGCGGCCTTTACCGGGGAATTGCACGCCGATCCCTATCGAATGATCTCCAAACAGGCATTTCTGCAAAAGGCTTTAGAGGTCAAACAGCGGATCAGAGCCATGATGCCTGAAGAGATTACCGCCTGGGAGGCATTTTATCTGCTTCAAGAGCTGGCCGCGTTTATGGAAGACGGACATACGACGCTTTTCCCATTGAACTGGGAGAAAACCGCGGACAGGGTGTTGCCGCTTACTTTCACCTCGATTGAGGGGAGAATCTTCGTAAAAGATAATTTCGGTGAAAACCACATACCGAAGCGGGCGGAAATCCTGGCCGTTAATGGTATTACCATCAAGCAGATGGTTGATGATGTCATGAAATTCGTGCCCGGCACACTCGCCCACCTCAAACAGGCCAGATTCGCCGAGCAGTTGAGTTTATTCATTCAAACCTATTACAAAATGTCTTCTCCCTGGCAGGTTACCTATAAGTATCAGGGAAGCATTGCCACAACCACGATTCAGGGGATTACCAAGGAATATTCGGCGAAAGCCGAATCAGCCCGGAAAGAATTCGCGGAATCCGTGCTTGCAGTTGATGGGAAAACGATCCCGATACTTGAACTCAACTTTTCCGGCTGGGGAGACAGTGATTGGGATGAGTTCAAGTCATTTGTTGATAGGTTTTTTGCCCGAAACAGCAACAAGCCGTATCTCATTATTGACGCCCGCCGTCACCTGGGCGGGGAAGGAGATTGGGGATATTATGTGCTGTCCCATTTAACCCCTGCTCCCCTCAAGGGATACAGGGAGTTTTCTTTCAAGGTCAGCCCGCTCCATCAACGGATTGTTCAATATTTCTTTCAGGAAAGCTATTGCGAGATGGGACTGCCGCAGTTTTTATGGGGTTTGCCCCTTTATAAAATGGCGGAGCAGGATGATCCGTATTACTGGATCGGAAGAGGCATTTTGGAATCCGAACCCGGCACTGATTACCGTGCCGAGCGGGATCACCTGAAACCTTTTCTGGCTGCTGCAACATCCGACCGCTTCAGGGGGAAAGTCTTTCTCCTGATCTCCCACGAAACATTTTCCGCGGGGGTCCTGTTTGCGGGGCTTTTTAAGAGCAATAAACTCGGAACAATCGTGGGGCGTGAAACCGGCGGACGGGTTTATATGGAAAGCGACATGCGGCCTGTTTTTTTGCCTTATTCAAACCTGATGTACCTGGTGCCCGTGGCCAAACTGATTGTCAGTGACGATTGTCCGGATCGGGGCGTTATGCCGGATATCACCGTAGAACTTACCGCCCATGACTTCATCAACCAAAGGGATAAAGACATGGAACAAGTCGTTGACTTGATTAAAGCCGACCTGAACGGCTCGAATGCGGATAAAGCTAAAAAACTTCAATAGCGGAGGAGTAATGAAAAACATGACCAACTTTGTACTTTTATCTACACTTCTTTTAAGCACATTTCTCTCTTGCGATTTACCGGGCTCGGGTGAATTGGCAAAGGAAACAAGATCCGTTGATATATTCCACTCCATTATCATTGACGGCGTCGCGGATGTGACTGTCAGCCAGGATGTCAATCAAAGCCTGGTTGTAGAGACCGATGAGAATCTTCTGAATCTGCTTAAAACCAATGTAACCGATGGAGTATTGACCATTTCATTTAAAAAGAAAAATGTGAATCCGACCCGGGTAAATATCACCATTAGTATGGCTGAGCTACGGGAGCTGCAAATCAATGGTGACGGCGCAATCAGGTCCGGCGGTGATCTGAGTTTGGATGACCTTAACGTTTCCATTAAAGGCAGCGGTGAAGTTGACCTAAGCGGTATCGGTTCCTCCCTGAATATAGATATCTCCGGCGAGGGCAAGGTCAAGGCCGGAGAGCTGCCGGTGGACGCTTGCAGGGTGAACATTTCCGGCGAGGGTGATGTGGAAGTCTGCCCAAACAATACATTACATGTTACCATCGATGGCGATGGTAAGGTTACATACCATGGTAATCCCATGGTCACGCAAAACATAACGGGTGACGGCAGTGTAAGCCCGTTTTAACGGGTTTTTGAATGGAAAATACTTAAGAGCCCTTTTTTAAAGGGGCTTTTTTTATGCCTTGTTATTCTCTTCGCAGGTATTGGTCCAGCAGGATTACGAGTTCGTGCCTGTTTCTGGTATCAGTTTTGGCATAGATGCTGTGAAGGTGGGATTTTACCGTGGCCAGGGAAACAAAGGCCTTTTCGGCTATTGTATTGTTGTTGAACCCCTGAAGCAGCAGGTCAAGTATGGCGATCTCGCGTTTTGTCAGATCAAATTCTTTCAGGTAATCATATGAGACTTTTATTTTCTGCTGCACGAGCATAAGATGGCGCATGATAAAGTAAAAGGTGAATCCGTTCCAGACCAGGTAAAAAAGCGGCGTGATTAAAATCGGGCTGGTCCAGTACAGCACACTGTCCGAGACAAAGCCGGGCAGAAAAACAAGGGCTATTACCAGCAGGCTGCGCGAGATCTTTTTAACCAAGTTGGATTTCAAACCGCGGTAAAATATAAAGCCGATTATCACGCAATATATGATGACCGCCAGCAGTGTGGAGCCGAATATAATCGAGGCCTGGTCCGTATTTTTAGATGCGCTTCCCGCCGTCCAGGAGAAAAGGTCGGCCAGGATAAAATAAAGGCTTATGCCTATGAACGCAATATTGGCGGGTTTGCGGAAGGGGACATCAAAAAGGGCGTGAATGAAAAGGGGCAATGACCAGATTACACAATAAATGGAAACCTCGCTTATTATATAATCAAGCATAGGGGGGATATTCATCTTTATGATGCCAAAATAGGTGTAGATGATCCAGTAAAATATTTTCACACTGAAGAAGAAAAAGAACAGCAGGTAATACATAAAAGCCTTGTTGCGCGTTTTCAGCGAAAAAAATACAAGCAGTGAAAAGACACCCATCCCGGACAACAGGCTGAGAAAATAATAAAACAACGACAGATGCTTAAGCATTGGGTGAATGATAGATAAACCGATCAGTTAATGCAAGTATTTTAGATAAATATTCGGCAGCGCAAAGTACGGTTTGGACCACCGCATAAAATTTCCTTGCAAATTGAGGTGCCCTATGTTATAAAAGAATTAGACAGCAATATATTATTAAAAAAAAGCGAAATGAAGCGGCATGTTGTTGCAAAAAGGGATATTACCGGATGAAAGTCACAACCCGCCTCCAGCGGTTGCTTACCGATGCGCTCTCTCACTCCATGCCAGTGCACACCATGATCCGCATCGCCAGACAGATCATTCAGAATTATGACCTGTATGAACGCAGCGGATTCCCCCCCAACATCCCCATCCCCACCATCGACGCGGCCCGGCAGATCGCGCTTGATGTGATTGAGGAGGATCTGGTGGTAAAATTCGTGGAAAACCTGATTGATGTCTATGAAAACGGTCTTATGGGCAGAAAAATAACCGTCCGCTTTCTTCCCCAGATCATAAAGGAGCTGGGGTCCTCCGGCCTGATTTATGATGATGAATATAAGATGTTCGTGGAAAAGAGCGATATGAAGCGGACCATCGGCTGGGGAATTCTGCAGGAGAATAATATTTACGATCTCAGCTTTATGTCCATGGACATCGTGAACAACTCCGAGTTGGTGCGGAAATATCCCAAAAACGACATTGCACTGGCCTACTCCGACGTGCGTGAAATCGTAAAGTACCATGTTGAAAAAAGAAACGGCCGCATCTGGGAGTGGGAAGGAGACGGGGGTATTGCCGCCTTTTATTTTCAGGACAAAAACATCAAGGCCGTATTAAGCGGAATCGATATCCTGCTTGAGCTTTTTCTTTACAATCTTTTGCATTGCGCACTGAAAGAAGCCCTACAAATCCGCCTGGCCGTGCATACCGGGCCCTGTCAATTCACCTATAACATCCAGACCCTGCAAAGCGACACCCTGGACAAGCTTAGGGAGCTGGAAACCAAATACACGCCGCCCAACCATCTTGTCATCTCATCAGGCGTATATTATGATATGGGAAGCAAACTGGAACATTTTTTCGAGGCCGAACCCATCGCCACGGGAAATTACGTATACCGGTACGCGTTACAGTGGGAGAAGTAATTGAAGGTTGTAGTTTTCAGTTCCAATTCAAGCCTGATAAACACCGTCAACTCCAACGTCAGCCAGGCAGCCGTGTACGCACCGTCGACCCTGACCAAAACCATAAACAACAGCCTGGAGCCGCTGCTTGTGTACCTGGATGTCTCTTCCTTTAACGATAAATTGCTGAAGCGGATCTCATTTCTCACAAGCAAGGAGAAAATATACTTCGGTATTCTTGATCCGCAGGGAGAGGTTGAGGATGTGGCCGAGTTATATTTGGCCGGTGCGGTGGACTATCTTGCCAAAAAGAGGATAAACACCGAATTCAGCCGCAAACGCTTCGACAGGATTAACCGGTACCTGGAACAGTTCAGAATTGATTACAGGGAAGAGATCGAGCTGCAAAAGACAAATACAAAGACTGTTAAATACATCACCACGGAAAAGGGATGGCAGGAAATAGTCCCGGGCAGGGAATACACGTTTTCCATCATGTTTATCGAGCTTGACGGCAAATACGACATGGAAAAGATCTTCGGCAAAAGGAATCTTGAGGTGGCGTTGTCGGTTTTCCGCAAATACCTGGAACGGAACATCAGCCACTACGGCGGGCGTATCTGGATGTGGTTCCAGTTCGGCGGCATCGCGCTTTTTCCCTTCAACGGCAGGGAGTGTGAATCGGTTTACTGCGGCTTTCGCATCATGCTGTATAAACTAATGCATGACGTGGAGGAGTCTTTGTTCCCCAATTTTATCTCTTTCCGCATCGCCCTGCTCCTGGGAAACATCACCTACCAGGAAAACGATACGGGGGAGGTCATATCGGATTCCATCAATACCATATTTCACCTGGGAAGAAAACACGCCGAACAGGGCCAGTTCTACGTGACCAAGGATATTCTGGAGTTCGCGCCCCCTCCCCTGACCCCGTATTTCATTCCTGTGGGGAATTTTGAGGGAATCCCCATTTTCAGAATGCGCAGGCCCGTGCTGCCCTCCTAGAAATAAAAGCGAACGGATGTATAAAATATATCGGGGTATGTTCCGAACTCGGAAGCCGGCTTTACTTCGTATACGCCCGGTCCCAGCATTATTTTTTCCGGCACGGTGCCCAGACCCAAGAATATGCCGGCCGTAAGGTACACATTTTCCGCCAGGTTGTATTCCGCCGAGAGGTTCAGCATAAACGAAAAATCAGCAACGTTCCACATGACCAGGGCGCTCACCGGTACGAGCGGATGGAGCCGGTAGGTGAACCCCAGGTTCACGTAATGCTTGCCCAACAGGTAGACGGCCCCGTCTCGGTAAGCGTCACCCGTACTGATGTCGGGATAATCATCAGGATCAAGGCCCCCAGTCGAATTGAAGTAGTACTCGACAAAAGCGTACAGACCAAAATCAAAATTATAATCCAGCCCGACCGCCAGGCCCAGGTAACCGTTGTGTCTCCCGCCCCCGGATTCCGTGTCCAACAGCCGGGGAAATACATACGCGGACTCCAGCCACACCCCGGCCCCGCCCAAAGAGCGTGTTATATCAATCCCCAGCATCAGGTTGCGGCGAAAACCGGCGGCCAGCATTGCCAGATCCGTGTTACAGATGTTGATTCTTGCCCGTACGTAGGCCGCGCTTTTATTCCAGGAAAACTCCCCCCCCGCAACGTATCCCAGGTCCAGCTCATCCAGCGGGCCCAGCGGGATGCGCAGCCTTACCGCGTCCACGCCGCGGCGTTCCTCGGTATCAAGCTCGGTAAACGCGTAGGGCGCTAAAAAATCGGTGGGGTTGAATACGTGCGCGCTGCCCCAGGCGATGGCCTGCCGCCCGATAAAGATATCGGCAAAGGGCAGGCTTACGGTTACATAGAACCTGTCCAAGTTGTGAAAAAAGGCAAAACTTTGCACACCCTCACCGGGGGCGGGGTACAACCTGGAATCAAAATCAACGGCCCTGTACTCTGCGGTGCTTGCCGTGCTGAAGAATACGTCCTCCCCGAAGAGAGCCGGGTCCTGAATGGTGGGAACAAGCTGGTAGGCCGCGTGCACGGCAAGCCATTCAAACGGTGAGGCGCTTATGCGCAGGCCTATTTTATTTGACACCGAACCCAAAGGCGGGGATGTCTCAGTCTGCCCGGAAATTCGGTAGTCGGGCAGCCTGAAGACCGTAAAAAATGATTTGTAATACCCGCTTACGGAAACCGCGTCCTGGGCCCGCAGCCCCTGCAGGCACAGGATGCCGATCACCGCCAGGCATACCGGAAGTTTACAACCGGTCATCAGTTCTTTCTCTCATCCTTATCAATATGCCCGTCTTTCAGTGTAATAATCCTGGTGGCCCATTCCATGACCATGGGGTCGTGGGTTGAGAACAGAAAGGTCATCCCCATGTGCTCGTTAAGCTGTTTCATGATGGCAAGCAGCCCGGTGCCGGTTTCGGAGTCCAGGTTGGCGGTGGGTTCGTCTGCCAGAATCAATGCCGGCCGTGAGACCATGGCGCGGGCGATGGCCACGCGCTGCTGCTGTCCTCCGGAAAGTTTGGGCGGAAAGCGTTTTTCCAGACCCTGGAGCCCCATTTCTTTTAGAATATTCAACACACGCTTGTGGCGTTCCTGTTTGGATATGCCCTGCAGCATCATAATATATTCGATATTCTCCTCAACCGTCAGTACGGGGATGAGGTTATAGGCCTGAAAAATGAATCCGATGCTGTCGCGGCGCAGGTCCGATAATTGCCTGCCGTTCAGCGAGGTGAGGGGCCGTCCCTTCAACCACACCTCACCCACGGTCGGGGTATCAAGCCCCGAGATAATATTCAAAAAGGTGGTTTTTCCGGAACCCGAGGGGCCCACAATGGCGGAAAACTCTCCCGATTCAATGGTCATGTCAACCCCCCGCACCGCCTCTACGCGTATGCCGTCGGTTTTATAGGTTTTTGAAAGATCCTTGGCAACGATCAAATGTTTGCTCGTATTACTCATGCTTGGTCCCTCCTTTTTTAAAGACTCTTGTGAATCGCGTCCACAATAGACATGCGGGCGGCCACAATGGCCGGGTATAGCCCTACAATTATAGTAAATATAAACAACCCTATCGGATAGACGATAAACTGAAACGGCTTCATCACCGGGTACAGCAGGTTATTGAAGGTGCTGCCGGCGAACTCAATACCCCGGTAATCGATTCCTACGGCGGCAGTCAACCCGGTGACAATCAAACCGAGCGTCAGTCCCACAATGATACTCAAGACCCCCAGGGCGCCGGCCTCGCTCAACATCAGCTTGATAACGCCCCACGGTTTGGTACCCACGGCCCGAAGCACCCCGAGCTCGAACAGCCTCTCATACAATGACATAAACAGGGTATTGATGATGCTAAACAGTACCAGGAACATGAGGATCACGGCCATTACGTAACGAAACACGCCTGTAAACTCGAAAACACCCTTAAGCTGCGGCAACAGCGTACCCCAGCTTTCCGCCTTGTTACCGTCCGTGGAGTATTTGTTCCAGAAAAACAGTTTGTCGTCCGCGGCGTACCGCAGGTCCGTAAACTTAACGGCGATCTCATGCGCCTGCCCTGGAATGCCCAGCATGGCCTGGGCTTTGGCCAAACGCACGAAGATCATGCCATTGTCCATTTCCTTCACCCCGGTGGTAAAGATGCCGGAGACCCTGAACAGGTCCTGGGCAAGATCCCCGCCTTTGGCCTGGGACACGGTAACCACCACGCGATCGCCGATTGTGACGCCGAGCACATCCGCAAGCTCGCCGCCGATCACAATGTCCCGCGGATCGTCCCCCTTAAAAAAATCACCCTTTGTGACGGCGGCGTCGACCGTGGAAAGGTAGGTTTCTGTTTTCGGATCAATTCCGACCAGCACCACCGAGCTCAGGTTTTCCGGTGCGGTGATCATGCCGATGCTCAGGGTGCGCAGGGTAAACCTGTCCACGATCTTTTCCTGCGCAAGCGAGGCCGTGACCCCGGCCAGGTTGTTGATGGTCAGGTCCGCCTCCTGGGTGTCGCGGAATCCCTGCCTGTGGATTTCCGCCTGTCCCAGAAACGAGGATGTGGCCGATTCTACCAGGCTGTTTTCCATGCCGATCATCAACGAATCGAAGAACATAAGACAGGCCAGGGCTATGCCAATGGCCGTACTGGCTATGATCGTCCTACGCTTGTTGCGGAAGATGTTTCTCCAGGCCAGTTTAATGTATAACCACATAGACTCCTCCTTAGTGAAAGCGCATGGATTTGGCCGGATCGGTACGGGCCGCCTTGATTGACGGGAACAGTCCTACAACAAACGCGGATATGAACACGGTGAGCGCGGGAATATAGAAACTGCGCGCGTTTATCTCGGATTTCATGGTCTTAAACACCATGCCCCCGTAGGAAAACCCCTCGGCCAGGGTCACGCCATGGATGGAAAGCAGGTAATTGAAAAAATAGCCGGCAACCATGCCGAAAATCACGGCAAAAAAGGCCAGGATGTTGATCTCGGCCAGCACCAGCCGGATAATCTGGCCCGGTTTGGTGCCCACGGCCTTGAGCACGCCGTATTCCCTTATTCGTTCCAGGACCGACATAAGAACCGTATTAAATACGCCTACAGCCACAATCAGAACGATGATGATCAGCGTTATCCACATGCCTTCCATATCAGCCTTCATAGCCGCATAAAACGACCTGGCGAACACCTGCCAGGGTGCCACATCGAGCTTGGTGCCGGCCAGTTCACGCTTTAAACGGTCGGTAACCGGCTGCACGCCGCCCAGGTAGTGTACCGTGAGGGCAACCTCATGAATCCTGCCATCCAGCGCCAAAAGCTCCTGTGCGACGCCGAGCGGCAGGTAGAACGCGCTGCGGTCCGATACCTCGTTTCCCGAATCCACCAGCCCGATAATGGTATAGCTGTCGTCGGCGATGGAACCGTCCGCGGCCTGGGTAACTATGACAATCTCATCACCTGTACTCGCGTTAAGGACCTTGGCCAATCCCTTGCCGATCAGCACCTGGTGCGTGAACGGCGCGCTGAAACCCTCTCCGTCGATGATTTTATTATTAAAGGAGGTGGTGCGATTTTCCGCCTCCGGATCGATGCCGATGATTCTTGCGCCTCCGGATTTTTCCCCCACCGAGACAAGGCCCACCGAATAAAGCCGGGGGGCCCATGAATCAATCTCCGGAATCTTTTTCAGGACTCCCTCAATTTGGGGATAATCGTCAATGGTCTTGTAAATGGAGGGACGGTCAAGATAGTTGTCCTCATGAATCTGAATATGGCCGGTATTGTACCGGGTGAAATTATCAATAATATTGTTATAGCTGCCGTCGGCCCAGCCTATAAAAATTACCGCCAGCACAAACCCGCCGAACATGCTCAGGCCCGTAAGCAGTGAACGTCTTTTTTGTCTGAAAATATTGCGAAATGCCATCTTGATGATCATGATAATCTCCGTTTACATGTTTGCCTGCAGATTGCGCAGGCTGAAGATCTCCCGGTTTAAGGGGATATCAAACTCAGCCTCCACGTAGCGGACAATGGTTTTATGTCCCTGCTTTGTCGTGGGGATCAGTTCCATCACCGCGGGGATTTCGCGCGTACCGAAGCGCCTGATCTCCTTGAACTGCATTTCGCGTACGAGCTCGCCTTTTTCGTTATAGTATTTCTCCCACACGGGCATGTAATCCCCCGCCCTTACCGCGAGTATTACATATCCCCAGACAACCGGTACATCGGGTTTGGGTACGCATTTTACGTAGAGCAGCCCGGACTCCGGCTGGTCTACGGCGGTCATCTCGAACGTATAATCATCGATGAAGGTAAACTCCTTTACCAGGTCATCGTTCGTGAAATCCGATCCCATCCAGGAGCCCATCATCAGCGAAGGCGGTATTTTTATTACCTTGTTCGTATTGGGCAGATAGTTCCACATTTCATTGCCCAGACGCAGGGTGGCCATTCCCCTTTCCTTTTTGGGTTCCATGATGCGCATAAAGGTTTTCTTCATACCGCTGCTCCAGGCCTGGATTTTCAAGGTCCTCTGCCATTGCGGGGTAATAATCTCCATTTCGAATACCGCCCTACTTGTGCTGCTGCGGTAGAGTTCATCGATCTTCCCCACAATCCGCGCGGCCTGCTCCTGTTGAGTGTCGCCCGCCGCAGCAAATAGTACGGTGAATAGAACCAAAACACAGGATACAAAAAATATAATTTTTTTCATAAATCCATACCTCCTTCTGGCCCGCCGGTGAGTACCTGTTCCAGAAAGGTTAAATACCGTTTAAAACGCTCTTTTCCGTTTTTCGCCAGCGAATACACGGTCTCGGCCGTCTCACCGGACAGGGTTTTTTTATTCTTTATGTAATCGGCCGCGATCAGTTTTTTCAAATGCGTATAAAGGGCGCCGTCCGTGGCGCCCAGAAGTTTTTTAAACCTGTTGAAAGAAACGGACTGTTCCTTATAAAGAATTGTTATAATTGAAAGACGGGTTTTTTCAAAAAAAATATTGTCGAACTGTGTGTAAAGTCCGTCGGGATTCATTTTTTCTCCCGTTTACGCGAGAGTATGCCGCCCCAGATAAAGGCGATACCATTGGTACCGCCGACAACAAGGATAGAGTACGAGGTATGGAACTTAAAGATAAAAAGCAGTATTGCCACCAGTATCAAAAAAAAGGCGGGGAAATACATCCAGGTGGCGCTTACATACGCATACGAGGCAAAACAAACGCCCGTGAAAATAGTGATCAGAAAAGGAATATAATACGCCGCATTAAGCTGGATCAGCATGGCCGCAATAACCCCAAAGCTTACAAGCAGTACGGTGAAGGTCAGAATAGACTTTTTCATGGTGCGGGAAAATAGCGGTATTGATTCCTTTGTCATACGCTTGACATAGGCAATGCTTTCAAAAAACCCGCCGACCAGCACCACGGGCAGCCAGACCTTTAAACCAAGATCAAATGCGGAAAAGGCAAAATATACCTCGGTGATATAGTGAATAACGCTGCCCAGCACAATGCACAAACCCCATGTAAAGAAAGCCCAGGATTCCACCAACGGTTTCTCCTCGACATCGATCAGCAGGTCCTTGATCGTTTTCAAATCCTCAAGGTATTCCCTTTTGTTCTCCCCATGTTGCTTACGTTCCATAAACGGCTCCTTGTTCCTTTACAGTAACTTTGAATTGCAAAGTAACTTTTTGCTATAAAGTAATATGTATGGCGCGGGTTGTCAACAAAAAAATAATATCGGGAGCCGGTACACGCTTGTTTTTCATACAGTATACTTGATATTATTCTTATAAACATGCAGAATATGACAAAGGGTCAAGAGAAATGGCGGATATTATCTATATCATTTTTGCAAAATCCACCACGGTGTATTGTATCATGGCGATCGGCGCTTTCTTTACCCTCTCTTTCCTGGATGAAAAAAACGGCTGCTATTATATTATCTATGCGTCATTGGTCTTGCTTCTGCTTGCGTTCCTTCTGTTTATTGTTTTTCTGCTGAAGCCCAAAAAGGAAAAATACATTAAAGAACAGGAGTCCACCCAGCAGTTCATATTACTGGTACTGCGCTGTGTTTTGCTGCCGCTTTCCGCCGCTTTTATCTGCCTTTCGGTGGTGACATTCATCATAAACGGCAACAGCTACTTCCTACTCAATATGGGATGTTATATAGCGTTTATCATTATAATTGTGCTGTTTGAGATAATTTATAAAATTCTGTTTCCCCTGGCGGGGATGAACAAACCAAGCTGAATCATGACCGCCTCTTTAAAACCGGGCTTCCGGGAAATAAAGCAACGATTGCCGGATATTAAAGATCATGAGATTATCGAACACCTGGAGGGGCTTCCTTCCCTGTATTTTGAAAAATTCAGGGCGGATACGATCTGCCTCCATATTCTGAACCTGTCGCGGTTGTATAGAAAGAATCCGGTACACATTATATCCCGGGTGTTACCGGAAGGCGTAATCGAATGTACCGTGTTGTCTTTTGACTACCCGGCCGTGTTCTCCCTGATAACCGGTGTGCTTTCATCAAACGGTTTTCGTTTTATTTCCGGGGACATCTTTACCTACCGCAGGGCGGGTAGAACCGCCAGGCCTAAAACAGCAGAGTTTTTCCGTCGAAAAATCATCGACCAGTTCCGCGGGCGACTTGACTCCGAACGCCAGTTCGATATTTGGATCGCCGAGGTCGAATACCAACTTAAGGCCGTGCTTTCCGCATTGGAGGCGGGTTCCAAGAACAACCTGACATGGGCAAAGCAAAAAGTAAACGAAATGGTGGCCGTTAACCTGAACAGACTCAAACTTCCCGCAGCCAAGGTGCTTTTCCCCGTTTGCATGGAGATTACCAACCGGGATACGGAATATACCCGACTGCATATCGTCTCCGAAGACACGCCCTTTTTCCTTTACACCCTGAGTACCGCGCTTTCCCTACATAATATCTCCATAGAACTGGTGCGTATCCAGACCAGGCAAAATATGATCGAGGATGACTTTTTTATATCAGATCTTAAAGGCAATAAAATCACCGATCAGGCCATGCTGGACACGGTACGGCTTTCGGTACTGCTTACCAAACAGTTCAGTTTTTTCCTGGGCGGCGCGCCCGACCCTTACAGCGCCCTCTGCCGCTTTGAGACAATGGTTTCCGATATCACCGCCCTTCCGGAAAAAGGGAAATGGTACGATCTCCTCGGCAATCACCTGATCTTGAATGAGCTGGCACATTTGCTGGGCACAAGTGATTTTCTCTGGGAGGATTTTATCCGCAACCAGTATGAAACCCTGCTGCCCATGCTTTCATCCCAGATTAAGGGCAGGCATTTCAGCAGCCGGCCGTCAGAAATTCCGGCGCGCCTTTCGGCGGCCCTTAAGGAGACACGCTCGCTTGAAGAGAAAAAAGCGGCCTTAAACGGTTTTAAGGACCATGAGATCTACCTGATAGACCTGGATCACATCCTGAATCCGCACTCAACCATCAAAGACCTGAGTCTTAAACTGACTTCCCTGGCCGAGGCCGTGATAAACCAGGCGTTCAGTATTATCTATGCGGAATGCGTCACGAAATACGGCCGCCCGCTCTCCGTAGCCGGACTTGAGGCCACCTATGCCCTGTTCGGATTGGGCAAGCTTGGCGGCAGGGCCCTGGGGTACGCCTCGGATATCGAGCTGCTTTTTATATACAGCGATAATGGCGCAACCGACGGCGTGCACCGGATTTCCAACGCCGATTTCTTTGAACAGCTTATGCGGGACGCGGTGCTGTTCATTCAGGCCAAACGTCAGGGTATTTTCCAGATAGATACACGGCTGCGCCCCTTCGGCAAATCCGGGTCCCTTGCCTGCAGCCTGGAAAATTTCTGCAGGTATTACGGTCCGGGAGGCAAGGCGCACGACGCGGAACGCCTGGCCCTGGTACGCCTGCGGAAAATCGGCGGACATGCGGAAACCGGCTCCCTGGTGGAACGCCTGCGTGACGAGATGATTTTTGAATCCACAACGATTACCCCGGCGGAGGTATTCCGCTTACGGCAGAAGCAATACTCCCTTACACCGGACAAAGAGCGTTTTAATGTCAAATTCGGGCCCGGGGGACTGGTTGATCTGGAATACACCGTGCAGCTTCTTCAGGTAATCCATGGGAACACGTTGAGAGCACTCAGAACACCCCTGCTGCATAACGCTCTGCGTGAACTGGCCAGGGCCCACGTGCTGCAAAGTGAGGAGGCCGATCGTCTGACCCACGCGTATTATTTTTTTCGTAAGGTCATCAACGGCCTGCGTATGCTGCGCGGTTCCGCCCAGGACCTGGTTCTGCCCGCCGGGGACTCCGGTGAGCTCATGCACCTGGCGCGCAGGGTCGGTTATGATTACAAGGATGAATTGTCACCACAGCAGCAACTGCTCTATGATCTGGAAACATGCACGGCGCGCACCCGCCTGTTCGTGGAACAACACTTCGGCAGGAACTACCTGCCCGGCAAGGAAACAGGCAACATTGCCGACCTGGTGTTATCCAGGGAAATATCGCCCGGACTAAAAAACCGGGTGCTGCAAAAAGCCGGGTTTAAGCAGACCGATCGGGCATATACGAATTTATTGAAACTCGCGGGGAGCGGCGGTGTACTTGAAGGATTTACCGGTATTGCGGTCCTTGCCGGTGATATCCTTTCCAGAAAACCGGACCCCGATATGGCCCTGAACAACTGGGAGCGTTTTGTGCGCGCTCTCGATAATCCGTTGTCTCACTACAGGCTGCTGCTTTCCCAGCCGCGTAGGCTCGATATCCTGCTGACGGTTTTTTCGGTCAGCCACTTTCTGTCCGATACCCTGATCCGCCATCCGAATTTTTTCGAATGGGTGACCCACCCCGACAACCTGCTCGCGGTCCGTAAACCGGCTGAGTTTGCCGAAGAGCTTTCGCAGGTTTCCCGTTCCTCCTCTGATATGGAAGAGTGGCGGCTTGCTCTGTGCCGTTTCCGCAAAAAAGAAACCCTGCGCATCGCCATCAAGGACATCTGCCTCGATAAACCCTTGACGGAGATCGTACTTGAGCTTTCGCGCCTGGCCGGTTCCGTGCTGGAGGCCGCGCTTTCACGCATCTGGTCCGATCTTCCCGGGAACCTGCAAAAACTGGCCGGCTCTTTCTGTGTGCTTGCCTTCGGCAAACTGGGCGGTTTTGAACTCAACTACAGCTCCGATATTGACATTCTGGCCCTCTACGATGACGCGGCGGCGGTTCCGGATGATGCGGCCGGCGTTTTCTCACAAGTGTTTGAGCGGCTGATTCACACATTGGAGCAGCACACCAGCGAGGGATACGTATACCGGGTGGATGTGCGTCTGCGTCCCTTCGGCAAGGCCGGCCCGCTGGTGCCTACTATGCGCTCCCTGATCGACTATTACCGGCAAAAAGCGGGGTTATGGGAGATACAGGCGCTGCTCAAACTTCGCCCCGTGGCCGGTAACCTTGATTTGGGATCGCGCTTTCTAAAAGCTATCGCCCCTCTTCTGTTGGCCAGACCCCGCGTCCGGCAGATAACCTCGTCCATCAGCACAATGCGAAAAAAGGCGTTGGCCGGCCTGTCCGCCGGGAGAATCTCTTACCTGAACGTCAAAATCGGCCTGGGGGGCATACGTGATATAGAGTTTATGGTGCAGGGTTTACAGCGGATTTACGCGGCTGATCACCCGGATATTCTCCACGGCAATACACTCACCTCGCTCGACCTGCTGTACAATGCCCATATTCTGGATATGGACAATACCGGTCAATTGAAGCGGGACTACATATTCCTGCGCAGGATCGAGCATTACCTGCAGCTTCTTGAAGACCGGCAAACCTATGAACTGCCGGCGAAAGCCTCCGAAAGGGCGGTGCTGGCCAAACGGGTGCTGGGGATCCAATCCTCGTCCGAGGATCTCGAACGCGAACTTAACGCCTGCCTCTCACGCGTTCACGGCGAATACGAACGGTTTATCAACACGGGGGATGATGATGAATCCCTTCATATTACCACGCCCCCTCCCAGCCCAGGGTAAAGCAAAAGTAGCGGGTAAACTCATCTCTGAACGTTCGCCAATCGATTTCTTCCTGATCAAGCTCTCGTTTTGTGTTAAGCCTGATATAATATTTTTGATTGGGAAAAAGCAGATAAAACGCTGCCCGAAAGTTATACCATGCGGATGAGTCCTCCCGGGTGCGTTTCAGGGCCACAACCAGGTCGGCGAAAGCGTTTTGCAGTTCAAACTCAATACCGATTGTCGAACTCTGGTCACTCAAACCAGGATTTTTGAGGGAAAGCCAAGCGGAAAACGATTGACCGTCCGCGTCACAGGTGATTCTAGCACTCAGCGTGTGTGTCAGGTAATCCCGCGCATCCGCAGGATAATAAAAATGAGCCGTATACCCGGTTTCCGCGTATATTGTGCTACGGGGACCGATACCGGCCGTTACCTTCAGTCCGGAGTCAAGCTCCTCCGAACTGTTTCTTCTGTTCCCCTGCTGAAGGTAACCGTGTTCGACGGTTCTTCGGTATCCGCCGTCCAGTTCCAGCCAATCAAACGGGTCCAGGGCAAAGCTGCCGCCGTACATGAAATTCCTTTTCGGACAGCCGGCCTCCGGATCAAGATAGTGTGGATCATCATACCCTATGATCAGAAACAGGTCCAACGGCCTTGTTTCAAGCCCGCTGATCGTATGGATAAAATACCCGGGTTGTACCAGTAACCCGCAGGAAAACCCGCCGGAAACAATGGCATACATAGGACTCCACCCGAGTTTAAGCCTTGAGGCCGCATGTACCAGCCTGCCGCCGGGAAAAGGCGGTTTATCCTTGAACCAGGCCGCGGACTGTTCGGGTGTGCGTGGGTATGAGGTGGAGACAAGCATCTCCAGCCGTGCGATTTTTTCCCATTCCAGGCGCGCCACGGCGCCCAGGGAAAACGTCTCGTCTTTTTTTCCGTAATAATATAGCACCAGGGATTTGGGCAGCGGCCTGAGCACCAGTCCCCAGTAGGCGCTTCCGTCGAGGGATGTGGTAAGCCTGATATCGCTTTTTTCACGAAACACACTGCTTGCCGCCGAATAGGCAAGCGGATTTCTTATTTCACGCAGTAAACCCGTATGGATTACGCTTCCCAACACCGAAAAGGGCGTACTGAATCCAAAGGAGGAAAGTTCATCCTGTTTATAGACGCAAAACGCGGTTATCACCTGGTACCGTACCACCGCGCGCAGGGTAAGGCTCTTCAGATCCGGGGTCTCCGCCGTAAGGGTGAGGCGGCCGGGTTCTGCGAACGCACCGCCGGCCGGCAGCGTGCAGAGAACTGCCGCCGATACAATCGCCGTAAAGAGGATATGTCCGATATGCATGGGGAATATTTAGCAAAGAGCGGGCCAACTTTTTCCGCCTTTCAGCCGGGGAATTTTACAATTATTTACATTAGAGTTTATATTATTTTATACGCCATTCGTAAGCCGCGGCTAAAGCGGCTTATTCGCTTCGGCCCTTGGGCGCCAGGGCGATGATACGCTCCAGGGCGGGGTTGGTTTTCAGCTCCTCGGCCAGGGCCAACTGCCTGGAGCGGTTTATATAATCGCTTCTTTGAAACGAGTACGTGAAATTCGTGTGTACATCATAGATTCCCTTAAGCAGGGCATAGGTGTCCTCGGTCATCACCATCTCTTCATCGGTGGGAATAACAAACACCTTCACCCGGGAGGCGTCCGCCGAGATCACGGTTTCCGCGTTACGTGTCTTGGACAGCCGGTTTTTGTCCTTGTCAATGATGATCCCCAACTCGTCCAAGCTCTCCAACGCTTTCTCCCGATATACCGGATTCATCTCTCCCACACCGGCGGTAAAAATGACGGCATCCACCCGGCCCAAAGCCGCGTAGTAGGCGCCGATATATTTTCGCAGGCGGTAGGATTCAACTTCAATGGCCAGGCGCGCCTGTTTATCACCCTCTTCGGCGGCCTTAACCACATCCCTGCGGTCTATAAACCGCTGCGTAATGCCCAGGACACCGCTCTTTTTATTCAGGATCGTTTCCATTTCTTCCGCGTTCATCCCGGTTTTCCGCATAACATAGAAACAGATGGCCGGGTCCATATCACCGGAACGCGTACCCATGACCAGTCCTTCAAGAGGCGTCAATCCCATGGAGGTATCCAGCGACACACCGTCCCTGACCGCGTTGGCACTGACGCCGTTGCCGATATGTAGGGAGATCAGGTTGCATTCGCGCGGGTCTTTGCCCAGAAGCACGGCCGCCCGCTTGGCCACATAAAGCAGGGAGGTTCCGTGAAAACCGTAACGCCGCACATGGAAATCCCTGTACCACTCGTACGGCAGGGCGTAGGTAAACACATAGGGGGGCATGGTCTGGTGCCAGGCCGTGTCCATAACCGCGCAATGGGGGATGTGCGGCAACAACTCCATGGCCGCCTGTATGCCCATGATATTGGCCGGGTTGTGCAGCGGGCTTAAATCCTCTACCTCCGTAAAGATCTTCAACGCCTCATCGGTGATGATGACCGATTTAAAGAATTTCTCACCCCCATGAACCACACGGTGGCCCACGGCCTTAATCAGGTTGATGTCTTCGAGTACGCCCGTGTCCTTGTCCAGAAGCAGGCCGGTAATGAGTTCGATGGCTACACGGTGGTTCGGACAGGCGTGATCACGCCTAATGGTGCCCTTGTTTTTGCCGTAATGCTCTATAAAAGAGCCGGGTGTTCCTACCCGCTGTACGATACCGTCGGCTATAATCTCTTTCTGTTCCCAATCAAATACCCTGTATTTTACCGAGGAACTGCCGCAGTTAAGGGTGAGAATAATCATGAGAATATCCTTTCCGTATTTAAGTCTAAGTATCCCAGAGGGAAAAATCAATCATTATTTGCCGTCGGCGGCAAGCAGACTATTAATAATATTCCGGTTGTCCAGTAACGCGCTTAACGACAGATCAAAATGCAACCTGAAAATCGTTTTGGCAAACAGCCGCGATACATTGGCGCACAGGTACCATTCACGGGAAAGCAGCGAATCGTCATGGTACACGGCGTTTGTGCCTATGATGCGGTAAAAATAGTTTTTTGAGTACGCTTCCTCAAAATGCGCGATTGCCTGGCCGGTAAAAAAAGGCAGGCTGACCGCGCAGATGGTTTTTTCGGCGCCCATCTTGCGCAGAAGCTTCAAGGCCTTTAACAGCGTGCTGCCCGTACCCAGCATGTCGTCACTCATAAACACGTTCTTACCCGCAACCGTTCCCAAAAGGTTCATATTGGCGATATTATTATCAAGCGCGTCCTGGGTCAGCTTGGAATAATCACGTTCCTTGTAAAGCAACGCCAGCTCCTTCTGTAAGGAGACCGCGTAAAATTTGTTCCTGTCCACGGCCCCCGTATCCGGCGAAACGATAACCAGATTCGGGTCGCGAACATCAATAGTCCTGGACAGCTCTCTGGTAATCTGGTAGGAGGCGTGCAGGTTTTCCAGGCGCAGGTGATTGAAACAATTCTCGATCTCTCTCGAATGGATGTCCAGGGTAATGATTCTTTCCACCCCCATGTACTCGAGGATCTGGCCGAAGCGGGCGGCGGTAAGCCCCTCCCTTCCTTTTTTTTTATGCTGCCGTGAGTACGGATAGGTGGGAAGCACAACCGTTATACTTTTGGCCCCGGCCTGCAGCGCCGCGTCTATGGTGACATACAGGCAAAAAATATGATCATTGATGGAAAGCACCTGTTTTTCCTTGAGATCGGGGAATTTTATGGGGTACTGGTTGGCCACGTCCTGTACTATGTAGATATCCCTGTCACGCACCGATATCCGCAGTTCGGTTTTAAACTCCCCATTGGCAAAATGCGTAAAATGCACCGGGACCCTGTAGTCCGGCATGGTAATCTTCCCGTGGCTGTTGTTCTGCCTGGGATGCATGGAGAGCAGGTCTCGGTTAAAATTTATTTTTTGGATGACCTCGGAACGCGAGAGATTATATTTTTTCATGAGGTTCTGGAGCTGCTTTTCCAGTTTTTTCGCTGAAATTGATTTGAGATGTCCGATTATCTCATTGGCAAACTGCACCCCGCCCGGGCAGGCGATTATTCCTATATCGTATAAATTATTATTGACCATGGACTGCATATGATTCAGATGGTCCCGAATAGTTCTTTTTTAATGTTTCGTACCGTAGAACGCAGCTTCATTGCCTTATTACAACATAGCGGCGGTCGGGACGGTTCCCGTGCGCACGCGGCACAAAAAAACGTACCGTTTGTATCGACTTCCATCGGCTTTCCGCAGCATTGCGGCAGCTTCCTTACCTTACCGCATTCCGCACAATAAAGCTCCTGTTCACGCAGGCGAACCATGTACTCCTCCTTGGATCATTGCGAGGTTATTTTTGATTGTGTATCTCTTTAGAATCCAACAAGCACGTTACTTCCAGACTCTACAAATTACGGTATTTTGGCTGCCTTTTTTAAAATGAACGAAACAAGCTTATCACACTAAAAAGCCATGCGTCAAGCCGGCCATGGTAAAAATGCGATAGTATAGTGCCGGGACTAAAATACCATGGCAAACAGCCGGGGCCTGAATCCAAGGAGCCTCTCCAAGACCTCGTTTATCCTGGCGTTTTCGGCCGCATAATCCTTGGTTTTCCGCTGCAGAATCCGTTCGGTAATCTCCGCACCCAGATTGCCGGTGTTGCCGCTCGAGGTCTTGGCCTTGATGATTAAGCCGGGATCATAGCTTTCAAGCTTATCCAGATGTAGGCCGACCTGTTTGTAGGCGTCCCTGAACGGCATACCTTTTTTTACCAGTTCCAGGGCTGCATCGGTGGCGTAAATTTCAGGAGTAAATCCTTTCATAAGATTCTCTTCATTCACCACAAGTTTTATTATAGTCAGGTTCATCACCTCGGCGCAGGCCAGGGCAGTGGAAAGCCCGCGCATAAAAGGCGGTTTTGTCTCCTGAAAATCCCTGTTGTACCCCGAAGGCAGGGCCTTTATGATATTCTTTATCTGCGCGGCATGGGCGGAGACTGCGGCTGTTTTGGCCCGCAGCAGCTCAAGCCCGCACGGATTCTTTTTCTGGGGCATAATGCTGCTGCCGGAACACAGCTCTTTGGGCAGCGTGAAATACCCGAACTCGGGCATGGAAAAAAGAATCAGGTCCTGTGCGCATTTACTTAAGGTAAGCAGTACCTGTTCCAGGGCATCGATGATTATTGATTCGATCTTCCCCCTGCTGTTGTTCACGTACAGGACATTGTTCTGCAGTTTTGAAAAACCCAAGAGGCCGGAGACCATTTCGCGGTCCAGCGGTAACGGGACACCGTAACTGGCCGCCGACCCCAGCGGGCACATGTCGTTCAGGGTGTAGGCCGTATCCACAAGCATGAGGTCGTCGGAAAGCCCTTCGGCATACGCCAGGGCCCATAAACCGACCGAGGAGGGCATGGCGATCTGCATGTGCGTGCGTCCGGGCATGGGCACGGACTCATGCTTCTTCGCAAACTCAAGCAGCGATCCGATCAGGGTGACACATGTTGTCCGGAACTGCAGCAGAAAATCCCTGGCGTACAGGCGCAGCGCGGCGATCACCTGGTCATTGCGCGACCTGCCCGTATGGATCTTTTTTCCGGCCGTCCCCAGCTTTTCCACCAGATAATTCTCGATCGCGGTATGACAATCCTCGTCCGAAACCTTGATGGCAAACCCGCCCTTTTCATGCAGCTTTATCAGGGAGAGGAGTTCCTTCTTCAAAGCGGTATATTCGCCTTGCGAAAGAATTCCGATAGACGCAAGCATGTGGGCGTGGGCGATCGAGGCGACGCAGTCCGCCTTTAACAGGCCCATGTCAAGCACATGGTCCTCACCCACGGTAAAGGCCTCCACCAGCTCGTTCAGCTCATAATCTTTATGCCAGAGTTTCGCCAATCCTTACTCCCCTTTTTCCAATTTTTGGCCGCGCTTGGCCAGGATCTCGAAGGGCAGCCCCCTCACCTTGGCCGCGTTGGCGCACCAGCGCTGGTCAAATCCGGCTGATTTGATGCTGCGGATCTCGGGGTAAAACAATGAAGAATGGGGACGGTTGCGGGAGACGATCTCCATGGTGCCTTTGTACAGCTTCACCTTGGTGACGCCGTACACCACCTTCTGGCTTTGCTCGATAAACGCGTCAAGATCGGCCTTTAGGGGATGGAACCACTCGCCGTGGTACACCATGTAGGCCCATTTGGCGTCTATCATCTTTTTAAACTGGCGCTCCTCTTTGGTAAGGCAGGCGCCTTCCATGTCCAGTTTTACCTTAAGAATCAGGTGCGCGGCCGGCGCCTCGTAGATCTCCCGGCTTTTTAAGTCCATAATTCCGTCTTCAAACACGTCGATAAACCCGATGCCGTTTCTACCGGCCAGCTTGTTGAGGCGGGGTATGATCTCGGCCAGCTTCATGCGCTTTCCGTCCACCGCCACGGGAATCCCCTGTTCAAAGGTGAGTTCCACGAAATCGGGCTTGTCCGGAGCCTTTTCCGGAACCGTCAGCCACATCCAGATAGAGGGGGGGAGCTCCTGGTTCAGGTCAACCGCGCCCGAGGCGATCGAGCGGCACCACATGGTCTTGTCGTCCCCGCCGGTGATAAACTCCTCTACCGGCACTCCCCACTCACGGCAGAGGGCAAGCTCCTGGCCGCGGGTCAGGTCAAAATCACGCACCGGCACCAGCACCTCAAGTTCGGGCGCGAAATATTTAAAGACATTATGCATACGGTACTGGTCGTTGCCCCTTCCCGTTGAGCCTTCAAGCAGGCTGTCGCAGCCTAACTCGCGCGCCTTTTGGGCCACTATGCGTGCGATCAACTGCCGGGTCATGGAGGTGGAGACCGGGTACCCGTTATAGTCGGAATTGGCCCGGATGGCCTTTTTCAGCCATACCTCGGTGAACTCGTCGCGCGCGTCGATCACAATGGGCTCAAGGTCCAGTTGTTTGGCCCTGTCCCTGCCCATGGTGATCTCCTCTTCGCCCTGGCCTACGTCGACGGAAATGGCGATGATCTCGTCGACTTTATATACGCGCCGCAACAGCTCTATGCCCAGGGTGCTGTCCAGGCCCCCGGAAAAGGCAATGGCGCACTTTTTTACCCGCGGAATCGGGGTTGATTCTATTTTTTTCAGTACTTCCTTCACGTCTACGTCCATGGTATGCTCCTTTTAATATACGTTATGGAAAATACACAGGGTATCTTAACTGTAGATTATTGTCAATGTATTGGAAAATTTTATTTGATACGCGTAATACGCGCCGGTTACACGAACAACTTGTGCAGAATGTTGTTTTTACCTTTGGCCTTTACCTCGTACATAAGCTGGTCGGCCATTTTTATTACCTCATCAATGGAAGAGGGGAGTTTCCGGTAGGTAACAGTCCCTATGCTTAAGGAAACAGGCCAGTTATTTTTTTGAACTACCGCGGTAATTCCCCTGACGATTTTTTCCACCGCCGCCCCGGCCTGGGTTTCATCGGTGTTGATAAACAGCACGACGAACTCATCGCCGCCGATTCTGGCCGGCGTATCGGAGGAACGTACTGAAGAGGCTAAGGTTTGGGCGATGGTCTTCAACAACTCATTACCCCGCAGATGTCCCAGGCTGTCATTGACGCGCTTAAAATTATCCAGGTCGATATATGCCAATGAAAAGGCCTGTCTATACCGTTTAAAGCGGGAAAATTCAGCCTCAAGCACATCGTAAAGGTAACGGATATTGAACAACCCCGTAAGAAAATCCCGCCGGGCCTCGCCCTGAGACCTGCGGTACAGGTCATTCACCGCGCAGATGAGCAGCATGACGATGATAAAAAAAGAAAAGCGCACCAAGGTATTCCAGATCCCAATCAGACTGTTCGTATACACATGCTGCGCCGCGATATCCGCGACATACCAGGCGGCGGCCGCCGCGACTGAGGTAATCAGACCGAAGAGTCTTCCCCGAATCCAGGAGATGAAGGCGATAGGGACCAGGTAGAAAAGTGAAAAGGCGTATTCGGGCCCAGTGAGAAAATCAACATACCCGATAAAACCGATAACTATGAGTGATAGGATCAGGAGAAACGGCTTGGGAACCCCGGAAAGTGTATTCCAAATACCACGCAGAAAACCAGACCAACCCGAATATTCTCGGACCCGACCGCTCATGCCGAATATTTTAGCCGTCCCTTGAAATTAATTCAATCATCCCTTCCTCACCGCGAAATCATCCTTTACCCGCTCGATGATCACGGTATCGCCCTCTTTCAGCTCACCGGCCAGGATCTGTTTGGCCACGGCGTTCTGCACCTTGTTCTGGATTACGCGCTTAAGCGGGCGGGCGCCGAACAGCGGATCATAGCCGAGCTCGGCCAGGTACTCGATGGCCTGCTTGGTCAGCTTGATGTCCAATTTCTGTTCCTTAAGCCGTTCCTTTAACTGGGCAAGCTGGATATGGACGATCTTCAGGATATCGTCTTTGCCCAGGCGGTTGAACGTGATCACCTCGTCTATGCGGTTGAGAAACTCCGGCTTAAAGGTGACCTTCATCAGCTCGGCAATGGCGTCACTCACGTCCTCCACCTTGGCGGCCTTTTGAATCAGCTCGCTGCCCAGGTTGCTGGTCATGATGATGATGCTGTTCCTGAAGTCCACCACCCTGCCCTGGCCGTCGGTCAGCCTGCCCTCGTCAAGCACCTGGAGCAGCACGTTGAACACGTCAGGATGCGCCTTTTCAATTTCGTCGAACAGGATCACCGAGTAGGGCCGCCTGCGCACAGCCTCGGTAAGCTGCCCGCCCTCTTCATAGCCTACGTACCCCGGCGGGGCGCCGATCAGGCGGGAGACCGTATGCTTTTCCATGTACTCGCTCATGTCTATGCGCTTTAAGGCCTTCTCGTCGTTGAACAGGTACACGGCCAGGGTCTTGGCCAGTTCGGTCTTGCCCACACCCGTGGGCCCGATGAAGATAAAGGTGCCGAAGGGTTTGTTCACGTCGGAGATGCCGGCCCGGTTGCGGCGGATGGCGTCGGCCACGGCCCTGATGGCCCGCCCCTGGCCCACGACCCTGGCGCTTAAGATCTCCTCCAGCTTTAACAGCTTCTGTTTCTCGGAGGTCAGCATTTTGGATACGGGAATCCCGGTCCAGTGGGAAACGATCTTGGCGATGTCCTCCTCACTTACCTCCTCGCGCAGCAGGCGGCTGTTGCCCTGGAGCGCGTCGATCTCTTTTGTCTTGGCGGCCAGCATCTTCTCTGTTTCGGGGATGCGCCCGTGTTTGATTTCGGCCGCCTTGGCCAGGTTGCCTTCGCGCTCGTAGCGCGCCTCCTGTATGCGCAGCTCTTCCAGGTTCTGCTTTAACCCGCGAATTTCCTGGATGATCTTCTTCTCGTTCTGCCACTGCAGCTGCATGGCCGTGCGCTTCTCTTCCAGCACACCGAGCTCCTGTGATATCTTTTGCAGGCGCTCGCGCGAGCCCGCGTCCTTTTCCTTGGACAGCGCCTGTTTCTCTATGTTCAATTGCAGTATCTTTCTCTGGATCTGGTCCAGCTCCGTGGGCTGGCTCTCAATCTCCATCTTCAGCCTGCTGGCCGCCTCATCGATCAGATCAATGGCCTTGTCCGGCAGAAAGCGCGAGGTGATATAGCGGTTGGAAAGCACGGCCGCGGCGATCAGCGCCTCGTCCATGATGCGCACGCCGTGATGCACCTCGTAGCGTTCCTTTAAACCGCGCAGTATGGCGACCGTATCCTCCACCGAAGGCTCCGAGGTATACACGGGCTGGAAACGGCGCTCCAGGGCCGGGTCTTTTTCGATGTTCTTGCGGTATTCATCCAGGGTGGTGGCCCCGATGGCGCGCAGCTCCCCGCGTGCCAGGGCGGGTTTAAGCAGATTGGAGGCGTCCATGGCCCCCTCGGCGCTGCCGGCGCCCACCAGGGTGTGCAGCTCGTCGATAAAGAGAATGATCTTACCCTCTGACTCCACAATCTCATTTATCACCGCTTTCAGGCGCTCCTCGAACTCACCCCTGAACTTTGCACCCGCCACCAGCGCGCCCAGGTCAAGGGCCAGCACCCGTTTATCCTTCAGGGAATCCGGTACGTCACCGTTGATAATGCGCCGGGCCAGACCCTCCACGATCGCGGTCTTTCCCACGCCCGGATCCCCGATAAGCACGGGGTTGTTCTTGGTGCGGCGCGAAAGTACCTGCATGATGCGGCGGATCTCCTCGTCCCTGCCGATCACCGGGTCAAGCTTGCCCCTGCGCGCCAGGCCGGTAAGGTCCCGGCAGTACCGGTCCAATACCTGGTACTTGTCCTCCGGGTTCTGGTCCGTCACCGTCCTATTGCCGCGGATCTCCCGCAGCACCTTGAGAACGGCCTCCCTGCTAAGGCCGTATTTTTCCAACAGACTCCTACCGTCTCCGGCGACCTCCATCATGGCCAGAAAAAGGTGCTCGGTACTCACGTACTCGTCCTTCAACTTGCCCGCCTCATCCTCGGCCTTATACAAGATATTGTTGACCTGTGGAGAGAGGGATATCTGGGCGGTCTCGCCGTATTGTTTGGGCTTGGCCGCGAGGATCTTTTCCACTTCCGCCTGCAATTGTTCCTTGGGCACGCCCAGCCTGTCTAAAAGCGGAATAATCACGCCGTCCCGCTGGTTAACCAGGGCGTACAGAAGATGTTCGGAGTCCAAGAGTGAGTGATTATAACGGTGCGCCTGCGACTGGGCCGTTTCCAGGGCTTCCTGGGCCTTCAGGGTAAGCTTGTCTACTCTCATAATGTGTTACCTCGAATAAAACTATCAGCGTTTCTTGTACCGAATATAGTAATATGGGCTGATATGGTCAATTTATTTAAAAAAAATGTAATTTTGATATTGGAGCCGGCATTCGTTTTTTACTTGCGTGCAAGGGCCTCCCGCATGGCATAATACGCCAGCTTGGGATTATAATTGTCGTCAAAAGGCAGCGGTTCGGTCTTGGGAAGACGCAAATTGTCGTCGCCGGTGTTATACCAGGAAAACTTATCGCTGATGCCGAATACCGAAAACCCCTTGCAGGCCGGGACCTCCAGGCAGGCTTCGAGCATGTCTTTGTACACCTTGGCCTCAAAGGCCCATTTCTCTTTCCGGCCGCCCCGTATTTCATTCAGATTGATGTCGAACTCCGTGACATAAATATCAACGCCCAGTCCGGCAAGCCGCTTCATGGTAGAGACCACCTCCTGTTTCGCGGGAGGGTGTTTTTTGTCCGCGCCGTAGGGAAACAGCAGGTGCATCTGCATGCCCACGGCGTCAATCGGAACGCCGCGCGCTTTCAGGTTTTTTATCAATTCATACATGGCGTCGGTGATTTTGCGATTAGCTTGGGTGCGCGTGCTTTCATTATCGTTTTCGTTTAACATGAGCACGGCATTGGGGTCC
>CAZWYY010000041.1:0-37215 GCA_964638895.1 uncultured Spirochaetaceae bacterium | reverse complement strand
CAAATAAAGCGATGCTAGAAAAAAAAAAGAAAGAAGTTACATTAGACGTTTGGATATGCAAAACATGCGGCCAAAAGAACAAATTATCCGTGTATATTTGTTCCGGCTGTGGCGCTTATAGATGACACTTCGGAATACTCATGCGGACAACTCTCTCCCAGCCAGGCGCCGGTTTTTACAACCTGTGTGCCTTCATGCTCGTATTCCCACCTGAGATTGTGTACCAGTTGAACGGCCAAATGCGTCCTGTTTTTCCAAATGCCTGGCATACGTATATGGCAAATAGGACAGGACCAGGGGATTTATCGGCGAAAGCGGGAACATAGTGATAACGCTTTGATTTTTATCATTTTAAGCGGCCCTTCACTCCGGCCGCTTAGTCCGGGCGGCGGGGAGAGGAACACTTTTTTCGTATTTAAAAAGTAGTATTTGTTACATGGTTACCCACCAAAGCGTTCACATATTCCGGGTCTTCCCAGGCAGGAAAGCCGCCGGTTTTCAGTATTTCAAGCAATGTTGCGTGTGGAAGTTCCGCAATCACTTTTTGAGCGACATTTTTAAAGTCGGCCAGATCGAACTCGCCGTTATAAAGTAAAACTGCTTGCTTTATCTTGTTGAGATGATGTACTATCGGCGTCAGTTCTCGGGGAGATACATCACATAACCAGGACGCTCCCTTGAAACGCTTGGTCATAACATTCATTTTCCCGGCCCGGTATTCCACGGGATTGCTATTTATAGCAGCAAACCAATCCGCGTTTTCAAACCAGTTCTTTAACGCGTTATCGATTCCTTCATTCAAGGCGATGGTCTCTCCGCGCTCAAGCAGCTGGTTGGTTCTTGGCATTGGAAATCCGGGTAATGTAACCCCCTCCAGGATAAGCGACAACAGGCGCTCCGGCTGCCGTAACGCGAGTATCAACCCCACACCGGCGCCGGTATGCGTTCCCCAATAATGGGTTTTTCTAAACCCGCATCATCAAGTATGTGTACAATATCGTCGGCGTATTCTTCCATACCATAAGGTCCCGCGGCGTCTGATGATTCGCCGTGTCCCCTTAAGTCGGTTAACAACAAATTATAGCCGCGATTTTGAAAGTATTTGACCTGTTCTGAAAAATAATGATGGTCCATTGAAAACCGTGCACCATTACCATCCACGGGTTATCCATTTCATCTTGACGGATGGTTTCATAGAAAATTGAGTCGGTTGTTTTTTTTGTCACGACCATTTACGTTCCCCTTGAATATAAAATGAGAGGCAAGCATACCCAAAATGGCCCTTCCGGTCAAGAAAAGCTATGGTATAAATGACACTTTTGTCACGGGCGGCGGAATCACTATGACCCTCCCGTCTTCTCCCGCCAACGGCCCGTAGGCTTCGGTAACGGTATAATAGGTCCGTTCCCGCTTGCCGCCGCTGTAGTGTTTGGCGCCGTAGGCCTCCACACCCAACTCCGTGCCGTCGGTGCCCCCCATGCGCGACACGACGATTCTGTTCTGTGGTTTGCCGAAAATAAATTCAAAATCCCAGCTCTCGGGATCCGAGGAATCCACGGCGGTTACATCCACCGGCACCCAGCCTGTTTCGGGGTAGTAGACCTCGGTCCAGCGGTGAAAGCTGTTTTCCTTGTCTTTGATGATAATGCCCCCCACCAGCCGTGTGGGGACGCTGTTCAGGCGGGCCAGGGCGCAAAACACAAATGAGTATTCCGAGCAGGAGCCCCGCCCGTTTTTCAGTACGGATTCCGCGTTTTCCCACGTATCGTCCATAGTATATTCCATGTGGGTAATAATATAATGCACGATGTTTTCCAACAGTTGTTTCACCCCGGCCGGTTCGTTCCCCGCAGCGTCCATACGGGCGGCCCGCGCGGCCTGCTTGATAAACGGGGAGTCCATGGTAAACCTGGAATCGTCTGCCAGGTAGTCCTTTTTTATCCTCTCAGGTATAGTATCGAGTGCCAAAAGGGGGATTTCCCTTATTTTGTATTGCACCGCCCAGGTAACGGCCTCCGCCCTGTAGCCGAGGGTGAATGACCCCGGGGCCGGAATTACCTGTTCAAAACAGGCCACGGGCTGCCCGTAGCGGTCGTTATTTATTTCTTTGGGAGTACAGAGCCAGGTGAGGGAGTCGATGGTCTGAGCGGCCGAGTTGCCCGGCACCGGAACGGCGAACCGGGCCCTGCACTCCCGTGTGGTGCTCAGGTTGCGGCTTTCCAGCACATAGCGGTAGGTGATGCGGAAGGGAAGGGAGAATACGACCGTATCCGTCTCCCTGAACTCCACCAGATCCAGGGAGGAGGTCCCCCTGTTGTGGATATAGAGTTTCCCTTTGTAAAAAATAAACCCCTTTGAATATGAGTTGTCCGCCCCGGTGTATACGGAAAACAATTCCTTTTCTGTTTTCGGATCGAACTTGATCACGCTCCTGGTTTTTATATCGTATATCCAAAGCGCCCCGTTAAAATAAAGAATATCCGACGGTTGGCGTCCGGGGCAGGGCATGGTCTTTTGGATGTTGAAACCGCTGTCCGTCCGGTGAATCAGGTAGTGATCATCTTTTTTATCCAAAAGAAAGAAATAGTCCTTCGCTGCGGCTATTGAAAGCAGGTCGGTTGTGCCCGGGATTGGATGTGTAATCACCTTTCCGTTTTCTTTACAGAGAATCCGCTGCCGCGAGCAGTAATAGACCGTGCCCCGATAGATACAGGCGTCGGCAATATACCAGCCCTGCATATCATCAATTTTTTCAAGGCTGAAGTCATTCTTTACACGGTAAAGGGTGCGTGAGGCCTGGTCCCCAAAATAAAAGGTATGCTCGTCGCTGAAAAAATACCGGGCATCCTTATCTTTGAAGGGCAGCTCGAAACGCGTTACCGGGACTTCATCCGGCCGGAGGGATACCGGGGCCAGAAGCAGAAATAAAGTCAGCGCGAGTACAACCGGTTTCATGGGTTCTTATTCAAGCGTAGGCGAGAAAGTGTTAAAAAGCAAATTATTCCGCCTAGATTTTATAAGCCGAAACGCACCGTCTGCAAAAAAATTATCCCGGCCCATAATTTAAAAATTTTATAAAAAATTTTTGCATTTAAACGGCTTCTATGATATGCTCTGCTCCGATTTTTGTTTTCAGGACAATTCTTTTATTTCAAGAAGTGCCTTGTAAAATAAAATTCGCTGTTGGGTTTTTCAATTAAATATTCTTATCCTGTAAAAGTAAAAGCATACATAATTAAATTGTCCTTTATTGACGTTCATTACGAGGAGTGACGAATATGATAATAGATTTCGTAAAATCGATGAAGCTTAGCGTCAAGATAATGGTAATAAGTCTGTCGGCTATTCTCATGGCTTCTTTATGTATCGTTACAATTACAATTACGAGTATCCAAATGAATGGGGAAAAAGAGCTGGAAATTTTCAGAAGTGAAGAAATGAAAAAAATCAGGCAAAGTTTGAAAAGCAGCATAGATATCGCATATGAAACAATAAAATCGAATTACCATGATTCAACGAATAAGGAGTATTTGGAGCATCATTACGGACATCGCCTTAAAAATATCATAGATGTCGCGGAGTCGCTCATTAATGAAAAGATGAAATTAATAAGAAGCGGAAGTCTTACACGGAGTGAGGCGCAACTTCAGGTTATAAGAGAAATAAAAAAAATGCGATATGACGACGGCACCGGCTATGTGTGGATAAATGACACAGGCCGGTCCATACCCCGCATGATCATGCATCCGACGATTCCGTCTCTTGACGGGAAGATCCTTGATAATCCGGAGTTTAATTGCGCGGAGGGGACAAAGAAAAATCTTTTTGTGGCCTTTGTGGATGTTTGTTTAAAAGACAACGAAGGCTTCGTGGAATGTCTCTGGCCCAAACCGACCAAAGACGGATTAACCGAAGAAATGCCGAAAGAATCTTATGTCAGACTTTTTGAACCGTGGAACTGGATTATCGGTTCCGGGGTTTATGTGGACGACATTGACAAAATGGTTTATGAGAAAAAGAAATCAATATCCGAACACATAAACTCTTTAATAATAATGATAATAATTACCTCAATAATTGTTTCTATAATATTGGCATTAGCGCTGGTATTTTTATTAAGGTCTTTTTTGAATCCGATCTCTCAAATGGCGGCTAAATTCAAAGAAATTTCCGTGGGTCAGGGAGACCTTACGAAAAGGATTACAATTAAATCCAAAGATGAAATCGGCGGTTTGGGAACTTCGTTTAACTCTTTTGTATCGAGTCTTCACAGCATCGTAATTAATATTAAACAGTCGGTTTTTGGAACACAAGATAATATTAAACAATTAGCGATTAATACCGTACAAACATCGGCTTCGGCGGAGCAAATAACCGGTAATTCGAATGAGGCAATCAGAAAAACGGCGAAATTAAGTGAAATTGTCGATAAAACGGCCGCTTCCGTAGAACAAATAAACGCGAATACTTCAAATATAAATATGTTGGTGGAAAATCAATCTTCCGCCGTTATTGAATCCAGCGCGTCTGTTGAAGAAATGACGGCGAGTTTGAATAATATTTCTAAAGTAGCCAATGCAAAACGTGAAGCTATTGATACGATGATTAATAAAATTAAGAACAGCAGTATATTAATAGAAGAATCCTTAAAATCCGTGAAGGAAGTCTCTGAAAAAGGAAAATCCATGTTAAACGTTATTGACGTGATACAGGTAATCGCCGGTCAAATCAATTTGCTTGGTGTGAACGCAAGCATAGAAGCGGCGCACGTGGGAGAGTTCGGAAAAGGCTTCAGTGTGGTGGCGGAAGAAATAAGAAAGTTATCATTACTGGCAAACGAAAAGACAAAAATAATTACTGATATAATCAAAGCAAATCAGGATGCGATTGATCAAGCGGTAGACAAGGCTGTGACGGCGGCAGCAATGATTTAAACACGGCGCTGTCTGACCTTGTAAGAATAACCGCCCAAACAAAAAAAAGTATGAAAGAAATAAATGAGGGATGCGCTGAAATTGAATTGATTGTTAATGAATTGGTTATGTTAAAACAGGAAACAAAAGATGAGATTACCGAAATAACCGCCGGCATAACACAAATTATGGGATCGATCAGGAATATTAATGATCTTACTCTGGTAAGCAAAGAATCGATGCAGGATATAATAAGTAAAATCGGCGGATTTAAAACCGAAGAATTGGAATTTAAAGAAAATTAAAATAAACGGTCGTAACCGCCCTGTTGCGCGGCAGCTCCAATAAAAACCCTCGAACCTGTTTAATTTATCTACGGCCTCGTACTTAGTATGGTTTTGCGAAAAAGTAAAGACTATTCCGCAATATTATGCATAAAAGTCGAAAATTATATCTACATGAATGAATGTACACCAATATGCAATCAAAATTTCCCTTTTTTTAGTCATGGTTACATATTGTGTATTTACATCTCCTTTATTATTATGGCTGACATGGAAAACATTCTGCCCGGCCGCAGTCTTTATCCCGCCATATATCCCGACGCTTCCGTGGTCCTGGAGTGGATTCCCGGGGACGGGGAATCACCGGCCGCGCAAATCTCGCTTGAGCAAAAAATATTTTCCCTGTTTTCCAATGAAAAGCAGGAAGAGTACTACTGGCTGCTCGTCCTGGGAACCGCGGCGCTCGACGTGCCGCTCTCACCGGGGCTGGCCTTTTTCCGCTCTTTCGCGCATGTATTTACGCGCGAGCTCAGGCTCGGCCTGTCCGGGCGCGGCATTATAAAGTCCGTTTTCCCGGGAGAGGAGGTTGAGACTCTGCGTTTTTCCATGCCCCCCTTCCCGGGGGCAGAGCGCGCGGGATCGGGCTTTTTTACCGGCTTGTGGGAAGGTTTGGGCCGGACCTTCCGTACATGCTATAAACCTGAGTTCGGGGCCGTGGACGAGTATCTATCTTCAATATCGCCCACGGCCTCGCACAGTGACCGCGTTCATTTTCACCTGGTGGAAAACAGGCTGGATTCCGAAAGGCCGTTCGCCTTCCTTGCCACCTATTCCGCCGCGGACGCGACCACGGGAAAGCTGCGTCAGTACCCCCTGTCCCACGCCCTGGCTGCGTTTCAGGACGACAACCGCAAGCTTCTCTCCCTGCTTGCGGCGGTAAAACGCGTGGCCCGCGAAAGCGCCTACATCAGTGAGCTGCTTGATTCCGGCGAACTCTTCCATCCCCTGGGCTTTACCGTGGCGGAGGCTCATCGCTTTTTAGACGAGGTTGAGCTGTATGAAAACGCGGGGATCCTCTGCAAGGTGCCACGCTGGTGGAACAGGCGCAAAAGCGCCGTCAAGCTCGGCGTGAGTGTGGGCGAGGTAAACACGAAACTGGGCGCTGATTCGCTTCTTGACGTGAATGTCAGCTTGATTGTGGACGGAGAGGAGCTTTCCGATGAAGAAGTGGCAAGGATACTTGAGGACACGGCGCCGCTTGCCATGCTTAAAGGCAAATGGGTGGCGATCAACCGCCAAACCCTGTCGCAGGTGCGTGACCACTTCCGCAGGGCGGCGAAGCTTGTCGATAAAAATGGTCTTACCATGCAGGAGGCGCTCAAGCTTATCCTGGAGCAGCGGATCCCCGGCCTGGACGACGATCTGCCGGTGGAGGTGTCCGCCGGTCAATGGCTTGCGTCGGTGTTCGAGAAACTCAAGGACCCGGCGCGTCTCGATAAACGGCCTCTTCCGCGTGAGCTTAAGGCAGATCTGCGGCCGTACCAGGCGCAGGGTTTTCAGTGGCTTAATTTTATCGCCGGTTTGGGTTTCGGCGGCTGTTTGGCCGACGACATGGGGCTGGGCAAGACCGTGCAGATGATCGCCTTTTTGCTTGACCGCACGAAGCGCGGGGCGGACCTGCCGCACCTGGTGGTGGTCCCGACCTCGCTGATTGAAAACTGGAAGACCGAGCTTCGACGCTTCGCTCCCGTACTTTGTTTCGGCGTACTGCATTCCTCCGGTTTATCATCAGAGGAGGCAAGGGAGCGGCTGCCGGAGCTTGACCTGCTGATTACCACCTACGGCATGATCATCCGCACACACTGGCTTGAGGAACAAAGCTTTGACTGCATCGTACTCGATGAGGCCCAGGCCATCAAGAACGCATTGACATCCCAGGCCAGGGCCGTAAAAAAACTGAAAGGGAAGCGGCGCTTTATCATGACCGGGACCCCGGTGGAAAACAGGCTTACCGATCTGTGGTCGCTCTTTGAGTTCGCCAATCCCGGGCTTCTGGGTACTGCGTCCGAGTTCAAGCAGTATCTGAAAAAGGTCAAGAACACGCCGGAGGGCTTCGGCCGCCTGCGGCAGACGGTCTCCCCATATATCCTGCGCAGGCTCAAAACCGACCGCTCGATTATCCCCGATCTTCCTGAAAAGACCGAGTGCCGCGTCTACGCCGGGCTGGCCAAAAAGCAGGCCGTACTCTACGCCGACCTGGTAGGCAGGTTGGCGCATGATCTGGAGGCGGCCAAGGGGCCGGCCAAGCGGGGCATCGTATTAGGATACCTTATCAAGTTCAAACAGCTCTGCAACCATCCGGACCAGTACAGCGGAGGGGAAGGGTACGCGAGCGCCGAGAGCGGCAAGTTCACGCGGCTGATCGAGCTTTGCGAGAAGATCCACGAGGAACGGGAGAAGGTGCTTGTCTTTACCCAGTTCACTGAGGTTGTCGGTCCGCTGTGCGATCTGTTGGAGGGTGTCTTTGGTTCACGCGGCGTAGTGCTGACGGGCGGTATGACCGTGGCCGAGCGCAAAAAGGCGGTGAGGCGCTTCCAGGAGGATCACAACGTGCACTCGTTTGTGCTTTCGGTGCGCGCGGGCGGCGTGGGCCTCAACCTGACAGCGGCCACGCACGTGATCCACTTTGACCGCTGGTGGAATCCGGCCGTGGAAAACCAGGCCACCGACCGCGCGTTTCGTATCGGGCAGACCAGGCGCGTGCTGGTGCATAAGTTCATCACCCGGGGAACGATTGAGGAAAAGATCGACCGCCTGATCGAGGAAAAGCGCGAGTTGGCGAACGGCGTGGTGGCGGACACCGGCCCGGCGATCGTAAATCTTTCGGACAGGGAGATCGTGTCCCTGTTTACCTATAGTTTGAAGTGAGGAGGATGCCATGGCCCATTTTGAGGAATATGGAAAATACATAACACGCGCCCAGAAGAAGGCGCGCGCGGAGAAGGCCGCGAAAAAACTTTCCAGGACCAAGACGCTTCACCCGGTCATGCCGGAGGGGGGGGGCCTGGCCAAGACCTGGTGGGGCAGGTCGTGGATACGAAACCTGGAGGGCTACGCCGACTACTCAAGCCGGCTTCCCCGGGGAAGGAGTTATGTGCGCAGCGGGGCGGTGATCGACCTCGAGATCGAAAGCGGCATGATCACGGCGTTTGTGGCCGGTTCCAAGAGCAACCCCTACCAGGTAAGCGTCACCATCTCTCCGCTTATCGCCCGTACGCGCGAACGCCTGGTGGAGCGCTGCCGCCGGGCCATCACCAGCCTGCCCATGCTTCTGAAGGGGGAGTTTCCAAAAGAACTGGAATCGCAGTTTTTGGCCCGCGGCGACGGGCTTTTTCCCGCGCCTAGGGAAATCCAGTTCGACTGCACCTGCCCGGACTGGGCGGGCATGTGCAAACACGTATCGGCCGCGCTTTACGGGGCCGCGGTACGCCTGGATGAAAAACCGGAATTATTTTTCATTCTGCGCGGCATAAAAATTGAGGATTTTGTGGGGACCGTACTCAAAGAGGAAAGCGGGGAGCTTTTGGCAAGGGCAAAAAAGAAGTCCTCCCGCGTGCTCAGTAAAAAAGACGCGTCCAAACTATTCGGCATATAAGAAAGGGAAGAGCGGATTCATAAACCTATTATAGCGAAGCGCCGCGGATCGCCTTCCTACCTGTTGAACCGTTGTTCCTTAGCGGAAACTCGGCTGCGGCCGGGTTGTACAATTCGCCAAAACCGGGTGCCGGCCCGCTCCACCAGGCTGCTAAAGAACAAGATTTATGTTATACTTTACCCCGTTTATCATTTCCCGGGTCATGGTGCCGTTTAATTGTTTGCACAGGGATTCGATTATTTTAAAACCCAGCGTATTACCCTGCGGGTTACCGATTCCGACACCGTTATCCGCCAGTACAAGCGATATGGTTTCATTGTCCGTCTGTTTAATCAATAGTTCAACTCTGCCTTTTCGGTTATTCGGGAAGGCGTGTTTTACGCTGTTGTAGAGGATTTCGGTGATGAGCAGGCTTAAAGGTATGGCTTTATCTATATGCAAACTGATTTCATCGATTTCCAGGGAAAGCGTTATTCTGTTCGAATCCCAGGAGGAAGCCATTATATTATTTGCCAATTCCGGAACAAATTCTTTCAGATTTATTTCTTCAAAATTGCTCATTTTATAAAGCTGTTCAAATACATGGGCCATAGAAAAAATACGGTGCTGGATTTCTTCGTAGCGTTTTTTGTCCTTTTCATTTGAAATACTTTTTATCTGCAAACGGATCATGCTTAAAATCAGTTGAAGATTGTTCTTCACCCTGTGGTGCAGTTCATTAAACAGCATATCTTTTTCTTTCAGTGATTTTTCAAGCTCTGCGGTTCGTAATATAATTTTTTCTTCTATTTTTGAGTTCAGCAGTTTAAGCTCGTTTTCTTTTAATGTAACAACAGCAACTTCGCGCTTTAGTTTTTCATTTGTTCGCGTAAGCTCCCGCTCTGTTTGTTTAAGCTTTCTGCGGTTTAATAACAAAAAGTACAATTGAGGAGGCGCAAGCACCAGCGGCACAATTATGGAGAGAAAAAAACCGGTAGAATTTATTTCCGCAAAGACGGCATGCAGTACCAGTGCCGTAACTCCTCCGGAGATTGAAACCGTCATAAAGGTTAAAAGAATCACAAGGAGGTGTATATTGATTTTGTGTAACAATTTATCGATCATAATCGGGCTTATTCTTTAATTTTTAATTAATCCGTCTATAAGTATATAAATTTATGTATTAATAAGCAATAAATTGGCCCCACGGTTAAGGATTATTAATGATAAGCTACTCTCTATTCCTTTATCCGGAGTCTACTTTCAAACACAAACTCGCAGTGGTCTTTGCCGAAGGCGATCGTATTCTCCCAAGAGCCGTTGCGGTGAAATCTAAAGCCCGGAAAGGCCTTTGTATAGAACTTCCTGTCTACCTCACAGAAAAACGCGGTCAACTCGGGCATTCCGGTTTGGCTGAAGAAATCGTGAAACAGGCATCTTTCCACAACCCTGCGGCAGACGTTAGCATCATAGGTGGTTTCGCTTTTACAGAATCTCCCCACCCCTTTTGTATCCACAAGGTTCAAATAGGCAATGAGCAGATCCATGGACTTTTCCGGGGATATACGTAGTGATTCTATGAGTATCGTGGTTTCGTTGCAGCCGAGCGGGATAATCAGTTTTTGCATGATCGCAAGGGCATTTTCCCTGCCGGATTTTTTCTGAAGCTGCGTATAAGCGGCGGCAAGCAGGGAAAGCCGCTTAGCGTATTCCGTTTCGGCCCCTCTAGTTTTGAACCATTGAGTATTTTTAAACGGTACATTTTTTATAAGCAGGCATTTGAGCATAAAGAGCGGCCATGCCGGACCGATTTCTTTTCCCAAAACCGACTTTATGATTTTAAATTTATGTGTGCCCATGTTCATCCTTATTCCGCGAACAGATACCGGTAGATAAGATCGGTCAGTTCCCGCAGCAGTACGGCTTCATCAATCCCGGTATTCAGGTCTACGATTTCATGAATCACGCTGTCAACGGCCTTGTATATTATGAAGGAGGCGGCCTCAAGGTTCCCTACGGCCATTTGATCGGCCCATTGTTTAAGGCCCCGGTAATACGAATCAATGGTGCGCTGATCCCGTTTTTTCGTGATCTCGCTTATCTCGGGATCCAGGATCTGCATGGCCACTAGCTCTTTATGGAAGCGCGGATGGTTTTTATGCGCAAGCAGGATTTTGTTTAACAGGGTGCGGATAAATTCCTTTTTATCGGGACCGGGCTCGGTGTCGGGGGGCCTGATGCTGTCATCCATGCGCTGGTCCAGGTAGTCCAGCACATCGATCAGGATTTGCTTTTTATCCCTGAAATACGAGTAAAAGCTGCCCACCGAAACCCCGGCCGCGCGCGCGATTTCATTTGAGCCGGTACGGTGGTAGCCCTTTTCCGAAAAAAGTTTTATGGCGGCGTCAAGCAGCTTCTGCTTAAGCTCGATGCTTCTTTTCTGTTGGGGTTCGCGTACCTTGCCGTCTGTTTGCTCCATGTAATGCTCTCCTCATTTTCGTTTTGCATTGTATCAATTCCTGCAGCCTTTTGTCAATTAAAAATATAAATATGAAATCAAATTCATATTGACAATGGCTTGGTAATCCGCTATAATGAAAATGATTTCATATTCATATTTAACATAATATAGTTTATGCTTCATAAAGGAGGAAGTGTATCAATGAAGGAAAAACACCTGTCGCTCGGCACACAGAATATACTGCGGCTGATTATCAGATTCTCCGTGCCGTCCATCCTGGGAATGAGCCTGACTGCGCTGTACAACGTGGTTGACCGTATATTCGTAGGACGGGGTGTAGGAACCGATGCCCTGGCCGGGATCGTTATCAATTTCCCGGTCATGATGATAATACTGGGATTCTCGCTCCTCGTAGCCGTGGGAACCGCTTCCATGGTTTCGATCAAACTTGGAGAGAAGAAAAAGCAGGAGGCGGAAGCGGTTATCGGCAACTCGTTCACGCTGGCGGTATCGATCGGCATAATACTCACGGCCGTTTGTGTTCTTTTTATGGAACCCATACTCATCTTATTCGGCGCCCGGGGAGCCACCCTGCGTTACGCCAAAGAGTTTTTGGGCATAGCTCAGTTTTCAATCGTGTTTCAGATGATCGGGTTCGTCTTGAACGGCGCCATCCGCGCCCAGGGCAACGCGCTTATGGGACTTCTGACTCTGCTGATCGGATTTGTCGTCAACATCATTCTGAATCCTGTGTTTATTTTTATCCTTCACCTGGGTGTGCGGGGTTCGTCCCTGGCCACGTTTATCTCCCAGGGTATAACCGCGGCCTGGACCGTTATGTATTTCTTGCGGCGTAAAAGTTTTTTGCGGTTGAAATTAACAAATCTTAAGCCGCGCCCGGGAATCATAATAGAGATCCTGCGCATCGGGGTTTCACCATTTCTGGCGCAGAATCTGATAAGCGTCACGCTCATCATAGCCAATTCGGCTTTCAATACATATGGGAACAAAGCGGGCCTTGTGACCATAGGGGTTATCACGGTAATCATCATGTTGTTTACCCAGGTCATAACCGGCATTCAGCGGGGGATTCAACCGATTATCAGCTATAACCACGGTGCGCAAAACAGCGCGCGGGTGCGCAGGACCACACTCTCGGCAATCGTTATTGCCACGGGAATCTGCGCCGTCGCCTTTATTCCGCTTATGCTGTTCAGTGATAAAATAATTGCGATTTTTGCCGAAAACGGGGTCTTCCTTTCGACCTTCGGCGTATCCGGTGTGCGCTGCGCGCTTTTAAGCCTTCCGCTTCTGGGGGTAATCATCATCGGCAGCGGGTATTTCATGGCGATCGCCAAATACAAGGAGGCCATGCTGCTCATTATGATCCGCCAGGTCCTCATGATCGTACTGCTCCTGGTCCTGCCGGGTATCTTCGGGTTTTACGGAGCCGCCGCCGCCCTGCCGGTTGCCGATGCCGCCGCCGCCCTGATTACCTTTTTTATGCTGGCAGGGGAATCCGTTTACCTGAAAAGGAAAGCAATAGTGCCGGCATGAGAAGCGGCCCCGCCGGCATAAAAGACCGGTTCAACACATATAATGCGGTGTGGATATGTGTGACGACCTGAAAACCGGTATGGCGTGTTTTACTACCTTTGCTCCTTGACAAACCGGGGTTATTTGTGTAGTTTCTCCTGGTACGGGCGGTTAGCTCAGCTGGGAGAGCGTCTGGTTTACACCCAGAAGGTCGTGAGTTCGATCCTCGCACCGCCCAAATCCAACACATTCATTTAAGGAACATACTCGTAAGCGCCCAGATCATAAGCCGATCCTTGGGGCCTTGGCACGCCCTCAATATCGGTGCTTGCGCCCGAGGCGCCGTAATCTACGGCCGGGGAGTCCTTGGACAACCGAAAATCAGCCTCCGCCGGCTCCTCGACGGCGTTAATGAATTTTGGGTCTTTGTTTTTCAGCGCATGCCTGCCCGGACCCGGAGAGTCAACCCGCCCGCTGTACAGGTTGTCCGCCGGCTCGACATTGTTACAGCCGGAACAGAGCAGGGCCTTATCGCCCCCTTTATCCGCCGACACGGCGATGTTGTCCTCTACGACCAGTGAGCCGGAGTTATCCAGGTTAAGTTCACCGCCTTTGATCTCACCGCTTAAGGCATTGTGATAGCAGGTATTGTTGCGCACAATGACGAACTCGCTCTGGTACACGTGGATGCCGCGTCCGCCGTTGTAAAAACAGATATTGTTTTCCACCAGGGTTTTCCCCGTGTATCGGTCCGGGGTGTTGAATGGAAACCAACGCTGCGTATGTTTCAAGTCGTCGATAATGATGCCGTTGCCGTCTGAAATCGCGTTCACCTGGGCAAAGGGGATCCTGTTTTCATTGGCGTAGCATACATTGCCCGCTATGATCATTTTTATATCCGAAGAATCGTCCACGGCCTGATTCTGATACATGGAAATCCCGCTTGTTCCGAAGGGCGACCACTTGGTGTTGTAACAGCAGATGTTATGCAAAAAAGAAACATAATCGGCCATAACCGCGTAAATGCCCGCACCCGGACAGTTATAGACTATATTATTGGCCACAATCACATGATGGGGACGTTTGGCATAATCATTCCACACATACATCACCGCCACTCCCGCTCCCATGGTGGGCGGGTTAAAGGTATTCTTCCTGTTTTTGTAGGCGTACTCATAGCTGATCTTGTCGGCCTGTCCCCTGATGATGAATCCCGAGATAATAATATAGCTTGAGCCCTGTACGGAGACCGCGTCCCAGCCTTTATAGCTGATCAGCGGATTCTGGCCGGGATAGTTCCGGAGCATGATCCAATGCCGGGCCGTACCGTGCTTTTCCATAAAACAGGCCACATTGGCATATTCATTGCTGTAGTAGGTGCCCTCCATTACATAAATGGTGTCTCCCGGACCGCAGACATCCACCGCTTTCTGGATGGTTAAAAACGGGGCCGCCTTGGTGCCGGAATTGTTGTCGCGGCCTTTCAGGGCGCTTACGTACAGCTTGCGGCCGGTAAGGCCGTAGGCCGCTCTGTCAAACTCCACTGCCGACGGGCGGTCGTAGAAGTGGGAGGCAATATACTCATTCGTAATAACCCGCGGCGGCTGCTCGGATAGAAAAGCCGGTGTTGTTGTCTGGGCGCATAACCCCACGGAGCCGGCCGCCCCTGTAAACAATAAAACAACAACAAGCACAGTTGTGGAATTTATATCATGGGCCATGGCAACCTCCTCAATCAATATACACGTATTTGGCCTTGCCGTAAGGCACCTTGACCACCCCATGGTAAACATCTATATGCTTTTTGGCTGTGATGGTCCAGTTTACCTCCCCCTCCACGTACTGTTTTATGTTCGCCTTTAGTTCGGCGTACAGTTTCTGATCCCCAAGCAGGCGGAGGATGGCCTTTGCAAACTCCCGGTCCGTGGACGCCACCAGGCCCCCATGACTGCGCCCTACCGACTCGGTCAGGGCCCGGAGGCTTGAGACCACAAAGGGTTTGTGAAAGGCGTAGCAGTGCGCCAGGATGCCGCTTTGCCCGCTGCGCTCATAGGGGAAGGCCACAACGTCGCTTGCGCAGAGGATGGTGTCAAAGGTCTTCTGGGGAAACTGGCCGCGCAGCACCACCATGTTGTCGAGTACGGGTGATTTATTTATGGATTCAAAAAACGCATTCTGATACTCAAGAAACTCCAGGCCCCGCAGCTTGCCGGCAATCAGCAGCAGCGCCCGGGGTTCCTGTTTCACGATTTCAGGGAATATCTTGATAATCCGGTGAAAGCCTTTGGTGGGACGGAAATACCCGCACAACAGAATGACCTTCCTGTTCTCTATATCTAGTTTTTTCTTTGCCTCGGGAATCTCTTCCACCTCACGCACTCCGTGATTGATTACGTGGATTTTTTCCGTGTCGGCGTTGCCGAAAAAATCCAGAAGGATCTGCTTCTGGTACTGTTCGTGCACGATCACCGCGCTGCTTTCGGAGATGATCAGGCGGGTGATGGTCTTTGCCTGTTCGTCCATGTCTTCGTACACCGTGTGCAGGGTGGTAACCACGGGCAGGCCGGCCAGCTTGAAGCGCAAAATTAGCTCAATCACCTGTACGCCCCTCTGCGAGCCGAAAAGCCCGAACTCGTGCTGGATGTGTATCACATCCGGGGTGAGCCTGGTACCGATATTGAAGATAAGCTTTGCCTGGGAGATACTTTCCGGCCAGTACACGGGAAACACGTTATCCCCCTGCGCCCCGTACTGGCTGACGATGAAGGTCTCGTTGTGCAGCTTGCGCAGCATGGCGTTCAGGTAACTGGTATAACTGGCAATGCCACATTCGATGGGCGGGTAGGTGGAAACAAAACAAATTCGCATATGCTCTAGTCCTCCTTGCGCAAAAAGTCCAGGAGTTCCCCGACAGTGGTCTCCGCCAGGGCGATGCTTTGGTCGCAGCAGCCGTAGTACAAAAGGATGCGGCCGTCCGTCTTTGTCACAACGCCGTTGGAAAATACCACGTTGGGCACGAAGCCACTGCGCTCATAGTCTGTGACGGGCCGGAAAAAGGGTCTTGTACTCCGGAGCAGGACGCGGGAGGGCTCCTCCGGGTCGAGCAGGGCCGGAAACAGGCTGTATGTGCCGTCCCCGCCCTTGGCATGATAGATTATAAGCCAGCCCCCTTTTGTCTTTATGGGGGGCGGGCCCGGACCGATCTTTTCGGCTTCCGCGTCCAGGTCGCGTGGCCGCAGAAGGCATTGGTGGTCTCCCCAGTGCAGAAGGTCGGGCGAGCGGCTGAGCCAGATAGAGGGCCTGCCGAACCCGCTGTTATGGGGCCGTGTTAATGCATAATAGCTGCCCCCGATCTTTTCGGGGAAGATCACCGTGTTCTTGGTAAGCGGGGGAAAGATGATACCCTTTCTTTGGACATGTATAAAATCATCGGTCACCGCCAGGGCCGTGGCCCAGCCGTCCTCCGATACCGCGGTATAGGTGATGTAATAGCTTTTCCCGATGCGGGTGATGCGCGCGTCCTCCACGCCGTAGCTTTCCGCCGGATTGCAGGGGGCCATAAACGGAGTAGGCTCCACATTAAAGCGAACCCCGTCCGTGCTGCGGGCCAGGCGCAGGTGGCTGACCGTGGAAAGGTAGTCCCTAGACCGGTAGACCACGCCCCTGGTGTCCTTCAGCGTAAGCCCGGGATCGTCCGCGGGTTTTTCCAGGATTTCCGGTACGCCCTTGCCCGCCCTAAACGAATAATAGGGAACCGAAACAAACCCCGGTCTGTGTTCGCACGCCTCGGCCACCCGGGCCAGGAGCACAACAGAATCATTGTACACGGCCGCGCCTGGGTTGAATACCCCTTTCACCAGGTAGCCGGGACGGGAAGGATTGACCATGCCGGGGATAATGAGCGGATTGTCCGGGTGCCGTTCCGTCATGCCAGCGTCCGTTCCAGTATTTCATTAAACGGCGCGGTGGCCACACAGATGCAGGTATCCGCCGCCCCATAGTATATTTTCATCTCTCCGTCCGGCTCAACTATGGCTCCGCAGGCAAAGACCACGTTGTGAACGTCACCGATGCGCTCATAAAGCTCGCGCGGCGCCAAAAGCGGTTCGTCGCACCTGGCCACAAGCCGCGCCGGGTCTTCCAGGTCAAGCAGGGCGCTGCCGATCTTATATATCGGCCCGGTGCTGGTCATTTTGACGCCATGGTAGATTTCCAGCCAGCCTTTTTCGGTTTTGATGGGCGGCACGGAGGCGCCCACCCGGTACGAGTCCCACATCCCCTGACGCGGAGAGATTAACACCCGGTGTCCGCCCCAGTGGATAAGATCGTCGGAATAAGAGATCCAGATCGAGCCGATGCCCTTGCCGATGGGGCGGTCAAGCCGCACAAACCTGCCGCCGATTTTTTCAGGGAACAGAACACCGTCTTTGTTGCCCGGTTCGGAGATAAAGGCGATTCGCTCGAAATCCTTGAAGTCCCTGGTTTCGGCGATCTCTATTCTGGGCCCCCAGCGGGAAACCGCCGTAAATAATATGTAATAAACACCGTCGTATTCGGTAATCCGGGGGTCCTCTATGCCCTTGACCTCGTATTTGGCAAAGGGCCCCTGTTTGGCCGGTAGCATCACGGGTTTCGGCTCCACAGTAAAATGGTAGCCGTCCGGGCTCTGCGCCAGGGCGAAAAAGGAGTAGCCCTGCTGGCCCTCTACGCGCAGCAGCAGAAGATAGCGCTCCCCAAGCTTTACGGGTGAGCAGTTGAACACCGTATTGCAGCGAAAGGGAATGTTCTCAAGCGTGATAATGGGATTTCCCTCGTAGCGATGCAGGTAATCCCTGCCTGTGGGTGTGCTCATATCTAAAAATCCTTTGTACTCTGCATGCAGGTTTCGATTATTTCTTCCAGGGTCGTAGTCCCCACGTATAGACAGCTGTTTGAGGTACCGTAATACAGCTTAATGCTCGAGTCCTCTTCCAGAACCGCGCCGCAGGAAAAGACGATGTTGCTGATGTCTCCCACCCGCTCGTACAATTCGCGCGGTGAGAGTACGGGGATGTTGGACCGGCCCACAAGAGGCGCCGCCGGGTTCTCCCTGTCCAGGATCACGGTGCCGATCCGGGTGAGGGTGCCGCCGGAGGTCATCTTTACGCCGTAATAGAATACAAGCCAGCCCTGGGGGGTTTCGATCGGGGGGGCGGCGCAGCCGATATGATTGGAGTCCCAGTAGCCGTCTCGCGGGGAAAGCACCACCTCGCTTTCCCCCCAGGACAGGAGATCGCGGGAATAGGAGATCCAGATGCTTCCTCCGGTATTGGGCCGGTCGAGCCGCGCATATCTGCCGTTGATCCTTGCGGGGAAAAGCGCGCCGGCCTTGGTATCGGGCTGTGAGATAATGCCCAACTTTTCCACGGAGGTAAAATCGGTTGTACGGGCAAGGTTTAAAAGCGTGCCGTGCCTGCTTTCCCCCAGGTACACGATATAATACGCGCCCTCAAGGCGGGTGATGCGCGCATCCAATACGCCCGCTGTCTTGTACTCATAAAGCGGATCGTCTTTGCGCGGTATGATAAAGGGGTCCCCGGCCACCGTAAAGTTATACCCATCGGCACTGCGGGCCAGATAGAGGTCGGTGGAGCCGTCGAGGTGCTCAATGGTAAGCAGAAGAATGTAGATGCCGTCTTTTTTTACGCACCCGGCGTTATAGAGGTTGATGCAGTTGAATGGAATGTCCGCGAAATCTATCACCGGGTTTTTTTCGGACCGGTGGATGATATCGCTTTTTATGCCGCCGCCGTGATGATCCATACGACAATGATAGCCGAACAAATCCGCGTAATCAAGTCTGTAATAGTGATTATTCTTGACAAACCCACAACCGACGTTTTAGAGTTAAGTATAGAGTATGAACACCTTTACCTTGGTGAGACCTGAGCACCTTAACCACCACGGCTTTCTGTTCGGCGGGCAGCTTTTAAAATGGGTGGATGAGTTCGCCTGGTTGGTGGCGGCCCGCGATTTTCCCAGGCAGATGCTGGTAACGCGCGCCATGGACAATATTGAGTTTAAAACCAAGGTGTATAACGGTTCGATCCTGCGTTTTGAGGTGCTGCCGCACCGAAAGGGGAAGAGCTCGATTACCTACAACGTAAAGGCGTTTGCCGAGAGGCCGGGAAAAACCGGTGAGGAGCTTGTATTCTCCAATAATATCACCTTTGTCTGCATAGACGCCGGGGGTAGGAAGAAGGCCTTGCCAGTAAAAGATAAACTCCGCTCGGAGTTTGAAAGCAATAACGGGGGATGCTGAAAGTAAAAGCGGTATGCGTGGAAACATATTGATTCTTGACAATACAACAGGTATTCTCAGTCCGTGGAAAAAGATGCTGCATGACCGGTACGGCACGGCCGAGGCCATGGGCGGGTTCGAGGCGGTAAGGAAACTGAAGACCGACAGCTTCAGCGCGGTTATCGTCAACATTTCGCTTAAACAGATCAAGGGAGTTGAGGCCATACGGAAAATTCGGGAGGCCTTCAGAGAGGTGCCGGTTATTGTGCTTTATAATCCCAAGGACATGCTGGATCTTAAACAAGCCAAGGCTTATGGGGTTGACTATACCTTTACCTTTCCCCTGGATACCGACAACTTTCTGGCTGCAATCACGCATGTTGTTTCCGCCCTGGGCGTCGACCCGGCGGGCGCGGGCCATTCTATGCAGGGGCATGCGGCCGTTCCGGCACGGCCGGAGCCGGGCGCGCCTGAGGCCGCGGCGGACCATGAGCGGGAGTACCTTGATGTTGAAAAAAAATTTTATGAAGGCTTAAGCGCCATCTCGGCGGGTAAAATCAAGGACGCCATCCTGATCTTTCACGCTCTGCTGAAAACAACCCGTATAAAAAAAGAGGCCTGGAGACGCTACCTGGAGGATTCGCTGTTCCAGCTTGGGCAATGCTACGGCGCGCTGAAGGAGTATAAAAAATCGAACGTGTGTTACCTTAAGTTTATCACCAAGGCGCCGCATAACTCAAGCCATAAATCCGCGCTGCTCCATCTTGGGAAAAATTATCTGGACATGAGGGAATATGACAAGGCGGCCGGTTACTTCAGGAAGGTTGTTCATATGCACCCCTACGACGCGTTTTCCACCCAGGCACGCAAAATGCTAAAAAAACTTGAACCTCCGGGAAAGTAACCTGTTTATCTTTTGTGACATCGCGCCGGTCAGAAACTCTGATTTTACGGAGTTAAAACTGTTAAGAATAATCGTATAGATGGCGTGCATCGAGAATCCCATACCCTCAATACGGTCCTTATGCGGTTTGAACATATTCTCCTCACCTAAAATGCTCTCATAGTTATGCATGACATAGTGGATAAGATCCTTCAGTTGTTTGATCTTATGTTCGTCTTCCAGGGTGGTGCTGTTCTGAAAACCCAATGCCTTGGTAAGATCACCGGGCAGCCGGTTATGAAACTCCGTAAACAGCAGGTGCCTGACCCTTTTGTCCGAACTCAGGTCGGCGGTCATCTCTTCAATGGTATGAGTGCTGCGTGGCCCCCCGTGCCGTGTAAATCCCGGTTCGGGCTTGCGTGTCTTTGTTTTCCGGCGGTGCACTGCCCCGTCTCCCGTGGTTATAGGGTTGGGCTTGAAGGGCGTGGAGGGCCTGCCGGGTATGGTTGTTGATCGCCTTCGCCCGGGCCGCTGCGCAGGCGACTGTTCCCGGCCGGGGGGCACATACGGGGCGGGCTCCCGCCCGCGCCAGGGGGGCACATAGGGAGCGGATGGGAGATCACGACCCGGCGGCACATAAGGCTCACGTTCCTGTTCGCTGCCGGGGGGCACGTATGGAGAAGGCGGTTGTTCCCAGCCGGGGGGCACATACGGGACGGGTTCCCGCCCGAGCCCGGGCGGCACGTAGGGAGCGGATGGGAGATCACGGCCGGGGGGTATATACGGGGCGGGTTCCCGCCCGCGCCCGGGCGGCTCATACGGGGCAGCCGGGGGCGCTTTTACCGGCCTGCCGATCGTCCATAATTTTTTATCCATCTGTTTCTCGTTAGAGATGTTGAATACATAGCGCCCCTGGCAGATGAGCTTAAAAATATCGTCGAACACCCTGTTCTTCTGGTAATTGTAGATTACACCTTTGCGGATCGATTCAAAAATCTGATAGTGGGTGGTGTTGTGCTTTTTGGAATATACATACACCTTGGTGGCGAATTCGGGATCATCTATGTATTTGATATATTTTTCAAAATAAGAGAAGCTCAACTCGTATTCATTGGGTTTGTCGTGGTCGACAAGGATCTTCCCGATGTCTTCCTCGGTAATGAAGATTTTAAGTTTAATCGCTTCCCCCGGCGGGCGTACCGGCAGCTTCTTCTGTTTTTTGTACTCTTCCCTGATATCAAAATGGTACTCTATTCTGGCTTCCGCCTCCTCGAATAACGAACCGTCGAAATAGCTTTTTACCAGGTGCTGTATCGTATATATGTCCTTGTATTTGTACCCCATGTTCCTGGACAGATCAGCCAGGAAGCGTATGCCGTCCGGGGCATCGCTTTTATTTTGCGAACAGAGTCCAATGATTGTTTCCACGCGCGCGAGCATATTACTGTCCTTATTCGATCGAGACCTGGAGGACCGCTTAATATAGTGAAGTTCCTTTACCAGCAGATCGATGCGGCGCTTTATCATAACAATAATTCTTTTATACAGGTCGCCTATTATTTTGGAGAACACGCGATTGAAGTAATGAACGTTTTTCCGCAGACCGCGGATCAGCTGCTTACGTTCCGGCTCCGTGTACTTCATGGAAAGGTTTTCATAAAAGCCTTGCCATTCGACCGAAGCGCGGCCGCTTTCCCTTAGATTGATATAACGTTCCAGGTCCGCATCCCTGCCGTAGCGAATGGTGGGGAAGATCTTGCCCAGGACGTATTCCTGAAGATCCTTCTCATTCAGGTTCAGGTTTTTATTTTTAAAAATATTTTCGAACTTATTCACGAATAATGCCATGATCCCCTTTACCCCCGCTTGAAATTATAATTATGCGCCGGATTGTGTCAACCGTATCGCGCACAGTCCAAATCATGTCCGGGCGACGGTCTATTTCTATGTCTTTCTACTTTACTCTTTCCAATTAATACCCTATAAAAGGAGAGACCGATATGGACACCAATTATATTCTCCTCTGGCTGGTTTTCGCGTATTCTCTTTTTTCCCTGGTTCAACTGCTCCGGGCCCGGCGGCCGGACAACCTACTATGGATCATCAAGAACGCCTTTGTGTTCGCGATCTCACTCCTGTTGCTTTACCTGCTGCCTGAGTGGGCGGGGTATCTAGGCGCTGCTTTCTGGTGCGTCCTTATTCTTATCCCCCTGCTTGGCTTCAGGCTTATCAATAACCTGAGTCTGCGCGAGTTTTACGCTGCCGCCCGCCTGGTCTGCATGGTGTGCGGCTGGTTTCATCCAAGTCGCGGCTTTAGAATGAACGGAATCCTGTTGAAGGCCAGATTGTGGGCCAAACGGGGTAAAAAAACACAGGCTATTGCGTACCTGCGCGAGCACAGGGACAAAACCGGCAGCCTGTACGGAGCAGCGACCGCCTACCTGTATCTGTTTGAACAGAACTGGGAAGAACTTCTGCAGTGGTTCAAGGGCATCGGGTTGAACATTATGCTGCTTTCACTTTATTGCAGGGTCTTGGGGGAGTCCGGGGAGTTTCGCCTGCTGGCCGAGGTTCCCTATACCCATGTTTTGCTTTTTGAAAAGCAGAATTATTACAGCAGGAATATGATCAGGATGTATATTTTTGCGTTCGGGGGAGAGACGGAGCTGGTGGAAAAGCTGTTTCACGGGGCGCTTTCCGGGTTGAGCAGAGGGTGGAAGAACTACTGGCGGGCGGTAGCCCTGCAGTCAAACGGCCGGTATGCGGACGCGGCGGTCATTCTGGAGAAGCTGGAACGCGGAAAAAACCATGTGTTAAAAGACGCGGCGTCGCGTCGGCTTCGCCTTGCTGCGGAAGGCCCCAAAGAAGCGCGCAGACTCCGCCTTGCCCCGAACGGTATGCAGGGTGAGGGCACGGCCCAGACCTCGGGATTGATCGGCAGACTCGCGCTTGATTTCCAAAGGGAAGAGCGTTTCAGCCTTTTTAAAAAAATCAGGCGTTACAGGGCCTGGGTGACATTGACCCTGATTGCCATTAATCTGGTGGTTTTCGCGGGTGAGGAGCTGTGGGGCGGCTCCACGAACGAGGCCACACTTTATGCCATGGGCGCTCTTTACACCGTGGGCGTAGCCGCGGCCGACCTCTGGCGCTTGGTCAGCGCCCAATTCCTCCACTTTGGAGTGCTGCACCTGACCATGAACATGCTGGGACTGTTTATCCTGGGACCGCACGTGGAACGGGTGATGGGCAGGATTCGTTATATCCTGATTTACCTGTTATCCGGAACAGCGGCCCTGGGCTGTTTTTTGTTGGTCGCCATAATCTCGGGAACCCAGGACTTTCTGGTGGGCGCGTCCGCGGGCATCATGGGCGTGGTGGGCGCATTGCTGGCCCTGTTATGCAAGGGGTTCTTCACCTACAGGATGAGAATCATCAGAAGCCAGCTTTTTATCCTGGTGTTCTTTATTCTGCTCCAAATCACGTTCGACCTGTATACGCCGGAGGTGAGTTTCCTGGGGCACCTCTTCGGATTGGTGTTCGGATTCCTCATCACCTGGCTTTTCCTGCTAAAAGAGAAGGCGGATTGAAATCGGGCGGCGCGCCTGTGATACGCCGCCGACCGGCATGCCTGCCGGCGGGCTTCGGCTGCAATAAACCGACAGGCCGCTTCCGCGCCGCGCCTGCCGCGCGCTAAAAACTCAACCCGAAATCTTTCAGTTCGGCCAGGGATTCGCCCAGCGGTTCGGTGCCCTTCATCCCCAGCAGCCTGAAGGCGATCTCCTTGTACCCCTGCACGCCGGGCTGGTTGACCGGGTTGATCCCCAGCATAAGCCCGAAGAGTACGGCCGAGCAGTGCTCGACGCCCATGTGCATGGCCACGATAAAGGGGTGCAGCCGGGGCAGGGTTACGGCCATAACCGGGATGCCGGACTTCCAGTGGTCCATAAGCAGGGCGGCCATAAAGCGGTTGTTGATGGTGTGCAGGCTGAGCGCGGTCTCTGCGCCGCGGACCACCACACCCAGTTTATCGTTATTGTACTCGGAGGCGGGAATCTCGAAATCCGTCCCCAGGTCGGTGATAAAATGAAAGATCTCCTGGATGTTTTTTATGCCGCTTTTGATCAACTGGCCGTTGGAGTGGGCGTCGGCCGTGTAAAACTCTTCCATCAGGTTGAGTCCCTTGCCGTCCTTACCGTTGCACTCGGGCCAGAGCTGCCTGAAGCCCAGGATTTTTTCCCTGAAACAGGCCGCGTTGTAGGAGAGCACGGCGTTTACCGCCCCCTTTTTATAGGCTGAGTATTTACATGCCGCGGCCGTAACCGCCGTATCGCGCAGGGATTCCATGCCGTATTGGTATCCGGCCAGAAGCTCCTTTAAATTGATGCCGGCCACGGCAAAGGGCAGAAGCCCCACCGGCGTGATCACCGAAAACCTGCCCCCGATGTCCTCGCCGATAAAAAAATGCCTGTTGATCTCGTCCGTGAAATAGGCGGCGGGATTAAACCCCCGGGCCGTGATGGTCTCGCGTAGGGCGCCCTTGTGCGGATCGGTGGTGGCGAACACGGCCCCCAGTTTCCCGATGTTCTGCAATTTGTCCAGCGCAAGGCGTAGGGCCAAGGCCGGTTCGGTGGTGGTGCCCGATTTGGAGATGACGTTCACGGCCACCTTTTTTGAAAGGCGTGAAAACTCCGCGAATACTTTCTCGTACCGCTCGGCCGAAAGGTGCTGGCCCAGAAAATAAAAGGGAATGCGCGTGCCGCGCGGGTTGACGGCGTTGATGATGCCCTCGATATTAGTGTAAGACCCCCCAATGCCGATAACCACAAACGCGCCGAAATCAGAGGCTATGCGGTCGCCGGCTTTTTGCAGATCTTCCAGAAAGGCCTCCTGTTCCAAAGTGCGGCCCGCGTAGCGGAGCCACCCGGTCATGATGGGCTTTCCCGGTTCCCCGCGCGTATCGGAGCCGCCGTCGCGCAGATCTAAAAACGATTCCGGGTCCCGCCCGGCCTGCGCCTCTGCGGAAGAGAGCAGGTAGTCAAGTTTTGTCCGGGCCAGTTTCTCGGCCTCCCCGTACTCCCGCTCGGAGATAAAAAGGTTCGAGCTGCCCTTGTATGCCGGGGGAGGCAAGTAGCCCTTGGTGTTATAAGAAACGCTTCCATATTTTTGCAGAAGCTCCTGGATAAGGGTCCGGTTCATGCTGTTTTATTTGTCCTTTCTAAAACGGGTTTTTAAAATACTTTTGCAGCGGGGCAAGGTCCTTGTCCGTATGCGCCTTCAATGTATCAAAAAAATCCTTTTTTGTGGCAAGTTTATTTTCATATTTTTTGCGGTAGTCAAGCAAAAACGCCTTGAAGGCCGCATCCCCCACCAGGGTATTGAGATCGAGCATGAACCGGGGCGCGAGGCCGTACACGTTTTTCATGTAGAGCTTGGTTGTGGGATAATCGTAGATGGACGCGTCAAGAAAACCGTGGCCGTCGCGCCTGGTTACCTTTACCTCCCACCACCAGTCAAGGTCGGCCGGGTGATACCGTTTGTAGTACAGGTATTCGCTGTACAGGGCCATGGCCTCATCCAGCCAGGGAGTGTGCACCTGGTCGTTTCCCACGGCGCCGTACCACCACTGGTGGGCGATCTCGTGCGCGATCACGTACACAAAGAAAGACCGGCTCTGTCCCTTGTAATACTCGTAGGCCGCGTTTGATTCCGTGCACAGTGCGCTGTATTCCATGGCCCCCAGGTACGCGTTCTGTGCCAGCACCAGTTCCTGATAGGGATAGGGGCCGTACAGTTCGATATACAGCGTGAGCGCCCTTTTAGCCACCGCGCACGCGTCCCTGCCCGCGCGCTCAAAGCCCTTGAGGTAATAAGACCGAATGGGAATCCCCCGCACCGTATCCGTGAACACCGCGTACTCCGGGGAGGCCAGGAAGGCAAAGGACCGTACCCCCTTAAGCGAACAGTGCCAGGTTCCGCCTTCGCCGGCCGGCAGACCGGTGCCCGTCAGCCCGGCGGCCGCCACCACGTATGCGGGGGGGAGTTTCAGGCTGACCTCGAAGTTCGAGGGAGTATAGACAACCGGGTCTCCCACCTCCGCGTATTTCCAGCGCGTGAAGCCGCCGCCCTCCACATAGGGGGTGAGCGCGGCATAGAAGTCGCCCGCCTGGATAACCCGCTTTCCTCGGCCGAAATTCCCTACCGGGGGCAGGCCGCCCGGTTTAATGTCCGGCAGCGCGAGTCTGTAGCGTATGGTGAGGGTTACCCCCTGCCGCGGTTCCAGGGCTATGGGGAGGGCAACCTCAATCATGGAGCCCACCACCCGCGGCCGTATAACATCCGCACGGTCTCCTATCCGCAGATTGCATTCAATCAAGGTGAAATACCCGGGGTAGAAGGCGGGCGGGCAGGAAAGCACAAGCTCATGCCAGGTGTCCGCGGTGGTATTGAGGACCTCGAGTTTTTCCGTAATCTCCAGGGAGGTGACGGGGTCAACGCCCGTGATATCAAGGGTGTATGTCGGGAGTGTTTCCGTATTTAAGCCCGGACCGTTTTCCCCGGCAAAGCAATATACAAACAGAGTACTCAAAACACACAGCAAAAGCAGGCTGACCTTAAAACCCATAGTTTTTCACCGCTTCTTTGATTATAGGCGGAGGAGAAGGGCTGTCAAGAAAAAATCAAACTTTACGGGATTCTTCCGCAAACGCGCGGACCGCGCGGTTTTTTACCATAGTAAACGCGAAGTAACGGTGGATGCGCTCATCATCCGTGAGTTCGGGGTGAAAACTGGAGGCGAGAATATTTCCCTGCCGGATAAAAACAGGATTTCCCTCAAAAGAGGCCAGCACCTCCACCTCCGGGGATATCTCATGGATAATCGGCGCGCGGATGAATACCGCGCGCACGGGTTTTTCGCCCAGCAGGGGGATGCCCAGATCGGCTTCAAAGCTCTCTATCTGCGGTCCGTAGGCGTTTCGAGCCACGGTGATATCCAGCAGGTCGAACCGGGGCTGGTCAAATCCCGTAATCCGTTTGGCCAAAAGGATCATTCCCGCGCACGTACCGTACACGGGCATGCCCTCCATGATCCGCCGTTTTATGGGCTCGAACAGATTGAAGCGCAGCAGGAGCTTGCCGATCGTTGTGCTTTCGCCGCCGGGCATAATCAGGGCATCCACCCGGGCAAGCTCCTCGTCATATTTAACCGGTATGGCCCCTGCGCCGATTTTAGTAAGCATGGTGATGTGTTTCTCTACGTCGCCCTGAAGTGAGAGGACGCCGAGAAGGGGGGTGCGTGAACCGTTCATGGGGCCCGTTTTACCAACCCCGCAAGGCCAGCAGTTGTTTCTCGTCAAGCTGGCGGATATCGATCCCGGGCATGGGCTCTCCCAGGCCCGTGGAGATTTCGGCCAGAACCTTGGGATTGTTATAATGCGTGGCCGCGTCCACAATGGCCTTGGCCCGGACGGCCGGGTCGCTGGACTTGAAGATGCCCGAGCCCACGAATACGGCCTCCGCGCCCAGCTGCATCATTAGGGCTGCGTCGGCGGGTGTAGCTATGCCGCCGGCTGAAAAATTGGGCACCGGAAGCTTCCCGGTCTGGGCCAGCTCGCAGACAAGGTCGTAGGGCGCGCCGAGGTTTTTGGCCTCGGTCATCAGCTCTTCCTTGGGCATGTTAACAAGTTTGCGGATGCCGTCCATCACGGCGCGCATATGGCGCACGGCCTCCACCACGTTCCCGGAACCCGCCTCACCCTTGGTACGGATCATGGCCGCGCCTTCGCCGATCCGGCGCAGGGCCTCGCCCAGGTCGCGGCAGCCGCAGACAAACGGAACCTTGAAATCGTGTTTATTCACATGAAAGCTTTCGTCGGCGGGCGTGAGCACCTCACTCTCGTCTATAAAATCCACTCCCAGCGCCTCCAGGATCTGAGCCTCGGCAAAGTGCCCAATCCGGCATTTGGCCATGACCGGAATGGATACCGTGTCCTGGATCTCCTTTATTTTCCGGGGGTCGGCCATGCGGGCTACTCCGCCCTGTACCCTGATATCTGCGGGCACGCGTTCAAGGGCCATCACGGCCACGGCCCCGGCCTGCTCAGCGATTTTGGCCTGTTCCGCGGTGGTGACGTCCATGATCACCCCGCCCTTCAACATTTCGGCCAGTCCCACCTTGTTTCTCCACGTGGATTTTTGCCTTTCCGACCACAGTAGATCACTCATCTGTACTCACCGCCTTTCTTTTATTTTTGAAAAAACCATAAAGCAGAAAATAGCATTTAGTCAATACACATGCGTCAAAGAATATTGTCAATCATTATTTCAATAACAAAGATACTACCATTTAGGCGGAGAATCAATACGGCGGGTTCCCGTTATACTTGACTACACGTTAAGCGAAGAGGTAAAATACATCTAATGGCGAATCTTTCCGTTGAGGTCATCCGAAGAAATTATACGCATATCAGCGAGTGTATTGAAGAAAGCGCCGGAAAAAACGGGAGAAGCGGCGATGACGTGCGCATCATGGCCGTTACAAAGGCTTTCCCCCTAAGTTTTGTGGAGCTTTCCATCCGGGCCGGTATAAACCTGTTCGGGGAGAACAGGGTCCTTGAGGCCGATCAGAAATACAGCCATCTGCTTGACCAGGTGGAACTGCACCTGATCGGTCACCTGCAGCGAAACAAGGCCAAAAAGGCCGTAAGCCTGTTTAACTGTGTGCAGTCCATAGACAAGCTGGAAACCGCAGAAGCGCTGAACAAATGCGCGCAAAGCGAAGGCAAAAAAATCGACATTCTCATTCAGGTAAACACCTCGCATGAGGAATCAAAATGCGGGTATATGGACACCGAAAAGCTGAATCGTGAGCTGGAGCAGATGCTTAACCTCCAGCAACTGAGGATAGCGGGCCTGATGACCATCGCGGAGCTTACCAAGAATGAGAGCAAGGTACGCGCCTGCTTTGCCGGCCTGCGCTTGTTGTTTTTCCAACTCAAGGAACGCTTTGCCCCGCCTTTTTTTAAAATACTTTCCATGGGCATGTCCAATGACTACCCGATCGCGGTGGAGGAGGGCTCAACCTTGGTGCGCATCGGAACCGCGCTGTACGGAACGGGAAGGGGGTATCATGATGAGGCCTAAACTGCTGCTCTTGGTATGTGTGTTGAGCCTGGCGCCGTTGTTTATGGCCCGGGGCGAAGAGACCATCAAGGAACCGGTGCCGTACAAGGAGGATGAGTTTCCCCAATGGCTCAAGGACCTGAGGCGCGCGGAGGTTATTTTTTTTGGTACGCTTCCCTTTACCCTGCTTATCTCTATCCAGGGCTATGAGATCGCCCGCTTTTATATTCATGATCAGGACCCCCTGTATACTCCATGGCCCTTTCGCAGCGTGCAGGCCCCACCGTACACATTCGATGAGCAGATGGTGATCATCGGCAGCGCGGTAATTCTTTCCGGCATTCTGGCGCTTACCGACTATCTCCTGGGAAAGATCAACCACCGGGAAGAGGCGGAACTACGTCGTCGGTAGAGCAGCGTCCCGGCTATGTAAAGATACTGGTCGCGGGAGCCGCCGGGCGGGGACAACGGCTTGATCATTTCATCACCGAAAATATGGATATGTTTTCCCGCAGTCAGCTTAAGCTGCGGGCCACAAAGATCCTGTTAAACGGCAGGGAGGTAAAACCTTCCAAAAAGGTAAAAGCCGGCGACCTGCTTGAGATATTCTACGGAGAGCCGCCCGAACCGCGGGCCCTGCCGGAAGACATCTCCCTTGATATCATCTACGAAGACGCCGATGTATGCGTGATCAATAAGCCGCGGGGTATGGTGGTGCACCCTGCCTGCGGGAACTACACGGGAACCCTGGTGAACGCCCTGCTTTTTCATCTTAAGGAACTCGGGCGCGTGTTTCCGGAAAATACCCCGCGCCCCGGGATTGTGCACCGCCTTGATAAAGACACTTCCGGGATAATAATCACGGCCAAAAACCAGCGCGCCCTGGAGTACCTGTCCGCGCAGTTTAAAGAGCGAAAAACCGAAAAGCGTTACCTGGCCCTGGCAAAGGGCGGGCTGCCCGCGCCGCGGGGCAGGGTGGAAACCCTGATTTTCAGGGACCCCAGGCACCGCAAACGCTTCATGTGCGCCCCACTTGAGGGCAGGGCTCCCTCAGGGGCGCGCAGGGCCCTTACGTTTTACAGGGTGGTGAAATCATGGGGCGACATCCGACTTGTAAGCCTGAAACCCTATACGGGGCGCACCCACCAGCTCCGGGCGCAGCTTCGCTACCTGGGCGCTCCGATAATCGGTGATGCCGTTTACGGGACAAAAACCTCGCTGCCCGGCTACGGCAGGCTGATGCTGCACGCCTACAAGCTGCGGATCATGCTACCCGGGGCGGACCGGGCGCGGGAGTTCAAGGCGGCCCTTCCTCCTGATTTCAGAACATATATACGGGAACTGGATAAATCCTCTGCGTTATAATTCCTGTTTTAAGGCGTTATTGTGCAGGCGTTCTATGCCCACCGTGGAGGGCGGACCGTGCCCGGGGAAGATATACACATTATCATCAAGGGTCAGCAGCTTCTGTTTTATGGATGAGATCAGAAGCCCGCGTGCGTAGGCGTGTACAACAGATCCGATCAGGCCCGCGCTAAGGGTGTCGCCGGTGAACAGGAAGTTTCCGATCTTAAAGGCCAGCGAATCGCGCGAATGCCCGGGCAGCTCTATAACCTGGAATACCAGGTCGCCGCAGGTTACGGTATCGTCCTGTTTTACCACGTGCGCATCAAAGTCCAGCACCTTATCCCGGAACGCATAAATCGTGGCGTCGTAGATTTTGGTAAGGGTTTTTATGCCCTCGATGTGCGAATCGTGGGTGTGGGTAATGAGCACGGTGGTAATGGAGAGTTTGTTGCCCTCTATCAGTTTCAAAAGCTCGCCGTCAAAAATACCCGGATCGATGAGTACGGCCGGGCCCGGCCCGTCGGGCGCAACCAGGTAACAGTTGGAAAAACCGGTAAACACAAAGTGGGGAAACACCCTCATGGCGTACCCACCTCTTGGTCGAAATAGGCCTCGGCCAGGTTGGAATACTTAAAATCCACCTGATCGAGCAGGCTATGCTCAAAGTGGGTGCGCAGGATATTGCAGTCTATAAACTCCGTGTTATGCAGTTTGGCGCTGATAAAACGCGTCGAGTACAGATCGGAGTTGTTGAATTTCGAATTTCTGGTCTCTGCGCCCACAAAAGCGGAACGCACAATATCAGATTCCAGGAAGCTGCAGGCCTTGATCACCGAGCCCGAAAGCACGGACCATTTCATGTGGCTTTGCGAAAAATCACATTCACGGAACATCGATAATTCAGCGAACACCATGTACCAACTGCTTTTACTGAAATTGCATTTAGTGAATTCCCCGCGCGCGAAATTACAAAAACGCATGCTTTTACCTGAAAAATCAAGGCCGTGAAAGGGGATGCCGCACAGGTTGAGTCCGCAGAAGCTTGGGTTTTCCCGGATAAAATCGGTGAGCTCCCGCAGATACGCCTGCTTGTCCTCGATATGCGTAAAACAGAAATCATTTAGGTGTACCGCCAGGTTTGCGCATGACGCATGCTTGCATTTTATATAGCCGAACATATGTATATCCTACAGCAAAAGGCTTCCAGGTACAAGTAAGGGGGGAAGAAAATGCCGCAGGCGGCGGGGGAGGCGCATGTGGCAGCGGTAAGGGGCGGCCATAACTTGGAGGGAGGTATCCACGCGCCGCGGGCCGGCACGTGCTGAAATTAAAAACACGGCATGCCGGCGGCCGGAAGCAAGGAGCGGGGATAGAACTTAAGCCCCGGAGCGAAGCTAGCCGCGGGAGGGTTGGTTTATTATTAGATTAGATTTGGGCATCTATTTTAGCGTTTATCATGGCGATCTGTTTTTTTGGCAATGACTTTATTTCTTCAATTGTTTTCATAAATAAAACATAGCAAAAAAAAATAATCTACAACAAGTAAAAAGTTAAGTGTTTTATTAATTTATAATTTCGGTATCTTTAAATAATTTATATTGTTTCTTTGGGTGTGGATATGTCCTCAACTGTAATATGCCTTAAGCCGCCCAAACCTACCGCTTGCATGAATATTTTATTATCAGTATTATGGTTCACATGAGAGTATGCCATGCGTGCGGACAGGGTCTTGATCCCAATTTTTCCGTGGTCAGAAGCTCGGTGTGCGCATCCTGCGGTAAGGACCTTAAGGTCTGCCTGAACTGTAAGTTTTACAGCCCCTCGGCCCACTGGGAATGCAAGGAGTCGTCCATCAGCGAGCGGGTGGCGGAAAAGGATAAGGCCAACTTCTGCGACTGGTTTCGTTTCAAAGACAGCACGGGCGCGGTCCCGGAGCACCCAAAAGACAATAAAGCAAAAGAGGATTTCTTTAAACTGTTCGGCAATGAGTAATAACAAACCTGTTGTGTTTTTCGATTCGGGCGTGGGCGGGCTGCCGTATCTGAAGCTGGCGGCTGAGAAGCTTCCGCACGAGAGTTTTATCTATGTGGCGGACCGCAAAAATTACCCCTACGGCCATAAAAGCGCGGAGGTCATCAGGAAGATCGTGCTTGAAGCCATTGGGGGGGTCATAGACCGCTTCGATCCCAAGGTCATCACCATCGCCTGCAACACGGCCTCGGTGGTGGCGCTGGACGCCCTGCGTAAGCGCTTCAGCCCGCCGTTTATCGGGGTTGTGCCGGCCATCAAACCGGCCGCTGCCCTGACCCGCAACCGCCGGGTGGGGGTGCTGGCCACCCAGCAAACCCTTTCCAATGAATATATCGCCGACCTGATTCGCAACTTTGCAGGGGACTGCGAGGTGGTCCTGATTCCGGCATCTAACCTGCGCGACCTGATTGAGGAGCGCTTTTTTTCCGCAACCGTCCAAGAAATAAATAAGGTGGTGGCCGAGGCGGCCGCCAGGGTAAAGGCCGCACGGGTGGACTCCGTGGTCCTGGCCTGTACCCATTTTCTGCATGTCTCCCGTGAGTTTCATAAAATCCTGAACAGCGCCACCCTGCTGATCGACTCGCGGCAGGGGGTCGTCAATCAGCTCGCGCGCGTGCTGAAGAACCGGGAGCTGGAGGCCGGGGCCAAACAACAGGCGGACCGCTTTTTCCTTTCAGGTCCCAGCCCCCTTGAAGAGCACTATAAAAAATATTGCGGTCTGTTCGGACTTGAGTACTGCGGTGTGCTGCGATGAAGGGCCAGGTTCTCTATGGAATCAATAACATCTACACGGTTGAAACCGATGCGGGGGAGCTTGAGTGCCGGATCAAGGGCAAGGTACTCAAAGAGGGTGGGAATTATTATAACCCCTTGGCGGTCGGGGATATGGTCCGGGTTGAACAGGACGAGTTCTCGGCCAATATGGGCTGGATCACGGGCCGGGACGGGCGGACCAGCTATTTTGAGCGGTGGAACAGAAAAAAGAAATCACCGCAGATCATTGCGGCCAATGCGGACCTGTTCGTGGTGGTGGGGTCCGCGGCCTCGCCGCCCTGGAGGCCGCGCTTCATCGACCGCATGCTGGTCTGCGCCGAGGTGGGGGGGATGAAGCCCCTGATCCTGATTAATAAGATCGACCTGGGCCTTGACCCGGAGGCCCGGGAGCGGATCGAGTTTTATAAGCGCGCCGGGTACGGTGTGCTGCGCTGTTCGGCCCTGAGCGGGGAGGGGATTGAAGAGTTGGAGAAGATGATCAGATCGCATACCGTACTGTTTGCCGGGCAGTCGGGTGTGGGCAAATCGTCGATATTAAACCGGATCGAACCGGCGCTGAATCTGAAGGTGGGCGAGATCTCCGCCAAATACGACAAAGGCGTGCATACCACAAACTACGCGGTCATGGTAACGGTAAACGGGAAGTACCGCGTCATAGATACGCCGGGCATACGGGAGCTTTTTATCCCATTAATCGAACCGGCCCAGCTGCGCTTTTATTTCAGGGAGTTCGTTCCCCTGCAGGAGGCCTGCGCCTTCCCGTCCTGCGTTCATATAAACGAACCGGACTGCGCCGTGAAAAAGGCCCTGGCCGGGAACAAGATCAATACCGACCGCTACGCGAGTTACGTGAAGACCTTCGAAGACTTGAACGAACGGCAGAAGAACAGTTATGAATGAACATACCATTAGTTTACTCTCCTTCAGTGCCATAATTGAGGAATTAAAATCCTACTGCAACGGCGAAGAGGCAAGGCGGTTGTTGGATAAGCAGGGGTTTCACACGCAGCGGCGGGAGGCGGAGCAGGCCCTGGCGACGGCCGTGGAGCTGCGCAGGCTTCTGGATTCCGGCAGGAACCCGCCCCAGCTCAGCCTGCCCGACATCGGGGCGTTTGTTTTCAGGCTTAAGAAGAAGGGCACGCTGCTTGAGCCGCAGGAGCTGGCCGCCCTGGCCGTCTTTATCGGTTCAAGCACCGGCCTGAAGCGTTTTCTCACAGGCGAGGCGCCTCCGCCGTTAAAAGAGATCGCCCGGGCGATTCCGGACCTGGAAGAGTTGAAGCGCGGGATATCACGGATCATCGATCCGGAGGGGAATATTCTTGATAAAAAGGTGCCGGCCTTGAGCGCGATCAAAGCGCGTATAAAGCGTATTCATGGGGAGATCGAAAACCTGAGCCGCTCCTACCTGCACGCCGAGGGCAACTCCCAGATCTGGCAGAACGACCTGCCTACGATCAAGGACGGCCGTACAGTGCTGGCTTTAAAATCCCAGTTCAAGGGCCGGGTAAAGGGCATTGTGCATGAGGTTTCGGGTAGCGGCGCCACCATCTTCATAGAGCCCCAGGAGATTGTGGAACAGAACAACCGGCTTGTGATCGAGGAGAATAATTATAAACAGGAGGTGGTCAAGCTTATCCGCGACCTGTCGGAAAAGGCGCGGCTCAGGCTTCATGATATCGGCGTGATGCTGGAAAAGACCGCCTTCCTGGACGCCCTGCTGGCCAGGGCGCATTACGCCCGAGCCCACGACTGCGCCTGCGCCGAGATTGCGGAAGACAGGCTTGAGCTCTATGAGGCGCGCCACCCCTTGCTGGGGAAAACCGCCGTGCCTGTCACTGTGACCATGAATGCGACCTGCCGCGTGTTGCTTATCACCGGTCCCAACACGGGCGGGAAGACCGTGTCGTTGAAGACCGTGGGGCTGCTGGCGCTGATGAACCAGTTCGGCATGGAGATCCCGGCGCGTGAGGGGAGTGTGCTGCCCGTATTCGACCTGGTTATGGCCGATATCGGTGACGAGCAGTCGATCGAGCAGTCGCTTTCTACCTTTTCCTCGCATATGACGACCATCGCGGGCATTACACGCAGCGCCACCCCGCGCTCGCTGGTGCTGCTGGATGAGCTGGGGGCGGGCACCGACCCGGAAGAGGGCACGGCCATGGCCATGGCCATCCTCGATTTTTTGATCCGCAAGGGGTGCCGGGTCATCGCCACCACCCATCACGGCATCCTTAAAAATTACGGGTATACGCAGTCCGAAGTGACAAACGCGAGTGTGGATTTTGACCCGGTGAGCCTTATTCCCACCTACAAGCTTATTATGGGCATACCGGGTGAGAGCCACGCCCTGGTTATCGCGGCCCGCAATGGCCTGGAACAGGATATTATCGCCAGGGCGAAAGGGTACCTGAACGATGAGCGTACCGATATTTCACGGCTTATTACGGAGCTTTCCCGCCAGCAGATGGACCTGTTTCAACTACAGGAGCAGCAAAAACAAAAGCAGCGTATTATCGAAGAAAAGTTGAGGGAAACCGAGCGCAGGGAGCGGAGCCTGCAGCGGCAGGAGGATGAGCTGCGTGTCCGGGGCCTGCAGGAGCTGAATGAGCTGCTGTCCGCCGGTAGAAAGCAGCTGGAACGGGTGATCAGGGAGATTCGTGAACACCGTGACGTTGAGGCGAACATTGAAACGGGCAGGCAGGTCATCGGCGTGCTGGAGGAGGGGGTGGCGCGGGAGTCCGGCAGGCTGGCGCAGGCGCCCCAGCGGAAAGGGTCCGCCGAACCGGCGGAGATCGGGCCGGGCACGACCGTGGTAATCACTGATTCCGGCAAGAGGGGGACGGTTGTGCGCAGGGCGCGCGGCGGCGGTTGGGTGGTGGAAACCGACAACGCCAGGGTCACCGTGCCCGCGCAGGAGCTGGAACCTGAGGAGCCGCAGGGGTTGGAACCGCACCGGCCGGAACGGGTAGCGGTTTCCATAGACCATACCAGCGCGGGCATGCTTCCCGTCTTTGAGCTGAACGTCAGGGGGTTCCGCCTGGCCCCGGCTATGCGCAGCGTGGAGAAACAGCTTGACGCGGCCGTGGTGCAGGGAGTCGGCTCTTTTACGATTTTACACGGCAAGGGCCACGGCATTTTGCAGCAGGCGATTCATGAGTACCTCAAGAACAATCCCAATGTACAGGAGTATCATTTTGCCCGGCCCGAGGAGGGTGGTTCGGGCAAAACCGTGGTGATTATGAAGACTTGAAACACGCGGCCGGCTTAAATGGCCGGGATTGAGAGCCTGCCGCCGGTACACCGAACCGGAACCTTAACCCGCCGGCCCGTATATAGGCCGGCGGTTAGCGCTCGCGGTCGTAGGGTTGATGTGTGACACCGGCCTTTAGTATGATTATGATCCGGCAGACCGGATTACCGTATTTTTACGAATATCGTTTAACCGTTTCTTTAATAATCGACGCGACATTTTTCTCAAGCTCGGTATCAAGTTTGTTAAGGAGGGTCGCTTTATCGAAATTTTTCCTGTCCTTATCGCTGAAAAAAAGTTGATACGGCCGTAATCCCAGTATTTCGGCCAGTTGGTATAAGGTATACGCGCTCGGATACTTGCGCCCGTTCTCTATTTCCGTAATAAATGAAGGGGATAATTTACATTTTTCGGCCAATCGGGCCTGGGTGATATTCATGGCGATGCGGGCTTCCCGAATGTTTCTTCCTACGATCTTCTGGATATATTCGGCTCCGCTATCCGCATCAATATTCTTATCAAGCATTATTTGTTCCTCGCCTATAGTGATACAATGTCGCAAAGAACTTGACAAATAGCTTTTAAGAGACTATAATTCGCTGTGGGAGAATATGCTGTTCCTTTCTGCTTTGGCTTATATGACTAGCAAAGACGCCGCATCCGTGCAGTACCAAAGTTAAGCATAGGAGGGCCTTATGAAAA
>CAZWYY010000040.1:0-38479 GCA_964638895.1 uncultured Spirochaetaceae bacterium | reverse complement strand
CCGCCGTCTAGAGTACGATTGGCTTTGCCAGCCCCGCTGAAACCGCCGGTCAGCCCGAAACTTTCGTTAAGAAAAGCCGCCATCCGTACCGGCTGTTTTACCTGGGTGTCGATCACAACCTTCCAGGGATTGTCCAGAATTTCTTCTTTTTCGCAATAAGTAATTAAAGTAATAAGAAGCAGCGATAAAATCACAGTACCTATAGTTTTGTAAACCATTTTATTACCTCCGAAATTTATTTATAGGATGAAACATAAACCATCTTCCTATTTACTATTTATACAGTTGAGTGGGCATGGCTGTGACGGATTTTGCGGAATAATATTTTTAAAAATACCAGCGCAGGCGGTTTTCCAACAGAACAATATCTGGTAAACTCCGGGCCTGTGAATACTGTACGTTTGAAGGCACTCCGGTTGTCCCCGGACCAAACCCTGTGCGCCAGGCATTTTCTCTACACAGTATATGCTGAAGAAATGCGCTGGCTGCCGCAAAAAGGAAATCCTTCGGGATGGATTGTGGAACGGGACAAGCAGGGAAGATATTTTTCCGACAGGTATGACGCTGTTGCCTCGTGGTTCGGTGTGTTCGACGCCACGGAAATGGCGGCCGCGGGCAGGGTCATCACACCGCTTGCCGGGAGGCTTGAAGTGGAATTATACGCGGAGCTTCCGGCGGAGTTCAAAAAGAAGCTTAAAGCGGCCGGCACAAGCAGGGTGGAGATCAACCGCCTGGCGGTTGCGGCAAAATACGCATCCACACCCGCGTTAAGCGTGTTGATGCGCGCTATGTATGAGTATATACAAGGTGAGGAAATAGGTTGCCTTGTGTGTGGTATTCCTGAGCCTACGCGCGGGTTTGCCCTGGCAATAGGGCTTTTATCGTTTGAACAGCAGGTGCGGTTTTATTACGCAAAGGGAGATTCCGTGGGAGCGGAAATAATGTATATGGACTGCCGTGACAAGGAGCGGGTAAAAAATAATATAAAGTTCCTTGATATGGTAACTGCGCAAAATCTTAAGTTTTTTGATTAACATATATAAAAAATAAGACATTATTATTCGTATTCAAGTATTCCGCAGTCAAGCGGAAAAATAATGGAGAATAAAGGAGGTTTGGGAAATGGGGAAAATCATAAATACGGTGACGATGTGTGTTCTTGTATTTTTGGCATTCACCTGTACACCGGGGCATAAAGTATCGGAACTTGACATGATTTTTATAGAGGGCGGAGACACGAAGCCGGGAAACGGCAGTAATCAATGGCCTTTTCACGAAGTTACATTATCTTCATATTATATATCGGCGTATGAAATTACGAATGAGCAGGTTTGTAACGTGTTTAACTGGGCCAAGAAAAAAGGGTATATCGATATTTCGCCGACAAGCATCAAAAAAATACCTTATTTTCAATGGGAACTGGTGGATCTTGATAATGACGACTGCCGGATTGTAGACGACGGCGGGCTGCTTACGCCAAAAAAGGGAAAAGAGCGGTATCCGGTTGTGCAGATCAGTTGGTATGGCGCTGTTGCGTTTTGTAATTTCCTCAGTGAAAAAGAGGGCAGAACTCCCAGTTATGATCTTGAGACCTGGGATCTGGACGTGTCCAAAGACGGATACTACCTGCCGCATGCGGATGAGTGGGAATACGCGGCACGTGGAGGCGTGAAAAGCGGGGACACGGTGTATGCGGGAAGTGACATGATTGATGATGTAGCCTGGCACCGGGGTAATTCGGCGGGAACGCCTCATCCGATAGGCTCAAAAAAACCAAATGAACTGGGCATCTACGATTTAAGCGGTAATGTATGGGAATATTGCACGGAAAAGATCGGATTGTATTATACATTCCAAAACGGTGATTCTGATCCCGTAGAAATCAATGGAGGGCTGCGTATATACAGGGGCGGTTCTTATAATACGGACAGATGCCAGGTGAACAGTTATGTTTGCAGTGTCAATCAGCCTGATTACTGCTGGTGTTTCAGTGATATCGGATTCAGGGTGGTATGCAAGACGAATTAGTAAAGCACGGTATGGTGATTGCATAAGCCTAAGAAGGATATTTAAACCTCCTTACAGAATATATCAATAACTTCCTATAATATATATTCTGTCTACTAAAAACGATATATAATGAAATCATACAGGTTAAAGTAACGCTTTAAAATATGAAACCGGCCGGCTGTCATTCCCTTTCGCATACGTATAATCACGATGTACATTGCATATGGAAAATATTTCAGAAGTACGAAATACATCCTTCAATATACTATGAAGGTTTTTACTTTTTTCAACAAGTTTATACCGAAAATTGATATGTAAAGGATCTTCGGCTGAAACGGAAATGATATTGGAAAAACATAACAACGAATCAAGGATGGCAGAGTGAGCGGCATTGAAGACTAAGGAATAATCGGAACCCCAATAAAGCGACATCAAAGAGCGCTTCTTCTCTCCTGTTACATAAGGAGCGAGTTTTTTAACATGAGTTATTTCAAGACCGTCGGGAAGGCATAAATTTACGCGATATATGAAATTATTCTCCGTATCAAAATTATGAAAATTACAGGAAGCGATCTCGGATGATGATGAAAACCCCAAAGAAAGAGGACTCGCGAACTCAAATATTGGTTTTGGATTAAAACCTTCACTCATCTGCGCGGTATAGCCGGCACGCAAAAAGGAACGCTCGAAAATACGCACAAGATCGAGATGCGAAAGAAATACGGCTTTATCCTGTTTTTTGAAACAAAAAAGAATACGACTTGATGTATTTTGTGAAGTTATTTTTATTATATCAGGCTTGAGCAGATCAGGAGTAATCTTATCATGCGTTGTTTCAATTCCGACACCGGAACGGCAGATTCCGCAGAACTCCTTACACGGACGAGCGCATGGATCGGAAAGAGTATGCGCCATGGATTTCTTATACTCCTTCTGTAAATAATCCGCCGTCGTCCCCAGTGATACCATATGCCAGGGAAGGCGTTCGCTCATGTTTCGGGCCCGGTAGGTTTCAATTTCGACATCAAAGGCAGCCTGCGCACAAACCTGCTTCCAGATATCCCTTTTGTAAAAATCCTCCCACGCATCAAGGCGCGCTCCGCTTAAAAATGCCTTATACACCAGCTCTCCCGCCCTTTCATCTCCGCGTGAGATCATGCCTTCCAGAAAGGATTGATACGGCGCATGATATGAGATTTTGACCGGCATGCGCTTAAGACCTTTTTTAACGGCAATGATGCGCGAGAAGGCTTCTTCTTCAGCCAGCTGCTCCTGCCATTGAAAAGGGGTATGGGGTTTTGGAATAAACGTGGAAAGATTTATGTGCAGGTATATACCGGTACGCGCCTGAAGCTCCGTTATATACTCAATCAGACCTCCGGACTCGTCCCGTTCAATAAACCCCGGTAGGCCGAGCATAAAATAGAACTTGGCCTGTCTCCAGCCCATTTCGCGGGCCTGAAGAAGCAGCTCCACGGTCTTTTCATACGGCACGCACTTGTTAATGCTTTGCTGGCCATCCTGAAACACGGATTCGACGGCAAAGGTAAGGCCGCTTTTTCTTACCGTCTGCAGCTCCTCGAACAGGCCCAGGGCAACCGAGTCTATACGCAGGGATGGCAGGGAAAAAGAGACGCCCAACCCCTTATAATGCGCTGAAAGCAATTTTACCATGTGTTCCAGGTCGGGGAAATCTCCGGAAGAAAGCGAGGCCAGGGTTATCTCCCGGTAACCGCAGCCGAAAATCTGCTCTTTCACCTGGGCGGCTATACGGGTAAAGCGTTTTACCCGCTGCGGACGGTAGTAATAGGACGCGTGGCAGAAGCGGCAGCCATTGGGGCACCCGCGCATAATCTCGACAACGCCGTGGTCCTGCACGGTTTTAATGTTGGAAACCGGAAAGCCGAAACCCTGCCGCTGCGTCGGAAATGCCGTATGTACGGCTCGTTTTACGGAGTTTATACGCCCGGCATGCCATACCGATTCCTCCGCGCACAGGAACTCAAGCAGATCCTGCCGGCAGGCGCCCCGCTTTTTAAGCTGCACAAGCCTGCCGAATGCCGGGGCAAGCCACTGCTCGGCCTCACCGATGAACAGGCAGTCAAAAAAAACCCCGAACGGGGCCGGGTTGGTAACCGCCGGACCGCCGCCCAGGACGATGGGTTCCGTCCGTTCCCGCTGCCCGCGCAGAACCGTAATCCCGCCCAGATCGAGGATATTAAGCACATTGGTAAGCGTGAGTTCATAACCCATCGAAAAGGCGATGATATCAAACTTGTGCAGGGGCAGTCCGTTTTCCAGGGAATAAAGCGGCATCCCGGCCTCGCGCAACCCGGCCTCAAAATCCGGGGCCGGCGCAAACACACGCTCGCAACACACCCCTTCCACGCTGTTCAGGATGCCGTAGATAATCTTAACCGCTTGGTTGGACATCCCTATCTCGTACAGGTCGGGGAACGACACGGCAACCCGCAGCGGTTGTTCATATGTTTTGCGGCTGACACCGTACTCGCCGCCTACATATCTTCCGGGTTTTTCAACATGCAGTAAAAGCTGTCTCAGATCGCTTTCAGGGTTAATGGTTTTCATGAGCGGTTGTAATATATGTTGATTAGAATGCCGATCGCGATCAGCCCGGTAATCAGTGATGATCCTCCGTATGAAATGAAAAACAGGGGGATACCGGTTATGGGCATAATACCCATAGTCATGCCCACATTGATAACAACGTGAAAGAAGATCATGCCTATGATGCCTGACCCTATAACATGGGCGTAGCTGTCCCGTGAGTTATAGATTATTTTCATGGCCCGGGCAAGAATGATCATAAACATTATGAGAATAAACAGGCCTCCTATGAAGCCCCACTCTTCCGAGATTATGGAGTAAATAAAGTCCGTACTCTGCTGCGGTATATAGCGGGACTGGCTTAACATGCCCATGTGGAAGCCCTTTCCCGTGATCCCGCCCGAACCGATGGCCATCACGGATTGGATGATGTTCCAACCGTCGCCCTTGGGATCAATCTGAGGATCGAGAAAAATAATCAGACGCTTGATTTGCTTTGGTTTAAGTTTAATGCCGTGCTGCACCAACTGTGCGCCCAGACTGGCGACCACGACTATAATTCCGGAGTAATAGATCCAATAGAAATAGCGTTTTTTAAAAAAATACAACCCCGCCCAGGATAATAGAATAATCACACAGACTATCCCGGTAAAGATCAGGGTATAATTACTTTGGGTAAACACCAAGAGGAGCGGTGTTTTCAGATACGGAAAATATTCCATGAGATAAGGGATAATAAAAATGGAAACCATGAGGAATCCGCTGATTACCACAAACACGATATGCCGTTTCTTGGCGCCGGCGGCCCAGGCCATGGCCAGAAAAATGGGGATGTACACGGCCGCTGTTCCCAGGTCGGGCTGTATAACCACCAGCATCATGGGGACCAGGCAGATGAGGAAGCCCAGCAAAAAATAAGGAAGCTGCGTGATTTTTCGTCCGATCGAGCTCATGTAGGAGCCAAGAAAAAGGATCAACGCGATCTTGCCGAATTCCGAGGCTTGAATGCCGATAAACCCGCCTATGCGGAGCCACGAAATGGCGCCGTTTACCTCCTCACCGAAAATCCGGGTGATGATAAGCAGGATAATGATACCCAGGTAAACGAAGAAAGCGGAATTTTTAAAATTCTCATAATTATAAAACGAAAAGAAAATAATGATGGGAATGCCTATAAGGATCCAAACAATCTGTTTTATATATTCATTGTTGTACGTCTCCCCGGTGCCGGTGCTGTTGCTGGAAAAAATGAACAACACACCGACAAACAGCAGTACCAGGGTAGAGCCGACCAGGTAAATATCGATATTAAAAAAGGATCTCCTGCGCAAACCCCTCTACCTCGAGTTCCTGTGAATATCACCGAACAACCTGGCGGTCTCTTCGTACGTTTGATCGGCGAAAATGCCCTGGAAAATGTAATTGGCCATTACGGCGGACCACCACTCGCCCTTGGGAACGAACTCGGTGACGATCACTACCACCACCTGCCGGTCGGGGTCTTTTGCGTCGTACGGGGCGTAGGCGCAAAACCACTCATTTGTCTGGTCTTCGGCATGGGGACCGATCTCACTTGTTCCGGTTTTCCCGGCTACCTTGACCGCCTTGGTATACACGGCGTAACGTGCGGTCCCGTTTTCCACCACATTCCGCATGGCTTTTTGGATGAACTCGAATGTTTCCGGTTTAATAATGGAAGTTTTATACAACACCTCCGGTTTTGTCCGGGAGATTATTTTTCCGGTAGAGGGATCACGCACCTCTTTCAGCAGAAACGGCTTGTAAATCGTGCCCTTGTTCACCACCATGGCGATGACGTCCGCCATTTGCAGGGGAGTGACCTGGATAAACCCCTGGCCTATTGAAAGATTCATGGTATCGCCGGGCAGCCAGATCATGCCCTTGTTCTCTTCCTTCCATTCGGGGGTGGGCACAAAGCCCTCCAACTCTCCCGGAATGTCGATCCCGGTAAGCTTGCCCAGGTTATACTCCCTGGCGTATTTGATTATTTTTTCCACGCCCACGTGATCCCTGCCCACGGTCATAAAATAAACATTACACGAGTTGGTAAACGCGCTGAAAAGATTTTGAGACCCGTGTCCCGAGTGCAGCCAGCAGTGAAAATAGCGGTCTCCGTAAAATATCCTCCCTGAGCAGTACACCGTGCTGGTGATGGGAAAGGCGTTCTCTTCCAGAATAGCGGTGGTCATGATGATTTTAAACACGGAGGCGGGCATGTACAAATGGATCGCCCGATTGATGAGCGGCCGGTCCGGATCAACACGAAGGCTGTTATAATAGACCGGGTCATAAAATTTATTCAGATCAAAGGAGGGATACGATACCATGGCCAGGATTTCACCGGTATGCGGTTTTAATACGATCATGGCGCCTTTGTGCTTGCCCAGGGTATCCTCGCAGAGTTTCTGAATCTTCTTATCGATGGTCAGAACAAGGTTTTTTCCCAGTTCGGGCGGCACCACATCCTCGGCCTGCCCGCTTATCTGTTTTTCACGGACATCCACGATTCGTAATATCTTTCCGTCCTTGCCGCGCAGCTGACGATCGTACTGCTTTTCGATTCCGGTTTTCCCTATCTGCATGTCCTTTTCGTACCCCTCATTGGCCAGAATCTGAAGCTCTTTGTTGTCGATATCTCCAATATAGCCGAGGATATGAGAAAAGGAACCAGTCTCCAGGTAGGTCCGCTTCAGGGCCGTGCTCCAGGTAACCCCCGGAAACTCGTCTATATGCTCGGCAATATAGGAGATCGTGGCAAAGGAGACGTCTTTTTTGATTTCGATGGGCTGAAACAGGTGGTAAGAATTTTTAGGTATTTTATTTTCAATATATTCCTTTTTTAAATCCAGAAAATCCGCAAGTTTGCCGAATAAAGCGTCGATCTCTCCTTCAGGGATTGCCCCGGGAATGATATTTATATTATAGGTCTCCATATTGATGACAAGCGGTACGTCATAATGCCTGTCAAAGATCTCTCCGCGCTGAGTGGGGATGCTCCTTTTTCTGACAACCTCGATTTTTGCCTTTTGTTGATACTCCCCGCCCTTGATCACCTGCAGATTAAACAGAGAGAACGCCAGAATAAAGAAAATAATATAGATAAAAACAGCCAGGGACTTAATCCGCAGCCGGACATTATTCGTATGGCCGGAGGAACCGTCTTCAGTAATCATCAGTATACCTCCGATTTTTCGGGCTTTAAATATTTTATACGGCGTAGAATGAGGAAGATAAAGGGAGCCAGTAGGGCCGTATAAAGGGTTTCAACCCCCACATCGCCCAGAAAGGTCAGGAAATCACCGTTCATCCTGTTCGGAATGCCGAAAAGTAGCGCCACAAGCGCGCCCAGAATGCCTTTCATGATCGTGCCGGCACCGACAAGTAAGACCGGCATTAACGATGATGAAACTGAAATGGTTCCTTCCGTAAGCCCAAATAAAAAGCCTATAACCGTTTTCACAAACGCGTTAAAACCTATGGTGACGGGAATGCCGCCGGCGAACCCCTGCATCAATCCCAACAGGAAACCACAGGCCTGCCCGGCCATAACCCCCTTGCTTGTGGCGATAAACACCAGCACAATGAGCCCCAGGTCCGGCGTGATATTATGTATTTTCAGCACCTGGAACAGTGTCAGTTGCAAAAGCAGGGCGATAAAGAAAAGGAAAAGTGAAAACAGAATGAGTTTAAAACCTTTGTCCATGCCTATCCTTGTACCTTCAACACGTATACATACTCAAGTTTTGTAAAATCTATTATTGGTTCCACCTCCAGTTCCAGTGTGGTTTCATATTCTTTGGCCTGCATTTTACGGTAACGGCCCACCGCGATTCCCTTGGGGTACAGCTCGCCCAGCCCGGATGTTTCGATGATATCACCGTATTGGATTTCGGCCGCCGCGTGCTTTTTTACACCGTTCATCAGCAGGTAATCGGCATTGATCCCCCTGCCCCGGATCAAACCCACATAATCCGAATCCTGGAAGCGGCCCGAAACATAAGACGCAGGATCAACCAGGGTAATAACCACGGAGGAGTTGAGACTGACGGAGATCACCTTGCCCACCAGGCCCTGGAGACCGCCCTGAAAGGCAATAACCGTCATATCCTTTTGAATGCCGTCTAGGCTGCCTTTGTTGATGGTGACCGAGGCGAACAGGGTCTCGCTGTTCCAGGAAACAACTTCCGCGGAAATATAGTCATACATAATGCCCTGGGCAAGTTTCAGTTCGTTTTTCAGTTCCCGGTTTTCTTTGCGCAGCTGCACGATGTCCCTGGACATACGCTTATACTCAAGCAGCTCATTTCTGGTCAGGGTAAGCTCCTTCTTCAACTCTTCCACCCTCCCTACGGAGTTTGCCATATCCGCAGACCACTTTACCGCCGACATGAATGCGTTTTGGAACATGGAAAAAAACGAGGACATGCCTTGGTTAAGCGCCGTAATCACACAGGTCTGGGAAAAGACAATCATGCAGCCTGAGACGAACAACAATAGTATCAATGTGAGAATATTCTTGTGCTTGCGGTAGACTCCTTTTATTTTCAGCATTGGGGATAAACTCTATTTCTTGATATTGTATATTTTCTGGCTTGATTCCTTCAAGCTTTCAAAAAACTTTCCCGCTCCCAACGCCACACAGTACAGAGGATCTTCGGCCAGAATTACGGGCACGCCGCATTCCTTGGAAATGAGTTTGGGCAGGCCTTTTAACAGTGAGCCGCCGCCGGTCATGACAATACCGCGCTCCACGATATCCGCCGCCAGCTCGGGCGGTGTCTGGCCCAGGGTTTTTTTGATCTCATCAATAACGGTGGTAATGGGTTCCTGCAGGGCCTCGCGCACCTCCACCGAATCCATTTCCAGTTTTCGGGGCAGGCCTGTAATGGCATCGGTTCCCTTTATTTCCATTTTTTCGATCTTTTTATCCGGAGACGCATTCCCGATGTTGATCTTTAGGTTTTCCGCGGTTTGTTCCCCTATTATCAGGTTATGTACGCTGCGGACGTGTTTCATGATTGCTTCATCAAACTCATCGCCGCCCACCCTGATCGCGTTTGTGACCACCATTCCGCCCAGGGAGATAACGGAAATCTCGGTTGTTCCGCCCCCGATATCGCAGATCATGTTTCCTGCCGGTTCAAGAATTGGGATATTGGCCCCGATGGCCGCGGCCATTGACTCTTCTATCAGTACCACCTCACGGGCACCCGCCTGTTCCGCACTTTCGCGCACGGCCCTCTTTTCCACCTCGGTGATACAGGTGGGGATGCCTATTACCATTCTGGGTTTGATAAACAGTTTTTTCGGCATTACCTTGGCGATAAAACTGCGAATCATCTTCTCTGTTGTTTCAAAATCGGCGATCACCCCGTCTCTCATGGGCCTGATGACGATAATTTTTCCGGGGGTTTTCCATAACATTTTCTTTGCTTCCGCGCCCACGGCAACCACCTTTTTTGTTCCCCTCTCAACGGCCACAACCGAGGGTTCACTCAGGATTATTCCCTTTCCCTTAACATGAATCAGAGTATTACACGTTCCCAGGTCAATTCCGATATCTGTTGAAAAATTGTTGAAAAAATCTTTGACACTCATAAAGACTAACCTCCCTACGGCTTCTCCTAGTGTTTATCATAAAGACGGCGCCGTGCCTCTTCATTTTTTGGATTTAGCATATACGCTTTTCTTAACTCCGCACGGTATTTTGCATAATCCCCTAAGTTTTCATATACTAAGGCCAGTTGAAAATGAGCCGCTTCGGAACCCTCATATTCCCGGATAACCTGATTATATAAATCCTTAGCTTTGTTATATTCCTTTTTATCAAAATAAATATTTCCTAGCAATAACCTGCATTCAATAATCAGATCTTTGTCCTTGGATTTTGCGATAATATCATGCAGGCTCTGTTCGGCCTTATCGTATTGTTTCAGGAGCGCATAGTACTTTGCCAGGTAATACACATACTGATCCAGCGGTTTTTCAGCGTACGCGTCCTTTAAAAACCTGATCGCATTCTCAATTTGATTGTCCACCTCATACGCGGTGGCCAGGTACTCGTAAAGATCATATTCCCTGCTTCCTTCCTTTAAGGCAAGCTGCAGGTATTTAATACTTAAGTCCAGGAAATCTATTCCCTTAAGGAAATAGGCCTTCCCCAGAATGTAATAGACCTGATGTTTTATCTTCACGTTTTCCGTAAGCAGCACACGGCGCAAAGAGATGATTGACTGGTTTAAGAGATCGACGGTCTTGCCGTCGAGTTTTGCGGAGTACAAGTCATAAAAAGAGCTGAAATCCCTTAACAAGAAGAAGGAATGGGCGGAGGGGGTTTCCTGAAAGAAATTACTGAACAGTTTTATTATTTCAGTCCAGGCTTTATGGAAATAGGAAAATCCCCTGTAAATCAGGTAATACTGGTCAAGTGGTTTTTGGTCTAGATAATAATCACAGATAAGGATGATGTCATTGTATTGTCGGTTCTTCCAGAGTGTTTCCAAGTCCTGGGCTGTATTAATGTTCTCGCGGGTTAAGGCCGGTGTGCCGGGAGACCCGGTCAGTATGGAAAAGCCCGCCGCAATAGCGGCAAGCAACACCAGACCTCCCAGGATAAAAATAAATTTTTTTCGCTTTTTTTGAGACTTGATCTGGTACCGTTCGTAGCTGAGTATCATGGGTGTAAGCTTAGTTTTATTTTAGAATAACTTGAAAGAAAAAGTCAATCTGTAAACTCAAGTTAATGTAATCTATGTGCAGCGATAAAAAAAAAGACAGGTCAATAAGCCGGGTTCTGTATAAGATCACCATCTATCTTAAACCCTCTCATTGCTGAAGAGGTTTTAATGCAGCCTACCCGCAGGTCTTTTGGCGAGCAACCCCCTGCTGTTTGGCTTTGCTCCTGATGAGGTTTGTCGTGCCTTTATTGTCGCCAATAAAGCGGTGAGCTCTTACCTCGCCTTTTCACCCTTGTCTTTTACCGAGCACTCAGTACATCTGAGTGCTCGGTTGTTGACGGTCTGTTTTCTGTGACACTGTCTGTCCGAGCACTCACGGCAAGCCTTTAGTGCTCGGCCCGGTTATTACCCGGCATCATGCTCTGCGGAGCCCGGACTTTCCTCTGCATGCTGTCTTACGTCATGCAGCGGTGATCTAACCTGTCTTTATAAATTACTCTTCGCTTTCGGATTCCTCTTCTCCCTCCGTATCCATTTCTTCCTCTTCGGCCTCCTCCTCATTTTCCTCTTCTTCATCTTCCTCGGTGTAATTCTCATCCGCGATCTTTTCATTCGTAGGAAAGAAAAGTATACGTGAACATTCCGGACAAAACATTATTCCGTCGCCCAGTTTTACGTTATTAACAAACTGGGGAGTAAGGATAATATTGCATCCGGTACAAATACCGTTTTTTATGGGAACAATACCGATCCCGGCCTTGCTTCTGATGATTCGTTCGAACTTAAACAGGATATCCTCATCCAGTCCCGGGGTGATCTTCACCTCCTCTTTTTCCAGGTTTTTCAAGAGTTTCTGCTTTTCCTTTATCTCCTGCTTGACGCGAACCTGCTCGGTTTTTACCTCGTCCTCCTGTTTTTGGATCATGAGGTTCTCTTTCTCCATGGTTGTGCCCATCTCGGTCAGTTGTGTCTCAAGCTTAAGGATATCCTTGCGAAAATCCTGTTCCTTGTTGGTGATATCCTTTATCTGCTTGTCCAGCGCTTCGTATTCCCGCTGGGTTTTAATCTTGTCCATCTGTTGCTCATACTTCTCCCTTTCGTGTTCGGCCTCTCCCATTCTCTGCTTGTAATCTTTTATCCTTGCCTGGATATCCTCGTTTATCCTGCTTTTATCCGTATATGATTTCTTTAGGCGCTCCAGGAGCTCAAGCTTGGTATTAATCAGCTTTGGAATTTCTGAAACCTCGTTTTCGATATCGCATTTTTTAGAGAGTATTTCTTGTAACGACTGTAATTTGTCAAACACTTCACTTAACATATGCTTCCCCTTTAGTAATCTAAATAGTCTTTTAAGCGTCTGCTTTTTTTCGGGTGCCGCAACCTGCGCAGGGCCTTGGCCTCTATCTGGCGGATACGCTCCCTGGTTACGTTGAAGTGCAGACCCACCTCTTCCAGTGTCAGCGAATATCCGTCCACCAATCCGAACCTCATTTTCAGTACCTCCTGCTCCCTGGGCGGAAGTGAGGTGAGAACGCTGTGCAGCTGCTGCTGAAGAATGCGGAATGCGGTCTGGCTTGCGGGATTTTCAATATCCTTATCTTCGATGAAATCACCCAACAGTGAGTCTTCCTCTTCACCGATCGGGGTTTCCAGCGAGATGGGCTCACGCGCCACGTTCTTTACGGATTTTACGCGTGAAATCGTCCAGCCAAGGTGCTCGGCGATCTCCTCATCCGAAGGCTCGCGTCCCAGAACCTGCATAAGCTGGCGCGATTCACGCATTACTTTATTTATCTGTTCGATCATGTGCACCGGCACCCTGATGGTCCGCGCCTGGTCTGAAATCGAGCGTGTAATGGCCTGCCGTATCCACCAGGTGGCATAGGTTGAAAATTTATATCCTTTACGGTATTCGAATTTCTCAACCGCCTTTATCAGGCCGATATTGCCCTCCTGTACCAGGTCAAAGAAATGCAGGCCCCTATTGGTGTATTTTTTAGCGATGCTTACCACAAGGCGCAGGTTGGCTTTGATGAGTTTGTCTTTGGCGTTTTTCATCATAATTTTGCCGCGCTCAACCTCTTTGGCCTTTTCCATGATGGTATCGATCATATCTTCAAATTCAATTTCGACCTTTTGAATCTTCTTATCAAAAAGCTGGATGTTGCGGATAAGATCCTTCAGCTTTTCCGCAGGGAGGTTCAGTTTCTTCTCGATCTTTTCGCATTCGCCCTTTTTGGCGAGGCTGCGGGTCAGGTTTTTAAAGCCCTGGGAATCGGAGATCATCAGGCGTTTTTCGATTTTTTTCTTGTCCTTTTGAATCGAGCGGATTTTCCTTGCCACGCCGATATATTTGTCGGCGAACATTGTAATCTCCTCGGGCTGAAAATCGACCTTTTTCAGATTGGCCAGGAGCTCTTTCCGGCTTCTGGCGAGTTCCGCATTGTTTAAAATATCGCTGTTTTCTTCTTCGGACTTCCTTTTAAATTCTATATGCTGTTTTAAAGGCGCAAAGACATCCTTTATATATTCCCGGTAGAACAGGTTCAGGCGCTTGCGTTCGGCCAGGAGCTCGGAGATCTCTTTTTTAGAGATATTCATCTCACGGGGATCTTTTTTGGAGAGCGCCTTCAGGCATATCTTGTAAAATTCATTAATCAGCACATTGGAATCAATCACCACGCTTTTGATGATGTTCTCTCCTTCTTCCATTTTTTTGGAGAGAATGACCTCCTGTTCGGCGGTCAGCAGGTTTTCTTTGCCGATCTCCCGGAGGTAAAGCCGGATAGGATCGTCTATCGAGCTTTCTTTGCCTTCGCTGTAGAGGACCTTCTTATTCTTTTTTTCCGCTTTTTCCTCTTCTTCCTCATCCAGCTGCAGGGAAATTTCTTCATCGGCGAGTTTAATATTATTGTTTTCTATCAGCACAAGTACTTCCTCGATCTTGTCCGTATTTACGATATAATCAGGCAGAAAATCATTCACCTCATCATAACTGATGCTTTTCTTCTGTTTCGCGTATTTGAGAAGTTTAATTACCGAAGGATCGTTCCTCAAATCTGACATCTTATGGTACCTTCATCCTTTGGAGTTCGCCGTCCAGATACATTTTTTCCATCTGCAATTCCCTTATATTCACAAGGTTGTTTTCATCCTTTTCATGGGCTTTTAACTGTTTTTCGATCTGGTCACGTTTTTTTTCAAGGCTTTTCTGTTTAATCCGCCTAATGCTGTCCTCTATAATTTTTTCCTCGTTCAGTCTATATTCTTCCGAGGAAATCTTTTTTAATAATAGTTCTTTTAACCCCTGATCGTCAATTTTTTCCAGCAGCGCATCCAGGGATTCTTCCTCGTTTCTAAAGCATTCCTCAAGGGCGATATACAGGTTCCGGGCCGTTTCATCTTCAATATCATCCAAAGAGAGTACACTTCTTACTTTCGGAAAATATTGTCGAAAAATTGATACCGCGCACATCAGGAATAACTCAATCGATATTTTTTCTTTTGTCTTCTTCTCCTTCCCGCGACGGACAGGTATATCGACCGCGCGGCCGTGTAAAAAGTCGGCCCATACCGCGTCCTTGTCCACCTGCAAGGTGTCGGCCAGCATTTCCATATACCCGTACTGTTTTACCTGTGACCTGATCCTTCGTAAATAAGGAAAAATATAGTTGAATATTCTTTCCTTGCCGTGTGGACTGGCCGCGTCAAAAAGGGTAAGGGCGTGTTTAAGTATATATTGAAATCCATTTATAGGCGATTCCAAAAGATTTTGCAAGACCGTATCCCCTTGTTTTTCATTCACGGTATCCGCCGGGTCCTGGCCGCTGGGGAGCTCCAGCACCTCCACCTGGATGTCGTTGTTTTCCAGGATCTCGATGGCGCGCAGCGTGGCCTTCATGCCCGCCTCATCCGAATCAAAAAGCAGGTATCCTTTCTCGGCGTATCTTTTCAGCAGCCTGGCCTGCTGCTCTGTAAACGCGGTTCCCAAGGGCGCCACACAATGTTTGATGCCCGCCCGGAACAGGGCTAGTACGTCGGTATATCCTTCAACTAAGATAAAACATGATTTTTCCTTTATATACGGAAGTGAACGGTGAATACCGTACAGATTATCGCCCTTATGAAAATAACTGTTTTCCGGGGAGTTAATGTATTTTGGCCCGTATTCGGAGAGGTTCCGGCCCCCGAATCCCACCACTTCGTTTTTGGTATTATAAATCGGAAACATAATCCGGTCATGAAAGTAGGAGTTGCCATTCTTGGAAAAAAGGCCGCTTTCTTTTAGAAAATCAGGCGTATAGCTTTTTTTTGTCAAAAATGAGTACAACCAGTCCCTGGATTTGGGAGCGTAACCAAGTTGAAACTCCTCCCTAAGCCCCGCGTCAATACCCCTTTTTTCCAGATAAATCCTGGCATGCGCCGCCTGCCCGGTGTTACACAGGATGTGATGAAAACTCCCGCAGATTTTCCGGTTCAGTTCGATAAACGCGTCCTTTTTCACGCCATGCCTGCGTTGTTCCTGCGAACTAAAAACGCTTTCCAGGGAAACTCCCGCCTTTTTGGCAAGCAGGTGAGTCGCCTCGGTAAAGGAAAGCTTCTCCACCTCCATAATAAACGTATAGGCGCTGCCCCCCTTGTGGCAGCCAAAGCAGTAGAACACCTGTTTATCCGGTGTAACGCAGAACGACGGTGTTTTTTCGCTGTGGAACGGGCAGAGCCCCCAATAGCGTGAGCCTTTTTTGGTAAGGCGCACGTATTCATTGATGAGTTCTACAATATTAATACGGGAAGATATCTGATTTAGTAGATATTCAGGAATCAGCATAAATCGCTTATAAGCTCCACCGGTCCGCCTCCGTGGTACCTTTCTTTCGGTTTTTAATTTAAATTATATATTCAACCGCTAATACTTTAAATAAAAATTTTTAGCCGATACATGCTCATTGAAATTTACGGAAAAATGGTGCTTTCCCGTGCTTTGATCCTCAAGTACAAAGTATAAATAATCCGTATCCGCCGGTGAAAACACGGCGGACAAGGCCACTGTTCCCGGATTGTTGATCGGTCCCGGCGGCAGACCGTAGTGCTGATAGGTATTATAGGGAGACGGAATCTGCAGGTCTATATCCCATAGTCTCTTGGCATGCGGCTGGCCGAGCAGCTCGGTCTTAATGAACCCGATGGTGGCGCAGGATTCAAGGCGTATATGCTTCTGCAGGCGGTTATAAAACACCGAGGCAATAATGGGGGCCTCTTCGTCCCTGCGGTATTCCCCTTCCACTATTGAGGCAAGTATGACCTTATCATTCAGTTCCGTAGGGGAAAGCCTTGTATACGCCGGATACACGGATTTTAGGCGGATAAAGAAGGTTCTGACCATCATTTTTACGATATTCAAAGCGGAGATATCCCTGGGGAAAAAATAGGTATCGGGGAAGAGGTATCCCTCCGCATTGGATTCGGGTATGGAGAAAGCGTTTAACACCTCGCTGGATTCCGTGGCCATAATAAAATCGGCTGTAGTGGCCAGTCCCAATCTGGCAACCTCCGCAGCAATGGAAGATCTGGTCCAGCCTTCGGGAATTGTTACCCGGATCAGGTCTTGTGACCCGGATACAAGCAGGTTATGAATATCCATGGTGGTTAGGTTCGGGGTAATCCGGTAGACACCGCTTTTAAACGCGCGTTCTGTTCCGTTTATTTTAGTAAGAATCCTCATCAGTAGGCCGGACCGGATCAGCCCTTCCTGCTCCAGGCGAGTGATAATGCTGTCGGTGCTCTCCCCTTTTTGGATTTGAAAAAGCACCCCTTCGGTGGGAATATCCGGATTGGGACTGTTCAGGATGGTAACGGCGCTGGCCAGGGCCACAATGACTACGCCTAGAAAAACGGCAATGATAATAATTACAAATGGTATTCGCCAGATTTTCATACAAGACCTATGATTATTTTTTTTGGATAGATTATCATAAATATACTTAATTTTTCAGAAAGAAACAAAAATATTTTATTTTTTCCGGGCATCCTCAAGCTCATCAATCGTAAGCAGTTCATATGCCTTTTTTTCAATCTTGGAAAACAGCGGGATTATCTTTTCATCGGTGTTCATTGCGTTCTTTAACAGGCGAAACAACTTGATTAATTCGGTTTTGGTGAACTCGATACTGCAAACGGCCATATTATCCATGAGATTGAATTTTTTCCACATCGTCAATATAGGGAGCTACATGATGCGGGAGAAGCTCAATAAAGCGTTCTTTCAACCTTCGCTTCAGCCAGTACTCTATTTTACGTTTGGGATGAAACACGCCTTTATCGATACCCGGACACATCCTTTTTTGTTCCTGCCAGGATGAGTCGGAACTGATTATGGAACTCCAGAAGGGATAGCTTTGACACTGCAGCGGACGCTTTTTATATACCTGGCAAGCGTTATCCGCCCAGAAAATACAGTCATAATTTTGTTTTTCCCGGAGGCTCAGCCGGTAAAATCCGTTTACGCTTACAATCCGGCAGTATTTCCTAAGGAATTCGGAACGTGGAAGCCCGGTTGCCGACAGGAGGTTCGTGATATCCTTTTTAGAGAGAAATACGTATCCCGGTGTATGCCTGCAGCAGTTTGAACAGCGCGTACAACTGAAATGCAATCCTCTTTTTATATGAGATGTATCCAAGATGAGTTTTCCCAATAATATCCTTATAAAAAATATGGGGAGAGAAGGATTCGAACCTTCGAAGGCGTAGCCAACAGATTTACAGTCTGCCCCCTTTGACCGCTCGGGAACCTCCCCCTTCATGCAAGCCACCTGTCGGACTCGAACCGACGACCCCGAGATTACAAATCACGTGCTCTACCAGCTGAGCTAAGGTGGCAATACGTGCAGATTAAAATAGTAAAAAAACGGTTAAAAGTCAATACCAATTAGTGCCTGAAGCGCGGCCTGCAACGTTATATTAGTGTGCGGCGGCTTGACTATTTACCCTGCCTGGAGTAAGTTTGAATGGCTAGTGGGGTGGTTTTTCTTTTAAAATAAAAGGAAAAGCCTGAGATTATACCCGTTGAACCTGATCTGGGTAATGCCAGCGGAGGGAACAGGCAGCACTTTTCTTCAGGTTAACATCCCCCTAGTAAAATCGTTTATGAGGAGGTGTCATGCACACCAAGGATGTATACGAACTGCTTGCGCGCGTGCGCGCGCGGGGGCCGCTTGTTCACCATATTACCAACTGGGTCACCATTTACGACTGCGCGAATATAGTAAAGGTGTTCGGCGCGTCGCCTGTTATGGCGCACGCGGTGGAAGAGGTGGCGGATATGGTCTCACTGGCCTCCGCCCTGGTGCTGAACATCGGCACGCTGACAAAAGAGATTATTGCCGCCATGAAACTCGCGGGCGGCGCGGCCAATAAAAAGGGAATCCCGGTGGTGCTGGATGTATGCGGAGCCGGGGCCACCCCGTTTCGGGACAGGATGTGCGAAGAGCTGCTCGACAGCGTGCAGATCGCCGTAATCAAGGGCAACTCATCGGAAGTGGCGCGCGTGGCCGGAGAAAACGTGCAGACAAAGGGCGTGGACGCGGCCCATGTGGAGAAAAACCTTATTCATGTGGCCGGGGAGTTGGCCGGAAAGCGAACATGCACCGTGGTGATTACCGGAAAAGAGGATATTATCGCCGATCACAGGGGAAACGTGTATAAAGTGAACAACGGCCATGAGATGATGGCGGAAATAGTCGGCACCGGCTGTATGGCGGCATCGGTCATCGGCGCCTTCGCCGCCGTGGAGCCCGATACGGCACGCGCCGCCGCCGCCGGGCTGTGCTGCTATGAGATTGCCGCTGAATTTGCGGCGGAGGATGCAATGGGGCCCGGAAGTTTTAAGGAGCTGCTTTTCGACCGGGTTCATGCGCTTGATCAGACGGCCATCGAAAAAAACATGCGGATTTCCTGAAGTGAAAGGCTATTATTTTATTACCGACAGCAGGTTGAGTATTCACGGCGATCTTTACGACGTAACGGCGGCCTGCCGGGCCGGCGTCGAGATTATCCAGTACCGGCAGAAGCACGAGACCGCCGGGGAGTTTTTTACCCATGCTTTGGAGTTAAAAAAACTTTGTAAAAATAGTATATTCATAATTAATGACCGGCTTGACATAGCACTGGCAGTGGATGCCGACGGTCTCCACATCGGGCAGGATGACCTGCCCCTTACCGTGGTCCGTAAACTTATGGGTCCGGATAAGATTGTGGGGGTGACTGTGCATTCGTTGGAAGAGGCCGTGGAGGCGCAGGCAAATGGGGCCTCCTACCTTGCCGTAAGCCCGGTATTTGCCACGGATACAAAGAGCGACGCGGGCGCGCCCTGCGGCCCGGAGCTGATTCAAAAGGTGCGGGCGGCCTGTTCCCTGCCTATTGCGGCCATAGGCGGGCTGACCATGGAAAACGCGGCCGGTGCTATCCGGGCGGGAGCCGACATGTTCTGCGCGATTTCCGCCGTGGTGACGAGCGAGGATGTATCGGAACGGATTAAAAGGTTTCAGGAGCTTTATGATGACACAATTAACAAGCGCTAAAAAAAATATCATTACCGCGGAAATGAAACAGGTGGCCGAACGCGAACAGGTGCCTGTGGGGCTGTTACGTGCCCACCTTGCCCGCGGCTATACGGTCATCGCCAAAAACCGGGCCCATGCATGCACGCCGGTCGGCATAGGTAAAAACCTGGGCATCAAAATCAATGCCAACATCGGCACTTCCACGATGTGCTCCAATGTCAGGCTGGAGCTTGAAAAGCTCACGGCCGCGGTGAAATACGGCGCGGATACGGTGATGGACCTGAGCACGGGCGGTGATATAGACGCCGTGCGCAGGAAGATTCTTGAACGGTCAGAAGTGCCGGTGGGCACGGTTCCCATCTACCAGGCCATCACCCAGAGTCCGCAGCCTGACGCGCTGAAAGAAGAGGATTTCTTGAATGCCGTTCGTACCCACGTGCGGGACGGTGTTGATTTTATCACCGTACACTGCGGTATTCGAAGAAAACACATTCCATTGCTGAAAAACCGGATCATGGGCGTGGTCTCACGGGGCGGTAGCTTTCTGGTCAAATGGATGCTGGCCCATGACAAGGAGAACCCGCTGTACACGCATTTTGACGAGATTCTGAAAGTAGCCGCGGAGTACGACGCGGTATTAAGCCTGGGTGACGGCCTGCGGCCGGGCTGCCTGGCCGACGCCACCGATAAGGCCCAGCTTGCCGAACTCAGGACCCTGGGCGAGTTGGCGGAGCGGGCGCGTAGGGCCGGCGTGCAGGTCATGATAGAGGGTCCGGGACACGTTCCCCTGCAACAGATAGAGAGGAACATCAAACTGCAGAAAAAACTCTGCCGGGGGGCCCCTTTCTATGTACTGGGGCCCCTGGTTACGGACATCGCGCCGGGATACGACCACATTGTGGGGGCGATCGGCGGGGCGCTGGCCGCGTTCTACGGTGCGGATTTCCTCTGCTACCTGACCCCCAAGGAACACCTGGGGCTGCCACACCTGGAGCATGTGGTGGACGGCGTGATCGCCTCCAAAATTGCGGCGCACGCGGCGGATATCGCCCGCGGACGCCGGGGCGCGCGCACCATCGATGATAGCATGTCCCGGGCCAGGAGCAACCTGGACTGGGATACCATGTATGCGCTGGCCATGAACACGGAAAAGGCCAGGGAACTCCGGGAAAAGGACCTTACCGACAAGCAGTCGGTCTGTTCCATGTGCGGAGAGTTCTGTTCGGCCAAAATCAACAAAGAAACAAGGGATACGTACTGACAAATGAAGATCAGCGAAATCGGGGGCGAGTTCTCCCTTATAGACCGCGTGACCCGGGGTAAAACGGCGGGAAAACAGGTTATCAAGGGAATTGGTGACGATTGCGCGGTACTGGAATACACCGGGGACACATACCAGCTGATTACCACGGATATGATGGTGGAGGGTGACCATTTTATGCTGGACTGGTACTCACCCTTCCAGATCGGGATGAAGCTGATGGAGGTCAATGTCTCGGACATCGTCAGTATGGGTGGAACCCCGGCACACGCGTTTATTTCCATGTGCCTGCCCGACACCGTTACCGTGGAGTTTATGGACGAGTTTTATAAAGGACTTTATTCCTCGGCCGAAACGCACGGTGTACACCTGTTGGGGGGCGACACCACCCACGGCCGGAATTACGTATTCAATCTTACGCTTTTAGGCTGCGTGCCGAAAGAACTGCTCCGCCTGCGCTCGGGAGCCGAAAACGGAGATCTGATCTGTGTCACCGGCAGCCTGGGCGGGAGCACGGCCGGGCTCAAGCTTCTGCAGCGGGGTATTACCGGATACACCGCGGATCATCTTGAGCCAAAGTCCCGCACGGCGGTTGAGGCGGCGAAAATCGCTCTCTTTGCGCACGCCATGATCGACGTAAGCGACGGTTTGGCCAGCGAGGTTACCCACATCTGTAATGAAAGTGATTGCGGAGCATGTATGGATTATAATACTATTCCGCTTTCCGCTCATACCCGTGAATCCGCGCGTCTTTTAGGTGAGGACCCGGCCGAGTTCGCCCTGTATGGGGGTGAGGATTTTGAACTGGTGTTTACAATACGGGAATCTGATCTGCCCGGTCTGAAAAAGCAGTTTGCAGATTTTATGGTGGTGGGCCGGATTTTGGAACGTGAAAGCGGCGTATACCTGTTAAAGGACGGCCAAAAGCTTCCCTTAAAAAGCGGGTATAATCATTTCAAGTGATTAATCTGCAGTGACGATTGTTCTAAAATATTTTTTCTTCCCTGCTTGTAGTATATTAGAATCACTCACATAAATCGCTGTGGTAGGATCAGTATTCTTTTTATCCTTGATATAAATTATTTTGGAATTAATATCTTCAACTTTTGTGTCATTAACATATGCTCTTCCACCTTCCATAATCAAACGACGTGCTTCGCTCTTAGAGGAAAATAAAGTGGTTCTACTAAAAAAATCAGTTATAGTCATCCCGGCCCTTATTTCGGAAAGCGTTATCTCATTCGATGGCATGGAATCAATACCCGCGCTGCCGTCTTTTTTAAACAAGGCGCGCGCCGCTTGCCTGGCCTTGTCCGCCGCCTCGCGGCCGTGTACCGTGGAGGTCAATTCGTATGCAAGAATTTCCTTGGCCGTATTGATCCGGTTATCTTTGAGCGCGGCCAACTGCTTGACCTCGGCCGTAGGCAGATAGGTATACAGCAGCAGGAACTTTTCCACGTCCTGGTCCGGAATATTGACCCAGTACTGGTAAAAATCATAGACCTCCGTCAGCCCCGGGTCCAGGAACAGGGCGCCCTTTTCGGTTTTTCCCATTTTTTTGCCGTCCGCGCGGGTTACCAGGGGATGCGTAAGCGCGTAGACATCGGCGCCTTCCACGCGGCGGATAAGCTCCATGCCGGACACGATATTTCCCCATTGATCGTCCCCGCCGATCTGCAGGGTGCATCCGTATTTCCTGAAGAGCACAAGGTAATCGTACGACTGCAGCAGCTGGTAGTTGAACTCGATAAAGGAAAGCCCGCTTTCCAGCCGCATCTTATAGGTCTCGAAACTGAGCATGCGGTTTACGGAAAAATGCCTGCCGATCTCCCGCAGGAACTCGATGTAGTTCAGCCCCGCCAGCCAGTCCGCGTTGTCGACAAGCACGGCATTGTCATCCGAAAAATCGATGAACCGCGAAATCTGCTCTTTCAGGGCAAGGGCATTTTGTTTGATGGCCTCGATGGTCAACATTTGCCGCATCTCGGTCTTTCCCGAAGGGTCACCGATGCGCGCCGTGCCGCCGCCCACCAGGGCGATGGGTTTGTGCCCGGCCTTCTGTAAATGAGACATGGCGAAAAGAGGCACCAGGTGGCCTATATGCAGGCTGGAATAGGTGGGATCAAACCCCGCGTAAAAGGTCACCTGTTCATGATCAAGCGCCTTTTTTAGGATTTCCTCGTCCGAGCACTGTTTGATAAAGCCGCGTTCGCGCAATACTTCAAATCCGCCCGGCATCAGGCCTGCCTCCTGTACTCTTTGATCTCCTTTGTGATGCGCGGGATGATCTCATCGATCTTGATGCGAACCTGTTCCATGGAATCGCGAAAGCGCAGGGTCACGGTCTGGTTTTCCTTGGTTTCATAATCTATGGTAATGCAGAAAGGCGTTCCGATCTCATCCTGCCTGCGGTAGCGGCGTCCGATCGCTCCCCCCTGATCATAGAACGTGGAAAATTCCACCCTCAGATCCTGCTCAATGGTGTGGGCCAGTTCGGCCAAACCGTCCTTTTTCACCAGCGGGAACACACCCACGGTGACCGGGGCTATGGCCGGATGAAGGCGCAGTACCACCCTCTCCTCCCCCTGGGCTTCATCTTCATCATAGGCGTCGCTTAACACCACCAGCACCTGCCGGGTTAATCCGGCCGAGGTTTCGATGATATACGGCGTGTAGCGTTCGTTATTCATGTCATCCAGGTACTGCAGGTCCTTGCCCGAAAAGGTGATATGCTGCTTCAAATCGTAGTCGGTGCGGTTATGAATGCCCTCGATCTCGTTCCAGCCGAACGGAAACTCGTATTCGATATCGAAAGCCTTTTTGGCATAAAAGGCCAGCTCTCCGGGACCGTGCTCGTGAAAGCGCAGTCGCTCGGTAATGACACCCAGTTTACCGTAATAGTTCATGCGTTCGTTCTTCCAGTACTCGAACCATTTATCATCCTCACCGGGCTTGATAAAAAACTGCATCTCCATCTGCTCGAACTCGCAGGTGCGAAAGATATAGTTTTTGGTGGTAATCTCGTTACGGAAGGCCTTGCCCACCTGCGCGATGCCGAATGGGATCTTCAAACGGCTGGTGTTGAGCACGTTCTTGAAGTTCACATAGATGCCCTGGGCCGTTTCCGGGCGCAGGTAGACAATTGAGGCGTCCTCCTCAACCGGCCCGATATGGGTTTTAAACATCAGGTTGAACATTCTTGGTTCGGTGAGCTGGCCGCCGCAGTTCGGACATTTTTTGGAGGCCCGGTTTTCCTCGGGCAGTTGGTCCTCGCGAAAGCGCTGCTTGCAGCCCTTGCAGTCTATCAGTGGGTCCGTAAAGTTGGAAACATGCCCTGAAGCCTCCCATACCTTGGGGTGCATCATGATGGCCGCGTCGATGCCCACAATGTTGTCATGCAGTTGGGTCATCTCCTTCCACCAGAAGCGCTGGATGCGGTTCTTAAGCTCGACACCCAGGGGGCCGTAATCCCAGGCCGAGGCCAATCCGCCGTAGATCTCGCTTGACTGAAAGATATATCCCCTTCTTTTACACAAAGAGGTCAGTTTGTCCATTGTCGCTTTGGTTGCTTTGTTTTCCATTAAATACTCCGTTTTCTTATTGTTTCAGCAAGGCCCTGGCTCTGTCTATCCTTGTCAGGATTTTTTCTTTTCCCAGAAGCATGAGAGATTCGAACAGCGGCGGAGAGACGGTACTGCCGGTGACCGCCACCCGCAGGGGCATAAGCAGTTGTCCGAGCTTGATTCCCAGCTCTTCGGCCGCGGCGCGGAAAATATCTTCGTTTTCAGTATCGGAACGCGATTCGAATCCATCCATTATTTCGCGCGCTTTCTCAAGGATCCGCGCGGTTTCAGGCGCGTCCAGTTTCTTGGGAATAAGATCCTCCGGTTTTTCCACCTTGACATCAGTGAATAAAAAACGCACCAGGGCCGGCGCATCGGACAGCAGCGTCAGCCGCTCCCGTATAAGAGGAATAGCCGCCTTCACCGTAAACAGCTCCTTATCCGTGCAGGGATCACTCACCAGCCCGTCCTTTTGTAAAAAGGGCAGCAGTCGGTCCGCCAAATCATCCGCGGAAAGTTTCCTGATATACATGCCGTTGAACCACTCGAGCTTTTTGTAATCGAAGATCGCGGGGGATTTGTTCAGTTTTTCCAGCGTGAAAACCTGTTCCAGCTCTTCCAGCGTAAAAAATTCCGTGACGGCGTCATAGGACCAGCCCAGGAGGGAGATGTAGTTTATCAACGCCTCCTTAACGTACCCCTGTTCTCGGAACTCGCGTACGGCGGTGGCCCCGTGCCGCTTGGAGAGCTTCTGTCCGTCCTTTCCCATGACCATGGGCAGGTGGCAGAATTTGGGCGGGGTCCAGCCGAACGCTTCATATAAAAGAATATGCAGCGGGCCTGATGAAAGCCATTCCTGGGCGCGCAGCACATGCGTGATTTCCATCAGGTGGTCGTCCACAATGTTTGCCAGGTGGTAGGTGGGAAACCCGTCTGATTTCAACAGCACCGGGTCCGGGTTGATATCTATATTGGCGCGTTCTATGTCTCCCAGAAGCTCGTCGTGCAGAACCGTACCGCCTTCGAGAGGTATCTTGAAGCGGATGACCGGGGTGATCCCCTGCTTCTCAAAAGCGGCCTGTTCCTCAAGCGTGAGGCCGCGGCAGCGGCGGTCATAGCCGAAGCTTGTTTTTTGTTCGGCCTGAGCGGCGCGCAGCTTTTCCAGCCGCTCAGGGGAGCAGTAGCATTTATACGCGCGGTTTTTCTGCAAAAGCTCCCGGGCGTAGGTTTTATATAACGCAAAGCGCTCGGACTGCAGGTATGGGGCGTGGGGCCCGTTCACATCGGGGCCCTCGTCCCAACGTATGCCCAGCCAGGAAAAGGTGTTATAAATATCCTGCAGGGCTTCCGGGTCGAAGCGCGTGCGGTCCGTATCCTCGATGCGCAGGATAAACGTGCCGTGCGTGCTGCGGGCAAAGAAATAGTTAAAGAGCGCCGTCCGCAGGCCGCCGATATGCTGCTTGCCTGTGGGCGATGGCGCGTAGCGTACTCTTACCTTCATGGTGCAGGGTGATTATATAAAGCAACGCCTTACGGGTCAAGCCGGCAGTTCCGATTCAGGCGATCCCACCCTGATTAATAATGCTTTCTTTTCATTTATCAATACGGGGAGGAATGTTGTGGATTGACAAAACACGGATAGGTGAGTTTACTAAAGCATGGATCCGCTCTTATATGTGGGGATTATTATCGCCGCGGGATATTTCCTTGGGGAACTTATGGAAAAAATCCGGCTTCCGAAAGTAACCGGATATATCATCGCCGGTATTCTGCTGAACCCTGGGATATTTCCCATTATTCCGGATTCTTTTGCCGTACATACCGATCTGGTGACGAATATTTCCCTTTCCTTCATTACCTTTTCCGTGGGCGGGACACTCCACTACCGGACCATCAAAAAACTTGGAAAGAGTATCATTCTCATTACTGTGTTCGAGGCGGAATTCGCGTTTCTCCTGGTAATTCTCGGCTTTTTTCTGGTGTCCCCGTTTTTTGTGAATACAGGCAATACGTCCTGGGCAGCCGTGGTTGTACCGCTCAGCCTTCTCGCCGGCGCGCTTGCGTCACCCACCGACCCGACCGCCACGTTGGCGGTGATTCACGAATACAAGGCCCACGGAGCAGTCTCTTCCACTATCATGGGCGTAGCCGCGTTCGACGACGCCCTGGGCATCATGAATTACAGTCTGGCCGTCGCGATCTCCGGAATATTCGTGGCCGGCCGGGCTTTCAGCATGTCCGCCTCGATTATCGGACCGCTGCTTGACATCGCGGGGGCCGTGGCCACGGGAATCGCCTTCGGGCTGGTGTTAAACCTGATCACCGGACTTTTTAAAAAGGAGTCGGAAGGATCATTGATTGTAATCATCCTGGGGATTCTCCTTCTCTGCTTCGGTACCGCCGGGCTGCTGGGAGTGGATGAGCTTCTCTCTACAATGGTTGTCGGAATTGTCGTGACGAATTTTAATCCGCGAAGAAACTCGATCTTCCGGATACTGGAACGGTATGTGGAGGAGTTGGTTTTTGTGCTTTTTTTTACCCTGAGCGGAATGCAGCTGAATTTTTCGGTACTGGCGAATTCTTTGTTACTTGTTCTTTTTTTTATTCTCTTCCGGTTTTTGGGCAAGGTATCGGGAGCGGTTTCCGGCGGGCTTTTGGCTCGTTCCCCGGCCAAGGTCAAAAAATATACATTCGGAGGACTTATTCCGCAGGGAGGAATAGTAATCGGGCTGGCGCTTTTGGTCAAGCAGAAGGCCGGTTTTCAGCATGTGGCGGACATCCTGATCAGTATGATTATAGGAGCGGCGGTAATTCACGAGCTGATCGGACCGATCCTTTCCAAAACCGTTTTGAAGCGCGCGGGAGAGATAAAGGATGAAAAGAATACCTCTTAGTCTGATTCGGTGCCCGGACGGCACGTGACCCGGCCCGTTCGACGCCTGCCTTTGCATCGGGTCCGTTTCACCTTCCGGGTAGTGATATGGGGTTGAACATGATAAAAAAAACCGTTATAAATCTTGTACGGAGGAGACTCAATGACGTATAAAACATACAGTGAACTTCTAAGACCGCGGTCCGTCGCCATGGGCCTTTTGTACGATTTGTTGATGACGGCTGTGGGCGTAGTCGCCATTACTTTCAGCGCTTATATCCGCATTCCGCTTCCCTTTTCGCCGGTGCCTCTTACCGGGCAGACACTCACCGTACTCCTGATCGGGATTCTGTACGGCCGTAGACGCGGAGCAATCTGTGTGCTTGCCTATATCATGACGGGTATAGCCGGCCTGCCGGTGTTCCAGGGCGGGCATTTCGGTTTGGATTACCTCATCAAAGGGGCAACCACCGGCTACCTGTTCGGTTTCATGATCGCTGCTTTTATTACCGGCTATCTGGCAGAGAACGGTTTTGACAGATCGTTATGGAAGGTGTTTACCGCCATGTTCCTGGGCGATATCATTCTTTTGTCTTTCGGCAGCATCTGGCTGGCGATCCTGGGAATGCAAAACGTGCTTGTGATCGGTTTCCTTATCTTTATCCCGGGAGATATTGTAAAAATACTGCTAGCCACCCTGATACTCCCAACCGGGTGGAAGCTGATCGGCAGATTACGCGGAGAGTAATTTACGCAACGAACCCGGTGTCGGCCACCTGTTACATGATCGGCCGCCGGTTGCACGGCGCCGACTATATTTCCGACCGCCGGCCACACGGCCGAAAATCAAGATATCATCCGGCAGGCTTTGAGCGGATATCTCCCCGTGCGTACGATACAAATACGCCGATAAAGTTAAGCAAGGCAAAAACACGGAAACCCACGGTCATCACATTCTGAAATGCCGCGGACTGTTCAGGGGAAATTTCTGCATGCCCGATAAACAGCGATAACAGCAACAGGGCCACACCCATGCTGAGCATCTGGCCGATGACACGCATCGCGGCCACAAGCGCGGACGCAGTGCCCAGGAAGCGTGTTTCCACCGAACTCATGATCGCGTTTGTATTTGGTGATGAGAACAACGCGAATCCGAATCCCAAAAGCCCCAGGATTGCGGCCAAAAAAAGAAGCGGGGTGTCCGAGTTAAGAAAAGACAGGCAGAACAGCCCGGCGGAAGTCAACAGCATGCCGATGGAAACCGGAATACGCGGTTCTATCCTGTCGGAAATCCGCCCGGCCAGGGGTGAAAACAAAGCCTGGACAACTGGCTGGATGACCAGGAACGTACCCGCCTCCCAGGCGGTCATTCCACGAACGGTTTGCAGGAAAATACTCAAGAAAAACGCGATCGAGAAGGTGGCGCCGTAATTGATCATAGCCGCCAGATTTGAGAAAAGAAAAGATGGGTTCTCACGGAACAGTTTTGTTTCCAGAATCGGATCGGAACTACCCGACTCCCAGGTAATAAAAACAGGAATTATAACGACGCTTCCGGTGGTCAAAATTATACCGGACAATGCCGGCAGCAGCGAAATACCCACAATCAGGGAAGACAATCCCGTCGCCGAAAGCAGTGCGCCGATGATATCGAAGCTGCGTCCGCGGCCTTGGGGTGTATCATGCGGAATATAAAAGAGCACAAGCGGCAGAATGATAATACCGAGCAGGGCCGTAAAAGCAAACACGTATCTCCATCCCAGATAATGCGTAATAATCCCGCCCAAAAACGGCCCGGCCGACGAGCCTATATACACGGCCGCGGTATTAATACCTATAGCCCTGCCCCTCTTGCCGCGAGAGAAGGCCGCGGTAACGATAGCGCTGGAGGTGGCGAATGCCATGGCCGCGCCCACACCCTGTAAAACCCGTGAAAGGATCAGCATCCAGTCGAAAAAGGAAACGGCGGAAAGCGCCGAGGATAAAATATACAGGATTATGCCGTATGAAAATATATTTTTTCTGCCGATCGTATCACTAATTTTGCCCAGGGGAATCAAGAATACGGCGGTTGTTAATAGAAAGGAGGTCGCAACCCAGCCGAGTACCACCGCGTTCATCTTCATTTCCAGGCCGATCACGGGCAGCACGATATTGACCGACGTGGCCGCAAAGGTGGTCAGGAAAGAGGCAATGGTAGTGACGAGTAAAATAACTGAGGGATGTTTTTTATGATAATCGAATTTCATATTGCCGTGTTATACCTCTACATATTGTTTTTTTCTTTTTTATACACTTCAATACCATACCCGTTAAGCCTTTCCTGGGCTTTATCGAGGATGGCCTGTGCCTTGATTTTGCCTTTTGCCTGAAAAAAATCCCTTGTCGTAATTTTTTCAAATCGGTGTTTCAATTTTAAAAATTCAATTTCATTTTCTTCCAGCTCGGTGAAGGAGATTTTTCCCTTTTCCGTTACCCTATCCAACCCGTACATCAATCTTTCGCAGTTCTCCGCCAGCTCTTCATATTCTTCATTACGAAGGCGTTCAAACTCATTCAAAATCGAATTTTCATCTTCTTGGTTCAGAAAGGTCGATTGACCCAGGGAGGCGGTTCCTTCAAATTCCAACACCTCATTGCGAAGTTGCTGCAGTCTCACCTGGTTGTCTTCGGTCAAGGGAAGCAGAATCACTCCCTGCTGCAAATAAACCGCCCCCAGTTCTTTCAATGCCCTCCAAACATATACTCTATGTCTTGAGGGCTCGCTTGGTATCTTGTAACTGAATAAAAGAAATTTCTCCGGCATATTCATTTCACGGTTCATATCAACCGGTTTTCAGCATACAAAATGCCGCAATTATCAAACCTGCATTCCAAACCGTCCCCGTGGTATGGCGTTTACGACATTCGGTTTTGCGTTTATCCAGTGTTCCAATGAATGGATGTAGTTAAATGAGTCTTTTAAAAAGAAATCGTATTTTGTTTTTATGTATGACGGTTCAAAAAATCTGCGGAAAAACGAGAAATCGGCTGCGGAAATCATTACTTTATTAAACTGATACGACATCGATACGTGATCCGGGTGTGCATGGGTATGCAGAACGGTGACGGGTGACGTTGTCAAGGATGACAGCAATCCCGGGAGGACACCGACTCCCTAGCCGGTGTCCAGTAGTATGGCGTTCTGTGAACCCTCGACTAAATACAGTGTACTCCACCCGTTGTCATCAATCGCGGTAATGCCGTCGGCTATTCTTTGTGTTTTAAACCTGTGCCTATTATTCATATATCCTATTTTCCTTTGTTGTAATGTAACATTCGGTAAATGTAACAATTGTTACATTAGAGGTCAAGGAGAATAGTCGTGGAGTGAAGAGAGTGTGTCCGGGACAGGTCATTTATGAAGTCGATTCTAAGCAATAATAATATGCGCTTTATCCAGGTTGATAAACGGCCGATCTTGTTATTCATGGCTGGCTGTAGTGTGAAAGAAAATGCCCGATGCGGGAGATCGCGATACGGAGATCGGCCGCCGGGGGCAGAAACACGATCCGGAAATGATCGGGACGCGGCCAGTTAAAACCAGTTCCCTGCACCAACAGCACCTTTTCCTGGATCAAAAGATCAAGAATAAACCTCATATCGTCACGGATATTGAACTTCTTGGTATCGAGCCTGGGAAAAAGGTACAGCGCGGCCTTGGGTTTAACGCAGGTGACGCCGGGGATATCGCTCAGCAGTTGGTGGCTTATATTGCGTTGTTCATATAAGCGTCCGCCCGGTGAGGTCAGCTTTATAATGGATTGAAAACCTCCCAGGGCGGCCTGTACCGCCAGCTGCGCCACCACGTTGCTGCACAGGCGCATTGAGGACAACACGCCGAGGCCTTCGATGTAGTTTCTGGCCATGGACTTTTTACCGCTGATAACCATCCATCCTGAACGGAATCCGGCAAGGCGGTGTGCTTTGGACAGACCGCTTAAGGTGATACAAAGCGTATTCTCGTTAAGGGAGGCAAGCGGCACGAATTTGTTATCGTCATAGATGATGTTTTCATAGATCTCGTCCGCGAACAGCACAAGGTTATGTTCCGCGGCCATTTGTATTATCTGTTCCAGGATCTCCCGATTATAAAGCGCACCGGTGGGATTATTAGGATTGATGACCACAATCCCCTTTGTTTTATCGGTTATCTTTTTCCTGATATCCTCTATATCGGGATTCCATTCCGCCTGTTCGTCGCATATGTAATGAACGGCCCTGCCGCCGGCCAGGTTCACGGCCGCGGTCCACAGTGGATAATCCGGTGAGGGTATCAGCATTTCGTCGCCCGCGTTAAGCAGTCCCTGCATACACATCACAATAAGCTCGCTTACGCCGTTTCCCAGGTAGATGTCCTCAATCTCTACGTCCCTTATATTAAGGGTCTGGCAGTGCTGCATGATGGCGATTCGTGCGGAGAGGATCCCCTGGGAATCGCTGTACCCCTGCGCCTCATTAATGTTCAAAATAACATCGTGGATAATCTCATCTGGGGCATAGAGGCCGAAGGGAGCGGGATTGCCGATATTCAGCTTATAGATGTGGTACCCTTCCTCCTCCAGCTTTTGCGCGGTTTTGAGTACAGGGCCTCGTATGTCGTAACACACATCCTTTAATTTTTGTGACTGCTTGATTTCTTTCATCTCGTTGCTCCCGGTGTATAGGTTTAAAAAAGAGTAGTTTCATTTTTTTGAAAAGTCAATATACAAACCGGCGAATGCGCACTATTCCTTACGTGTGGCAAAAGGGCCATAATCAGGCCCAGATTACCGCTTGATTTCTTTGGTATAATATGTAATCTATGATCATGGTTGACTTGCACACCCATTCCACTCATTCGGACGGCTCATATACGCCGCGGCGGCTGATTGATTATGCGCATAAACTCGGGCTATGCGCAATCGCGCTTACAGATCACGATGTTGTTTCCGGTCTGGCAGAGGCTGAAAAGCGGGCCGCTGAATTGAACATGGATTTTATTCCGGGCGTTGAACTGGAGGTGGAATGCGAGCACGGAGAGTTCCATATGCTGGGGCTGGGACTTAGAGAGCATATAGCGGAAATTACGGATATCCTCGCAGGTATCCAGCTGGAGCGCAGCAAGCGCAACCTTTATATTATAGAAAAAATGCGCTCGGTGGGCCTGGATGTGACATTAAACCGGATAGCGGCGTATGCCGGGGGAAACATCATCTCCCGCCTGCATTTCGCCCATTTTTTAAAGGATAAGGGTATGGTTTCATCTATGCGGGAGGCTTTTGACCGGTACCTGAACCCGGGCAGGCCCTTCTACGTTCCGAAAAAGGTGCTTACCAGGCTACAGGCCATAGACCTGTTAAAAAAAACGGGGGCAAAGGCCATAGCAGCCCATCCCTTCACTCTGAACCTGCCCTGGCGGGAACTGAAGATCCTGCTGCTTGACTGGCAGCGTGACGGACTGGACGGCATTGAGGCGTATCACGCGGATTTTCCCATTGCGCGCTGCCAAGAGCTGGAGGGGTTCGCCCTGGAAAACGGCTTTTTGGTTACGGCCGGTTCTGATTTCCATGGTCAGAACAGGAAGGACCGCAGGCTCGGAATTTCCGCCTCCGGCATGCGGATACCCGATCATTTTGCCCTGCCCTTCCTACTAAAAAAATAAAATCCATATACAAAGCGGAATTGGATATTGCAGCGAAAAGGTTTATCTTTTAAACTGAAGTGTAAGAAATATGATCAGCAGAATCGGCAGATGGTTCATCCTTAAACTTAAAAACGCAAGCTACGCCCTCGGGTTTTTCACCAATGTGCTCAAAGAGGCCGTGCTTTTTGTCAGGCAAAAGCAGGTTGGGGTTAAGGTGCTTATTATGCAGATATTTTTTACCGGCGTGGAGGCATTGAGTATGATCTCCCTTATCGCCCTGGCCCTGGGGGTCGTTATCATTATCCAGGGCCTGTCGCTACTGCCTACGTTCGGCCAGGGTAAACTTATTTATATTATCATGATCATAATCATAACACGGGAACTGGGACCGTTATTGTGCGCATTTATCATTATCGCGCGTTCCGGTACGGCTATTGCAACCGAGATCGGAAATATGGTGGTGAACCACGAGATTGAGGCGTATACGGCGGTGGGAATTAATCCCATTTCATACCTGGTTGTGCCGAGATTTTTCGGTGTTTCCATTTCCCTGGTGCTTCTCACCTTTTATTTTAATTTTTTCGGCCTGTTTGCCTCTTTCCTGTTTTCGCAGCTTATTACCCCCATCGCCTTCGTCGAATATTTCCAAAACCTGTTGCAGGCCTTACAGTTGAGCGATATTCTATCCTCTCTGCTGAAAAGTCTTGCGTTCGGCATAATTATCTCGATCGTTTCCTCGTACAATGGATTCAAGGTCCATTTCGCCACCACGGAAATACCGCAGGTTGTGATAAAAGCCGTAGGCCAGAGTTTTGTGCTTTGTATTGTGGCGGACGCGATTATTTCGACTATTTTTTATATATTGAAATAGAAGGGATTATGGAAAACCTTATTGAACTAAAGGACATATCGGTTATTTCCCAGGAATACTCCACCTTGGTGAACATCACCTGTTCGATTCCAAGAGGCCGGACAACTTTGATAATGGGGCCGTCGGGCTGCGGGAAAAGCACCCTGCTCAAGGTGATGGCGGGTATCATCATTCCCGACAGCGGAAAGGTACTGCTTGAGGGGCGAGATTATTATTCGCTTTCCGACAAACAGGTTTTGGAGTTTAAAAAACGCAACGGATTCGTGTTTCAGGACTCGGCATTATGGGCCAACAAGAACGTGTTTGAAAATCTTTCTCTCCCCTTGCGTTTTCATTTCCCTGAAATGGATGCGGCCCAGATTGAACAGAAGGTAACACGGGCGCTTGAGTATATCAATTTAAGCGATTCCATTTATTTACGGCCCGCCCAGCTTTCGCTGGGAGAACAAAAGATGGTGTCTTTCACCAGGGCGTTGATTACCCGGCCAACCGTGGTATTCATGGACGAACCCACACTTTCGGTAGATGCGGAGATGAAAACCAGGCTTTTAGCCATGATCAAGAAATTGAAGGCCGCCCATTGCACTCTTGTGGCCGTAATTCACGAGTCCGCCATCATTTCCATGCTGGCAGACAACCTTATAGTACTCAAAAGCGGCATGATACTGGCCCAGGGTCCGTTCAACCAGGTGATCAACAGCAACAACACCGAGTTGAAAGGCATTTTAAACGATATTTTGCAAAAACCTTCAAGTTATGATCAGAACATACTGGATCTGTTGAATGAATAAGATATTAAGGAACAAATTTAAAATTGCTGATATTGAAAAAGCCTCCTTTTTGCACTACCTTTAGAATATAAGAAATATAACAATCATACATTGACACATGGGGGGTGATTTGTCTAGACTTATATTATGAAATTCAGGATTAAAAACGCGGATAAAATAGTCGGCATTTTTATTGTCGCAGCATTAATCGGATTGGCCGTCATTATTATTTTCCTGGGCATAAACCAACGCTGGTTTGCAAGGAACTATCATTATTACAGTATTTTCCACAGCGCCTCGGGATTAAGCCGGGGAATGGTGATTACCTTTAAAGGATTTGCCATAGGCAAGATCGACGCGGTGGAACTTAACGCCGAGAACGAGGTGGTACTGAAATTTTATATATATGATGAGTACCACGAAAAGGTCAATTTTAACTCGGTACTGGAGCTTTCCGTGAGCCCTTTATCAAGCTCGCTGCAGCTATATCCGGGCATGTACGGCAGCTCACCGCTGCCCGAAGGTGAGTTGGTTCCTTCATTGGATACGGATGAAGGCAAACGGCGTGTCAGGCAGGAGCTTGTGGTGATGCCGGAAAAAAGCGAGGATTCGGTTTCCTCGATTCTTATGAATATTGACGATATAGTCTCCAATATTGATAAAATACTGAATGACCATGTGGACGAGATAGACAAGGCCGTGGTTTCGTTCAGTGAGTTCCTGGTTGCCCTGAATGACGCGGCACGCGGAAGGGGGAGCGGCCCGTTAAGCACCATGTTTTCGAGTACGGCCGGGACATTGGCCAACATACAAAACATCACGGGCGATCCCAAAGGCATGCTTTCCCGCCTGCTTGATCCGGATGTGAACGCGGCGATCCTGCGTATTGTACAGAATCTGGAGGAGTTCAGCCGCTATGTGCGCGGAACCGCTCCGCAGATTACCGGTATTCTGGAAAAAGGACAGGACGCGCTTAAGGAAGGCAAGGCGGTGCTTGAGGCCATCAAGAATAATCCCCTGTTAAGCGGTGGAGTAACAAAAGAACGGGAGCAGCCCACAACAATTAAGAGTTTCAGGGACGAGGCCTTTTAATGCTCCAAAAAAAAATTATCTGCGTATTGTGCGCATTTTTCGTCCTTAACTGCTCAACCGCGCCCAAACAACAGGAAACAGTCACAGCAAAAAAGAACCAGGCCGTCGAATATACGAAGTCCGGCAATGATTATTTCACCCAGGGGGTGTATGACAAGGCCATCCAGTTCTTCGATCTGGCGCTTTGGCATAATATGGCGGTGGACAACGAACAGGGCATGGTGCGCTCCTATAACTCAATCGGCAACGTGTATCTGGCTTTGGAAGAGTATGAATTGGCCAATAAATATTTTCTGAAAGCGTATGAACTCGCTCAGAAGCTTGATGATCCCGCCTTACTCTCTCTTACTGCAAACAGCATGGGTGAGAGTTATTTGAAAAAGCAGGATTTTGAAAAGTCAAAGGAACTTTTTCTGGAAGCGCTGAAGTATGAAAATAAAGGCGTACCGGGAGAGCAATTGGCCATTGTGTATCATAACATCGGCTCGGTGTACAAAAAAACCGGGGAAAAAAAGAAGGCCATAAAATATATTAAAAAAGCCCTTGATATCAATCTGAGATTAAAGCGTTTTGAAGAGGTCGCTTCCAACTATTACATGCTAGCCTCGATCTATTCGGAACAGGAAAACTACAGGGAGGCGGTTGAATATGCCCAGGAGGCCCTGGAATATGATAAAAAAGTGGAAAATTCCCTCGGAATCGCCAAGGACTTTCTGGCACTGGGGCTTATCAACCGCAAAAGCGGGCACGGAACCGAAGCATATGATTATTTTCAAAAATCCTATAATGTGTATTGGGCATTGGTAAATATCTACCAGACGCTTTCAATTATAAGCGAATTGGATACCATTATAAATCATCTTATAGAGACGGCCAAAGAACTGGGTTTGTCGAAGGATGTCATTTCATGGAAAATGAAAAAAACGGAATTGGACGATATTAAAAGAAGAATGAAAAAAAACGTTGAGCAGTAAGGCGGCTGGTACAGGTTATGAAAAACAAGAGATCCGAAATCCTAAAAACCATCGAGGATATTTTTTTCGGGTATATGAAATCTTTTTTCAATTTTTTTCGCTTTATATTTGTGTTGGTGCTGTTGGGTGGAATAAGTATGGCGATCGTGTTTCCACTCTGGTTTTTCTCCACCGGTTTTAAAGATGTTTTCACGTTTGTAAGTATTTTTATTCTGGTACTATCGGGATGCGCGTTTCTCTCGTACAAGGTTGTAAAACTGGTAAAGCAACAGGGTATAATCGAGATTTTTTTTAAAACAGCGAAAATATTCCTGTTTTTAATGTGCATGGCCGCGCTTGGCATCATAATCATTCTATACGTGATGTACTTTTCGCTTGCCGGAACACATGAAAACCTTCTGGTTGGGGAATCTCTCTTTATTTCCGTTTTATTTATTTCGATAATATTTATATATGCCGTATCAAAATTACGTGTGTATGATTTTGTTTCACAGGGGATATATCTCATTATCATGACACTTGCCGTTGCGAGTTTGATTTATTTTGTGTCAATCCTGGCGGTAAAGGCACAGTTCGTTCATTTTATCTGCGCCCTGGTCATATATATCACGTGTTTTGGGTATCTTCTTTACGGTCATAAAAATGTATATAAAAAGCGAAAACGTTCTGTTGAAACATAAGTCAGGCATCATAATCTTTGTTCTTTTTTTTCTGGCCGGGGTACGGGTGTCCGCGGAGTACCCGGCGATACTGGTCTTAAACACGAGCGATATACTTTTCAAACAACTGCAGCAGGATATAAAAACCTACTACACCGCCAAAAGCAGGGGGCATGACCAAGAACTGCCGGTTCTGACATTTTTTCGTTATACATTAAAGAAGACCGATGATATTTTTTCCCTGGCCGCCCGTTTGAATCTTCCGTATGACACCATTGCATCCCTCAATCATATCGCCAATCCGGAAGAACTCGCTTTACATGAATACCTTCTCATTCCCAATATTCCGGGGATTTTTGTTCCAAAGAAACCGGGCTCGGACCTGGAGGATATTATGATTTCCTGGAGGGTACAACACTACGATACGGCACGCAGTGTGTTTTTATGGCAAGATGGACAGAGGGTTGAATTCCTTTTTTTTGAGGGTGATCGCTTTCACAGTGTGGAAAGGGCGTATTTTCTTAAAATTCTCTTTCGTTTTCCCCTGGATAAGGCAAGACTGACCTCCCAGTTCGGGATGAGGGCCGATCCCTTTACCGGACATCCTTCCTTTCATAACGGGATTGATCTTGGTGCGCCCGTAGGCACCCCGGTGTATGCGGCAAAAGACGGTAAGGTGATGGAGGTCGGTTATAATAAGATCTACGGTAATTATGTCCTGGTGCAGCATTCGGGAAATTACCAGACCGTGTATGGACATCTTAGTAAAATTCTGGTAACGTTATATCAGGACGTACAAGGCGGCGAGATTATTGCCAAGACCGGCATGTCCGGCAGGTGTACCGGCCCGCATCTGCATTTTGAGATCAGGCGCAAGGGTTGTCCAAAAAATCCCGTACCATTGCTACCTGCAAGAGA
>CAZWYY010000039.1:0-38494 GCA_964638895.1 uncultured Spirochaetaceae bacterium | reverse complement strand
AAGCGAGCGAAGGGAATCGAACCCTCGTCACGAGCTTGGGAAGCTCGGGTAATAACCATTATACGACGCTCGCGTTCTCACATATTATATCAAAAAAGCTAAAAAGGCTCCACATCCTTTTTTAACAGCTCCTGGCCGTTTACTAAAAGCAGGATCGAGGCGTCCTTGTCCAGAATGTACGGAATCGAAAGCTCGCCGCCCGGGTGCATCATGGACATCAGCGTGGTGCGCGACTGTCCGGAGACCACAACCACCTCCACCTTGGCCATGACGTCGAAATTGGGGACCCTGGCCCTGAACAGACCGAACACGTTCCCGGCCGGCACGGTGCCGGGCTTTGTCATTACCAGCGCAACGATCAGGCCCTCGGGCACGGAGCTTCCGGCCTTGGGGCTCTGTGACACTACAACACCCTGCTGCTCGGCCCCAGCGGCCGTCTTTACGGTAAAAATGTAGGGAACACCGGCCTGGTTCAGCTCATTCACCGCCTGGGAAAAGCTCTTACTCACATAATTGCTGATATCCACCATTTTTCTGCCTTCTCCCTTGCTTACCACAAGCTCAAGATTGATGGGTTCGTCGGTCAGCGGCGTGTCGGGCTCCGGTTTCTGTGAAATGACGGTCCCGGACGGAAGGGCGTCGTTTTTGTACATTATCATGTTGTCCACGATCCTGATAAGCTGTTTGTCGGAAGAGGCAAACTGGGTTTTAAGCTGGGCCCTGACCTGGGGCAGGGTTTTACCCACGTAATTGCCCACGCGGTCAACGGGAGCGCCCTTGCTTACCATAAGCTTGATTACCTGGTCCTCACGCACCTCGGTTGTGTACGGCGGGTCCTGGCTTACAATCTTGCCCTTGTCTTCCGGGTTGTCGGTGAACTTGTCGTCCACCTCGGCCACCAGGTTCTTGGCTTGCAGCAGCTTTAAACCGGCCACAAGGTCCTGGCCTATCAGGTCGGGAACGGTTGTTATGTGCCCGCCCTGTAATATTACAAAAAAGGCGAACAAGCCCACAATCACGATCAGGAGCAGTAGCCCCGAAAGCAAGAATACCCCTATTTTAAAATCCCTTGTTTCGGGCGCATCCGCCGCGCCCGGGATAATCTGTTTTATTTTTTCGAACAACGAAAACATCAATCTCCTCCAAGAATGGAACCGATAAAATCTTTATGGCCGTTCAGGAAGTCCCGCCATGAACAGGACCGTTTAAACTCAAGCTGAAGCTCCTGTATACACAATATTCCATTATTAGTGTGTATCAAAATTCCATGCTGTTTGTCTACACCTAAAACCGTTCCTGCTGTATTTTCCGTGCCGGAAAACCCTTCCGTGCAGAGGTATCCGCGCCTGAAATACAGGTTTTGGCCCTTGTACGCGGTATAGGCCCCCGGCCAGGGATCATACGCCCTGATCATACGGCTTATGTACTCGGCTCCGTTTTGCCAGTCGATACGGCCGTCCTGCTTGCGCACCAGCCTGCAGTAGGAGGCCCGCTCTTCTTCCTGGGCAAGAGCGCGCAGCGTATGGTCTTCCATGTCCCGGAGTACGGTCTTTAAAAGTTCCGCACCTATTAAAGACAGGTCCTTGGTGAGTGAGCCGGTTGTTTCATCTCCGGAAAGCGGACGGCGCGCCTGGGCCAGGATGTCCCCACTGTCCATCTTCAGGGCCAAGCGCTGGATGGTGACCCCGGTTTCCGCGTCCCCGGCCAGTATAGCCGCTGAAATGGGGGAAGGGCCACGATAGCGGGGCAGCAATGAAGGATGAACATTAATCGCGCCGCGGGGAAACGCGTCAAGGAAGGGCTTCCTGAATATCACACCGAAGGCGGCCACAACCAGAAGCTCGGGCGCGGCCGCCCTTACCTGCTCTATGAAAGATTCATTTATGGTTTCAGGCTGAAACACGGGCAGTCCAAGCTCCACGGCTTTTTGTTTTACGGCCGGGGCGAGTGTTGCTCTGCCCCTGCCGGCCCGGCTGTCCGGCGCGGTGAGCACCCCGCATATGTCGTGCTCCGCGGCCGCCGTGGCCAGAGCGGGAATGGCAAACTGAGGAGTGCCCGCAAACAGGAGGCGCATCAGATTTTTATTTTCCTTTGGTAGGTTTTAAGGAGCTGCCTCTTTTTGTTTTTCGGCACCTTGTCAATAAAAAGAATTCCGTTTAAATGATCCAATTCGTGCTGCACCACCCGCGCCAGAAATTCCTCGGCCTGGATGGTGAAGGGTTTTCCCTTAATATCCAAGGCCTGCACCCTTACTACGGCGGGTCTTTTCACATCCGCGTACACCGCGGGCACGCTTAAACAGCCTTCTTCGTATATGTTTTCATCGATTGAAGTGGTAAGGAGCTCCGGATTAATGAACACCCTGGGTTCGTCCTTGGGCAGGTGGGTAATGAACACGCGCAGCAGCCTTCCCACCTGAACCGCGGCCAGCCCTACGCCCTTGCCGTTGTACATGCTGCGGAACATCTCTTTTACCAGGTTTTCCAGGGCACCGTCCAGTTCGGTTACGGCCGGGGATTTCTGATTTAACAGCGGATCTCCCATTGTAATAATCTGTAACTCGGTCTTTGCCGCCATAAGTCTTCATTAAGATAGTACTAAAACCGGGGCCGGCTGTCAATTAAACGGGGCCATCTGAAAGATTAAACCATCAGACAGCCCCTATAAACCCATAATATGAAAACCCGTAAGCTACAGTGACCCGACCACCTTGCGCGCATCAAGCGGTTTTAAAATATACACATGCTCTTCCTGCAGCAGGTCAAGAACCTTAGGCTGGGTTACCTTCCTGCCGATCTCATCTATCACGATCTCCAGTTTAGGCCGCAGCGGTGAGCCGATCTGGCCGTCGATTACCTTGCCGATGCGGTAATCATTCAGCAGAACCATGCTCCCCACCGGGTAGATACCGATACTCTTTAAGAACACCTTTACCACCTCCGAACCGAAATGGGTAAACGTGTCTCTCATGATGTTTTTTACCGCGTCATAGCCCAAAAGATGCTTTCTGTAGGGGCGCTTGTTTATCATGGCCACAAAAGAGTCCACAACCGCGACTATCATGGCATACACCGGTATTTTATGGCCATGCAGGTTCTTGGGGTAGCCTTTGCCGTCCCAGCGCTCATGGTGATACGCCCCTATCTGGGCGATCTCCTGGCCGTACCCCAGCTCTTTTAAAATAATATTATACGAATGAAGCGTATGGGTTTTGACAAGCTCTGTTTCCCTGGACGAAAGCTTGTTCTTCTTACCCAAAATGGAATCGGGTATGTGCAGCATGCCCACGTCGTGCAACAGGGCGCCCGTCGCCAGCTGGATTATCTTATGGCCCGAGAGTTTCAGGTTAAACCCGATAACCATCGAGATAATGGCGCAGTTAATGGAGCTTAATACCAGGTCGTCGCTGCTGTTGTCTATGTTCAAAATAAGCTGAACCATATTGTTGGAGTCCTGTTTTACGGCCAGATATAACTCGTTGATTACATTGTCTATGGAATGAGAATCCACGGACTGCTTCTGTTTCAGGTTATGAAAAATGTTGCACATCATTTTGAATACCAGGTTGTATATGCGCAGGCATGTCTTCTCACCCTGCCCGATATACGATACCTCCAGGCTTTTTCTCCTGTTGATGAACAAAGAGTGTTCCTGTTCCAGACTTCCCTCGGTGTATACATAGGAAATCGACATCTTCTTCAGTTTTTGGATGTCCCTGTCTTTTACGGGCAGCCCCGTGGGCAGAAACATGTAGTTGTCAGCAAAATACACCGGCGCGGTGAACACCATACCCGCGCGCAGGCTTTCCACGCTGATCTGCAGTATGGTGTTTTTTTTGTCTTTTTCCATTACGTTCATATCATTCACCTCAATGAATATGTAGCAAAAAGCGTGCCATATTTCGCTATCCATTATAACTCTATATAATATATATAATTATTTTAAGGGGCCTATACATGAATAAAAATTGCTTTGTAATAATTGTATACAAAAGGATAAATGGGGTTAAATTTATTGAGAAATTCAGAAAAATTATTGTATATTAATAGTAAAGATTAAACGTGTTATATATTGATTTTATTGTATGTAGGATATAATACATATTCCGATAATAATTACGTGAAAAACATTATATAACCGCAAAAACTGAAAGGTGAATGAATGCTGGAAACATATTCATTAAAAGGAAACGCCGTAATAACACCTCAGAAAATAATCAATAAGGGCATCATAAAAATAACCGACAAACTCATTGACGAGATCGGGGTCAGGGCCGAATATCATCTTGATCTGCCGGGCGATACCTTTATCTTTCCCGCGTTAATCAATGTGCACGATCACCTGCGGGGCGATTACCTTCCCAAAATCGGTCCGCAGGAAGGAACCTGCTATATTAAATGCCACGACTGGGAAACCGACCTTCGGGTTTCCAGCGTGGTGAAAGAGCGCGCCAAAATTACCGAAGAGGACTGTTACTTCCTGGGCGCGTACAAGAATCTGTTTTCCGGGGTAGTCACGGTGCAGGACCACTATCCGCATAGTATCAACGATCTTTACATTCCAAAGCTTCCCATACGGGTGGTGGCCGACTACACGCTTCACCATGAGGCCAGCTCGCATTCCTTACACTGGGGAGACGGCATTGCAGTAGAACATACAAGGGCAAAAAAACTTCATTGTCCTTTCATAGTGCATTTGGAAGAGGGGTTCGACGCGGACTACCAGGGCGGCGTGGAGCTTCTGGAAAAGCATAACGCGTACGATGAACACAATCTTAACATTCATTGCATCGGGTTTTCCGACCGGGATATAGCAAAAACAAAAAAGGCCGGCTGCAATATAGTGTGGTGTCCGGTATCTAATGTGTTCATGTATAATCTCACCTGTAAAATCCGAAAAATCCTCAAGGCCGGCATCAACGTTTCACTGGGAACCGATTCCACGGCCACGGGCTCGCTGAACCTGCTGGAAGAGATGAGGTTCGCCCGGAGGATTTATCGAAAGATGTACGGTGAGGACCTGCCGCTGAAAACCCTGTTGGACATGGTAACCCTTAACCCGGCCCGGGCGCTTAAAATCGAGCGGGAAGTGGGCTCGCTAGATTCCCAAAAATCCGCCGACGTTCTGGTGATCAGGGCGCAGCATGAAGACCCCTATGAATCATTGATGCAAACCGATACCGATTCGATCGTCCTGCTTACCTATAAGGGAAAACCCATGCTGGGCGTGCCGGAGATGGAAGAGCTGTTCACCGCGCAGGAGACGGATTATACGACCATAACGGTAAAGGGCCGGAAAATGCTGGTGCAGGGCGATCCCGCCGGCTTGTTAAAAAAGATCCGTGAAGCCGTGGGTTATAAAAAAATACTTGAATTTATGCCACTTGACCTCTAGTATAATGATAACATATAGTGTTAATTAAGGGGTTTTAAAAGAGTGTCGCCAAAATCCGTTTTCTATAAGGCCAACTCCATTATTTATTTCCAGGGCGATATCGGTGACAAGGTTTTTATTCTCAATTCGGGAAAGGTAAGTCTTAACTATGAGGATATTGAAACCGGACAGGAAATCCACGATCTTGTAAAGACCGGCGAGTTCTTCGGGGTAAAATCCGCCCTGGGAAGGTTCAGGCGCGAGGAGACAGCCGTCGTACTCGCCGATTCCACGGTGGTCGGCTTCTCGGTGCCCGAGTTCGAACAGCTTGTCAGCCAACACAGCCGCGTTGTCTTAAAAATGCTGAAGGTGTTTTCCAATCAACTACGCAGAATTCAAAAACAGGTGCAAAACCTCATCCATGCCGAGGAACACATAAATCCTGAAAAGGGCCTTTTCAGCATAGGGGAATATTATCTGAACAACAAGGCTTATGACCAGGCAATCTACGCGTTCAAGCGTTACCTGGTGTATTATCCCTCCGGCTCACAGGCCTCCGAGGCCATCAAGAACATCGAGATCGCCGAGGGGTATCTGAACAAATACGGCCAGGGCAAGGGGCCGGACACCGCGCCCCAGGCGGCGCCGGTCATGGCCGAGCCGAGACCCCAGAGCACCGTGGAACTCTCAGACACGGCGCAGACCTACTACAAAGCTGTCAGCCTTATCAGCCAGGAAAAATACGAAGACGCCTATAACGAATTCAAGACCATCATCAACTCTTCAAACGACGAGGAGTATATTTCAAAATCCCAATACGAGATGGGCCGCTGCCTGTACTACATGAAGAGGTTCGACAACTGCATCCGCCTGTTTACCACCTGGATATCAAAGTATCCCAAACACCCGGATCTCAAGGACGCGCTGTTTTTTATCGCCGGCTCGCACGAGGCGATGAATAATAACGACAGAGCGATCAGTATCTATAAAAAGGTTATCGCGATTACCCCGGATACCGAAAGTCTTTACACAAAAGCGCGCAAGGCCCTGCGCAAGCTGGAAGGAGACAAGTAATGAGTTCCTTCGACCAGATGTTCCAGAGATTCAGCAAAAGTTTCCCCAAGGGCAGCATCATCTTCTGTGAGTACGAGCCGGGGGATAACTTCTACCTGATCCAATCCGGGCGCGTTAAAATAGTAAAGATAATCGGCAATATCGAAAAAACCCTGGACATCCTGAACCCCGGCGAGATATTCGGGGAGATGGCCATCCTGGAGGAGGCGCCGCGCTCGGCCACCACCATAGCCTTAGACAGGGTGCAGGCGCTTGAGTTCAACCGCGCCAATTTCGAGATATTGATGCGGGGCAACCCCCAGATAGCCTTAAAGCTGATGAAGCTTTTCATCAAGCGAATCTACGATCAGAAACGCCGCTTTATGATACTTACCCTGGACGATATCGAGGCCAAGGTGGCCGACGTATTTCTGATGCTGGCCGAGAAGGAAACCCAGGGCGACCGCGAAAGCGACAGCATCGAGTTCAAGACCTCGGTGGACGACATCGCCCACTGGGCGGGGATCCCCCCGGCCGAGTGCAAGAACGTAATCAACCACTTCTCCCAGCAGCACCGCGTGGAGCTGTACACCGACCGCATCGTAGTGAAAAATATCAATGATTTTGACCGTTTTGTGAAAAGCCGCAGAAAATCAAACGATTAATGAAGAACCCGCGTAAGCCCCTTGCCGCGGGCGTAGCCGGCGATTTCGCTTACAACCTGCGCCGATACGCGGCCCGCCAGCTCACGGTATTCCTTCGCCCTAAAGCACGGCCGGTACTGGTCCATAATGTTCAGATACGTATTCCGCGAAATATCCCCGGCAATAAAATCGATAACCTCCCGCGAACCCGCAATCCCCGAAGGAAGCACCAGGTGCCTGACCAGAAGCCCTCGCTTGGCCGTACCCGCGGGGTTCACCGTGAGGTTCCCAACCTGGCGGTGCATCTCACGCAGGGCCTCCCTGCTCCAGCGTGTATATTCTTTTATACCCGAATACCTTTCCGCCGCCTCATCCGCTCCGTACTTTATATCGGGCATATAGATATCCACCAGGCCGTCAAGCTCTTTCAGGAATTCGGGGTTTTCATACCCCCCGCAGTTATAGACTATGGGGAGGCGTAGACCGTTTTTTCGCGCCCCGGCCAGGGCGTTGAAGATTTGCGGGGCCTGGTGCGTGGGGGAAACCAGGTTGATATTCTCCGCGCCTCGTTGCTGCAGGCCCAGTACAATGCGCACAAACTGCTCTTCCGATACGGCGCCGCCGTAGTCAAACCGGCTTATCTCGTAATTCTGGCAGTAGACGCAGGACAGGTTGCAGGAGGTGAAAAACACGGTTCCGGAGCCGCCCCTGCCCACCAAAATAGGTTCCTCCCCGAAATGCAGGTCGGCGGATGATATGGTCAGTCCGGCCCCGCTTCTGCACCTGCCCCCCGCGGTCACGGTTCTGTCTACCCGGCAGAAATTGGGACACACGGTACAGTCGCGCAGCCAATTAAAAAGGTCATTCATTATATGTGCTACTGATTAAGAAAGCTTGCATCATGCTTTTGTGATTTTTCACCCGGGGCGACCAGCCATTCCAATGCCGCTTTTTTATCCGGGAAGGCCTTTACATTGCCGCCGGTGGCCGCGTTATAAAAATTAAGGATTGTACGCTTTAAACCGGTAATCCCGAATACGGCGGCCTTATTAAATTTAGCGGCAACCATTTTTGATTCGGCTGTCTTTAACTGCTGAATGACCGTTTTATCAACTGCCGTTTTGCTGAAATCCGCCATGAACAATATCTTTTCATTCAATTGCAAAACGATCTTATTGAATGTTTCAAACAGCTCCAGCAGCTCCGGGGTGGTAAGCCCGGAATAATCGGCGAACAGTATTTTTTTCTCTTTGTATTTGAGCCAAACAATTCTTTGCATATACGTTGTCCCGCTGCAAAATAAATAAGCCAGAAGTGGGAATTGAACCCACGACCCACGCTTTACGAGAGCGTTGCTCTACCCCTGAGCTATTCTGGCTTTTTTTGCATATTACTGAACAAAGTGTATAATGTAAAGCCTATATTAGCAAGCCCCGCAATTTTTAAGCGCCGGTATCCATTTGTTCCGACAAGCTCAAAATGTGCTTGTTTCGCATGCTTTGGCGGCTTAAAAATGTGCTTGATTGTTTGGGGGAATCCTTCTATTCTGGTTGCGGAGGTGTGATATATGGAACGTTTTAAAGGACCACGTCTGTTTCTGTATAACCTTTCAACCGCCGGACACGCGCTTTTCGACACCCTGCTTTTATTCTATGCGGCACAGTTCTTTTTGCCCACGGCCGAAAACATCGAAGAGGGCATGATCCAATTTGTGCCCGTGCTGATACTGGGGTTCATCCCCGTGCTCGGACTGTTGATGGTGTTCGGCAGGATAGTGGACGCGATCACCGACCCGCCTATCGCCGCTTGGTCGGACAGGTCACACTCGCCCCTGGGCAGGCGCAGGTTTTTCCTGATTGTCAGCGGTGTGCCCTTGGCCCTGAGCACCGCACTGGTCTTCTTTCCGCCGTTTCATTTCACCACCACGTGGAATATCATCTACCTGGCCCTGGTCTTCGGCCTCTACTTCCTGTTCTATACCATGTACGTGGCGCCGTACATCGCCCTGATCCCGGAGCTCGGCCATTCGGAAAAGGAAAGGCTCAATATCACCACGGCCCAGGGCTATTTCGCGCTTATCGGCGCGGGCCTGGTAATGATCGGCGGGCCCATGCTCTACGGTACGTTTTTGAAGACCTCCAACCCGGTTTCGGCCTTCCAGTTTATGGTGGTCATCCTCTGCGCCATAGGCGCGGTGCTGCTGTACCTGGCCGTGTTCGTGGTTAATGAAAAACGGTATTCCGACGCCAAGCCCTGCGCCGTGCCCTTCATGGAATCGTTGAAAAAAACGCTGGGGAACAGGCCTTTTATTATTTTCATGCTCACCAACATGTGCTTCTGGTTCATGTTCAACACCATCCGCGGCTCCGTGAACCATATCGGGCAGACGTTAATGGTGATCGACGAGGAGACGATCGGTCTGGCGTCGATCATCATCTTTGTGGGCGCGGCCGTGTTCTTTCCCCTGGCCCTGTTTTTATCGCGCAAAATCGGCAAAAAAACGGTAATGATCACGGGTATGGCGCTGTTTGCCTTTTTCTCCGTGCTGACCTCGCTCACGGGCCTGGGCAGCAATCCCGACGGGCTTACCTGTAATTACGTAAACACGATTACAAAGCAGGACGGTACGGTTTGGATCGCCACGGCCCGCGGCATCTCTACGTTCGACGGCACAAACTGGCGCTATTACGACAACGGCAGCGGGTTGACCGACAACAGTGTCTCTTCCGCGGTGATGCTTGGGGACGGCAGTCTCTGGTTCGGCACAAAAAACGGGATGTCTGTGTATGCGAATGGCACATGGAAGGCGCAGGCGGCGGGTCAGGGCACGGGTCCGCGTCAGGTTACGGCCCTGGCCGTGGACACCGGCGGTACATTATGGTGCGGGACAAAAAACGGGATTTTCAGTTACGAATCCGGGCAGTGGAAGTCCCACACGGAGAAGGACGGCCCGGCCCAGAACGCTGTTACGGCCCTGATCACCGACGCGCAAGGTTCTGTCTGGGCAGGTACGGGAAATGGAGTCTTTGGTTATCACGATGGATCATGGAGATCGTTTACACAGCGGGACGGCCTGGCGGACGATACGGTTACGTCCCTGGCCGCGGCCCCTGACGGTACATTATGGTGCGGGACAAAAAACGGGCTATCCGCATATCGTGACGGAACATGGAAAACCTATAAAAAGGCCGACGGGCTTGTCAACAACCGTATCACCGCCCTGGCCGCGGCCGCAGACGGCGCGCTTTGGGCGGGCACCAAGGACGGCGTTTCGGTGTTTGACGGGAGCACATGGAAGACCTATGTCAAAGCGGACGGCCTGGTAAACAATTACGTCTCCGGGATCTATATCGCCGGTAACGGTAACATCTGGTTTGCCACCCACGCGGGGGTCTCCCACCTGGCCGGCGGCGCCTGGGAAAACTACTTCAACTCAGGTCCCCTTATCTGGGCCCTGATCATCTTTGCCCTGTTTGGTTTTTCCGTGGCCGTGTTGTTGATTTTACCCAATGTGTTTATCTCCGACCTGTGCGACTATGACTACAGAAACACAGGCGAGCGCAGGGAGGGCATATACTTCGGCGTACATGGCTTTTTTATGAAACTCAACCTGGGTATTTCCTTCGCGCTTATGTCCTTTTTCTATGCCGTATTCGGCAAGGATATCTCAAACCCGCTGGGCGTGCGTCTTTCGTGTATTGTCATCAGCATTATCGGTATTCTTGGCATTATCATTTTTCTGCGCTACCCCGTGGAAAAGGTAAAGGGCAAAAGCGGGTAAGCCCGCAGTAAGGCCGCAGCATGAACCTGTTTTCCAGGGTTTCGCAATGGATAAAACAAAAACTCGTCTCTAATATCCTTCAGCCCGTTATGAACGGCAGGCGCGTTCCCGGGCGCTGGTTGTATGTCCGGGGTTTTAAAGGTTGGGCCTTAAACAGGGAACGGACCGAACTTACAATTGACTGCCTTAACGCCCGCATAACCCTGTGCTGCCTTACTCCCGGTATCTGGCGGATCATCGTCAACGGTCCGGAAGGCACGGCGGGGACTGCGACCGGGGCTGCGAGCGCAGGCGACGCGGACGCGCCCTTTCCCCGCAACCCTTACCTCACCTGGAGCGTGGTACTCACCGGGGCATCGGCCCTGCGCGTAACAAAACAGGGGGAGCATGTGCTGCACATCCAAAGCCGGGGAACACAGAAAGGCGCCCGCTCCAACGACACGCCACAGGGCGCGCCGACCGGGTTTACCCCCTGCCCGGAGGCATTCTTTGATACCCGGACCGCAACCCTGGAGTTCAGGCACAACAACAGCGTGCTGCACACGGACCGCCGCGCCCCGGCCTTCCATGGTCAATGGGTATCCAGTGAGAAACAGGCGCCCGAACCAGAATACTACTGCGGATTCGGTGAGAAGGCCGGCGGCCTGTTTAAGAACGGGAACAAGCTTGTGATGTGGAACACGGACAACTCCGACATGACCCCTCGTTCCGATCCGCTTTGGCAGTCCTGTCCCCTGCAGATCGCGGTACGAAAAAACGGTTTTGCCCACGCTCTTTTTTTCGACAACCCCCATTTCTGCCGGTTCTCGCTGCCCAAAGGGCGCGGCCCGCTGCATACGCCGCGCCCCGACAAGCGACGGTCTACGCGGCATACCCCACGGTATACCCCGCAGGTCACATCGTATGCGGCGGAGCGTGGACCCCTGTGTTATTACGTAATCACGGGGCCGGCGTTAAAGGACGTACTGCGTAATTTCACCCTGCTCTGCGGCCGGTACCCGCTGCCCCCCCGCTGGGTGCTGGGACACCATCATTCCCGCTGGGAGGAACGGGAGTCCGCGCAGCGCCTCCTTGCCGTCGCCCGGGGCTTCAGGGAGCGCGGCGTCCCCTGCGACACCCTGCACATCGACATCGGTCATATGCGCGGGTACCGCTCCTTCACCTGGGATGAAAAACGCTTTCCCGACCCGTCCGCGGCCGTAAAGGCGCTGCACAAAGAAGGGTTCAGGGTTGTGATCATGTCCGATCCCGGGTTGAAACAGGACCCGGAATGGGAGGTATATGCCGAGGGGGCGGAACATGGTTTTTTCTGCGTCAAAGCGGACGGCTCCGTATTCCACGCGCCGGTGTGGCCGGGAAACGCGGCCTTTCCTGATTTTACCTCGGAACATGTGCGGGACTGGTGGGGGTCGCTCTATAAGGCGTATGTAAAACACGGGATCGATGGGTTCTGGATAGATATGAACGAGCCGTCGCTGTTTACCCCGCTTAGGACCATGCCTGCCGGTGTGCTGCACGCGGCGCCGAAAAAGTGCGCGGCCCTGCCCCACTCCACGGTGCACAACTGTTACGGCCTGCTTATGGCCCAGGCCACCTTCCGGGGCCTGACACGTCTGCGCGAGGGAAAGCGTAATTTTCTTTTTACGCGTTCAGCCTTCGCCGGCATCCAACGGTACGCTTCAAGCTGGACCGGGGATAACAAAAGCAAATGGTCCCACCTGCGTTTGTCCGTGCCCATGCTGCTTAACATGGGACTCTCGGGCCAGGTGCTGGTAGGGCCGGATATAGGGGGATTCTGGGGCAGGCCCACACCCGAGTTGTTTTTGCGCTGGATGCAGCTCGGGGCCTTCTATCCCTTCTGCCGCAACCATTCATCGAACGGCACACCCCCGCAGGAGATATGGTGTTTTCCGGAAAAAGTACAGAGGTTGTGCGCCAAGGCTCTTACCCTGCGGTACAGGCTGCTGCCCTATTTTTATACATATCTGCGGCAGGCCTGCGAGGAAGGTGTGCCGCTGATGCGTCCGCTGTTCCTGGAGTTTCCCCATGATCCGGCCTGCCTGGAAGAGGAGACGGCGGCCGGTCAGTTTATGGTCGGACCCGACCTCATGGTCTGCCCGGTACTGAGGCCCGGCGCCGGGCGGCGCAGCGTGTACCTGCCTGCCGGAACCGACTGGCTGGCTTGGCCCGATCCGGCCCGGCCTGATTCCGTACCGTACAAAGGCGGCGCCCGGATTACCGTGGAGACCCCACCGGAAACTCTTCCCCTGTTCGTCCGCGCCGGGGCCGTAATCCCCTGCTCCGCTCCCGTACAGGTGTCCGATGATATCGAAAAACAGACCCCGGAGCTTCTGGTGTTTCCGGCGGCCGCAATAAAGGGAAGCTGGTATCTTGACGACGGCCGGAGCCTGGACTACCTGAAAGGCGCGTTTTCCGCACTTTCCATGGGCGGGGGATATGAAAAAAACAAATTAAAGCTTAGGGTAGAGCACACGGCCGGGAAACTGTCACCGCCCCTAGGCGCTTTTCAGAAACTGCTTATAAGGGTCTGCCTGTGTGGCCTCCCCTCCGCGGTGCAAAGCATCACCCTGGGCGGAAAACACCCGCCACCGGGCTGCCGGCATGTGCGCGGCAACTGGTGCGAGCTTGCGCTTGAAAAGCCCGCCCTTCCGCTTTCGGTTGAATTTTATTTTTAACCGCTACTCTTCCGCATTCCCGCCGAAAATCTTCAGCCGCGGCAGCAGGATGGAGGCCCCGATGAAAAGCGAGCCTATCAACAGGTAAAGGAGGGTTGTCAGGTAGAAGGCGTCGCCCACGGCCCGCAGGAAATCGGTGATATAATCGGACAAGTAGGGCGGAAACCGCCGCACCAGGCCGACCCAGGTTCCCGTATGATGCAGCAGGTATATCAACAGGCCCTGCAGCACACCCGGAATCAATAACATTATCCCCACGTGCCTGCAGGAAAGGGGAATGTCCTTATCGATAAAAAAGATAAGCGCACAAAAAACCGCGATAAAAACCAGAAAGCCCAGGTATGCATAGCCAAGCGCCTGGTACCCCGTACGGATTCCGGAAAGCCTCACCAGATCGGTCGCTGTAAGCGAGTCGGCGTCAAGCTCCAGGGTATCGGGAATTTCGCTGACAAGCCCCTCCCATACCACATTAAACCGCTCGTCCGCAACCCTCCTGGGGGGAGCGCCTCCCTGTTCTTTCAGTGATTCATAGATCGCGTCCGCAAGCACGGGTTTTAGGTTATCCAGCAGCCTGCGGATGGGAATTCTAATCTGGGCCAGCTCCCTCTTCCCTTCCAGGTAACGGTACACCGAGTCCACCGCCTGTGCGGTAAACCCACGAACCAGGGCGTTTATCTTCGGTGCCCCTGAGGCAAGGAAGTGCGGGGGCAGCTCTATGCTTTGAACCTTGCGCAGAATGTCCTCGGCCAACAGGCTGAAATCAATCCGATCGGCCTCCCGTATCATAAAACCCACGTTGCCGACCGTTATGCTCGCGGCATGAGTCATACTCAGGGCCAATAAAAAAATACACATAAAGAAGCCGGCCACTCCAACCATGACCCCTTTCAATACATCCATGATCACTCCTTACCCGCCAATTAATTTTATTTATGAAAAAACCACCCATTGGAAGCGTTAGCGGAGGCTTTGCAGGTGGTTTTTTTCTACTCGACTCTATCATAAAAAACGGCAAAATGGTATAGTATTTTTCGGGATGAAGACCAACGATAATTTTTTCTTCTGGCGTACCGGTTTTGTGGGTTCGGCCCTGATCCTAAGCGGTATTTTTTTCTTACTTACCAATTTTAGCGTGATCCCGCCCGTGGGTCAGGCTACGGACAGGGTCATAGGGATTCTGCTGTTCATTACCGGTATTGTTTTCGCCTTTTTCCAGGGCAGGGGCGGGGGGCTGTTCTGGTTTATCATTCCGGCCGGGGTGGCCTTTACGCTGGGGACGGTCATTCTTATTTCCGGCTTTATGCGGATCATCAGCTTCTTTTCGGCCTCGGTGCTGGCCTTCGGTTTCGGCACAACTTTCGTCATTGTTTTTCTCCTGCAAAAGGCGCAGTGGTGGGCGCTTCTGCCTGTCGGCTCCCTGTACGGTATAAGCTTCTGGATTTGGATGAACTCGCTGCAGCCGAGGTTGGGGTACCATCCAGTGTTTTTAATTTTGTGCATCGGCCTCTCCTTTTTGTGTGTCTACCTTTTTTCCGTGCAGAAGAATACAATGAGGTTTGCGTTGTACACAGGCGGCGTTATAACCTTGTGCGCCCTGATCTATTATTTTGTAATTTTGTTTTCGGAGTATATGCTGTTCTGGGCCATCCTTCTCATCATCACCGGCGTCGCAATCCCTATTGTCTTGCTGGTTATCAATAAAAGATCAAAACCTAACCATAAGCAGATAATATGAGTGGATTTTTTGCAAAAAAACGCCGGGCCTGGGAGGATTTATGTTTACGCTGCGGAATATGCTGCTATGAAAAGGAGCACCGCGGCCTGTCAGTGATCATTAATCTGAACAAACCCTGTGAATTTCTGGATACGGAGGAAAAAACCTGTACCATCTACCCGGAACGGTTCGCCATCTGTAAAAACTGCGAAAAGGTAACCATATTTCATGCCCTGTTCTCCCGATATCTGCCAGAAACCTGCGCCTATGTAAAAAAATACCGAAAATGGAAACTGTTCCTGCCCAAACTGCTCCGGTAACAGGCAATGTGAATCGTATTCATGCTTTACATCCGGTTACTCATTGCGTATACTTAAAATACAAAAAGGTTCCCGCCATGGTTGAAAAACGTAAGGACGACAGAAAGAAGTACACTCTTAAAACCATAATCAAAAAGGCCACCCCCGATCATGTATTTTCAATCATGGAGTTTCAAACCTCAAACCTTTCACTGGGCGGTATTTTTATCTCAACCGAGGACCTTTCTCTGTTCGAGCTTGGCGAGGAGATAGACATTCTGGTTGACGATCAGGGTGAGCGTTTTTACCAGGGCAGGGTAAGGGTTGTGCGTTCGGCCCGCATATTTGGGCCCGATGACGCGCATACGGAGAGCGGCTTCGGCCTGATGTTCCTCAAACCCAGCAAAGAGTTCATCAACATGATTGAAAAAACCATTATCAGAACCGAATCCATTATACTTTAGTAGGAAAAACTGCTTTCCCCGATAAACTCCCGTAAAATGGACTGGGTGGGCACCCAGCCGGAGGGAATGGGGATAACGTTTTCTAAAAAGGCAAGCATACGCTGAACCTCGCTGTATTCACGATGGGACGGCTCGATGGTTTTCAACAAAGGTTCGGCGTATACCTTCAAAATCGAAAGCTCGTAATCCAGGCTGGAGTTAAAAGCCATATCCGCGTTATTCTGGAACGGGAAAATATACTTGTCTTCCCCGCGGCGCACCGAGGACCACATCTTGAACGTGGTGAGTGCGCTGTGTCCCCGAAACCGGTGATCCCTTATCATTCTGCGTAAAAGGCGGATGTCCGTTGTGGGTATCCGGTTATGGTCATCCAGGTTAAGTTGGGTAAGCGCGGATACGTATATCTTAAATTTTTTCTCCACGGGAATAAGGGGCGTCAGGTTATCGTTCAGACCGTGAATCCCCTCCATTACTACCATGGAGTTGCGCTCCAGTTTCACTTTCGTACCCGTGGTTTTGGGCATGCCCGCCTCAAAATCATAGACCGGAATTGGTACCTCCCTGCCCTTGAACAGGCGGTTGAGATGGGTGTTCAGCAACTCGACATTTACCGCGGCCAGGGTCTCATAATCGTAGTTTCCCTTTTTATCCTTGGGGGTAAGACTACGCGGTAAAAAATAGTTGTCTATGGAAACATTCACGGGAGTAATCCCGAATACCTTTAACTGGATGGACAGCTTCTTCATGAAGGTGGTTTTCCCGGATGAGGAGGGGCCGGCGATCAGCACCAGGCTTACGCTGTCTTTCTTTTGGCGGATAACCTCGGCGATCTCCATGATTTTACTGTTGTGCAGCGCTTCCGCGATTTCAATGAACTCCTTGATTCCGCCCTCTTTGATTTTTTCATTCAGACGGCCGATGCAATTAAGCTTCAGTATCTTGCCCCAGTGTTTATACTCCTGGTACACAGAAAAAAGCAGAGGGTTGTCCTCAAAGGCCTGGATTTTACCGGGCGCGGACAGGGGCGGGTAACGCAGGATAAAACCGGGGGGATAGGCCATAATATCAAACACATGCAGCATGCCGGTGGCGGGTGCAAGCGGACCGTGGGAGATGTCGATAAAATCTCCGCACCTGTTAACGGGAATCCTGGGCTCATTGCTGTTCTTAATCAGAAGAGCGGTATCCGGCTGATTATTCTCCTTAAAATAGGCCAGGGCCTCGGTGTAGGACATTTTATGCCTGGTGATGGGGAGGTCCCGGCCCACCAGCCGCTGCATTTCCGCCCGCAGCCCGGCCAGGTCTTCCGGCGGAATAACATCCATACCGTCCAGGTAGTAGTAATACCCCCTTCCCAGGGAATGCCCGATGACAAGCCTCCGCCCCTTAAATACCCTTTTACTGGCGATAGCCAGGAGGTAGCAGAGAGAGCGGCGATAGATATTCATACCATCCCGTGAATTAAGCAGCACCGGGTGCAGCGAGCAGTTGACCCCGAGGTTATACGAGAGGCTCACTATCTCGTTGTTTACCCTGGCCGCTATTATGGCGGTCCGCTGATTGTCGAATTCATGATCCGCAAGGATTTCGCCGGCCGTTGTGCCCACGGCCACGGTCTTTTTTTTGCCGGAGGGGAGTATAATCCGGATTGTCATGCCTACACCCGTTTACTTTTTTTCATTTTCAAGTTTCGGTTTCTCGTAGTCCTCCAAAACACGCCAGATGGAAATCCCGGAGGGCTCCTCGGAGGTTTGAATCAACACCGGCTCGGTAAGACGTTTGCCGGACTTATCGATGAGGATGCGTACAATCGGGCATTTCGGGTTTTTGGGATTTGTTTTTACCACCACCCCGACGGCATTGTCCGATAAAAGCACCTGCGTTCCGATGGGATACAGTGAAATCGCGAACACAAGGGCCTTCAGCACGTTTTCATCGTAACGGTGCTTGTTGGTTTTTATCAGATCCACAATCCCATGGTAGCCGTCCATACTCTCTTTAAACGGCCGGCTTGAGGTACTGCCGTCAAAAGAGCAGGCCACGGCCACTATCTTTCCGTAAATGGAAATATTCTCCTGCTTAAGCGCCCGCGGGTAACCGCTGCCGTCAAGCCGTTCATGATGTTCTATTGCCGCCAGGGCGATACTCTCGGCCACGGAAAAGCCCTTGAGGATTTTATATCCAAGCACCGTATGCGCCATGATGGTTTTTCGCTCCTGGGGACTCAGCGGATTGGCGGAGAGGTAAAGCCCCGGGGGGAGTTTGATCATCCCAATATCATGCAGAAGCGCGGCCATCCCCAGTTCGATGAGTTTATGCGGCGGCAGCTTCAGGATATTGCCGATTGCCAGGGAAAGCAGCGCCACATTCACACTGTGGTTATAGAGATAATTATCCGTGGGATACTTCAACTCATTGAATCTCAGAATCATATCCCTGTGTTGTTTAATATGCTCGATTGCGGCCTTAATCTTGTCCGAAATAAGTTCGAGATTCAGTTGGTTCTTTTGGGTGAACTCCGCGAACAAATTCCTGCAAAAAGTGAGTAAATCGAAATAGAATTTGGTCACCAATTCCTGGGCGGTCTGGTTTTTTACATCCTGTTCCAGGTTGAACTCGATGGTTTCTTTATCGGCCGCGGTGGTGTATTCGGATTTTCCGATGTATACTCCATTGGTATACACCTTTTCTATACTCCACTTTTTTAGGCGTTCTATCAGTGCTACATCAACCGGTACATCCGGAGAAAGCAGGATATATTTATTATCCAAAAAAACCGGTTCACTGAAATATGAATTAGGTGACAGGTTATCGACACTTATGTTCTTCATTTTTTGGCTCCTGTTGACCCGGCTTTAATTATATTATAACATAACCGCTTAGTATAGGGGATGTTACATGAAATTTAGAGCTCTTTTTATTACCTTTAACGTGGTACTGATTCTTTCCTTTATCCTTATCTTTTTTGCCCCGTTGTTTTTTATGGGACAAGAAAGTTTCCTGCTGGTGGTAAGACAAAATATCCTTATCGTAATAATCTTTTTGGCATTTCTTGCGGTTTTTAACACCTATTTTATATTTAACCTGCGTTTCTATTCTTACCTTGAAAAAGAGGACTGGAACGGTCTCATCGGCTACCTCGAAGAGAGGATATTTAAAAAGGGCTCGGTGCGCAGCAGTTATATAAAAATTCTCATCAACTCTTACCTTGTTACCTCGCATATGGACGGAATTCAGAAGCTCGAAAAGCACCTGACGCGCAAGAACCCGGCACGTATTCAAAAATACGCAATCCAGTTCAGCCTGCCCTACCTGCTGTCCAATAACCCCGAGGAAGCGGAAACATTTTTTAACTCACTGCTTGAGATGAGCGGCACCCATCACCGGGACTGGATAAGATGGAACTACGCCTTTTCCCTGCTGCAGCAAAATAAGGAGACGCAGGGTAAGAATACCCTGTTGTCTTTGCTTCACATTACGAACGACATGGTCCTGCTTATACTCACGCTTTACCTGCTTGATTCGTATTCCGCTAGGGACCCGGATATAAAGGAACAGGTGGAATCATCGGCCAAAACCCTGCGGGACGCGCATCCGGAGGATTCATGGAATAAAATCATGGAAACCGCCCGGAAGAAAAATATCGAGGTGCTGATGCTTTCGCAGATTATTAAAGACGCGGCCTCGTGGTTCTATGAGAAGGGCATACAGGCCCGTACGACGGAAGCGTCTAGCGCCGGTTCCGTATAAAATAATCTATGCTGCGATTATAGGTTCGTTCTTCCTGTTTGGTAAAATAGCAGGCCGGAAGCTCATTCATCCTGCGGTGATAAGCAATGCATTCGCAGCACACACCGTAGCGCGGGCAGCCCGCATAGGTACAGTTACACTGCGTCTGGTTTTTACTCATGTTTTGACAGTTCATGGAACTACTCTAGACAAAAAAACAGAGAAATTGCAACAGCAAAGGAGTCTGAGTTATAAGCTCACGGATGCGCAGTAGAGTAGAGAACAATAGACAACTACTTGAATGTCTGTTAACTCACGTAAACGAAAGGTTCTCCCTTTTCATTACCTATTGCTCCCCCTCGGGGGCCGTACGTGCAAGTTTACACCGCAGAGGTAAGCTTCCTTCCCGATTCTTCGGTATAATACTGCTGGACAATCTGATAGATGAGCTGTGATACTGCTCCGAATAACCGCATCTCATAATATATTTCCTGCAGGACATTCATCCCCCGCGGAATATAATCAGGGTTTTTCTTTCTCGATGAAGTTTTGAGTGAATCAACAGGCATATATATACTATAACTAACGTATTTTTATTTTTTTGTATTTTAATCTGCGGAATCCTTTATAATCAGCGAAATCTGCGGTTTCCGTGTTTTCTAATAATCTGTAGAATTTGTGTTTTTATCCGTACTTGATCCATGAAAATCCGTGAGCCATAAAATCTGAGTAATCCTTCATAATCTGCGCAATCCGCGTAAGGTGTTTGAATATCTCTTTTAATTAAATTCATAATAAGGCTGTGATTTGCTTCTTTCGGCATATCCGCCGTTCACGCAGCGTCCTCTTGCCGGGAACCGTTGAAATTTTTTACTTTTTCTTGTCATTACTGCCTGCGGTTTAGTATAATAGACAAATCATGGAGTTGTAGCAATAGTTTATCATGAAATAGATTTCATTATTACTACCGGACGGTGTGTCTACATATGTAACAGAAGAATGCGTCATATAATAATATGGAGGTTAAAGCGCATATGAAGAGGTTGAGATATATTATCTGGGTTTGCACGGTTTTTGCGCTAAGCTGCGGACCACAGCTTAGCATGGAAGAAAAGCTGGTTGAAGCAATTCAAAACGGAGACAAGGATTCAATAAGCAAATTAATCGAGCAGGGGGTGGATATCAATAAAAGCGTAACAGAGTACGGTGAGTCGCCTTTATTGGTGGCAATAGTGTCAAGCGACAATGATATGGTGAGTTTTCTTATCGAAAAAGGCGCCCGCTCAATTCCCGCTCCGCCCAATGAACAATGGAACGACACATGCATCACAACGGCTTTGGCTTTAAATAAAATGGATATCGCAGAGAACTTGATAACACATGGCATAGGCGTCGACGCCAGAAACAGACAGGGTTCAACACTGTTAATAAGGACTTCGTGCAAAGGATATACCAAGCTGGTTAAATTATTGCTTGAAAACAGTAAAATAGATGTGAACCAGCGGTGCAGTCAAAGCGGGGTAACGGCTTTGGACAGGGCGAAAGCACATGGACATGCCGAAATAGTCAGACTACTATTGGAAGCCGGAGCCAAAGAATAAAAATCAATGCATGGTGAATCAAATACCGATTACGCGGATGACACGGATACACGCTTTCCCATAATCCGCGGTAATCTGCGCAATCCATGTTCCCTTAAGTCATCAATCTGCGGCGCAGAAACAACTCGAACTGTGCGCAGAACGGCTTATACTCGTTCTGCTCACCGCAGACGATATACCCCTTCTTTTCCAGCAGCTCCGTATAGACCGACTGTGGATCGGGCGCGCCGCCCGCTATTACCGTTTTCAAGCAGCCGATCTCCTGCTCCTGGAGTGTTTCCAGAATATACTCAAAATGCGGTTCGGCCTCTTCCCTAAACAGGTTTTCAACCTCCCTGGGCATTTTTCCGCCCGTAAAATCGGAGGCCTTAAGGCCCTCACTCTCCAGAAACTCAAACCAGGCGGAACAGAGCATCTGCAGGAAGAAGGGATACCTTCCCCCTTGGTCCAGAATCTCAGCCTTCAGGGGTTCCAGGGGAAGCCCATTATGAGCCGAAGGCCCGGTAATCAGTTCATGCGCCTCGTCGGCCTTGAACAGACCCACATTCTGTACCGTGAAAATATTAAAAAAGGGCGAGTCTGAAATTTCGTGTGTGACGCACATATCCTTTAAATTGCGGCCGGTCGCGGTGACAAAGGCCATGGGGAAATTATTGGCCAGGGACCTGAAGAAAGAATAAAATTCCGGTCCGATCTTTTCGTTCTTGGTCACGGATTCGAACTCGTCAAAAAACAGGATAAGTTTATATCCCGCCTTGCTTAGGGTCTCGCACAGTATGTGCATACCGTCAAAATCCGGGACAAGCCGCAGGGTGATATTTTCCTTAAGCTGCCGCTGGAGCTCTTTAAAGATCACGGCGATCAGCCCATTCTCATCCAAAGCCCTCAACTGCTGAAAATCGATAAAAAGCTGGATATACTGTTCCGCATCCTCCGTACAGGTAAGCCGTGAGCCGGGAAAATTCAGGTAATTAAGCAGCGATGACTTTCCTATCCTGCGTTCGCCTACAAGTGAAATCGACTGCGGCCGCTGGGCCGTAAGACGTGTAAAAATACGCCTGATAAGGGCCTTGCGGCCGTAAAACATACCGGGATGCGGCAGCATGACCCTGTTAAGATACGGATTGCCTTTGGCGGAAAGCGGCTTAAGTTCCGCGGCCTTGCCGCGCAGATCGATGTTCCGTTTTATCTCTACTTTAGGGGCGGATGAGATTTTTTTCCCCTGTTCGGCCGCGGTACTATGCCGAAGCTTCCAGGATTCCGCCACCTCGTCCGGCTCACGGTTGTCCCAGTTGATCAGAAAAAAATCTATTCGCTGGTTTTTGCCCTTTACAAAATCACTGCCCAGAAAAATCACGGGCAGCCCCGCTCTTTCGATCTGTTTTTTTAAAGAGGAAGAGATGATGATCTCACCCGCGTACGCCCTGGCCTCCACCCTGGCCGAGGTGTTCACCACATCACCGAACAGATCCTTCTCATCCACTACCGCCTCACCGAAATGCAGGCCCATCCTGACCTTGATCTTCTCATCCTCCGTTTTGTCCTTGTTGTAACGCGTCAAGGCCTGCTGCATTTTGATTGCGCTTGTTACACCATCCAAAGGGTTCTCAAAGCTGGCCATAATCGAATCACCGATAGTCTTGATTATACGTCCACCGTGTTCTTTTATCACGGGAAACAGGATATCGTTGTGGGTCTGGATCATCTGCCTGCCGGCGATATCCCCCTTTTTTTCAAAATACGCCGTGGAACCGACTATATCGGTAAACATCAGGGCCAGAGCTTTTGTGTATGTCTTTTTTATCTCCTTGTCTATCTCCTCAAGCAACTCTTTACGTTTTCGCAGCAGTTCTTCAATATTTGCCATGATCTTAAAATCCCCTGCCCCCTCCCGTAAGCAGGGAGGGGGATAGCTGTTTCAGGGTGAACAGTTTGAACGCGGTTGAAAAGAAATCCAGCTCTTCGGAGTTTTCGGAAAGAAAGCTCTGCCTGATGAGCGGCTGCAGCAGGTGAATATCCCTGGGGTCCGGTGCTTTGCCCTTGGCAAGCTCCCTTAAGGGTTTAAAGGCGTCCTTGGGCAGAATGGAAACAATCTCCTCAAAGTAGGCGGTTAATTCAGGGAGTACCGATTTTTCGTAATCACCCGTTGCGGGGCGGGATTCCTGCAAGAATTTTTTTACGGCGATTTTGATAGTGTACGGAAGCGGTCCGCACCATTTTACCAGCCCGGCGGCCGCCTCTTCCTCCCAGCCCGTAAGATCCATACATAGTTTAACCCCGTTTTCAAAAGATAACAGTCCCAATGCCAGGTTGGTAAAAATATTAAAAAAGGGCGACTCTTCAATATCCTTGACCACGCATAATTTCTGCAGCTCAAGATACGAGGTCGTTACATAGGCCAGGTTATAATTATTCGCCAGGGAGCGCAGAAAAGAAAAAAACTCCAGCGGAAAATTATGATTGCGGGTGATGTAATGAAAATCATCCAGCAAAAAAATAAGTTTCTTTCCGGAATTGTGGGTTGTTTCCACAATCTTCTGCATGGCGTTGTAATAGTTGGCAGGATCTGAGCCGTCATCCGCGAGCCGCGTGTACACGGCCTTAAGGAAACCTTCCGCGTCCGCATAGTTCTCATTTTTCAGGCTTACCATTGTAAAAATGAAATTTTCCCCGTCCGGAAGGTACGAATCCCTGACCCGCGCATTGTTGATCTGGTTTAACAGCGATGTTTTGCCTATTTTCCTGCCCCCGATAACGGCCACGGACTGGGGCCTGTCCGCGCCTATTCTGGAAAATACCCTGCGCACCAGGGTGGCGCGTCCGTAAAAATCATCCGGGTTTTCAACCGGTTTTTCCGGTTCAAGCATAATCTTCTCTCCTAAAATGTATAAAATGCGTAAATATGCAGATTGGCAAACGCCAGGCGCAGGAAGGAGTTGGGAAAAAGATCCACATACCCGTATTCCGGAAGCTCCATTGCCTCTGTGCCGAACAGCAGGTCAAAGCGCATAAGTTCCACGCTGGCCCCGATCCCCAGCCCCGAACGAAAAATAATCTCGCCGTACCCTTCAAACAGGATGGAATGCATATAGTTCTCGTAATGCTCAAGCCTGAAGGCGTAGGCCGCGGAGAGTCCCAGGCAGATGGTTTCCACATTAAACGTGGGGAACCAGGTTGCGCCTATGGTGCCCTGGATCGAATCCAACAACGGGAGTTGGGTGGGAATCACCATATCAAGCCACAGCGCCCACGACTCACTCAGGTTAAAGGCGTAATGAATGCCGGGTTGGATTATCGCGGGGTTCTTCAGCACCGAGGGCTGCAAGATCAGGCTGCCGAAAATACCGATACTGTTTCTGCGGGTGGTTTTCATAAACTGCGCCAGGTATGCGGTTTTTATTCTCCTCCACTGTTCCAGGATATATAAGGGAACCACCCTGGTGTCTTGAAACTCATAATGTATATTGGTTTGGATGGCCTTTCGCAGAAGCTTTTCAATCATATCCTGGTAACCCGGCTCCCGGAACGCGTATACCGTAAAGGATTTCAGGATATAAAAGGAGGCCAGGATGCTGCCTCCGGCCGGAAGCTGGTTTTGCTCAATGGCGGTGATGCTCTTGTCTGTTAATGCGGCGCACTCCTGGTATTTTCCGTCCGCGTACAGCTTCTGGGCGTTTTCAAGCCGTATTTCCGCCTCGCTCCGTTGTTCCTGCCCGGTTGGTTGATTCGCACCGGGCTCCTGCGGATCAACGGCCCATACCGCATACATCAGCGCACTCAGGAACAGCAAGGCTGTTATCCCCGATTTCATCTGGTTAAATCCTCCTTTATGGAAATTACCTCACCTTGATTTACCACAATAGGAATACTTTTCTTTACCTTCAGGGATTCGTTTTCGATGCGTAATATGTGTTTCCCGGTTCTCACAGTCAGGGGTTTGGCGTACGGCGTATCTGTTAAATACTCACCGTCCAGATAGATTTTAGCCGTAGGCCTGACATCCAGTACCAGACTGCCGAAGGTGGCTGTAAGCGCGACGTTTTTCTCAATAATTTTGTTTTTTTCTATGCGGACTTTAATGTATTCCGTTTTAAAACCCTCATGGGACACACCGATAACATGTTCGCCCACAGGGAGGTCCCGTATAAGCTGCGGGGTAAGATTGCCTACCACCCCGTCTATCAGAATGGTTGCGCCCTGCGGTGTACTGGAAATAAAGAGCGATCCCACCTGACCGGCCTGGGCCACCTCCCGGCCCGGCGCTTCATTGCCGGCCTTGCTCCCGGACTCGTTAAAAAACACCGGTATGTAGGTGGTCTCCGCGGTGACGTTTATTTTTTTTGTAAAACTTACGCCGCTTGCGGCATGAGTAAATTCGAACAGATGTTCCCCTATACCCAGGGAAGGTATGGTGATCACGTAAGCATCGTCAAGCCCCTCACTGGAGAATGTTCTGGTCCCGTCGATGGTCACCTTGAAAGGGGCGCGGTTTGATTTGATCCGAACATTATCCACCTGATGCAGCAGGGCCTCGACAATACCGCCCAGGGGCCGTACGCCGAACCATTGGGGAAGCGCAAAGAAAAGAAAAAAAACCAGAAAAATTACAACCGCCGACACGGCGGCCCAGGGGATAAAGGCGGAGAGCGGTTTTTTTAATTCAAGCTTTACTTCCTTAACGGTCTTCCAGATGGAATGCTCTTTTTTAATCCAGCGGCGAAACAGATCGATTTTGAACCTGTATTTTTCTTCCTCATTCTTTTCCAGAAACTCCTTCTGGTAGGCCTCCTCAAGCAGGATATTTATTCTCTCGCGTTTAAAGGGCATCCTTACCTTGGTCTGCAACAGGAACCGGTACACGCTTTCGTCCGCGGTCCAATCCTCGGCCTTTTTAATCAGACCCCCCATGGAGGAAAGAATCAGGCGGCTCCAGTCGGAAAGGTTGTTCCATGAGTAGATCATCTGGGGCAGCGGGTTGGCGATAATATCCTTGACAACCCCCTCCAGATCGTGGAGTGAGGGATTATTGCGCTCATCCTCGATCAGCAGGTCAACCATGTTCTGGCAGATAACCTGTGTATAGAATGGGTGACCGCCCGTAAGCCGGTAGATTACGGAAAGCACCTCTTCATCGTACTCAAGGTACTCGCGCAGGGGTTCGGAGATAAGGCGGCGGGTATCATTGGCGGACAGGTAAGAGATTTTTCTGTATATGGATTTTCCCAACAGGATTCGCCAAAACTCCTCCTTACGGTTCTCCAGGTTGGTTGAACCCGTAAAAATAAACGAGATGCGGTAGCTGCTTTCCAATACCCCGGCCAGGTACTGGATTACACTTTCACTCAGCGATCCGTCCCTGATCTTGGCCTCTATGAGTTCATATTCATCCAGGAGAAAGAGTACGATTTTTTTGGGATACTCTTTTTTGACAAAAAATAAAAAAGCCTCAAAATAATGCTCCACCGAGGAGTTCCCGGCTTTTCCCGCTATCCGATCAAGATCGATGCCCGGCAGCTTCAGGGTGGAACAGGCCACCTTGATAATCGTCTTAAAGAATTCCAGGTCCGTCTTTATACCCGCAAGGATCTGCATATCGATCAGTACGGGGAGGAAGGTCTGGCCCAGCCTGCCGTTGAGAATTTGAAAAAGGATGGATGTTTTTCCGGAACGCCTTTCGCCACAAAAAACAACAATCTGGTTGGCGGTTCCCGCGGCAATCTTGCGGGTGACAAACTGGAAGTCATCCTCACGGCCGAAAAACATTTCTTTTGTTTTGATGGGATTCCCCACGATGTAGGGATTAGAAGGAATCAGTTTCATAACTGTTTTTAATATAGCACAGATTATGTGGGAAAAAAAGTAGTATATTATAAAACAAGGAGTGAAACCTGATGAAAAATGAAAACCGGCCGGGGTATATTTTAGACGACACGCCCGCCGGCTCGTATGCCGGCCTTCCGGCTTCCGGAAACTCGGGCAGAGACGGAAAACTACTTGACGCGTATTCTAAAACGGTGGTGGGAGTGGTAGAGAAGGTGGGGCCGGCCGTGGTATCCATCAAGATCCGCGCGGACGGCAGGTTCTCACGAGGAGAAGGCGCCGGTTCCGGTGTCATCATTACTCCCGACGCGTTCATTCTGACCAATAACCATGTGGTGGAGCATGCGACGGACATCGAGGTTATGCTTACGGACGGCCGGACCAACAAGGCCCGTATTGTGGGCAGGGACCCCTCCACCGAACTGGCCGTGATCCATGCCACATTAGACGGGCTGCCCTTCGCCGCTCTTGGTACCTCGGATGACCTGTGTGTAGGCCAGATGGCCATTGCCATCGGCAACCCCCTGGGCTTTCAAAGTACGGTGTCCGTAGGCGTGATCTCGGCGCTGGGGCGCTCGCTGCGCATGCAGGATGGAATATTGATTGATGATGTGATCCAGACCGATGTGGCCCTGAATCCCGGCAACTCCGGCGGTCCGCTGGTAGACAGCCTGGGCAGGGTGATAGGCATAAATACAGCAATAATTTTCATGGCGCAGGGAATCAGTTTTGCGATTCCCGTAAATACCGCGAAATGGGTTGCCGGCGAGCTTATTTCCCACGGTCATGTCAGCAGGGGGTACCTGGGAATCGCCGCCCAAACGCGCCCCATCAGCCGTTACCTGCAGCATCTGCTTAAACTCAAGGCAAAAAATATTGTGGAGATTATTTCCATAGAGAAAAACGGCCCGGCGGCCGCGGCGGGCCTGGTTCCCGGTGACTTTGTGTACGGGCTGAACGATTACGAGGTTACCTCGGTGGACGATATTCACCGCTTTCTGGCGCGCTGGACCCCCGGGAATTCGTTAACCTTAAAAATAATACGCGGAAACCGGCAAAATGAGGTACGCATTACGCCTGAAAGACATTAGCGGCCTGCTTCGGCCACCAGGGCGTACCAGGGGAAAAAGAGAAAATTTTCACTGCCCTTCCAGAAGCTGATAATCTCATCCTCGGACATGGTAAGATTACCGGGAAGCGCCCCATTATCGTCATACGTGTGGGCCCCGGGCAAAAGCGGATTTCTGGAATACCAGGAATCGTATACATAAAACCCGTTGTCCCCATATCCTAAAAGAGTTAAATAATGGCCGATACCCTGTTTCAAACCCAGGAGGATGACAGGCCATCCCCTTGAAAGCTGGGCCTTCAGGTAGTCAAGGCGGTGTTCTCTGGAAAAAAAGAGTAAAAAAGGCACTTCGGTCTTTATCCCGTACCTGCCCAATAACCTTTCAAGACCCCAGGGCAGTGTGACCTTATTGGGCAGCCTCCATCCCATCTGTTTGACGAAATCATCTATAACTATGTCCCGCCCGGTCAACACGTGCACCACGATGGCGCAGTTATAGGGTCCGCAGTCATTATATGACTGCGACAAATTGTAACAGGAATCGAACGGGAGTTCCACCAAATCACGAATAAACCCGGGGTTTGGCATTATTATAGTGGCGGCGGACTGAAATCCCCAGCTGAATAGTCCGGTGGTCAGGAGACATACCGTGATGAGTGCCGTCAGCGTACGTTTGGTTCCGGATCCGTTATTTTTCATATACATATAGCCTTGCGTGTCCCGGCCGCATAATCGGCCCGCCTTTAAAACCGTGTTCCTTTAATACTCTTTGAAAATTCAACATAAAAAACCCGTGAGACACCATCAGTATACTGGTATGCGGCGGGTTGGTTTCGGTTACGGCCTGCAAGAATGTCCGCGCACGTGTGCGTGATTGGGATATTCCCTCGGGCTGGCTTTTGCACCGCAAGAGCCAGGCCAGGCGGGCCAAAACAAACCATCCCATTATCGGCAGCGGCAGGCGCGTACAAAAAACGGCCTTTACCGGAACCTCCCTTAGAGAATCGGTTGCGATGATCTTTCCTTTATACAACAATGAGGCGGTTATGCGCGCGCGTTTCATGCTGCTTGCATAACAGATGTCCCAGGTTCCCTTCAGCTTTCCGTTGCGGTAGATTACGCCGGCATGGTCGTAATCGCCGACCTGCCGTTCAAAACCTTCCGCATCGGCGGCGAACGAGTAGGCATAATCTACCTTTAGGTGCCTCATTAATCCTATTCGCATTAATTCGCATTAATAAAATAATTGAACTTGTTGTTATGGTAATATGACGCCTTTCGGCATCAGGCGGACCTATAAAATTTAAACCTTATTGCCCTGAAAATCAATACCAAAAGATATACTCCACCCGCGCAGAGGATGATGGTGGGTCCGGCGTACATGTCGGAGATATAACTCAGCCAGAGGCCGGTAAGCGTAAACACCAAGCACAGCAGCGTGGAAACGATCATCATCTGCCACAGCTTTTTGGAAAACATGGCGGCAATTGCCTGGGGCAGCGTGAGCAGGGCAATGACCAGGAGAATACCCACGATGGTGGCCATCAGAACGATCGTCAGCGCTGTGAGGAACAATAATAGCAGGTAATACAGCTCAACCCGCACCCCCCTCAGTTTTGTAAACTCCTGGTCAAAACTCACGGCCATGAGTTTGTTGTAAAATATCAGGCACAGGCTGATCACCACCGCGTCAAGCAGCACGATGATCAGTAAATTCGTAGAAGAGATAAAAAGGATGTCGCCGAACAGGTAACTCATGGCGTCTTTGTATTTTTGGGTCTGGGAGACGAAGATCAGGCCTACGGCCATACCCAGGGCCCACACCACGCCTATCACCGTGTCTTCACGTTGGGCCGCGAAAAGGCTTACCAGGCCGATTATCAGGGCCGAGACCACGGCCGAAAGCAGCCCGCCCAAAAGGGGAGTAAACCACAGCACACCCAGGTTGTACTGCAGGAAAAGCGCCAGCCCGATACCGCCCAGGGAGGAATGCGCGATCGAGCCGGCGATGGAACTGATGCGTTTGACCACCACGAAACTTCCCACGATCCCGAAACACACGCTTGACAAAATACCCGCGATAAACGCGTGTGTCATAAGCGGGTTTTTGAAGGGCAGGAGGGCATAGATAAAATCAGGCACCCTCAATTATCCTCATCTTCGCAGTACTTGTCATGCTGGATAATCGCCATTTTGTTTCCGTACATTTCATTTATTACTTCAGTGGTAAGCGTGCTGGTGGGATGCAGGGCCACTGTTTTATTTACACAGATCACGCTCTGTACCAGGTGTGAGGCAAAACCCACATCATGGGTAACCATAATAACGGTCATTTTCCGGTGCAACTCTTCCAGCACGGTGACGAACTTCCGCTCTACGGCCACGTCTATATTGGAGGTCGGCTCATCCAACAGCAACAGGCTGGGTTCGGTAACCAGCGCCCTGGCAATCAGCACCCGCTGTCTTTGCCCGCCGGAAAGCTCGGCAAAGGGGACATGCCCCGCGTTTGCCAGCCCCACCTCAGCCAGGCAGGCCGCCGCCCGTTCACGGTCACGGCCGTTATACCTTCCCGTAATACTTGCGCCCAGCCTGCCCATAAGTACGACCTCAAGCGCGGTGACGGGAAAAAGCTCGTCGAAGGTGGAGTACTGTGCCACATACCCGATTTGCATGCGGGCCTTCTGCGGAAGGGTACCGAAAACCTGTATCCGGCCGCGCTGCGGTTTTACCAAACCCAGGATAAGCCGCAGCAGGGTGGTCTTGCCACCGCCGTTGGGACCGATAACCGAAATAAAACCGCCCTGCTCTATCGCCAGATTCACGTCATTGAACACCGCGTGGCTGTTATACGAGAACGATACATGTTTAAAAGATACTACCGTATTTTTTTTCATCAGGTTTTTCCGGTTATTCCAGCGCCTGCTTGATTTCCGCTGCCATGGCAAGCAGGTTTTTCGGGTAATCATACGCCAGGGGGTCCAATACCACAATTTTCAGATTCAAAGCCTCGGCCAAAGAGCGCACGCTTGACTCCGGGTTCTGCGGCTGGGAAAAAATGACCTTCACCCCCTTCTGTTTTATGAATCCTATGGTCCGTTCCAGCTCCGCCGTACCGGTGTTTTTACCCTCGGCCTCCACGGCCACCTGGACCAGGCCGTAGGCGTCGGCAAAATACCCGAACGCCGGGTGGTATACGAACATGATCCCGCCCTTCACCGGGAGAAGCAACATGGCGATCTTTTCATTCAGGGCCTTAAGTTCACGAGATAAGATCTCATAATTTTTCCTGTACGCACCGGCATGAGCGGGGTCCAACTCACACAAAGCGTCGCTTATGGTTTTAGCCTGCCGGGCAAAAAGCAGAGGGTCAAGCCAGGTATGGGGGTCTTCTATGCCGTGCCCGTGGGTGTCACCGGGGTTATTCCCTGCGTCCACCACGTCCTTAAACGTCCGGAGTTTGATATCCTGTATGGTATTTATCAGCAGCACCCCCTGCAGTTGGGGTTTAAGCTTGTTGACCAATACATCCTCAAATTCCAGGCCGCTAACAAAAAACGCCCCGGCGCTTAACAGCCTGTCCATCTGTCGCGGTGTGGCGTTGTACATATGGGGATCTTCCCCGGGAGCCACCAACACGCTTACATCCAGGTAATCGCCGCCCAGGCGGTCCAGAATATACTTCTGGGGCGTAATGCCCGCTACAACCTGGAGTTTCTCTGAGGTCCGCTCACCGCTGCAGGAAAGTAACAACAGCAGGGAGATAAAAACCGGCGCGGCCCACGCTTTAATGTTCATCATGGGATTCCTCCTGTTCATGCTTACAGACCAGGCGCAGGGTATGGCAGTCATCACACTCCTCAAGCGGATGCTCGCGGCTGAAGGCGTCCCAATGCTTCCATTGTTCCGGGGTGAAGGTCCCCAATCCCTTGCACAGCGGGCAACTGTTGTCAAGCGCGTTTAATACGGCGCTGCGGATAAACTCACTGCGGTTGGGGATGCCTTTCAGCACCCTGGCCAGGGATTCATCCACCTTGAAGGTGATTACTTCTTCTTTTTTATGTTCGTTCATTTTCCGGGTCCTTGGTAATACTTTGTAATAATATAATACTTTGTAATACCTGATGTCAAGAATATTGCATTTACGGCGGCTGATTTTAATTCAGGGGGCACGTGTTTAATTTTGTCTTAAATAACGAGCATCCAGCAAGTCTTTTTCCCGACCGGTTGATTCTTTATTTTTAATAAGATCGGCCTTAGAGATGAAGGGAATTCGTAAATCATCAATCTCAACCAGCTTTTTTCTCCGATAGGCATCTATAAAGTTGATACCATCTATATGTGTTATTATATCAATTCGACGAGGCGCTACACCTATCTGAAAGACTATTTCATTTTCCTCAAACGTTTTTTCAGTAATATCATCCATAGGAGAACCAAACTTGAGTAACGCTGAATATATTTTTTTTGAATTACGGCTTGACGCCTCCACCCATATATCGATATCACCGGTAGCCCGCGGATAGCCGTGAACACCTAAAGCATAGGCGCCCACGATGAGGAATTTGACCTCACTTTCTAATAAGATTTGTAATATTTCTTTGTAATCTTCGTTTAACATAAGCGGATTGACCAAGTGACCAGATTTCAGCGGTAAGCTCCCACATGAGGGACATCCTTTCCGCCGGAGATAAATTAACGTACCCATAATCGTTTTCCGGCATTTTGCCCAGATAGGTAATGCCGCGATCTACTTTCATATCATTATACTATAGCATATGCTTAACTAAATTGTAAGTATCTATACTACTGTATGGGTTTGCTTCGCCATACTTTCATATCTCCGCATAAAAAATCAAGAAACAAAAACAAGATCATTGTATATTCCGGTTATAAGGAGGTAACTATGACCAAAAGCGTTTTAGATTACTACCGGGAACACGGTCTAATGAGTGATCCGGGCCCATACCTGTCAATGTTGACAAGCCTGCCGGAAGATCCGCGCAAACTGCGGCTTATCGTACAAAACTGCCTGGTGCACCTGCATTGGCTGCCGGCATACGGACTTACCCAGACGGAACAAAGCTGGCGGGAGGCAAACCTGAGAAGTATGAACGAAAAACTGCGCCATCTACGGGAATCGGGGTATAAAATCCTTAACAGGCAAACCGCGTATGAACATCATCTTACGGGCACCTGCCGTGACTATGCTGTTTTCTTATGTTCTTTACTGCGGCATAAAGGTACGCCCGCGCGACCGCGCTGCGGATTTGCCTGTTACTTTGAGCAGGGAAAATATATCGATCATTGGATCTGTGAGTACTGGGACGGCGCACAGAGGCGCTGGGTTATGACGGACGCACAGCTTGATGAGCTGCAGGTTGAAAAACTGCATATTGGATTTGATCCGGCCGATATGCCGGAGGAACAGTTCATTTTCGGCGGCAGGGCCTGGCTCCAGTGCCGGGAGCATAAAATCGATCCGTCTCTTTTCGGGATGCTTGACTGGTGGGGAATCGACTATGTCAAAAGTAATTTCCTGCTGGATATCGGGGCGCTTAACAAGTTGCCCATGCTTCCTTGGGATTTCTGGGCCGGGGTCAAGGCCAAAGAGGTGAAAGACCTTACGGATACCGAACTGGCCCGTCTCGACGAACTTGCCGTCCTGTCTGTTCATCCCGGCAGGAATCATAATACAATAACACGGATCTATGAAAAGCCGGATTTCATCAAGGCGCCCGATGACCTGAGTGAGGTGTGGGCCGCTGAGGGCGTGCCGAGCTGACAGTAAGGCGTCGCACGGAGATATACCTGCCGGTGCGGCCAAAGAAAGGATAATCGGAGTTTCCACTGCAAGCGCGCTTCATTCGGCACTTTTAAACGATTCGAATACCTGCCTCATCTCGAAATCCGTAACCCCATAGCCGTAGATTCCCAGGGCATAGTCGCCGAAGACACAATAGTAATGAATCACCTTGTTGTCATATTTCCACGAATACTCGGCCCTGTAGCCTTCAAGCTCCGCGCTGCGCGCGGTTTGGGTGCCTAAACGTTTATATTCGACATTTTTACCGAGGTTTTGCATGACGCTCTGCGGCGTGGCCTCACGGCCCTTGGCGTATAAAAACAGATTGATGCTGTAATACGATTTCTTCAGCAGCACCTCCTGCCAGTCCCGCTGCATCACAACCTCCCAACCGTCTGGTACGGAAACGGAAAAGCCGTATTTCTCGTCGAACACCGTCTTTTGCCCGCCCGTGCCCTTTACCTCCAACGCGCCCTTTTTCTTACCCAGTGCCACCGCTGCCCGAACGTCAAATTCCGGGTCGCGCAGGTCAAAACTCCGGCACAGTTCGCCGACAAATCCATTGATTTCGGTCTCGGCGGGATTAAGCGGCGCGGTAAAAAAATCGTAGCTGATGCTGCCGCCCTTATAATCAAAACGGACCGTGTAGCGTCCGCCGGGCCGCAGGGGATCGGCGGGCGTGATCTCGATAAAATTATTCCCCGCCGGCAGCACATCGGTGCTCAGACAGGGCACCTGCTTTCCATATTCATCGAACAAAGTAAGGCTGCCGCCCCGGTAGTCTTCCGAAGTAAAAGAGGCGCTGATGGGCGGACCCGTAGAGCCCGCGTCCCCCGGAAAGGGATCGGGGGCCTCATAAGCCGCCCAGGCATACGGCACAAGTTTCTCATCCCTGGCCGGATAAAAATAGATCCGCTCACTCTTCGTCCGCCAGTCGTACCCCCAGTTGGCGATGTCCGCGCTTTCTATAAGACCTCTGTCGTCTCCGTCCGGCTTTTCGGCGTTTATGCTTTGGGCATAGCCGAATGCTATGGCCCGGATATCGATAAACGGCCGGCGGTGATAAATGGAATGGAACCAGCCGATCATGCTGGAAAGCGGGTCGGTGCGGGAGAGGTTCGCGGTCTCGGAGGCGTTACGGCCGTACCCCGTATATTCCGTGCGGTCGGGAACATGCTGACCGGTAAACAGCTTTTTCCCCGCGATCTCGTTATGCAGTTCCAGGTAATCGTTTATGTTGATTTTTTTTACATCCCAGGCCAACATTTTTTTTACCACGCCGTTGGCGATCAGATAATCCGCGTGATTCTGCGCCGCTTTTTTAAGCAGCACGTTTACGGGCAACGCGCCCAGGCCCACGGAACCTCGAAACCAGCTTACACAGAAGTAAGCCAGCGCGTCCCGGTCCCTGATATCAATCCCGCTTTTAAGGGCTTGCTTTAGTATCCTGGTAAAATAGAGATTGGGATAATCATCATCTATAAGGTTTAGGATCCGCTTGGCACGGTCCGGGGCGCTGTTGTCGGCCGCGGTCTGCGAGCCGCCGCCCCGCCGATCTCCACCGGAAAATAGAAAACGGGAAAGCGCGGGGCTTAGGGAGAGGGTCGGCTCGTCGTTATTATTATAGAGCATATAATAATACGCGTTGTCCGCGAAAGAGACCCGGATTAAATCCTTGCTCACGGTAAGGGCGGAGCCGTCCGCGAACCTCCATTCCAACCAGTGCAAAGATCCGTTTTTCAGTCCCAGCCCCATTTTATAGTTCCCTGGGCTGTCCAGGGTGGCGTACTGCACCTCCTTGTCCAGATTGAGGTAAAGCGCCGTGATCATCCCGCCCTGTTTGTCATATTCCTTGATACCCATCTGGTCTTTGCTGAAATAGAGCCCGTATCTGCCGGATTCAAAACCGTAATACGCGCCGTTCTGCCAGCCCAGGCCGCGCCTGAAGTACTCCAGTTTGTTCTGATTGAACTCCGCTAGTAGGTCCAGGTAACGGAAATAGGCCCGGTTGATTTCGGATATCTCTTGCTTAGCCGTTAACACCGAAAGCGGCTCGCCGAAACCCGCGCCGGATGACGACTCCGCGGATGGACCGGCAACGATGCCTGCGGACAAAGCCAAAACTAACACCGGTAAAAGGTATGTTACCCTGATTTTTGCACGAACATCCATGACTCTTCTCCATAATCCCGGCACGAACCCTGATCGCACCGGGGATAGTTTGTTATTAACACATTCTGTATTCATTATATAACAACCGGAATTACTTCTTCAAATTAAATGGAGAGTAAAATTGGTATGCTCAATTTTATTGAAGATTGGCTGTTGCAAGTAGACTGATTTTCCCTTACATTTATTGAACATACTATGGAGGCATAAGTCCATGCTTTTATTATATCTTGATCATGATCAAAAAACACCGCTTTTCAAGCAGATTTTCAACCGGATCAAGGCAATGATAGATGAAAACACGTTAAAACCCGGCGATAAACTTCCGTCCACCCGCGTCCTGGTGTTTAAACTCGACGTGCACAGGACCACGGTGGTAAAAGCCTACGAGGAACTGTGGGCCCGCGGTTACACGGAAAGCAGCCCGGGATCATACACAACGGTCAGAAAAAGGGTTCACCCGGTATTACCCCGGAGGGAACAGCGGAAGGAAATAGTGAATTGGGATAAGATTTGCACGGCGGAAAGCCGCGCATTAATAGACTCGACTGGGCGGCATAAAGCGGGAAAAGCCGGGGAAAACCGAATCGACTTTTTCTCCTTGTCGCCTGATCCGGCGTTAATGCCCGTTGACGATTTTAAATCCTGTATAACCGGTATACTCAGGACAAACGGCCGGGACATGCTTGGTTACGGAGACCCCCAAGGCTACGGGCCTCTTCGGGAATCTATCGCGGATCAGATGCGCCGGCATGGTATTTTACTGTCGGCCGATGAGATACTGATTACCAACGGTACACAAAACGCAATAGAGCTTATATTTAAACTGATATGCAATGCGAGAAGCAAAGGAGGGTATGATGGTTTATCGGTTTCGCTTCTGTGCCTTATTATTTATCTGCTGTGTTGTTTGCATGTGCTCGACCTACCAACCGATACCGGAGAATCATCCGGCCATTGCCAAAGCAATTCTGGAATCATTCACGGATTCCTTCGCCAACCTGCCCGGAACGGGGCATACCGGTAAAATCGTCTACTCCGATTTTGTCAAGGCGCACGGCCGGGAGCTGGCACTGAAGGGTAAACCTCTTTATCTAAAAGGTATCTGTTTCGGGAACCAGGTATGGTACAATAATAAGATTCCCCTTACCCATCACGCAGAAAAAGATTACGCCCGGATCGCCGGTTGGGGGGCGAACTGCGTGCGGTTTTATATGAACGAACACTGGTTTGTCGCGGAAGACGGTTTTAAATGGATCGATACCAATATCAAATGGGCCAAAGCGAATAATATTCTTTTAATCCTGAACATGCATATTCCGCCGGGCGGATTTCAATCCGAGGGCAAGGGGGGCAGGCTGTGGATGGACAAGCGCAACCGGGAAAAGCTCCTCGACTTGTGGAAGAGGATCGCCCGGCGTTACAGCAACGAGACGACCATCGCCGGCTACGACATCCTCAACGAACCCAGGCCTCCCGCCGGGTTCCATAAGGACGATTGGGAGGCGCTGGCGCAGGACATCGTCGCCGCCATTCGCGGCGAGGACGCGAACCACCTGATCATCGTTGAGCGGCTCCTCGTAATCGACTGGGATTGGATCTTGTACGCGCGCGGGCCTCTCAATTTCGTCCCCGTGGACGACGCGAACATTATGTACACCTTCCACTTTTACGAGCCGCAGGCGTACACCTACCAGGGATGGGGGTGGCCGGCCGCCATTTTGTCCAAGATGGTCGGCCGTTATCCCAATCCGGATTATGCGGAGTTTCCCGGCGACCTGGTTGTACTGGACGCGAGCCGGAAGGCCGAACCGGAATTACTGGAAAACGGGAAATACCGGTTGACCTCTCAACCTTATCTTCTGAGAAATCCGCTTATCGAAACAGCCCGTCCCCGGCTGGCACTTAATAATCCGGATGAACATATCAGCCGGCTTACGGTCCGGGAGCTGGACAGGAACATGAACCATACAAGGGACGTCATCAGCCTCGAAAAAATAGACAAGCATACGAAGTGGGAATCCTGCCGCTTCTTCCCGAAGATGGGATACACCTATACCGTGTCGTGTGAGGCGGAATCGCGCGGGGTTCCGGAAACCGGGCTTTATCTCGAGTTCGAATGGCAGCCGGTTATGCAATACCTGTCGGTTCCCTTGTACTCTCTGGAATTGTCCCGGGATTACGTGGAAGCCCAGATCCTTAAATACGTATGGTTTTCCGAAACCTTTAATTAGTGGACAGAAGCGTGTACCCAAGGGAGGGCTCATACGTAAGCATAT